>NZ_JBKJOQ010000112.1:0-36583 GCF_046595475.1 Rhizobacter sp.
CCAAGACTTCCTGAAATGCCCAGGTGGCGGAATTGGTAGACGCACTAGTTTCAGGTACTAGCGGGTAACTCCGTGGAGGTTCGAGTCCTCTCCTGGGCACCAAGACAGAGATAAAAACAGAAGGCCTGCACGCAAGTGCGGGCCTTTTTGTTTGGTGGTTGGTTTAATGGGTTGATCGGGTTTTTGATCGCAGTGAAGCTGCGGGCGACGGCGTTCATCGCACACATTATTCTTAGGTTTGCGCAGGTTTACCGTCAAATCGCAAACTTCTTTGCCAGGCCTTCGGGCCTCAGCTCGTCGTACTCTTCAAAGGGCTGATGAATCCAGGGGCTCGTGGGCAAGAGCTCGACGTAATAGTCGGGCGTGTAGCTCGAAACACCTTTGGTCCAGATCACCGCTGAGCGCAGCTCGCTGATCGACGGCATGCTGCGCAAGCGGTCAACCACGGCACGCAGGGTCACCCCTGAGTCTGCCAAATCGTCGACCAGCAGCACGCGGCCGGCCAACTCGCCTTTCGGCAGGGTGATGTACTTGGCCATGTCGAGCCGGCCCTGGATGGTGCCAGCCTCCGCACGATACGAGCTCGTGGACATGATGCCGAGCGGCTTGTCGAATACACGAGAGAGCACGTCACCCGGGCGCATGCCGCCGCGTGCCAGGCACAGGATCTGGTCGAACGCCCAGCCTGACGCATCGATCTTCAGCGCCAACCGCTCAATGAGCAGGTGGTATTCGTCCCAGGAGACGTAAAGATGTTTGCCGTCATCGGTCAGCATGCAAAAGCTCCTTGAGCGTCAGGCTTGATAGGGGTGGCGCAGCAGAATGGTGTGCTCGCGATCGGGGCCGGTCGACACCATGTCGATGGGCGCGCCGATGAACTCTTGTACGCGCTCCAGGTAACGGCGGGCGTTCAGCGGAAGCTTGTCCCACTGCGTGATGCCAGCCGTCTTTTCCGCCCAGCCCGGGAAGCTGTCATAGATGGGCACGCAGGCCTCGATGTCGTCGGCGTCCAGCGGCAAGATGTCGACGCGTTTGCCGTTGAGCTCGTAGCCAACGCACACCTTGATCTCAGGCAAGCCGTCGAGCACATCAAGTTTGGTGATGCACAGGCCGGAAATGCCATTGATGATGATCGATCGCTTCAGCAGCGCGGCGTCGAGCCAACCACAGCGGCGCGGCCGCCCAGTCACGGTTCCGCGCTCCTGGCCCACGGTCGACAGATGGTGGCCCACGGTGCCGGGGGTGTCCATGTCAAGCTCTGTCGGGAACGGGCCGCTGCCTACGCGTGTGGTGTAGGCCTTGGTGATGCCCAAGATGTAGTGCAAGAAATCAGGCCCCACCCCAGCGCCCGCAGAGGCATTGCCCGCCACGCAGTTGCTGGACGTCACGTACGGGTAGGTGCCGTGATCGATGTCGAGCAACGTGCCTTGCGCACCCTCGAACAAGATGTTGGCGCCCTGCTGATGCGCGGTGTACAGCGTGTAGCCCACATCGGCCAGCATGGGCTTGAGCTGCTCGGCCACCGACATGGCGTGGTCGTAGATCGGCTGGAATTCCAGCGGCTTGGACTTGAGGTAACCGCTCAGCGCGAAGTTGTGCAGCTCCAGCAGCTCGCTCAGCTTCTTTGCGAAGCGCTCAGGATGCTTGAGGTCTTGAGCGCGCATCGCACGTCGCGCCACCTTGTCTTCATAGGCCGGGCCTATGCCCTTGCCCGTGGTACCGATCTTGCCGGCGCCGCTGGTCTCGCGCAGCGCCTCGCGCGCCTTGTCGACCTCCACGTGAAACGGCAAGATCAAGGGGCAGGATTCGCTGATGAACAAGCGCGAGCGCACCTCGACACCAATGGCCTCCAAGCGCTCTATCTCGCTCAGCAAGTGGCTGGGGTCGACCACCACGCCATTGCCGATGTAGCAGGCCACGCCCTCGCGCATGATGCCCGAGGGGATCAGCTGCAGCGCCGTCTTCACACCTTTTATGACGAGCGTATGGCCGGCATTGTGGCCGCCCTGAAAACGCACGACCGCTTGGGCGTGGTCGGTCAACCAGTCGACGACCTTGCCCTTGCCTTCGTCACCCCATTGGGTGCCCACCACGACCACGTTGTGGCCGCTGCGCTTTTGTTGCATTGCTGAATGTCCGTTACTTTGAAAATTGAAGGTCAGCGTCAGAGCGCCCGCACGAGCCACTGCCCGCTCGCCAAAGCCAGCTCGCGGTCGCAGGTAAATTCTTCGCCCTCATGCTCGTGCCCCGGCAAGATGCACACCACCGACTCGCCCTGCTCGCGCAAGCGGCGAACCGCAGCACGCAGGCCGGCGTCTTCGCCCCAGGGTGCCCGAATCGCCGGGCGCATGGTGCGTGATGGCGTCAACAGCATCAATTGCTTCAAATCCATGCTGAAACCAGCGGCCGGGCGGTTGCGACCAAACACAGCGCCGACCTCGTCGTAGCGACCACCTCGCACGACAGCATCGCTAGAGCCAGCTGCATAGACCGCGAACCTGGCACCGCTGTAATACGCATAACCCGTCAGGTCGGCCAGATCAAAACCGATGCGAACCTCGGGGTAAGCTTGCCGCAGGTGCTGAGCCAGCCAAGCGAGGTCATCCAGCGCCGCACTAACCAAAGGATGCGCGGGCAGCTGATGGCGGGCTGCCGCTAGCACGTCTTCGCCGCCATAAAGACGCAGCAAGGCTCGCAGGCCTTCTTTTGCCGGTGCAGGGAAAGCGGACGAATGCACTTCCATCGCAGCTTGATCCTTGGCAGCGAGGGCGGCGTACACGAGATCAAGGGTCAATGCGTCGAGCGACAAGCCGGCCAGCAGCCCGCGCACGATGCGGGCGTCTCCCATGTCCAGCGCAAGCTCCGAAACGCCCGCGCGCTGCAGGCTGTCCAGTGCCAGCTCCTGTACTTCCAGGTCGGCCTCTAGGCCGGCGTGCCCATAAATTTCGGCGCCGAACTGCAGCGGCTCGCGCGTGCCGTGTAGGCCGTCCGGCCGGGTGTGCAGCACAGGGCCGCAGTAGCAAAGACGGGTCACGCCGCTGCGGTTGAGCAGATGGGCATCGATGCGCGCCACCTGTGACGTTGTATCAGCTCGAACACCCAGCGTACGGCCGCTCAGCTGGTCGACCAGCTTAAAAGTCTTGAGGTCGAGCTCACGCCCAGTGCCCGACAGCAGGGAGTCAAGATGCTCGAGCAAAGGCGGCATGACCAGCTCAAAACCGTAACCCCGAGCCCCGTCAAGCAGATCGCGACGGAGTTCTTCGATGCGCCTGGCCTGGGCAGGCAGGACATCGGCAATGTGCTCGGGCAGCAGCCAAGCAGACGACATGTGAAATGACCGGGGGATTAAAAAAGAGATTGTACCGGCCGACGTTGCGCCGGCAGTCAGGGCTACGGCCAGAACAGCAGCAAAGCCGCCAGGCCGGCAATCATGCTGCTCAGCCCGATGAAGCGGATCTGCCCGTCACTGAGCTGGATGGCTCGCTCGAAGAGCTTCCGCCATGCCACTGGGCTGAAAAAAGGCAACACACCTTCGATCACCAGCATCAGCGCAAGTGCGCTCCACAACAGGTCGTACATTGCAGGCGTTACTCACCCTTCTTCTTGGAGCCGGAACTGCCACCGGTCTCGCCACGCATGGCCCGGAAGAACTCGCTCGACGGGTCGACCACGATCACATCGGACTTGCTCTGGAAGGTGGTGCGATAAGCCTCCAGACTGCGGTAGAACTTGGCGAACTGCGGATCGCGACCAAACGCATCGGCGTACAGAGCCGACGCCTTGGCATCGCCGTCACCCTTGATGGCCTGCGCATCACGGTAGGCGTCGGCCAGGATCACATCGCGCTGCCGCTCGGCGTCGGCGCGGATTTTTTCAGCTTCGGCGAAGCCCGTGGAGCGCAGCTGGTTGGCCACGCGCTTGCGCTCGGACTCCATTCGCCCGTAGACCGAGCTGGTGATGTTGGCCGAAAAATCAACACGCTTGATGCGAACGTCGATGACCTCGATGCCGAACGCCTTGGCTTCGTCGGCGAGGCGGGTGCGCACCCCCTGCATTACGTTGTCGCGGTCCGTCGATAACATTTCCTGCACAGTGCGCTTGGTCACTTCTTCATTGAAAGCGCCCTGCACAATCGGGCTCAGCCGCGCTTCCACATTGCGCATGTCGGTGCCGTTATTGCGAATGAACTGGCGCGGGTCGGTCACGCGCCACTTCACCAGCCAGTCAATCACCAGGCTCTTCTTCTCGGCCGTAAAGATGGGTCGGGTTTCCGGGCTGTCTAGAGTCTGCACACGGCGGTCAAGAAAGACCACGTTTTGCAGTGGCTGCGGTTGCTTGAATTTCAGGCCGGGCTCGGAGATTACTTCTTTGATTTCACCCAGCGCGTAGATCACCGCAAACTGCCGCTGATCGACGATGAACAGCGTGGAGTACAGCAGCATCAGCGCCACCACAGCAGCAATGGCGATTGGTCCGATTCGATTCATGATTTTTTCTTCCCTGCAATTTCAGCGCGCGTCGCGATCACGACTGCGCTGTCCGTCGCGCAGGCGGTTGTCGGCGTTGCCCGCACCTGCAGAGCCACTTTCGGGCGCTGGCGTCGGTGGAACCGGCACGGCAGCCGCACCCGACTGCTGAATGAGTTTGTCGAGCGGCAGGTACAGCAGGTTCGAGTTGTTCCGGCTGTCGACCATGACCTTGCTCACGCTCGAGTAGATCTGCTGCATGGTGTCGATGTAGATGCGATCGCGCGTGACAGCAGGGGCCTTCTGGTATTCCGCAAACACCCGGTTGAAACGCTGCGCATCGCCTTCAGCCCGCGCAACCACCCGGGCCTTGTAGGCTTCCGCTTCCTCGTGCAGGCGAGCAGCACTGCCTTTCGCCTTCGGGATCACTTCATTGGCGTATGCCTGGCCTTCATTCTTGGCCTTTTCGCGATCAGCGGTTGCGCGGAAAGCATCATCAAATGCAGCCTGCACCTGCTCGGGCGCCTGCACGCTGCCCACGTTGACATTGACGATCAAGATGCCGGTGTTAAGACGATCCAGCTGCGCCTGCACAGACTTTATGAGCTGGATGGAGATCGCGTCGCGCTGCTCGTAAAGGACCGAATCCATCTCACTCTTGCCCACGATCTCGCGCACTGCCGACTCGGCAGCCTGCACAACGGCGTCGTCGGGGTTCTTGTTCTCGTAAAGATAGTCACGGGCACCACAGTTATGGGAAGCCGGTGCCGATGCAGGGCCTGACGCCGCAGCCACACCAGGAGGGCAGTTTTTCAGCCGGTACTGCACCGTAAAACGGATGTCGACGATGTTCTCGTCTTTCGTCAGCATCGACGACTCGCGCAACCCGGTGGCTTGCACCACCGCATTGCGGCCCACTTCGACAGAGCGCAACTGCGTCACGCCCACCACTTCCTTGGCCTGGAAGGGGTACGGGAAGTGCCAGTTAAAGCCGGCATCAACCGTGCGCGTGTATTTACCGAACGAGGTGACAACGGCTTGCTGGCCTTCCTGCACGATGTAGAAGCCGCTGGCAGCCCAGACCAGAACGATCACACCGGCAATCAAACTGACGCCGATGCCTGCGTTTTTCATGTCGGGCTGAAAATTGGAGCCGCCGTTGCCGCCAGAACCATTTGAGCGTTGACCACCCTTGCCCCCGAAGAGACCGCTGAGCTTACGGTTGAAATCGCGCCAAAGTTCGTCGAGGTCAGGAGGCCCATCACCCCGACCGCCGCTGTTGAGTATCAGCGTGCCATCGCGACCCGTCAGGCGGCGATGAACTGCAGCACCCAGGCCGCCGATCAATGCCCAGATCGCAAGGGCCACATCAGCAGCCCGATCTGGCAAGCCGGCGAAGGAGGAGGAAGCGCTTGTGTTCATATCAGGTGTGTCTGCTGTGCGCCGAGTCGAGAGGTTCATCGTTGGGGTCTTCCGGCGAGGCTAGAGGTTGGGTCAACTCTTCAGAGTTCAAGTCGGGCGTGAGCGTGCCAGCCACTGCGGCCGACAACAATCGCCGCAGCTCGACGAGCCCGGTGCCGTGTAGCGCACTCACGAACACGCGAGGAACTCGCACGCCTGCATCGAGCTCCAGCACATCGCTCTCCACCCGAGGGCGTTGCGATTCGGCAAGATTATCGAGCTTGTTGTAAACCAGAATTTGCGGAATGCTGTCGGCGCCGATGTCACGCAACACCCGCTGAACTTCTGCCACCTGCTCATCCAGCACCGGGCTTGCGGCGTCTATCACGTGAAGCAGCAAATCGGCATCGGCCGCCTCCTGCAGCGTAGCTTCGAAAGCCTCGACCAGCTTGTGCGGCAGATCCCGAATGAAGCCCACGGTATCCGACAGAGAGACTGCACGCCCGACATCTTCGAGGTAGAGCTGGCGTGTGGTGGTGTCGAGCGTGGCAAACAGCTGGTCGGCCGCATAGGCGCGCGACTTGACCAGCCCGTTGAACAAGGTCGACTTGCCCGCGTTGGTGTAGCCGACCAGCGAAACACGGAAGGTGCCGCTGCGCTCGCGCGACTTGCGTTGCGTGCCGCGCTGACGCTTGACGCGCACGAGGCGCTCTTTCACCGTCTTGATGCGCTCGCCGATCATGCGGCGATCAAGCTCGATCTGAGCCTCGCCCGGGCCGCCCCGGTTGCCGATGCCGCCGCGCTGGCGCCCCAGGTGGCTCCAGCGGCGCACGAGGCGGGTGGACAGGTATTGCAAACGGGCAAGCTCGACCTGCAACTTGCCTTCAGCACTTTGCGCGCGGGCGGCAAAGATCTCGAGAATCAGCATGGTGCGGTCGGCCACGGCCACACCGAGATGCTTCTCCAGATTGCGCTGCTGCGCGGGAGACAAGGCCTGGTCGAAGAGTACCGCTTCGGCCTGGTGACCCAGCACCAGCGCCTTGATTTCGTCGGCTTTACCGGAGCCCACGAAGAGCGCAGGGTCAGGTGCCTTGCGCCTTGCTATCACACGCGCGACGGGGATGTCGCCCGCTGACTCGGCCAGCAAGGCCAACTCGTCCAGCGTGGCGTCGAAATGGAATTTACCCCCGAAATCGACGCCCACGAGTATGGCGCGAGGGAGAGCGCCCGCCACCAAGGCGGCGGTGGGTGCCGTTGCAGTCAAGGGAGGTACCGCCTCGGCCGGGGCCGCTGTGCGCTCAGGTCTGCTCCGGGGTCTCGGCGGCGTGGAAGTTCACCGCGCGACCCGGCACCACGGTGGAAATGGCGTGCTTGTAAACCATCTGCGTCACGGTGTTGCGTAGCAGTACCACGTACTGATCGAAAGACTCGATGTGGCCCTGCAGTTTGATGCCGTTCACAAGGTAGATCGACACCGGAACGTGCTCCTTGCGAAGCAGGTTCAGAAATGGGTCTTGTAGAAGCTGCCCTTTGTTGCTCACGATATGCTCCGTGATGGAAAGTGAATGAGGCTGGCACGTTAACACAGGCCTATGCAGCGACGCCGCAAGAACTGGCAATGCACCTAGTCTTTATCGGCGAAGGGGTTCTTCGAAGATCGCATCTCGATGCGCAGGGGTGTGCCGACCAGCTTGAAGTGCTCGCGAAAGCGCGCTTCCAGGAAGCGCTTGTAGACGTCGGTGACGTGCTCCAGCGAATTTCCGTGGATCACGATCAAGGGTGGGTTCATGCCGCCTTGGTGCGCATAACGCATCTTCGGGCGAAAGGCGCCAGCGCGCTTCGGGGTCTGGAACTCCACCGCCTCTTGCAGCAAGCGCGTCAGCACCGGGGTGCTCATCTTGCGATGGGCCGAAGCGTGGGCATCGGCTATCGCTTGCCACACCGGGCCCATGCCCTGGCGCTTGAGCGCCGAGATGCGCAGCACCGGTGCAAATTTCAGGAAGGCCAACCGCTGGGCGATGGATCGCTCCAGGGTTTCGCGCTGGTAGTCGTCGATGGCATCCCACTTGTTGACGGCCAGCACCACGGCACGCCCGCTTTCCAGGATGTAGCCGGCGATGTGAGCGTCTTGCTCGGACACACCCTGCGTGGCGTCGAGCAGCAGCAGCACCACGTCGGCACTGCCGATCGCCTGCAGCGTCTTGACCACCGAAAACTTCTCTATCGCTTCGAAGACCTTGCCCTTGCGTCGCAGCCCCGCCGTGTCGATCAACTCAAACTTTTGGCCATGGCGCTCGAACGGCACGGTGATGGCATCGCGGGTTGTGCCCGGCATGTCGAATGCCACCAGGCGCTCTTCGCCCAACCAGGTGTTGATGAGAGTCGACTTGCCCACGTTGGGTCGGCCGGCGACAGCCAAGCGTATGGGGGCGTTTTCTTGCACTTCCTCGGGCTCGGCATCGGGCTCGAAACCTTCCAGCACGGCATCGAGCAGGCTGCGTATGCCCTGCCCGTGGGCCGACGAGATCGGATGCGGATCGCCCATACCCAACTCGTACAACTCGCCCAACAAGGGCGAATCGACCATGCCCTCGGCCTTGTTGGCCGCCAGGAAAACCTTCTTGTTGGCCGTGCGCAGATAGCGCGCAATGTCATGGTCTTGCGCCGACACACCAGCGCGGATGTCGAGCACGAAGATTACGGCGTCAGCCTCCGCCACAGCCTGGCGTGTTTGCTTGGCCATTTCCTTGACGATGCCGGTGGTGCTGTCAGGTTCGAACCCCCCGGTGTCGATGACGATGTACTCGCGGTCAGCCAGGCGGCCATCGCCATAGTGGCGATCACGGGTGAGCCCGGCGAAGTCGGCCACGATGGCATCGCGGCTTTTTGTCATGCGGTTGAACAGGGTGGACTTGCCCACATTGGGGCGGCCCACCACCGCGATCACGGGCTTCATGACGCGGGCTTCATGCTGCGAGACATCATTCGGGGCGGAAGCCGAAGAGACCGCCGTCGCGTGTCACCACCAGCAAGGTCAGCCCCGATGCCGCCGGCGTGACCTTGATGGCTGTGCCATCAGTGGGCAGGCGCAAGACGGCTTCGCCGGTGTCGCGTGCAAACCAGTGCACCATTCCTTCGATGTCACCCACCACGAAAGCTTTGCCCACCACCAGAGGGGCGGTCAAGTTTCGGTAGAGCAGCTTCTCAACCGTCCAGGCCACGCCGCCATCGGCGAAACGCCAGGCGTGGATGCGATCGGACGCGTCCGTGCCCACCACCATCTGCTCATCTGCGCCGACACCCGTGACGCCGCCCGCGTTGCGCGTCCAGACTGTGTTGCCGCGCTCCGCATTGATACACGCCACCGCGGACTGGAACGCGCGCGTGCACAACACGTCACCCACACGGGCCACTGGGGCCACCAGGTCGGCGAGACGTTCGACCTCATTGGTGCCGCGTGGGGACGCTGCCGTGGCCTCCCAGCGCAGAGTGCCGCGCAAGGGGTCGAGACCGGCCATCTTCGGCCCTTGCCCCACGAGCAAGGTGTCCTTGAACGGTGCGAGCACGCCGGGGCTGGCCAGGGTCAGTGCGTCGTTGGGTCGCTGATACGACCAGAGCTTGCGGCCATCGAGTGCATCGTAGGCAAATACGGTGCGGTCAACCGCCAGCACGAACACGCGCTCACCAGCCACCAGGGGCGCCGTGACGACACGTGAAGGCAACGGTTGGCGCCACAACACCTTGCCGGCATTCAGCGTAACGAGTTCGTTCTCGCGGGTCACCACGCTGGCGAAGCGGCCGTCGCTGCCCACGCCCGCGCTCAGCTTCTCGCCCACGTTGACGCGCCAGAGTTCTTGGCCGGTCTCGGCTTGAAGGGCCATCACTTGACCGTCGTCGTCGGCCACGGTGAAGGTCGTGCCATTCACCGCCACGGCGAGCGGGAAGCGCACCGTGCCCATGCTCTGCTTCCAGACTTGGCGGCCGGTGACTTGGGCCGTGAGCGGCTCGAGCGGGGTCGGATCGGGCTTGGGCGTGCCCGCACAGCCGATTAGCACCATGCCCATCAGGGCGGCCAAGGCGCGACCATGCACTCCGATCAGCCCTCCCCTCATTTGCCGGCTCCGGCGCTGGCTGCGGCCTTGGCCGGCTCAACGCCAGGTGCGGCGCCGAGGGCCATCAGTTTCGACTCGACCATGCGGCGATATTCGAGCGACTCGTCCATGCCCTTGAAGGCCTGCTCGTAGGCTGCCTTGGCATCGTCTTTCTTGCCCTGTGCCATCAGCACGTCGCCGCGGCGGTCAGAGACCAGGGCTGCGAACTCCTTGGCGCTGGCACCATCGAGCTGCTTGAGGGCATCGTCGTATTTTTTGTCGTCGAGCAGCAGCCCTGCGAGCCGCAAGCGGGCCACGGTGCGGTACTCGTTTTCAGTGGCGTTTTCGCTGGCCCAGGCCAGGGTTGTTCGGGCCGCCTCGGCCTGGCCCTTCTCAAACTGAATCTTCGCGGCCAGCATCGCACCCTGCTGGGTGTAGCCCGTGCGCGGGAAGCGCTCTTTCAGGTCAGAGAAAACGCGCGCGGTCTTTTCCACATCGCCTGCCTGGGCTGCCTTGTCGAGCTCGTCATACAGGGCGCCGGCCTTGACGGTTTGCTCATGCTGCCAGTTGTTCCATACGGTCCAACCCGCGAAACCGGCCAGCGCCAGGATCAAGACCCAGGTGATGAGGTTGCCGTATTGCTTCCAGAAGGCTTTCAGCTGATCGAGCTGTTCTTGTTCTTCGAGGTCGAGGTGAGTGGCCATGGCGTGAGAGCTTTGAAACGAATCAGGGATTATGCGTTGAGCAGTTCGGCGGCCCACTCGGCCACCTGGGCCAGCGGCAGGCTGCGCTGCGGGACGCTGGTGTCGCGCAATGACTTGAGCGCCACTTCGCCGCGCGCAATCTCGTCGTCACCAAAGATCAAAGCGAACGCGGCGCCACTGGCATCGGCCCGCTTGAACTGCGACTTCATGCTGCCACCGCCGGCGTGCATCAGCACCGACACACCCGCTTGGCGAAGTGCCTCCAGCGCCACCATCGCGCGCGGCAGGGCCTGGGCCGAAAGCACGATGGCATAGGCACGCGGTGCGCTTCCAGGCACCGGGAGGGCGAGCTCTTGCAGCAGCAAAAGAAGCCGCTCAATGCCCAACCCAAAACCGACTGCGGGCGTCGGCTTTCCGCCCAGTTGTTCGAACAGGCCGTCGTAGCGCCCGCCTCCGCACACGGTGCCTTGCGAGCCAAGCTGGTCGGTCACCCACTCGAACACGGTGAGGTTGTAGTAGTCCATGCCGCGCACCAAGCGCGTGTTGACGCGATAGGCCAGCCCCGCAGCATCGAGGATCGCCTTCACCGCATTGAAGTGCGAGAGAGAAGCCTCACCAAGGAAGTCCATCAACTTGGGAGCGGATTCAACCACCGAATGCATCGCCGGGTTCTTGCTGTCCAGAATGCGCAGCGGGTTGCTGTGCAGGCGCCGCTGGGCGTCTTCGTCGAGCGCAGCGGCATGCTGCTCGAAGTGCCGGATCAGTGCTTCACGGTGAGCACGCCGCTCGTCGGCCTGGCCCAGGCTGTTGATCTCGAGCCGCACATGGTTGCCTTCGACCAGACCAAGCGCACGCCAGAGGCTGCGCACCAGCAGGATCATCTCGGCGTCTACATCGGGGCCGGCAAAGCCCAGCGCTTCCACGTCGAGTTGATGGAACTGGCGGTAGCGCCCTTTCTGTGGGCGCTCGTGGCGAAACATCGCCCCCATGGTCCACAGCCGCAGTGGGCCGTTGTAGAGCGCGTTGTGCTCGACCATCGCGCGCACGATGCCAGCGGTGGCCTCGGGCCGCAGCGTGAGCTTGTCGCCGTTCATCGCATCGGTGAACGAGTACATCTCTTTCTCGACGATGTCGGTCACCTCGCCCAAGCCGCGCACGAAGAGCGCGGTCGGCTCGACGATGGGTGTGAGCAGGTATTGATAGCCGTAGCGCGAGAGCACATCCCGCACGGTGGTGTCGAACCATGCCCACAGGGCGGAGTCGGGGAGCTTATCCTTGCGCGGCACCGAGGCCGGCAAGATGTCGTTCATGCCCTTGACGGCCTGCAGGGCGGTGTTGTTTTTGTCAGCCATGTGAATGAGAGATGCTGTGTATCAGGCGCCATCGTGGGCGACGGCGGGTACGGCCGGGAGCGCCGGCGCTGCTCAGGCCGACGCGGTCGAATGTTCGGCTGTGGCCGCGCCGTAGCGCTTTTCGATGTAGTTCTCTACCAGCGCCTGAAACTCTTGTGCAATGGCCGGGCCGCGCAGCGTGAGCGCCTTTTCGCCATCAATGAACACGGGCGCCGCCGGCGCTTCGCCATTGCCAGGCAGGCTGATGCCGATGTCGGCGTGCTTGCTTTCGCCAGGGCCGTTGACGATGCAACCCATCACGGCCACCTTCATTTTCTCGACGCCCGGATAACGCGCACGCCACACCGGCATCTGAGCGCGCAGGTAGTCGTCGATCGACTTGGCCATCTCCTGGAATGTAGTGCTGGTGGTGCGACCACACCCCGGGCAAGCCGTGACACTCGGGTTGAATGCGCGCAGGCCCAGCGACTGAAGAATCTCGAGCGCCACGACCACCTCTTGCGTGCGGGCCTCACCCGGTTGCGGCGTAAGCGACACGCGAATGGTGTCGCCTATGCCTTCTTGCAGCAACAGCGCAAGCGCCGCGGTTGAAGCGACCGTGCCTTTGGTGCCCATGCCAGCTTCGGTGAGGCCGAGGTGCAAGGCGTAGTCGCAGCGCTTGGCCAGCGCGCGGTACACCGACACCAGATCTTGCACGCCCGACATCTTGCAAGACAGCACGATCTGGTCGGCGCGCAGACCGATCTCTTCGGCGCGGCGCGCCGATTCGATGGCCGAGGTGATGATGGCGCGGTACATGATTTGCTGCGGCTCGAACGGCTCGGCAAGCTTGCCGTTGTCGTCCATCATCTGGGCGAGCAGTTCTTGGTCAAGGCTGCCCCAGTTCACGCCGATGCGGACCACCTTGTTGTACTTAGCGGCCACTTCCACCATCTGCGCAAACTGGCGGTCGCGCTTGTCGCCCTTGCCCACGTTGCCAGGGTTGATGCGGTACTTAGACAATGCCTCGGCGCAGGCCGGGAAGTCGCTCAGCAGCCGGTGGCCGTTGTAGTGAAAGTCGCCGACCAACGGCACGTCTATGCCCATGCGGTCGAGCTGCTCGCGTATGTACGGAACCGCGGCGGCAGCTTCTGGCGTGTTAACCGTGATGCGAACAAGCTCAGAACCGGCCACAGCCAGCTCTTTCACCTGGATGGCCGTTTCGATCACTTCGACGGTGTCGGTGTTGGTCATCGACTGCACCCGCACCGGCGCGTTGCCGCCCAGGGTGACGACGCGCGAACCCCAACGCACATGAGCTTGGCGCGAGTGGCGCTGGCGAGGCGCAGCAGGTTCGATGAAATCGTCGAGGGCGTGGTGAGCGGAAGTCATGACAATCACCTGAGTTCGAGCTTGGCTACGTTGTCGCGGGTGGGTGAGAGGTCGACGGGCCTACCCTTGAACGACACCTGGGTGGCCGACGCGTTGCCGATTCTCACCCTCAGGGGCGATGCCCCGTCGAGGCCCACGGTTTCTCCGGGCTGCAGCATGCGCGAGATGAGCGACGCGCCGCGGCCGTCGATCACCTCCACCCACGACTCGGCGGTGGTGCGCAGCAGCAAGATACCTGAAACGGCCGCGGGAGCAGCAATTGCCAACGACGCAGCAGGTGGCGCCACCGATGAAGACACTTGCGAGGCCGGCGCCGAGGCAGACGCGGGAACTGACGGCACCGTCTCGATCACGGTGGATGAAGCCGGTACCACTGTCGGCTCGGGCGCAATTGCTCCGGGAGGTGTGGCCACATTTGGTTCAACGGCCGCAGTAACCCGTTGCGTGATCTCGCTGATCCAACCCGCCGGCAGCAAGTAGAGCAACGCGCTGGCCGCCAGCAACGCAGCGGCACCCAGCACAACGGGGTTGCTCATGAACTGCAGGTCGCTCGGCTCACGCCGGCCCGGGCGGTCGCGGAACGGCGCATTCAAGCCCAGGTTCATATGCGACAGGCTCTGCCCCGCCGGCTGCGGCAGCAAGGCCAGCACCGGAGCCGCGTCAATCTTCAGCGAGCGGCAGATCGTTTGCGCCAGCGCCCGCGTGAACGTAGCGCCGGGAAGCTCGTCGAAGCGGTCAGCTTCAAGCAATTCGAGCTTGCGCGGCGCCACCTTGATCGAAGTGGCCAGGGCCGCAATGTGCAGCCCCTTGGCCATACGGGCCTGGCGCAGCAGCCCTCCGGCGGTGACAGCAGTGGCTGAGGGCTCGCCGAGTGGCATGTCACTCATCGAACTGCCCCCGATCAAATGCCGACGATTCGCGGGACTGTGGGAAACGGTTGCGCAATTGGAGGCCGAACTCGTTGGCGGCTTGACGGTTGCCGAGCTTCATCTCGATGCGGGCGGCAAGCCACAGTGTCTGAGCGTTGGACTGGTTGGCAACCGAGTTGACGCGGCGAATATAAAAACGTGCGCGCTCGGGCTCACCGCGTCGCAGCAGCACTTCAGACAGGTTCACAGCCGTAGCGGGGTTGGACGGGTCGCGCTCGTAAGTCTTGACGAGCGTGGCTTCGGCCTCGGCCCATTTGCCCGCGCGCGCCTGACACACCCCGGTGGTCAGCATGGTGCGGCTGGTTCCGAGGTATTGCGGCAGCGCAATGGCCTGCCGGAACAACGCTTCCGCTTCGTTGTATAGCTTCCGCTGGCACAGGTACCAACCGTAGTTGTGCATGCTGTCGCCATCGCTGGGGTTGATTTGCAAGGCACGCTTGAAGCTCTCTTGCGCCAGCACGTCGTCACCCAGGCCGGCATAGATAAGCCCACGCAGGTTGTAAGCCTCGCCCAGGTTAGGGTTCACCACCAAAGCCTGCTTGACCTCGTCGAGCGCCGTGGTCAGCTGCCCGCGGCTGAAATACGCGCTCGCGAGTTCCATGCGCACGTTGGCGCGCCTGCCGGCGTCAGTCTGGTCGGACTCGGTGACACGGTCTTTGGTGTCACCGTTGGACGGTGGTGGCAGGGCACAGCCCGCCAACAAAGAGAAGAAGAGCACCCAGCAAGCGGTGGCCACCCACGAACAACTGCGTCCCAAGGTCATGAATGCTTCTCCGGCGGGGTCGAGGCGGTGGTTTCAGGGGTCTTGCGGTGAATGTGGATTGGGGAGCGCGTCATGCGCATGGCCACGTTGGTTCGGTCTTGCACTTCGCCGGCGAGTTGGCCGCAGGCTGCGGCAATGTCTTCGCCGCGGGTCTTGCGCACGGTGGTGACCACGCCGGCTTCTTGCAGCACGCGCGCGAAGGCAGTCACCTGTTCACGCGGCGATCGCTTGAGCCCGGATTCCGGGAACGGGTTGAACGGGATCAGGTTGAACTTGCAGGAAATGCGCTGGCTTAGTCGTACCAGCGCCTGGGCATGCTGAGGGGTGTCGTTCACGCCGTCGAGCATGCAGTACTCGAACGTGATGAAGTCGCGCGGCGCCTTGTCGAGGTAGCGCTCGCAGGCTTGCAGCAATTCGGCTATGGGGTATTTGCGGTTGAGCGGCACCAGGTCATCGCGCAGCGCGTCATCAGGCGCGTGCAAAGACACGGCCAAGGCGACCGGGCAGTCGTCGCGCAGGCGGTCGATCATGGGCACCACGCCTGAGGTAGACACCGTCACGCGGCGGCGCGAGAGTCCGTAGCCGTGGTCGTCGAGCATCACGCGCAAGGCCGGTACCAGGGCCGAGTAGTTCTGCAGCGGTTCGCCCATGCCCATCATCACGACATTGGTGATGGCGCGCTCGCCGGGGGCAAGCTTCAGGCGCTGGCGCAGGTGGTGCTCAGCAAACCAAAGTTGGGCCACGATCTCACCGGTGGTGAGATTGCGGCTGAAGCCTTGATGGCCTGTGGAGCAAAAACGGCAACCAACCGCACAACCCGCTTGAGACGAGACACACAGCGTGCCGCGATCGTCCTCGGGAATGAACACGGTTTCCACCGCATCGCCACCGCCCACGTCGAACAGCCACTTGATGGTGCCGTCGGCAGAGGCCTGCTCGCTGAGCAGGGCCAGCGGCTGCACCACGGCCACGCCGGCGAGCTTGTCGCGCAGTGATTTGGCCAGGTCAGACATGGCCGAGAAATCGGCCGCGCCTTTTTGGTGGATCCAGCGGTACAGCTGGGTGGCGCGGAAGCGCTTTTCCCCTAGCTGCTCGCAAAACGCAGCCAATCCGTCGAGGTCGAAATCGAGCAGGTTGGCCGGGGTCATGGGTGGGTTCCTTGCGCTGCGCGTCTGAGCAAGGCCTCGGCGAGGCGCAAGGCGGTTGCCTGGCTCAGGCGTTAGCGGCTGTAGACGTTCATGGCTGGGAAGAAGAATGCCACTTCCTGAGCCGCCGTTTCGGGAGCGTCAGAGCCGTGCACGGCGTTGGCGTCGATGCTGTCAGCGAAGTCGGCACGAATGGTGCCTTTTTCGGCCTTCTTCGGGTCGGTTGCGCCCATCAGGTCGCGGTTCTTGCCGATGGCGCCTTCGCCTTGCAGCACCGTGATCACCACCGGCCCCGAGATCATGAAGTCAACCAGGTCCTTGAAGAACGGGCGGGCCTTGTGCACAGCGTAGAAGGCCTCAGCCTCGCCGCGCGACAAGTGCGCCATGCGCGAGGCCACGATCTTCAGGCCAGCGCCTTCGAAGCGGGCGTAGATCTGGCCGATCACATTCTTTGCGACCGCGTCTGGTTTGATGATGGAAAGCGTACGTTCGATCGCCATAATTTTTCTCCTGAATCAAGCACTTGGCAAAGCCTTGGATTCTAACGCCCCAAGGTGGGTTCCTTCGTGTCTAGCCAACATGCCGCATCAACGGCCGCGTCGGCCACCCCCACCGCCGCCACCGAAACCTCCTCCACCGCCCCCGCCCCCACCGCCGCCAAATCCACCCCCACCTCCGCCGCGGCTGCCTCCCCGGCCACCGCCGCCACCGCCACGGTTGCCCTTGTTGCGGAAGGCATCGGCGCCGATGTAGCCGACCGAGGTCTGCAATGGATCGGGCTCACGCGGCCCGCCACCCTTCTTGCCACCGCCACCGCCACCGCCGCCGCCCTGGTGGCGCGGTGGTGCGCTGCCGCCCGCACCAAAACCGCCGCCGCCTCGGCCGAAGCCAGCGCCGCCTACCGGGCCGCGCGAGTTGCCCTGCACGAATCGCTTGTCGAAGGTCTGTTCCAGGGGATTGGGAATCTTGCTCGGGTCGAAATCGAGGTCTTCGTCATCGCGATCGCGGTCGAAATCGCCTTGCGTTGTGTCGCGCGCCTGCGCTGGCATCGGGTTCGGCCCGCCTGCGGGGCGCGGGCCCTGCCGTGGGCCGCGGTCATTGCCGCGCCCACCTCGGTCATTGCGGTCGTTACGCGGCTGATTGCCCCGGTTTCCGCGGTCGTTGTTGCCACGGTCATTGTTGCCACGTTCGTCGCTGTTGCGATCGTTGTTGGCACGTGGCTCCCCGCCACCGCTGGCAAGCCGGCGAATCGTGCGCACGTCGTTTTCTTCAAGGTCGACCCACACGCCGCGCTTGAGGCCGCGTGGCAGCACCACCGTGCCGTAGCGAATGCGGATGAGGCGGCTGACCGTCAGGCTCACCGCGTCGAAGAGCTTGCGCACCTCGCGGTTGCGGCCTTCGGTAATGACCACGCGATACCAGTGATTGGCGCCTTCACCGCCGCCGTCTTCAATCGACTTGAAGCTGGCAGTCTGGCCTTCGACATTCACGCCATTCAGCAGCTCATCTTTGTCTTCCTGGCTCAGCTTGCCCAGCACGCGCACGGCGTACTCGCGCTCCACGCCGAAGCGCGGGTGCATCAGCTGGTTGGCCAGCTCACCCGAGGTGGTGAACAGGAGCAAACCTTCGGTGTTCAGGTCGAGGCGACCCACCGATTGCCACTTGCCCTGTTGCAGGCGCGGCAAGCGGCGAAACACCGTCGGCCGGTTTTCGGGGTCGTCATGCGTGACCACCTCGCCCACAGGCTTGTGGTACGCAATGATGCGCGGGGGCGGCGGCACGATGCGCACGCGCACCGGCTTGCCGTTGACCTTGATCTGGTCGCCAAACGAAATGCGCTGGCCCACGTGGGCCGGCTCATCGTTGACGGTGACGTGACCGTCTTCGATCAACTGCTCCATGTCGCGGCGCGAGCCTATGCCCGATTGCGCCAGCACCTTGTGCAGCTTGGGGGCATCGGGCTCGGCTGCGAGCACGCGCTTGTGTTCCGGCGCTTCCTCGGTAGCTTCTTCTTCGGAAGCGGGTGCTTCGACGTCGAAGTCACCCGACAGCACCTGAGCGAACAGCTCACCGGCTTGCGCGGCTGCAGCTTGCGCAGGAGCGACGCCATCGGCGCCCGGTGCGCCACCGCCTTCACGTTCTTCGCCACGCGGCCTGTCCTTACGGCCGCGGCGGCGGTTTCTGGAAGAGCGAGGGCGGTCTTCAGAACCTGCAGCACCTTCTTCACCCTGAGCCGCATCACCCGCCGCAGAACCCGATTCAGTGTCGGCACGGGGTTCTTGCGACGAAGTCTGCTCCGCTGGCCCTTCGGTCACAGCCGGGCGAGCGACGATGGTTTCAACCTGCACCAACGGCTCAGGTGCACTGCTGTCGACGGCACCCTCCACCGCCTTAGGGGTCACGCGGCGCTTGCGCGCTGGTTTGGCAGGGGACTCTTCCAAAGCTTGCGATGCTTCCGACGCCCCGGCAACTGGCGACGCCGCTTCCCCGTCGGCAAGCGCCTCGGCCTTTGGCGCACGGCGGCGTCGCGCGGGCTTGGCCTCGGCCTGCGGAGCGTCTGCTGGTGAGGCGCTGAGATCGGCAGGGGTGTCGTTGTCGGGTTGATTCATGCTTCGGGGTCCATCGGGGCGGCGTCGGCCGCAGGCTCAGGGGGAGAAAGGGGGTCTTCAGCGGAGGGCTGAGCGTGTTGTTCAAGGGGCGCAGGGTCTTCGGATGTCGCGTCTTCGGCTGGCGTGCTCTCATCCAGAGGTACAGGAGCAGAGTCAGAGTCCAGCCCTAACGCCGCCTGTGCGGGCTCTTCGAGCAGGGAGGGTTGATCAGAAAGCGCTTCGGTCATTGCGGCCCCACCCAGCGAAGAACCGTCCAGTACAGGCAACTGCTCCAGGCTTGCCAAGCCGAGGTCGTCAAGGAATTGCTTGGTGGTGGCGAAGAGCGCCGGCCGGCCGGGTGCCTCGCGGTAGCCGATGGCTTCAATCCAGCCGCGGTCTTCGAGCTGTTTGACGATTTGAGCGCTGACCATGACACCGCGGATGTCTTCTATGTCACCCCGGGTTACGGGCTGGCGGTAGGCAATGATGGCCAGGGTTTCCATCACGGCCCGCGAGTACTTGGGCGGTTTCTCGGGGTTGAGCCGGTCGAGGTAGTCGCGCATCTCGGGCCGGCTCTGGAAACGCCACCCCGTCGACAAAGCCACAAGCTCCACGCCGCGGCCATCCCAGTCACGCATCAGCTCGTCGAGCAGAGAGCGCAGGCTGTCGGGGCCGAGCTCGTCGGCGAAGAGCGTGCGCATGTCCCTCAATGGCAGGGGCTGCTGCGCGCAGATGAGCGCTGTCTCCAAGACGCGCTTGGCATCCAGTGTGTTCATAGACTTCGTCTACATCCTCAGTCGGGACAACCAGAGTGCTCTCTGGGATCGGGGCTCTTTCACAGCAGCTTTTCGCATGGACAGGCCGGGGCAAGCGGCGGATCCACATCAATGGCTGCTGAGTGGGTGACCTCAAGGTTCGATGCGTTCATCGCGGCGAACCACTCGTCGCGCCACTATCGGCGCGGTCACTTCCGTTGGCAGAGCGCGGGGCGCAGCGTCGAACGCTTGGGTGCCAGGGAAGGGGTTAGGCCGCATTGTATAGAACCTCGTCAGGGGCTGCCACGTCTCGTATCCACCTGTTGCCAGGCGAGCGCCATATCGGCTGGAGCTTCGGCATCTAACCACAGCATGTCGCCCGAGTGCGGGTGCACCAGGCCCAGGCGGGTGGCGTGCAACGCTTGGCGCTGCATGCCAAGCGCCGGGTGGCCGCCATAGGTCTGGTCGGCCAGCAGCGGGTAACCACGCGAGGCCAGGTGTACGCGGATCTGATGCGTGCGCCCGGTGTGCAGCTTGCAACGCACGGCAGTCACAGGCCCGTCAGCCGTCTCTGCCACGGCGAGCCGGGTGACATCGGTCTGCGCCGGCTTGCCGCTGGCTACGACCGCCATGCGCACGCGCGATTGCGGGTCGCGCGCCAAAGGGACATCAATGCGGAAGGATTCCTGCTGCAGGTGGCCGTGCACCAGCGCAAGGTACTCACGATGAACTTCACGCGCGGCAATGGCGCGCATCAAGGCCGTCACGGCGGGCAGCGTCTTGCCCACCACCATCAGGCCTGAAGTGTCTTTGTCTAGCCGATGAACGATGCCCGCGCGCGGCAGCGTGGCGGCTGCGGCGTGGTGGGCGAGCACGGCGTTGAGCACGGTGCCCGACCAATTACCGGCCGCAGGGTGAACGACCATACCGGCGGTCTTGTCGATCACCATCAAGTGCTCGTCTTCGTAGACGAGGTTCAAGGGCAGCGCCTCGGCGCGAAACGCGCGGCTTTCCGGCGTGGGCACAAGATCGACCTCGATCTGCTGCCCCGCCAGCACCTTGCGCGAAGCCGAGCTGGCCGCCACGCCATCGACCCACACGTGCCCTTGCTCGATCAGGCTCTGCAGGTGATTGCGCGAGAACTCGTCGGCCATGGTCACCAGGGCCTTGTCGAGCCGCGCGCCGTGAAGCTCGCGTGACACCACCGCCGTGCGGCGCTCGGGCGCGTCATCGTCGTCCGGCTCGGTGAGCAGGGTCATCGGCTCCATCTGTGGCGGGGGGTGAACCATATAATCTTCGCTCTCTTCGTCTCACTGGAAGCACCGCTCCCGCGGTGCCATGAAGCTCATGAATCGGATTCGCTCGCTAGGCCGCGTTTGGAGCTTGTCACTGCTCGCGGGGTTGTCGCTGATCTTGGCTGCCTGCAACACCACGCCGAAAGACGAAACCGCCGGCATGAGTGTCGAGAAATTGTATGCAGAGGCGAAAGAAGAAGCCGCTGCAGGCAGTTATGAGCGCGCCGCCAAGCTCTACGAGCGACTGGAAGGCCGCGCCGCCGGCACGCTGCTGGCGCAGCAAGCCCAGCTCGAGCGCGCCTACATCAACTACCGCACCGGCGAAAAGGCCCAGGCGCTCGCCATTGTTGAGCGCTTCATCAAGCTGCACCCCACCAGCCCGGCGTTCGACTACGCGCTTTACCTGCAAGGCGTGATCAACTTCAATGACAACCTGGGTATTTTTGGCAACCTGGCCAACCAAGATTTGGCGGAGCGCGATCAACAAGCATCACGCGATTCGTACCAGTCGTTCAAGCAGCTTACCGATCAGTTCCCCAACTCCAAGTACACGCCAGATGCCCGCGTGCGCATGCGCTACATCGTCAACTCGCTCGCCGCCTACGAAGTGCATGTGGCGCGCTATTACCTGCGGCGTGGCGCTTACCTGGCTGCCGTGAACCGAGCGCAGCAAACGCTGCAAGAGTTCCAGCAAGCACCCGCTGCCGAAGAGGCACTGTCGATCATGATTCAGAGCTACGACAAGCTCGGCCTCGACCAGCTGCGCGACGATGCGGGTCGTGTACTGCGCAAGAATTTCCCCAACAGCGCATTCCTCGCCGCCGCGCCGGCGAGGTAAATGCGGCTCAAAACGGCAGCGACGCGGCCGACAAGCTTTCGAGCCACGCCACGGCTTCAGCTTCGGCTGCCAAACGTGTCATCGGCGGCAAGGCTTCACGCAGCCGGCGCCCGTAGTTCATGCCCGCCATGCGCGGGTCGCAGATCACCAGCAGCCCACGGTCAGTCTCGCTGCGAATCAAACGCCCTGCCCCCTGTTTGAGCGACACCGCGGCCTCGGCCACGAAGTAGTCGGAAAACGGGTTGCGGCCTTGGCTCTCCAGCCGCTTCACGCGCGCTTCAACCAGCGGGTCGTTGGGCGGCGGGAACGGCAGCTTGTCGATCAACACGCATTGCAGCGCGTCGCCCGGCACGTCTATGCCTTCCCAGAAACTTTGCGAGCCCACCAGTACTGACCGCGGCTGATTCAGAAACTGCTGCAGCAGCTGCCGCTTCGGCGCGCTGCCCTGCACCAGCACCTGGATGGCATCGCCCTCGGTCTCGAAGGTGTCTTTGAGCTTTTCACCGATGGCCTGCAGCGCGCGCAGCGTGGTGGTGAGCACGAAAGTCCGGCCACCCAAGGCCCGTGCGCAGCGTGCGGCCAAGGTTGCCACCGCGCCAGGGTGGCCTGGCTCGTTCGGCTTGGGGAAGCCCGCGGGGATGTAAAGCCGGGCGTGCTCGGGGTAGTCGAACGGGCTGCCAACGCGCAAGGTGACGGCGTCGTCAAGCCCAGCCGACTCCGTGAACCAGCTGAGTCGCTCATCGTCTCCCAGCGTGGCCGAGGTGAATATCCAGGCCTTGGGGGCAGCTTCCATCTGCTCACGCAAGGCCTCGCGTATGTCAAGCGGTGACTCGACCATGCGCGCCTGGTGCGGTGACAAGTCGATCCAGCGCACGCGGCCTGGTGTGACCTCGTCGCTGAAAAGTAAAGCCTGCCGCGCCAGCTGCGTCGCACGCTCGGCCAGCTTGGTGAAGTCGGGCGCCAGTTCGTCCACCGATTCGAGGCCTGTGCTGGCCTCGCTGCAAGCGGTGGCGATGCCCTCTAGCGCTTCTGCAAAGTCGGCGCGCCCTGCCCGCTCGTCCCAGCGCAGCTTAAGGGAGCCACGCACTTCGCGCATCGCCCCTGCTGCGGCCAGGCGCAGATCCCGCGCAGCGCGATCGCACGCGGCCGCAAGCTCCTGCCACGGCGCAAGGCCGCGTGCGTGTTGCAGGCCGGCGCCGAGCATGTCGCGCGCAAAGTCGATCACCTGAGCGCTGCCCAGCGTGGTACCGAGAAACTGCACCCCGGCTTCTGCCAGTTGATGGGCTTCGTCGAACACCGCCACTTCCACGCTGGGCAAGAGCTCGGCCACGCCGCTGTCGCGCAGTGCCATATCGGCAAAAAAGAGATGGTGGTTGACCACCACCAGGTCGGCTGCCATCGCTTCACGGCGCGCCTTCATCACGTGGCACTGGCGGTACTCGGGGCATTCGCTGCCCAGGCAGTTTTCGCGCGACGAGGTGACGAGCGGGATCACACTCGATCGCTCGTCCAGCCCCTCTAGCTCGGCGAGGTCACCGCTCTGCGTGCTGTGAGACCAGGTTTCGATCTTGGCCAAGGTGCGCACCGCCCAGCGGTCAGGCAACTGGGCCGCCTGGCGCGCCAGGTTCAGGCGATGCAGGCACAAATAGCTTGCGCGGCCCTTGAGCAGAGCCAGCGAGACGGGCAGCTGCAAGGCCTCACGCAGCCGCGGCAGATCACGCAGAAAGAGTTGATCTTGCAGGCTCTTGGTAGCCGTGCTGATCAAGGCGCGTTTGCCCGAGAGCAAGGTAGGGACCAGGTAGGCAAAGGTCTTGCCGACACCCGTGCCGGCTTCAGCCACCAGGGGACGGCGCTCGTCGATGGCCTCGGCCACGTTCTGCGCCATGCGTTGCTGCACTTCGCGCTCGACGTAGCGCTCATCGGCCAGCGCCAGCGCTCCCCCTGGCGCAAAGGCCTGCGCCACGGCTTCTGTGAGAAATGTCATGCCGGCTCGGGCGGCTCAAGCTGGGCTTCGAGCTTGGCAATGTGGTCGCGCAAGGCCAGCCGGCGTTTCTTCAAACGGCGCACCACCAGGTCGTCCAGGGGACGTTCGATGGCGGTTTGATCGATGAGCGAGTCGAGATCAGCGTGTTCCATGCGGAGCTCGATCAGTCGGCGCTGTGGCGAATGCAGGTTGTCATCCATGTGAGCGCGAATGAGAGCAGGAATGGGAACAGAGAGGCAAAGCGATTATAGTTTTCGACCATGAGCACCCCTCCAGGCTATCGGTTGTCGGCGGCCACCGGCATACACCGCGGTGACCGCGCCTACCAGCAAGACCAAGTCGAAATCATCCCTCATCACCGCGTACCAGGGTGCGCTTTCGCCGTCCTGGCCGATGGTATGGGCGGCAAGAGCGGCGGGCGCAAAGCAGCCGACCAGGTCGTACTCACGGCGAAACAGCTCTTCGAACGCTACAGCCCCAACCAGGACGACCCTTCCGAATTGCTCAAGCAATTGGTGCTTGAAGCGCACCTGATGATCAAGCTCACGGCCATCACCGCCGAAGAAGAACCGCACAGCACCGTCACCGCCTTCCTGATCAGCCCGTCACGCGAGTGCGACCTGATCCACGCCGGAGATTCGCGGGTCTATCACTTCCGCGGGCCCGACATGGTCAAGCGCACCATCGACCACTCGTTTGTGCAGCGCCTGGTCGACGAGGGCCAGATCACCGAAGACGAGGCCAACAGCCACCCGCAGTCCAACCTGCTCACCGGTTGCCTGGGCACCGTCCAAGACCCTCCGTTGACACTGCACCACATAGATCGCCTGGAGATCGGCGACACCATGCTCGCCTGCAGCGATGGGCTGTGGCACTACTTCACGCCCAAGGAGCTGGGTGCCATCGTGCACACCCTGCCGCCGCGTGAAGCCAGCGAGATGCTGGTGAGCAAGGCACGCCAGCGTGCGCGGGGGTCGGGCGACAACCTGTCGCTGGCGCTAGTGCGCCTCGACCCGCTCGGCTAAAGCTGCGCCGCGCTGGCCGGTACGGGCAGCGGCTTCGGCACCTTGCGCTTGGCGCGCTCGGCATTTCGCTTTTCCACCTCGGCCCGGTGCGCCTGTATTTCGCGGTGTCGCGCATTGAAGGCTTCACGCTGACGCTTCTCGGCAGCGCTGCGATCGGTTGCCGAAGCCGACGCACTCGCCGGCTTGATTGTCTGGCGCGCAATGGGCACAAGAGGCTCCTTCGGAGGCGGCACTGGTTTGGGTTGAGCGCGCGCTTGCGCCTTCTCGGCCATGCGCTTGCCCTGCGCTTGCGCGCGCTGCCGGCGCTGGGCATCGTCCAGCGCCAGCTCCTGTGCACGCAAGGCCCGCAGGCTTTCTTGCTTGTCGGCGCGGGCTTTCTCTAGGCACTGCGTCACGACGAACTGCTTGCGGCAGGTCTGCTCGCGCTGTGCATGCTGCGCCTCGACGGCATCGCCCCGCGCCCTGATCTGCGCCCGTTCGGTTTCTTCGCTGGCCTGTGCGAGGTTGCACAACGACAACAGCAGCCACGCGACAAGCAGCCTCATGTCAACGAAGTGTCCACATCGCGGCGCGCCAGCGCCAGGAACTCGGCGGACTGCATTTCATTCAGGCGCGATGCCGTACGAGGGAATTCATGCGCCAGCGGCCCATCGGTGTACAGCGCTTCGGGCTCGACCTCGGCCGACATGATCAGCTTCACCCGTCTGTCGTAGAGCACATCGACCAGCCAGGTGAAACGCCGCGCCTCAGACGCCAGCCTCGGTGACATCTGCGGCACGTCAGACAGCAGCACCGAGTGGAACTGGGTGGCCAGCTCCAGGTAGTCGTTCTGCGAACGCGGGCCACCGCACAGCTGCTTGAAGTCGAACCACACCACGCCACCCGCCTTGCGGCGCGCCCGCAGCTCGCGGTGCTCGATGTGGAGTACGGGCGACTCGTCCTTGCTCTCGGCCAAGCGATTGAATGCGTCGGTCATGGCCGCATCGGCGGCTGCGCCGAGCGGCGTGTGGTACATCGCCACTTGCTCCAGCGTGCGGCGGCGGTAGTCGGTTCCGTTGTCGACGCTGATGACTTGCATCTTGTCTTTCAGCAACTCGATGGCCGGCAAGATACGGTCGCGGTGCAGGCCGTTTGGGTACAGGTCGTCGGGCTTGAAATTCGACGTGGTGACGATGCTCACGCGGTGCTCAAACAGCGACTCAAGCAAGCGATGCAGGATCATCGCGTCGGTCACATCTGCCACGTGGAACTCATCGAAGCAGATCAGCCGGTAGCGGCGCGCGATGCGCTTTCCCAGCTCGTACAGCGGGTTGACCGTGCCTTTCAGGTCGGCCAGCTCGCGGTGCACCTCACGCATGAACTCGTGAAAATGCAGGCGCGTCTTGCGCGTGAGCGGCACGGCATTGAAGAAGCAATCCATCAGAAAGCTCTTGCCTCGCCCCACCCCGCCATACATGTAGACACCACGCGGAATGGGCGGGCGCATCACGAGTTTGGTCAGCGCGTTGCCGCGGCGGGCCTTGTAGTCGGCCCACTCAGTCTCGCAGCGCTCCAGTGCGTCGACCGCGCGCAGCTGTGCAGGGTCGGCGCTGTAGCCCCGCTCCGCGAGAGTCTGCTCGTAGAGCGAGCGCACGCCCGTCACGGCGTCTACCACGGCCTCAGAAGTTCAGCGTGCGCTTGTCGACGGCCAGCGCAGCCTCCTTCGTTGCCTCGCTCAAGCTCGGGTGGGCGTGGCAGATGCGGGCGATGTCTTCGGCCGAAGCCTTGAACTCCATCGCCACCACAGCTTCAGAGATCAGCTCAGATGCCATCGGGCCTACGATGTGAACGCCAAGAATTTCATCGGTCGTGGCATCGGCCAGCATCTTCACCATGCCGGTGGTGTCGCCCAGCGCGCGCGCGCGGCCATTCGCCATGAAGGGGAAAGTGCCTGCCTTGTAGGCTCGGCCGGTGGCCTTGAGCTGCTGCTCAGTCTGGCCGACCCACGCAATCTCGGGCGAGGTGTAGATGACCCAGGGAATGGTGTTGAAGTTGACGTGGCCATGCTGGCCTGCAATGCGCTCCGCCACTGCCACGCCTTCTTCTTCGGCCTTGTGCGCGAGCATGGGGCCACGAACCACGTCGCCAATGGCCCACACGTTGGGCAAGTTGGTCTTGCACTCGTCGTCTACGACCACGGCGCCACGCTCATCCAGCTTCAGCCCGACGGTTTCCGGGCTCAGCCCCTTCGTGTGCGCGACGCGACCAATCGAGACAATGAGCTTGTCGACATCCAGCGTTTGCGCTTCGCCTTTGGCATTGGCGTAAGCGACGCTCACGCCCTTCTTGCTCGACTTGACCTCGCTGATCTTCACGCCCAGCTCGATCCTCAGGCCCTGCTTGTCGAACGCCTTCTTGGCCTCTTTGGCGATCTGCTCATCGACGGCCCCCAGGAAGGTTGGCAGTGCTTCGAGCACCGTCACCTCAGAGCCGAGGCGGCGCCACACCGAACCCATCTCGAGGCCAATCACACCCGAGCCGATCACGCCCAGGCGCTTGGGCACGCCTGGGATGCGCAGTGCGCCGTCGTTGCTGAGAATGCTCTCTTCGTCGAACGCCGCCCCCGGTAAGGCACGTGGGCTGGAGCCCGTGGCCACGATGACGTGCTTGCCAGTGATGCTCTCTTCAGCAGCACCCGCCACCTTCACTTCATAGCCGCCATCGGTCGCTTTGACGAACGAGCCCAGGCCGTGGAAGAAGGTGACCTTGTTCTTTTTGAAGAGGTACAAGATGCCGTCGTTGTTCTGCTTCACCACGGCATCTTTGCGGCCCAGCATCTTCACGGGGTCGAGGCTCAAACCCGTGACACCGATGCCATGGTCGGCAAAGTGCAGCTTCGCGTGCTCGTAGTTCTCGCTCGACTGCAGCAGCGCCTTCGAAGGGATGCAGCCCACGTTGGTACAGGTGCCACCGGGTGCGGGGCCCCCCTTGGCGTTTTTCCAGTCGTCGATGCAGGCGGTGTTGAAACCCAGTTGTGCGGCGCGAATAGCGGCGATGTAGCCACCGGGGCCTCCGCCAATGACGACCACGTCGAATGATTTGCTCATGAGATCGTGACCTTTAGATGTCGAACAGAAGGCGAGACGGGTCCTCCAACGCTTCCTTCATGGCCACCAGTCCGAGTACGGCTTCGCGGCCGTCGATGATGCGGTGGTCGTAGCTCATGGCCAGGTAGTTCATGGGGCGGATGACGATCTGCCCGTTTTCCACCACGGCGCGGTCCTTGGTGGCGTGCACGCCCAGGATCGCCGACTGCGGCGGGTTGATGATGGGCGTGGACAGCATCGAGCCGAAGGTGCCGCCATTCGAAATGGAGAAAGTACCCCCCGTCAGGTCGTCCAGTGACAGCTTGCCTTCACCAGCTTTCTTGCCAAACTCAGAAATCTTCTTCTCGATGTCGGCAAAGCTCATCTGGTCGGCATTGCGGATGATGGGCACCACCAGGCCACGCGGCGAGCCGACAGCGATGCCGATATCGAAGTAGCCGTGGTACACGATGTCGTTACCGTCAACCGAGGCGTTGATCACCGGGTAGCGCTTGAGCGCGGCCACTGCCGCCTTCACGAAGAAACTCATGAAGCCCAGCTTCACGCCGTGCTCCTTCTCAAACTTCTCCTGAAATTTCTTGCGCATCTCCATCACGGGCGCCATGTTCACTTCATTGAACGTGGTCAGGATGGCGTTGGTGGCTTGCGACTGCAGCAGACGCTCGGCCACACGGGCGCGCAGGCGGCTCATGGGCACGCGCTGCTCGGGGCGATCGCCCAGGCTGGCCGTGACGGGCGCCGCTACGCTGGGCAGGGGCCTGGCCACACTGGCAGCCACGGGCGCCTTCACCGA
The DNA here is from genome assembly GCF_046595475.1 of Rhizobacter sp. Classification (GTDB taxonomy): domain Bacteria; phylum Pseudomonadota; class Gammaproteobacteria; order Burkholderiales; family Burkholderiaceae_C; genus Rhizobacter. The sequence continues at coordinate 28,587 of NZ_JBKJOQ010000112.1, forward strand.
AGCCGCAGCCGGCGTGGCCGCAGGTGCAGACAAGCTGCCCAGCACGTCGCCTTTGGTCACGCGGCCGTCTTTGCCGGTGCCAGGCACCGAGCCTGACACCAGGTTGTTGTCGGCCATCAGCTTCGCGGCAGCGGGCATGGCCACGCCACTCTTGCTGCCGCCAGCAGCCGGGGTAGCTGCAGCCGGTGCGGCCTCGGCGGGCGCAGCCCTGACTTCCAGCGGGCTCACCTGGGCCGCGGCCTCGGTGTCGATCTTGGCGATGACTTCATCGCTGACGCAGCTTTCACCGTCGCCTTTGACCAGCTGCGCCATCACGCCAGCGGCGGGCGCCGGCACTTCCAGCACGACCTTGTCGGTCTCGATCTCGACCAGGATCTCATCGAGCGCCACCGCTTCGCCGGGCTTCTTCCTCCAGTGCAGCAAAGTGGCTTCGGCCACGGACTCTGAAAGCTGCGGAACCTTGATGTCTACGATTGCCATTTCAATTCTTTCTTAGCATGCCGTGCGCCCTCAGCCTGTCGAAGGGCCTGCAGGCATGCGAACACGCCCTTCGACAGGCTCAGGGCGAACGGGACGCCAGGTTATTTGGTGAGGACGAAACCTTTGAGCTTGCTGAAGGCCTGGTCGAGCAAAGCCTTCTGCTGCTCTTGGTGCAGGTGGGCATAACCCACCGCCGGCGATGCTGAGGCCGGGCGGCCGGCATAACCAAGCTTCTGCCCTTCGAGCATGTTTTCGTGGATGTAGTGCTGCACGAAGAACCACGCACCCTGGTTCTGCGGCTCGTCCTGGCACCAGACCACGTCGGTCGCGTTGGGGAACTTCTTCAGCTCGGTAGAAAACGCCTTGTGCGGGAACGGGTACAGCTGCTCCACGCGCATGATCACCGTATCCCAGGCCTTCTTTTCGTCGCGACGCTTGATCAGGTCGTAAGCCACCTTGCCAGAGCAGGCGATGACGCGCTTGACCTTGTCGTTGTCGATCTCTTCGCGGCCCGGGCCAATGACAGTGCGGAACTCGCCCTTGGTGAACTCGGTGAGCGGCGACGACGCATCCTTGGCTCGCAACAGCGACTTGGGCGTCATGATGACCAAGGGCTTGCGGAACATGCGCACCATCTGCCGACGCAACAGGTGGAAGATCTGGCTCGCCGAGGTGGGTTGCACGATCTGCATGTTGTTGTCGGCCGCAAGCTGCATGAAGCGCTCCAGGCGCGCCGAGCTGTGCTCAGGGCCCTGGCCCTCATAGCCGTGCGGCAGCATCAACGTGAGGCCGTTGGCTCGACCCCATTTCACTTCGCCCGAGGCGAGGAACTGGTCGATCACGACTTGAGCGCCGTTGACGAAGTCGCCGAACTGCGCTTCCCAGATCACCAAGGTGTTGGGGTCGGAGCCCGCATAGCCATATTCGAAACCGAGCACGGCTTCTTCGGACAGCAGCGAGTCGATCACGACAAACGGCGCCTGGTTGTCAGCGATGTGCTCCAGCGGCGTCCAGGTGCCTTCGTCCCACTTCTCGCGGTTCTGGTCGTGCAGCACCGAGTGGCGGTGTGTGAAGGTGCCGCGGCCGCAGTCTTCACCCGACAGGCGCACCGGGTAGCCACTGGCCACCAGCGAGGCGTAGGCGAAATGTTCAGCCATGCCCCAGTCAACGTTGATCTCGCCACGACCCATCGCAGCGCGGTCGGCAAGAACCTTTTCGACCAGCGGGTGAGCCTTGAAATTGACCGGCACCGAAGTGATGCGTTCGGCCAGGCGCTTGATCTCCGTCAGGGGCAACGCGGTGTCTGCCGAATCGGTCCACTTCTTGTTGAGGAAGGGCGACCAGTCAACCGCGTACTTGCTCTTGTAGTTGGTGAGCACTGGGTCGACGGTGTGCTTGCCGGCATCCATCGCCGCGCGGAAAGCCTTGACCATCTCGTCGGGGCCTTCAGCCGTCAATACACCTTGCGCCACCAGCTTGTCGCCGTAGAGCTTGCGCGTGCCGGGGTGTTGGCCGATCTTCTTGTACATCAGCGGCTGGGTCAGCGCGGGGGTGTCTTGCTCGTTGTGCCCCAGCTTGCGGAAGCAGACGATGTCAACCACCACATCCTTATTGAACTCTTGCCGGTAGTCGAGCGCGAGTTGAGTGCACAGCACCACGGCCTCGGGGTCGTCACCGTTCACGTGCAGCACGGGCGCTTCGATCATCTTGACCACGTCGGTGCAATACAGCGTAGAGCGCGAATCGCGCGGGTCGCTGGTGGTGAAGCCGATCTGGTTGTTGATGACGATGTGCAGCGTGCCGCCGGTGTAATAGCCGCGCGTTTGCGCAAGTGCCAGCGTTTCCATCACCACGCCCTGGCCGGCGAAGGCCGCATCGCCGTGCACGATCACGGGCAACACGGTATCGCCTTCTTTGTCGCCGCGGCGGTCTAGGCGGGCCTTGACCGAGCCTTCGACTACCGGGTTCACAATTTCCAGGTGCGACGGGTTGAACGACAGGCTCAAGTGCACCGGGCCACCATCGGTCGTCACGTCGCTCGAGAAGCCTTGGTGGTACTTCACGTCGCCAGAAGGCAGGCTCTCAGGCGCGGTGTGGTCAAACTCGGAGAACAAGTCGGCAGGCGCCTTGCCCAGCGTGTTGACCAGCACGTTGAGGCGGCCACGGTGGGCCATGCCGATGACGATTTCTTGCACGCCCTTCAGGCCAGAGCGCTGCACCACCTCGTCCATCGACGCGATGAAGCTCTCGCCGCCTTCGAGCGAGAAGCGCTTCTGCCCCACGTACTTGGTATGGAGGTAGCGCTCCAGGCCTTCGGCCGCAGTGAGGCGGTTGAGGATGTGCTTTTTCTCGTCAGCCGAGTAGATGGGCTTGGAGCGTATGGCTTCGAGCTTTTGTTGCCACCATCGCTTCTCGACCGGCTCGGTGATGTGCATGAACTCAGCACCGATCGAGCCACAGTAAGTCTCGCGCAGCGCCTGCACGATCTCACGCAGCGTTTGCTGCTCAGCGGTGGTGAAATAAGTGTTGGTGGCACTGAACGTGATGTCGAGGTCAGCCTCGGTGAGGTCGTAAAACGTCGGCTCCAGCTCGGGAATCTTGGGGCGCTCTTGGCGCTTCAGCGGGTCAAGGTCAGCCCAGCGCGAGCCGAGCGAGCGGTAGGCCGCGATCAACGACTGAACGTGAACCTGCTTGCGTGCGACGGCCAGCTCAGTGGCACTCGCCTTCACTGCAAACGCATTGGCCTTGGCGCGTTGCGCGAACGATTCGACTATCGGGGCATGCGCCACATCTCGGCTCTCGGAGCCGTCGGTCGCGGGGACGTTTTGGAGGGCGTCGAAATATGTACGCCAGTTGTCGGGCACGGAGCCTGGGTTGTCGAGGTAGGCCTCGTACATCTCTTCGACGTAGGGCGCGTTGCCCCCGAACAGGTACGAGTTGGACCTGAATTCCTGCATCATTTCGCTCACCTTTCGCTCCGGTTTCCGGGGCTGTAGGGGGTTGATAAACCTTCCGCGGCACGGCTGAACCGACTGGCGGATTGCGACCCGCCTTGACGTTGCGATCAAGGGGACGGGAAGGACCTGAAAAAAGTCTGCGGGCGACTGTAACACCCTTGTTTATTTGCAGTCACTTCGCTCGATTGAATACCGAGTGAGTTCGCACAATGAGAACAGGGCCAAGCTGCCCTGCGCTTGCGTACCACCCATGCACCAGACCATCCACATTCACCCTGCCGCGGCGCCCAAGCCAGCGTGGGGCGAGCCGTGCAACGGCTGCGGCGTGTGCTGCACGACGGAGCCTTGCCCCGTGGGCATGGTGATCAGCCGCCGGTGCCATGGCGCCTGTTCGGCGTTGGTGTGGAACGCAACTGAGGGCCGCTACCGCTGTGGCGTGGTGAGCGAGCCGCAGCGCTTCGTCGCGCCGCGTTGGCTGGCCGACATGGCGGCCCGCTTCGCGCTGCGCATGATCGCGGCAGGCAAGGGTTGCGACTGCGACCTCACGGTCGAGCCACTGCGCTGAATCAGGCCGCGACCAGACTCAGTCGGCTGCGCGCCACGGCGTACTCGTCACGCAGGCGCTGCACCAGCTCGCGCGCCGGCAGTATCTTCTTGACCGAGCCGATGCCCTGCCCCGAGCCCCAGATGTCTTTCCATGCCTTCGGCTTGGCGCGCTCGGAGCCGAAACTCATCTTGCTTGCATCGCTGACTTCCAGGTTGTCGGGGTCGAGGCCAGCCGCCCGGATAGACGGTGCCAGGTAGTTGCCATGCACGCCGGTGAAGAGGTTGGAATAGACGATGTCGTCTGAGCTGCCGTCCACGATGGCCTGCTTGTAAGCATCGGCCGCACGTGCTTCTTCGGTCGCGATGAAGGCCGTGCCGATATAGGCGAAATCAGCACCCATGGCCTGAGCGGCCAGTACCGCGGCACCGTTGGCGATGGAGCCACTTAACGCCACCGGGCCGTCGAACCACTCGCGTATCTCTTGAATCAAAGCAAACGGACTCTTCACACCCGCATGGCCACCAGCCCCTGCCGCCACGGCGATCAAGCCGTCAGCACCTTTTTCGATCGCCTTATGGGCAAACTTGTTGTTGATGATGTCGTGCAGCACAACGCCGCCCCATGCATGCACCGCCTGATTCACATCCTCGCGCGCGCCCAGCGAGGTGATGATGATGGGTACTTTGTACTTGGCGCACAGCGCCATGTCGTGCTCCAGTCGGTCGTTGCTCTTGTGCACGATCTGGTTGATGGCAAAAGGCGCCGCCGGTTTGTCCGGGTTGGCCTTGTTGTAGGCGGCGAGCGTCTCGGTGATCTCGCGCAGCCATTCATCCAGCAACTCTGCAGGGCGAGCATTCAGCGCTGGCATGGAGCCCACGACACCTGCCTTGCACTGCTCGATCACGAGCTTGGGGTTGCTGATGATGAAGAGCGGCGAGCCGATGATGGGCAAGGGCAGGTTCTGCAGAACTGAAGGCAAGGCCACGAATGTCTCCGGGTGTAGGGGTTGAGAGCGCTCTGTGCGTTAGAACGAGTCGAGCGCCAGAGCTGTAACGCTCTCGGCGCCTTCGACGATGGCGTCGCGAGTACCCGGCACACGGCTGAGTATGTGGTCAGCATAGAAGCGAGCCGTCGTCACCTTGGCCTGCAGGAAGGCCGCGTCGCCCTCGCCCGCTGTGAGTTGCGACTCAGCCACCAGCAGCGCGCGCGCGAGCTGCCAGCCGGCCATCACATTGCCCGCGAGCATGAGGTACGGCACTGAGCCGGCAAACACGGCGTTGGGGTTGCCCTTGGTACCGGCGGCCACGAAGTCGACCACCTGCTCAAACGCCACCCGTGCGGCACTCAAGCGCTTCAATACCGAACGCGCGGCCACGCTGTCTCGCTTGGCCAAATCGCTCTCGGTAACGGCAATCTGCTGGGCAATGGCCTTGGCCGTCTGGCCGCCATCGCGCGCCGTCTTGCGGCCCACCAGGTCGTTGGCCTGAATGGCCGTTGTGCCTTCATAGATGGTCAGGATCTTGGCATCACGGTAATACTGCGCCGCACCGGTTTCTTCGATGAAGCCCATGCCGCCATGCACCTGCACGCCCAGGCTCGTCACTTCCAGGCTCATCTCGGTGCTGTAGCCCTTGACCAGGGGCACCATGAATTCATAGAAGGCCTGGTTCTGCTTGCGCACGTCAGCGTCCGGGTGCGCATGGGCTGCGTCATAAGCCGACGCAGCGGTGATGGCCATCGCACGGCAGCCTTCGACTTGCGCGCGCATCGTCATCAGCATGCGCTTCACGTCAGGGTGGTGAATGATGGGGGCGCTGCCGGCAATCGAGCCGTCAACGGGGCGTGACTGAACGCGGTCTTTGGCGTACTGCACGGCCTTCTGGTAGGCGCGCTCGGCCACCGCAATGCCCTGTATGCCCACGGCATAGCGCGCCGCATTCATCATGATGAACATGTATTCGAGGCCGCGGTTTTCCTGGCCCACCAGTGTGCCCACGGCACCGCCATGGTCGCCGAACTGCAGCACCGCTGTGGGGCTGGCCTTGATGCCCAGCTTGTGCTCGATGCTCACGCAGTGCGCGTCGTTGCGCTCGCCCAGCGAACCATCGGGCTTGACCATGAACTTCGGCACAACGAAGAGGCTGATGCCCTTCACGCCCTCGGGTGCGCCTACCACGCGCGCCAGCACGAGATGCACGATGTTCTCGGCCATGTCGTGCTCACCGTAGGTGATGAAGATCTTGGTGCCGAAAATTTTGTAGGTGCCGTCGGGTTGCGGCTCGGCGCGGGTGCGTACCAGCGCCAGATCTGAGCCGGCCTGCGGCTCGGTGAGGTTCATCGTGCCCGTCCACGTGCCTTCGATCATCTTGGGCAGGTAGGTGGCTTGCTGCTCGGGCGAGCCTGCGGTGAGCAAGGCTTCGATAGCACCGTCGGTCAGCAACGGGCACAGCGCAAAGCTCATGTTGGCGCTGTTGAGCATCTCGATGCAGGCCGAGCCTATGGTCTTCGGCAGCCCCTGGCCACCGAAGTCGGTGGGGTGCTGCAAGCCCTGCCAGCCGCCTTCGCCAAACTGGCGAAACGCATCCTTGAAACCCGGTGTTGTGAAGACCTTGCCGTCTTTCCAGTACGACGGGTTCTTGTCGCCTTCAAAGTTGAGCGGCGCAAGCACGCCCTCATTGAACTTGGCGCACTCTTCGAGCACGGCCTGCGCGGTCTCCAGGCCTGCGTCCTCGAAGCCGGGCAGCTGCGCCACGGCTTCCAGACCAGCGAGTTCCTTCATGCAAAACAGCATGTCCTTGACGGGGGCAACATAGCTCATGGCATCTCCTTCATGTTTTCGTTCAGGCAACAAAAAGCCCGTTGGCCACTGAGCGGCGAACGGGCTTCGTGCATCAGGCGCTTACAACGCCTTCACCAACTCCGGCACGGCGGTGAAGAGGTCGGCTTCGAGACCGTAGTCGGCAACCGAAAATATCGGGGCCTCAGGGTCTTTGTTGATGGCCACGATCACCTTGCTGTCCTTCATGCCGGCCAGGTGCTGGATGGCCCCTGAAATGCCGGCGGCGATGTACAGCTGCGGGGCCACGATCTTGCCCGTCTGCCCGACCTGCCAGTCGTTGGGGGCGTAGCCCGCATCGACGGCTGCTCGGCTGGCACCAAGTGCGGCGCCCAGCTTGTCGGCCAGTGGCGTGAGCACTTCGTTGAACTTGTCGCTGCTGCCCATCGCCCGGCCACCCGAGACGATGATCTTGGCGGCGGTGAGTTCCGGTCGGTCGTTCTTGGCGATCTCCGAGCCCATGAACTTTGACTTGCCGCTGTCGGCTGCGGCGGTTGTGGTCTCGATGGCAGCACTGCCGCCGGTGGCCGCTGCCGGGTCGAAGCCGGTGGTGCGCACCGTGATCACCTTCACCTTGTCGGCACTCTGCACGGTGGCAATCGCATTGCCGGCGTAAATGGGGCGCTCGAAGGTGTCGGGGCTGACCACCTTGGTGATGTCGCTGATCTGGCCCACGTCGAGCTTGGCCGCAACTCGGGGGGCGATGTTCTTGCCGGCCGCTGTGGCCGCAAACAAGATGTGGCTGTAGTTGCCGGCAATGCTCAGGATCTGCGCCGCGACGTTCTCGGCCAGGCCGTGGTCGAGGTGGGCGGCGTCGGCGTGGATCACTTTGGTCACACCCGCCACTTGGGATGCGGCCTTGGCGGCCTCACCAGCGCTGTTGCCGGCGATGAGCATGTGCACGTCGCCGCCAATGGCGACAGCGGCGCTGACGGTGTTGAAGGTGCCGCCTTTGAGGCTCTTGTTGTCGTGTTCTGCAATGACGAGGGTGGTCATGTTCTGGTCCTTCCCTTAGATGACCTTGGAAACGTTTTTGAGCTTGTCGACCAGGGTGGCCACGTCGGGCACCTTGATGCCGGCGCTGCGCTTGGGCGGCTCGCTGACCTTCAAGATCTTGATGCGCGGGGCCACGTCCACGCCCAGGGCCTCGGGCTTGATCACTTCGAGCGGCTTTTTC
>NZ_JBKJOQ010000008.1:0-12247 GCF_046595475.1 Rhizobacter sp.
CGAGGCGATTTCGATCTTCATGCCCAGGCCGGACAGAATCGCCGACATGTTGGTGATGGTCTGCTCAAGCGGCAGATCCTTGCCCGCGATATAGGTGCTCACGCTGGCATCCGATGGTGGCATCAGCAGTGCTTGAGCATCGGCATCCAGGCTCTCAACTTCCTCGATGACAAATTCGGGCCCGGCTTGCACCACCTTTTTCACCGTGCACCGATCGATGGAGCGCAAGATGCCGAGGCGATCTTTAGCGGAGATGTCCGCCGGCAATTCGACCTGGATCTTGAAGATCTGCCGGTAGCGGTTTTCCGGATCGACGATGTTGTTCTGCGACAGCCGGATATTCTCGGTAGGGATATCGCGAGTGACGCAATACAACTTCACAAAATAGGCCGCGCACAAGGCCGAAGAGGCCAGGAAGTAGTCGAACGGGCCGGGCGCCGAGCCGTCGCCCTTGTAGCGAATCGGCTGGTCGGAGATCACCGTGAAATCATCGAACTTCGCTTCCAGACGAAGCTTGTCGAGGAAGTTGACTTTGATTTCCATGGGGAACTCCAAAAATGTGTGCTGGATGATTTGCGCGCGATTATCCGGGGGCTGCTCTGCGCAGAGCCTCCAGCGCCGGCCCTTGCTGGGCCCTCAAGACCGCTGTGGCGACACGGCCACCCATCTGCGGCGGTATGCAGGTTCAACGGCGGCGCCATGAACGGCCGCGGCCAGCAACCGCTGCGTTGCTGACCTCGGACACTCTGGCCTGAGCGGGAGCAACGGGTCGGGAGTTCCAGTTCCCGACATGCGGGAGCTGCCGCTGGCCGATCCAAGTCGCCAGCCGATTGAGGTCATCCAGCCGAGTGCCGGGGAAGGGTCGGTTCCGGCGTGCAGCGGGTAGACACTTCGACGGACGCGCCACGCCCAGTCTCGGCAACCGCGGCCGTTCGATGGCCGAGCCGAATGGCGGTTCCTTGACCGCCAGATCGACACTTTTTTTCAGCTGCCACTGGCGTGAGTCTGCTCAGGGCGTTGGTAGGTGCCCATACGTCGCTTCGGCGGTCCCGACATCTGGATATTTCTCGAAGGACTTGACTGACCGCCCGCTTCAAATCCGCCCGAAGTGCGCGAACAGCAGCGCCAACACGACCACCGCCAGCACCGCGCTCACGCCTTTCCAGAACCGCACCGGGTTGCGCTCCGCCAGCGCCGGGCGTGTCTGGCTCAGGAAGGCGGCGCTCGGGTGGCGCAGGTCGTGCACAAACTCCGACAAGGCCTCGTAGCGCTTGAGTGGGTCCACATGCAGCGCCTTGCGCAGCACGCTGTCGAACCAGGCCGGGATCTCGCGGTCGTCATCGAGCACGGGGTCGTAGCGCAGTTGGCGCTGGGCCTTGGGCGTTCGAGATTTCGCCACCTCGGCGCCATAGGGCAGCCGCCCCGAGAGCATCTGGTAAGTGATGACGGCCAGCGAGAACAGGTCGGAGCGCTCTGTGCCCGCCTGACCCAAGAAGTATTCAGGCGCGGTGTATTGCGCGGTGCCGAGTAGGGGTTGGTCTGGCGCCATCGGCCCATTGCGCTCGGTGATGCCGGCCACGCTGACCGAGCCGAAGTCGATGATCTTCACCGTGCCCGTTCGGTCGATCATGATGTTCTCGGGGCGCAGGTCTTGGTGCAGCATCTCCAACCGGTGAAAGGCCTGCAGCCCTTTGGCCACCTGCTCGACGATGCCGCGCACCGTCTCAAGGTTGGGCCGGGGGTTGTCGACCATCCATTGCGCGAGTGTTTGCCCGTCGATGAACTCGGTGGCGACGTAGAGCGAGCGGCGCTCGCGGGTGGGCGGGCAGGGTTTGAGCACATGCGCGCTGTTGATGCGCCGCGCCACCCACTCTTCCATCAGAAAACGCTCTAAGTAGGCGGCGTCACCTTGCAGGTCGATTGACGGTGTCTTGAGCACCACCGGCCCCTTCGTCTCGCCGTCGGTGGCGAGGTAGATGTGGCTGCGGCTGCTGCCGTGCAATTCACGCACGATGGTGTAGCCGTCAAGCACCATGCGCGCTTCGAGCAGCTGCGGCAGCGGCAGCTCAGAGAGTTGCTGCTGCACTTCGGTGACGCTGCCGGTCTGGCTTGGCAGCGCGTCGACCACGACGATCTGCACGGTGAGGTTGTCACTGCTGCCGCGTTGAAAGGCCTCGCTGACGAGTGCGCGCGCGGTGGCATCAAGATCGTCACGGCCTTGCTCGATGGCCTGGGCGATAAAGGCTTCGTCCACATGCTCGTGCACCCCATCGGTGGTGAGCAAGAAGGTGTCGCCCGGCGCCACCTGCAGGGCGAGGTAGTCGATCTCGATGCGGGGGTTGAACCCCACCGCACGGCTCAGGTAGCTTTGCGATTCGGAGACACGCACCCTGTGGTCTTGCGTGAGCTGCTCGAGCCCGCTGCGGTGCACGCGGTAGATGCGGCTGTCGCCCACATGGAACACGTGCGCGGTGGTCGACTTGAGCACCAGCGCGCTGAGCGTGCAGACGTAGCCGCGGTCGTTGTCGTGGCGGTACTGGCTTTGCTGCGTCTTGGCGTGCAGCCACGAGTTGGTGGCGGTGAGCACGCGCTCGACCGACTTCTTCACCGTCCAGGCTTCTGATGTGCAGTAGTAGTCGTCGATGAGGCCCAGTACCGCAAACTCGCTTGCGATCTGGCTCACCTCGCTGCTGCCGATGCCGTCGGCCAGCGCGACCACGATGCCCTTGGAGCCGAGCAGCGCACCGGCGGGGGACGAGACGGCATGAAAGTCTTGGTTGACTTCTTTGCGGCCTTTGTCGGAATGTTGGCCGACGGAGATCTTCAGTTCATTCGCCATGCAGGTGTGCCATGAAAAAGCGCCCCGGGCCCTTGCGGGGCCGGGGCGCTTTCACTTTACTGGAAGGTCGCTCAGGCGGGGATCGCGCGCTTCGGTGCGGTGCGCACGTGCGTGGCGTACAGCGTGAGGCCGGTGAAGGTGAGTCCACCCACCAGGTTGCCCAGCACGGTGGGGATCTCGTTCCAGATCAGGTAGTCCATGATCGAGAAGTTTGCGCCTAGCAGCAGGCCCGAGGGGAACAGGAACATGTTCACCACCGAGTGCTCGAACACCATGAAGAAGAACACCATGATGGGCATCCACATCGCCACCACCTTGCCGGTGACGGTGGTGGAGATCATCGCGCCCACCACCCCGGTGGAGACCATCCAGTTGCACAACATGCCGCGCACGAAGAGCGTCAGCATGCCGGCGGCGCCGTACTTGGCGTAGCCCAGCGTGCGGGCCTCGCCGATGTGGCCGATCACCTGGCCCACCTTGTCGGGTGGGGTCGAGAAGCCATAGGTGAAGACGATGGCCATCAGCACCGCCACGGTGAAAGCGCCTGCAAAGTTGCCACAGAAGACGAGGCCCCAGTTGCGCAAGATGCCTTTGATGGTGACACCGGGCCGCTTGTCGATCCACGCCAGCGGCGTCAACACAAACACGCCCGTCAGCAGGTCGAAGCCCAGCAGATAAAGGATGCAGAAGCCTACGGGGAACAGCGCGGCGCCGACGATGGGTACGCCGGTCTGCACGTTGATGGTCACGGCGAACACCGCGGCCAGCGCCAGGATGGCGCCGGCCATGTAAGCCCGGATCAGGGTGTCGCGCGTGGACATGAAGACTTTTGATTCGCCCGCGTCGACCATCTTGGTCACGAACTCCGAAGGTACGAGATACGCCATTTCACTTCCCTCTCTCTTGGTGCATTGATGATGAGAACCGCCACGGATGTGCAAGATGTGGGCCAAATCAGTGCCCGCTAGCCTTGCTGCTGGCCGGCCTTATCGATTTGCCAGGCCGTCAGTCGCGGTTGGGCCTCTGGCTGTGCACCGATCACGTGCGCTCATGTGCACCGCAACGCAGTGATTTGGTGCAGGCGGCTGCAGTTGGCTTGTAGCGCTCAGAGGCTGCGCGCACGCTCCAACAGCAGCTCTCGCTCACGCGCATTGCCGGCCAGGCGCGCCGCGCATTCGAGCTCGGCGCGGGCTTCCTCGTTGCGACCCAGCTTGGCCAAGAGGTCGGCGCGCACGCTGGGCAGCCACTGGTAGTGGGCAAGCAAGGGGTCGTTGCGCAGGGTGTCGATGATCGCCAGCCCTTCGGCCGGCCCGAAGGCCATGCTGACCGCCACGGCCCGGTTCAGCGCGACGACGGGTGAGGGTGCGGTTTGCGCGAGCGCGTCGTACAGCGCGACGATCTGCTTCCAGTCGGTCTCGCTCGCCACCCGCGCACGTGCATGGCAGGCCGCGATGGCGGCTTGCAGCGCGTACACGCCGTGAGCACCTCCCAGGGCCTCGGCACGCGCGAGCGCAACCAGGCCGCGGCGTATCAGCAGGTGGTCCCAGCGCCCGCGGTCTTGGTTCAGCAGCAGCACGGGCTTGCCATCAGCGTCGGTGCGCGCCGCAGTGCGCGAGGCTTGCAGCTCCATCAAGGCCAGCAGGCCGTGCACCTCGGGTTCGTCAGCGGCCAGCCCGGCCAGCACGCGGCCCAGGCGCATGGCTTCATCACACAGTGCCGGGCGCATCCAGTCGTCGCCAGCAGTGGCGGTGTAGCCCTCGTTGTAGATGAGGTAGATCACCTCTAGCACCGAGGCCATGCGGTCGGCGAGCGTGTCGCCACGCGGCAGCTCGAAGGGCACCTTGGCGGCACTGAGCGTGCGCTTGGCGCGCACGATGCGCTGGGCAATGGTGGGCTCGGGCAACAGATATGCGCGGGCGATCTCGGCGGTGGAGAGCCCACCCAGCAGCTTGAGCGTGAGCGCCACGCGCGCCTCGGTGCTCAGCACCGGATGGCAGGCGGTGAAGATCAGGCGCAGCAAGTCGTCGCCGATGGTGTCGGCGCGGCTGGCGTCGAGGGCGTCGACGAAGTCCGGCACGATCAGTGCCTCTTGCGCTTCGAGCTCATGGCCGATCTCTTCGTGCTTGCGCTGCGCGAGCTTCTCGCGGCGCAAGCGGTCGAGCGCGCGGTTCTTGGCAGTGGCCATCAGCCAGGCGCCCGGGTTGTCGGGCACACCGGCTGCGGGCCAGTGCTCCAGTGCAGAGACCAGTGCATCTTGCGCCAGCTCTTCGGCCAGGCCGACATCGCGCACCATGCGCGCCACGCCTGCAATGATCTTGGCCGCCTCGATGCGCCAGACGGCTTCGATCGCTTTGTGCGTGGTGCTCTGCATGGTGCTCAGTGGGGGGGCGCGGCATTGGGGTCCATGTACATCAGCTCCCACACATGGCCGTCCAGGTCTTCGAAGCCGTGGCTGTACATGAAGCCGTAGTCTTGCTTGGCATTGGGCGCGGCGCCACCGCCGGCCAGCGCTTTGGCCACCAGGGTGTCGACCTCTGCCTTGCTCTCGCACGACAGGCAGATCAACACCTCGGTGCTTTTCTTGGCGTCAGAGATGGGCTTCTTGGTGAAGGTCTGAAAGAAGGGCTCGGTCAGCAGCATTGCGTAAATGGTGTCGCTGATCACCAGGCAGGCGCCCTGGTCGTTGCTGAACTGCGGGTTGAAGCTGTAGCCCAGGCTCTCGAAGAAGCTGCGCGAGCGTGGCAGGTCTTTGACGGGCAGGTTGACGAAGATTTTCGTGGTCATATGGCCGGTCCTTGGGTTCGTGTCGTCTGTGGGGTTCAGGGGCGCTCGGCGAGTGTCTTGAGGCTTGCGAGGCCGGTCTCGAAATCGCGGCCGATCATCTTGTCCATGTTGATGAACACGCCCATCAGTTTGCCGATGAAGGGGCTTTGGCAGTGCATGGCCCAGGTGACCTGTGTGGCATTGCTGCCAAGCGGTACCAGCGTGAAGGCGATGTCGTTGTGGGCCTCCATAGGCGAACTCATGTCGAGCTTCATCGACACGCGGTTCGGCCCCGCGGGTTCGACGATCGAGATGCTGCCCTTGCCTGCGCTTTTGTCGCCGTCGAAGTCAAAGGCCGAGCCCGGGCCGGTCGCGGGGCCGCGGTAGGTGACCGTCATCGCCACATCCTTCTTGTTGTAAGGGTTCCAGGTGTTGAAGCTGTGCAGGTCGTTGATCAGCGGGTGAACCTTGTCAGCGCTGGCCTTGATGAGCGCTGAGCGTTCGATGTGCATGCTGTCGGGCCGCGTGGCCGCATAGAGCAGCAAGGCTGCGATGGCCACGGCAATCACGATGGCGATGGTCTTGATCATGCTGATGCACCTTCGCCGAAACCCCTCTCGCGAGAGCGCTCGAAGGCCCCGCCGGGTTTGAAATCTTCCGGCTCGTACATCTGGCGCACCTCGATCTCGGCGTCGCGCAGCGCGCCCATGGGCGCCGGGAAACGGCGCGTCCATTCGACGGCTTCTTCACGCGAGCGCACCTGGATGATGGTGTAGCCGGCGACGAGCTCCTTGCTCTCGGCGAAGGGGCCGTCGATGAGCTTGCGCTGGCTGCCGCTGTAGCGAATGCGCCAGCCCTTGCTGCTGGGCTGCAGGCCGTTGCGGTCGAGCAGCACGCCGGCCTTGGCCAGGTGCTCGTGGTAGTCGGCCATGGCCGTCATGAGCGCTGTTTCGGGCACCGCGCCCGCTTCGCTGTCGGGTGTGATTTTGACGATGATCATGAATCTCATGTCAGTTCTCCTGTGGGTGTGGAAGTGGGGTTCACATCCACACGACGAGCGAGAAAGCGCGAAATCGACAAGGCCAAGTCAAAAAGACCCCTGGGGCACGCACAGGGCACCCCACTCAACAAATTCAACAGAACTTAAGAATCTTGACCCATGAAACCCAGGCGATCTTTCAGTCGTAGCAAGGCGCCACGGCGCGTACTTCGACCGTGCACCACTGGGCGGCTGGGCAACTGGCGGCGACGGCGATGGCTTCTTCACGCGTGTCGCAGTTGACGAGGAAGAAGCCGCCGATCATCTCCTTGGCTTCGGTGAATGGGCCGTCAAGCACCTGCGGCTTACCGCCGCGCACGGCCACGCGCGCGGTGTCGGCGTCTTGCGTTTTGAGCGACTCACCGGCCAGTAACACGCCGCGCGATTTGAGGTCTGCGCCCCAGCGCAGCATGCGGTCATAGACCTCATGGCCTTCGGCGGGGCTGCGCTCCAAGCGCTGGCCGGTCTGCTCTACGATCAACAACATGTATGGCATCGCTACCCCTTGAATTTGATGTGGCGGCACGCCGCCGAGCGCGAAGAATAAATCAAGGAGCGTGGCGGGCTGAGGTGAAGGGCGCAGTTTTACGCCGCCCCTCATTCAGCCGGCAATCCGAGCGCGGTCGCCGCCAGCATCAGCAACGTCAGCAGCGCGTAGCCCGCCATGCGCAGCCTCGCGCCATCGGTGCGTGCAAACCAGGTCGCCAGCGCGCATTGCAACGCGTAGTAAAGGGCAAAGGCGCGTGAGGCATAGCTGATGATTTCGTAGACGTTGGCTGCCCACGTCAGCAGCAGCGCCAGCGCGGCGAGGCCGACATAGGCCATGCGCGAGTGCACCCGGCCACGGCTCATCTCTTGCACCAGGCCGCCACAGCCGTTGGTGTCGGCCACTGCGGCGCTGAACTGCGCGGCCAGGGCGGCCAGCACCAGCAACATCGGCAGCAGGCTGGCAATCGGGGCAGTCAGCCCGATGACCGCGGTCTCCTTCAGCGGCACGTTGGCCGCGTCGAAGACGAGGCCGGCGAAGCCGATGTAGACAAGGTAGATCGCCGCCGAGAGCCACTGCGCGTAGCGCATGGTGCGTATGCGTGTTGCCGCGTCATAGCCTTCGCGCAGATAACGCGACGTCTCGAAGCCCTGTACCGTGATGATCAGCCCGAAGGCCAGGCGCAGCGAATTCCAGTCGAAGTGCCCGCTAGACGCCGGCAGTGCACCGTGCCGCCACTGGCCCCAGGTGTACAGCCCCATGCCGCCCAGCAAGCCCGCGATGACTGCCAGTTTCAGCGCCACCGATACCGATTCGGCCCGCTCCAGCCCGGCCAGGCCGCGCGTCCAGCCCAGCACTGCGATGGCCACGATCACGCCGCTGCTGAGCGCCTGCGCCGCCCATTTGACATCGGGCAGCACCATGCTGAGTGCGAAGGCGCCGAACAAGTTCAGGTAGTAGCACACCGAGATCACATAAGCGAAGGCCAGCGCCCACTGCGACACGCGCTCCAGAGCGGCCGCAGGCCCGGGCAGATCGGCGGTGGCGATCATCGGCGCGCTGCCGCTCGACAGCGCGTGGATGTTGAAGCGGATGGCCGAGCCGATCAGGTAGGAGACCCCACACAGGCCGGACATGACCCACACCGCACGCTGGCCGAACTCGCGCACCAGCAGCGGAGCCAGCACCAGGAAGCCGCTGCCAATGATGGAGGCCAAGGGCGTGACGGTGGCACGCCAGTCGCGCGAGCGCCGCACGCGCGGAAGGCACAACACGGCAGCCGCCAAGCCCACAAGCAGCAACACCAACACATTGGCAGTCATGTCGGCGTGAGACGGCGCAAAGGCATGCACAAGAGGTTAGCAGGGGCCAGTTGAATGCTGCCCGTTGACGGCTTCGGGCTCATGCCTTGTAAGAACCGCCCGGCGTTTTCACGCCACGAGCCGCACGTTGCCGCACAAGCAACCACCGGCGAATCGGCCTATCTTGCTGCTTCTCTGAATCAAGCGAGCGTGAAGGATGGCGCGCATTTGCCCAGGCCAGCTCTGCGCGCACATGCCGGAACCCCAGAGAATGCTTTTACAGGTTCGCCACCCCGGTGAATTGAAATTTTGGAGGCACCCGATGTTGACCAAGTTCCTGAGCGCCGTTCTCACCCTGAGCCTTGTCGCAGCCCCCATGGCGTTGGTGCCCAGCGTGGCGCAGGCAAAAACCGAGAAGCAACTGCGCGACGAGGCCAAAGGCAAAGCGGCCAAGCAAAAGTCGGCAGACAAGTCTGTAGCCAAGAAGCGGGCGAAGAAGTCCGCCAAGAAGTAACCCGAGCAGCAAAGTCACTGTCAAACGGCGGCTGCGCCTGAGCGACAGCTGCCGCTTCTTTCTCTAAGGCGAGGCTGAATAAGTCCCCGCGAGGCGGCGCGCCTCGGTTTGGGATGGACTTCAAGGCGCAAAGCGCAGCGATACCCGCAGGTATCGCGAGCATTTGCAACGCCGCAGGACGCCCAAAGCGAGGATGCGCCGTTCGCGAGGACTTATTCAGCGTTGCCCTAAGCCTCAGGGCTTGTCGAGAAGCTCGGCAAGCTGGTCGAAGGTGCCGCCGTAGCCCTGCGCTAGGCTGCCTGATGAGCGCAGCTCATCGAAGAACTTGCGCTCGGCCTCGACTTCGCCGAAGGGCTCTGCTTGCAAGGTCACCGTTGTTGCGCCGCCCTGTTCTGTGAAAGTCACGGTGTTCTGAATTTCCAGAGGGCAGCTTTCGCTGAAGGGCGCTCGCGCGATACCGCATCGCTCGTTGGCAAACGAGTTGAGCCACACCAGGCGTTCCGGCGCCGCAATCTCGCGGTAGTTGAACCTGCCCCACATCGTGGGTGCATTGCCGAACTTCATCGCGTAGTGAAAGAATCCCCCCGGCCTGAACTCAAGGCGCAACACGTCGACGGAGCAGCCGCTGGGCCCCCACCAGCGCTTGAGTTGATCGGCGTCGCTCCACGCTTTCCAGACAAGGACACGGGGTGCCTTGAACTGGCGTGTGATGGTGAATGAGGTTGGGTCATCGCGTGCGGTCATGCTTCTTTCCCTTCGATGAGACGGGCAGTGTGGTGGATGGCAAAAAACGCGTCTAGCGCTATCGAAGCGGGCCACCGACTGCCAAAGTCTTGCTGCGGCCGCGCGCCGGTTTCATCCTAAAGCTGTACGCTGCGCGGCTGGGTGCGTTGGCGCAACCCTGTTCAAGCAAAGGAGTCATGACATGGCCAAAAACACGATTTGTGTCTGGTACGAACGCGATGCCGAGGAAGCCGCCCGCTTCTACGCCAAGACTTTCCCGAACAGCAGCGTGGGCGCGGTGCACCTTGCACCGTCTGACTACCCCGACGGCAAGAAGGGCAATGTGCTGACGGTTGAGTTCAACGTGGCGGGCATACCGTGCATCGGCCTCAATGGCGGGCCGGCGTTCAAGCACAGCGAGGCGTTCTCTTTCCAGATTGCAACCGACGATCAGGAAGAAACCGACCGCTACTGGAGCGCCATCGTGGGCAACGGTGGGCAAGAGAGCCAGTGCGGCTGGTGCAAAGACAAATGGGGTGTGAATTGGCAGATCACCCCGCGCGCGCTGACCGATGCGATGGCCAAGGGTGGAGCTCCTGCCAAGCGTGCCTTCGAAGCCATGATGCCGATGAAAAAGATCGACGTCGCCGCGATCGAAGCAGCCGTTCGCGGCTGACCCACTGCGCCCGCACGCGCGGGGGCGGCGTGTGGCCCGGCGCACCTGACAGGGGGGCGCCGGGCCTGCGAACGCTGAGTTGGTCAGATGCTCAGGCCGTAGTAGCTGTTCACCCGCGTGCCGTATTCGGGCGTGTAAGCGGGCATGTCGTCCAGTGGATAGTGCGGGGCGTTTTCGAGCGTGTCCTTGTCCAGCGGCACCACATAGCCGTCCTTCACGGTGTCGTACTTCAGCATGTTCCAGGGCAAGGGGTAACGATCGGTTCCCATGCCGAGGAAGCCACCAAATTCGAGTACGGCGTAGCGCACTTGCCCGGAGTGCTTGTCGATCATCAGGTCGTCAACCGACCCGAGCTTGTCGCCAGCCGTGTTGTAGACGTCGGTGCCCTCGACCTTGTCCGAGGAAATCACGTCGCCTTGGGTGATGGAAGTTTTCATGTCTGTTCTCCTGTTGCCAAAAAGGTGATCCCGCGTAGGTTTGCGGGGTTGCCGCGAGCTGCGACCAACAATTCGTTTGTCGCGCGGGTAGCGATACGGGTGGATCAGCGTCGTTGCCGAATCGATGTAGGACGAGGGCGCTGTGGCGCATGTCAAAAGACGCAGGCCACGGCGCGGCTGCGAACGCCAGTGAGGGCTGAGCCGGAGCGCCCCCGGATCCCGACTTACCCGAGGGCCTGCCGCGGGGAAGCTCAGGCAACGCTTTCACACACTCACGCAAGTCCTTATTTTTGCTGCATTTTTTTGTGACAAGCCGCTGCAGAAAACAGCGCTAAGTACTTGATTCCATTGATTTTTCTTTTACACATTCCGTTGACCCAGGCTCATCCCATGAGCTAAAGTGCAATTAAGTGCACTCAAGTGGGTTTTTGTGGCAAATATCGTGTTTCAGGGGCCTGCGGGGCTGACGCTGGACGGCAAGGGGCGTATCGCCATGCCGTCGCGTCACCGCGAAGTCCTGTCCGCGATGGGCTGCCACCAGCTCACCATCACCAAGCACCCCGAGGGCTCCTTGCTGATCTTCCCGCGCCCCGCGTGGGAAAACTTTCGCGAGCGTGTGGCCGGCCTGCCGATGGAGGCCAGCGGCTGGAAGCGGGTGTTCCTTGGCAATGCGATGGACGTCGAAATCGACGCCTCGTCGCGCGTGCTGATCGCCCCCGAGCTGCGCGCCGCTGCCGGCCTCACGCGTGACGTGATGCTGCTCGGCATGGGCAGCCACTTCGAGCTGTGGGACTCGGCCCGCTACGCCGAGCACGAGGCGCGCGTGATGCAGTCGCCGATGCCCGATGCGCTGAAGAGCTTCAGCTTCTGAGCCATGTCTAAGCTGGCTGCTACTTTCGAGCACACGACGGTTCTGTTGAACGAGGCCGTGGACGCGCTCGTCACCACCCCCGACGGCATCTACCTCGACGGCACCTTTGGTCGCGGTGGGCATGCACGCCTGCTGCTGTCGCGGCTGTCGCCTACGGGAAGGCTGGTGGCGATAGACCGGGATCTACAGGCCGTTGCGGCTGCGACAACAGGTGCAACGCGGGTCGATGACCCGCGTTTTTCCATCCATCACACAAGCTTCGCGCACATGGTGCCCACCTTGGCCGCGCTGGGTGTGGACAAGGTGCATGGGCTGTTGCTCGATCTGGGCGTGTCTTCCCCGCAGATCGACGATCCCGAACGTGGTTTCAGTTTCCGTTTCGACGGCCCGCTGGACATGCGCATGGACACGACCCGAGGCGAAAGCGCCGCGGATTTTCTGGCCCGCGCCGATGAGCGCCTTATCGCGGAGGTGATAAAGAATTATGGCGAAGAACGGTTTGCTCTCTCGGTTGCAAAGGCGCTTGTTGCTCGGCGCGAAAGCGGGAATCCTGTTCGAACCACAGCACAACTTTCCGAAGTCGTGGCTGGCGCGGTC
>NZ_JBKJOQ010000002.1:0-84291 GCF_046595475.1 Rhizobacter sp.
GCTGGCGCGCCCTGCGCCGACCAAAGCCGTGCCGCAGCCGCTCTGGCGGCGCGAGCGCTGGGCCACGCCCGACGCCGACTTCATCGACGTCGATTGGCAGGGCGAGGATTCGGCTCGGCCGCTGCTCGTGTTGTTCCACGGGCTGGAAGGGTCGTCCGCCAGCCACTATGCGCAGGCCTTCGCACATCGTGCCCGCGAACTGGGATGGCGCTTCGCGGTGCCGCACTTCCGCGGCTGCTCGGGCGAACTGAACCTCGCGCCTCGCGCCTACCACTCGGGTGATTACGAAGAGATCGGCTGGGTGCTGCGACGCATGCGCACTCGACACGGCGGCCCGATCGCAGCGGTCGGTGTCTCGCTCGGCGGCAATGCGCTGCTGCGCTGGGCCGAAGAAGCCGGCGAGAGCGCTTCGCAGACAGTGCGCGCGGTCTGCGCCATCAGCTCGCCCATAGACCTGGCCGCCGGCGGCCACGCCATCGGCAGCGGCTTCAACCGGCAGGTCTACACCCGCATGTTCCTGCGCAGCATGGTGCCCAAAGCCTTGCGCAAGTTGGCCCAGCACCCGGGCCTCTTCGACGGCCGCAAGCTGCAGGCCGCGCGCGACCTCTACGACTTCGACAACATCTTCACCGCGCCGCTGCACGGCTTTCGCAGCACCGACGACTACTGGACGCGCGGCTCGGCCAAGCCTCACCTGCACGCCATTCGCATCCCGGCGCTGGTGCTCAACGCGCGCAATGACCCTTTCGTGCCTGCAGCCAGCCTGCCGCGCCAGCACGAGGTGGGCGCCTTCGTGACACTCTGGCAGCCCGAGCATGGCGGCCACGTCGGCTTTGCGCGTGGGCGCTGGCCAGGCCACGTACTGACCCTGCCCGAGCAAGTCATGGGCTGGATGGGTGCACACACGTGACAGCCCTTCGCTCATCAGGCAGGCTGAGCGATCCCACCAGGGGATGTGGCGCTCCACACGCTCGACAAAGGAGAACGCTGATGGATGACATCGTCAAGGCCGCGCTGAAGAAATGGCCCAACGTTCCGGCCTGCTACGGTTGGCTGGCGCTAGACGCGCGTGGTGACTGGTACATGCGCGACGACCGCGTGCAGGCCGCCGGCCCCTTCCCGAAAGTGAAGGGCAGCCGCATCAACCACGAGAAGCTGCGCGAGTTCATAGACCGCAACTACGACCACGATGCGCAGGGCTGCTGGTACTTCCAGAACGGCCCGCAACGCGTCTACGTCGAGCTCGAAGCCGCGCCCTGGGTCTGGCGCCTTGAGGCCGTGCCGGGGCAGGCCCCAGGCCTGCGCTCCCACACCGGCCGCGAGGCCCGCTTCGAATCGGCCCTGGTCGACGAGCTGGGGCGGCTCTTCATTGCCACCGACATCGGCCTGGGCATCGTGCACACGCTCGACATGGAAACGGCTGCCGACGCCATCGAGCAAGGCCACTGGGTGGTGGCCGAGACGATGCACGCCGAGCTGCCGCAGCACTACGGCCACTGCCTGAGCCCACAGGCCCAGGCCGGGCCGCAGGCGCACGCTCACATGCCCTAGAACAAAAACGTCGTCGGCCGACGCCACCGGCTGGCGCGCGCGTCGCCGGGCGCCATGATCGATTTGCTTGCCGGTGATCTTGGTTGCGCAGCAAGCTTCATTTCAGATGCAGGCACACGCGACCATGAAAAAAGCCGACCCTCAGGTCGGCTTTCCCGGCGGGGCGAAGCGCCTTAGTTGGCAGCAGACGCCGCCGCTGCGGGTGCCTTGGGCTCTTCGAGCTTGGCGCCACCCTTGTTGGCCATGAAGACCACGGCACGGCCGATCTCGAAGTCGCTGAAATCGCCGCCGCCTTGCGGGCCCATGGCGCCCTTGCCCTTGAGGGCATGCGTCAGCAGGGTTTCGTAGCCCTGGCCGATGCGCGGGCCCCAAGCTGCGGCATCGCCCAGCTTGGGTGCGCCTGCGACGCCTGCGGTGTGGCAGGCCGTGCACTGGGCCGCAAACACCTGCTCGCCGCTCTTCATCGAGGCCACATCGGTCGCGTCTTTCACTTCCACGCTGGCGACGGGCCTGATGCGCTGCGCCGTGGATGCGGGCGACATGCCGTCGCTGCCGGCGGCCGGCTGCGGGTTGGAGCCCACATGGCTGACCAACAGCACGATGACGGCAATGGGAATGACGAAGGCAAAGATCACCGCCGCAATGAGTTGCTTGACGGTCTTGACGGGCCCTTCATGGGGGCCGTCGTCGTGTTCGGAATTGCTGTGATGGGGGTCGCTCATGAAATCCTCGGCGGCTGAACCGTATGGTTGGCGCAAAACCGCGGGATTATAAACGGGTGCCCCGCAGCAGGGCTGTTGAGCGAGGGCGCGCTGATAGAATCGCCGCCCTGTGCGTCCGTAGCTCAATGGATAGAGTACTGCCCTCCGAAGGCAGGGGTTGCTGGTTCGATCCCAGCCGGGCGCACCACCCAGTCAACTGGGGCAGGCCTCAAAAAAAAACGCCGCCGGCGACTCTTGATCACCGCGCAAAACTGGCTACCTTGGTGCGGGCCGCGAGCGTGAATGGCGCGCGGAATTTGCGCCCCAGGCATCTAAGAACTGAGCCTCGCTGTTGATGCAGTCGGCCAATGTTCGAAAGATTTCCCCTGATCAGAAATCACCGTCAGGTGAGTTCGCCCCGATGTCAATTGAGTCCATCGAGAGTCCAGTGCGCCGGCTCCCGTGCGGGTCGGCATTTGCTCCGGTGGAGCCTGATTGGCCGAGCACCTGCGCGCGACTTGGCCGCTCGCATCACATCGCCATAGGCGCACAAGCCGAGGCTCGCCAGAGATCGAGGGCCGCTTCAGCGAAATACTATCTGGCGGCGCGTTTTGAAATTCAAAACTCAGCAAGCTCGCGAATATGGCAAGGGGCCATTCGGCCAATCTTGGTGGATATATCCAGCGGGTTAACCCCTTTCGGTAAAACCACCCATGCCAGGAAGCTCCTGCCCTCATTTCCCTGGTTTTTCGTCCAGCTTCGGGTTCTTGTCTTGGTCCAAAGCCATTTGCAGCAACATGTCACGCTGCTTCTTTTCTTCGGCGCCAAACAGACTGGCCGCTACCACTGCCCCAAAGGCCTGAACTCGCAGCTCATGCAAACCGTCAAGTTGCACGAGCCCTTGGGCGGGGGAGGCCATCTCCTGACCGGGCGGAAAGGTTTGAAGTTGCGTCTCCTGGTAGGTGTCGTAGCGGGCCAGAAGCGCGCTGAGCTCTCGCCCCGCGGCGGGTGGCAAGCTTTCCTCCAGCTCGCGCTGCTTTTTCACCCGATCGCCCGGGGCGTTGAGCGCAAAGAGTTTTTCCATGTTTAAGCGGGCGTCTTCATCAGCGACGATGTGGCCCTTGGCATCGATCTCAAACGCCATTTTCTCGCCCGGCTCCTGACCCGCCATCACTTCCCGCGACCGGTTACTGGGCTCAGTTGCCACGGGTGTGTTCTGCGGTTCGAGTTTCAACGGGCTCGACGCGGGCGGTGCGATGGGCGTGATTTGCGCGCGCTGTGGTGGCGCACTCTGCAGCAATTCGACGGGGGCTCGATCGGCCCCGTCGCGCAGAACAACAACCGTCAGGGCAATCGCGGCCAGCCCTGCCCACATCGACCACTTGCTTATTTTCAAAGTCCACCTTGGCGGTTTGTATCGCCACGAAGACGCACTGCGCCGCGGCGTTAGAACACAAAATGGCGGCAACCTGAGTCACCGCCATGGGGTCTGTCGATCAACCGACCAGCTGGCCGGTCAATCCATCAGCTACTTTCAACTCAAAACGGGCCGTTTGAAGTGAAGGTCGAGAGCCTGCGGTCGGTCACCAGGAACTGGCTGTAGCGCGAATCGTTGTCGGCAAAGCGCTTGATCCACGCAATCTGGTACTTGCTGCCGGGCTGATAGGCGGGGTTGGCGGTCGGGGCGCCGTGCGATGCACCGGAAATAATGGCCAGCAGCTTCTTGGTGGTGTTGGGCATGCTGTTATAGAACGCGGTCGCGTGCTGGGCCGGGGGCGCAACAGTGTCCGAAGAGCCGCCGATCATGGCGGAGGGCACCCTGTTGGTCGCAAAGTTTTTGTCTGAGGACCACGGCGCAAAGCCAACAGCGGCTTTCAACGTCGGGTTGTTTTTCGCCGCGATCAACGCGCCCCCACCGCCCATCGAATAGCCACTGGCGACGCGACGCGACGAATCCACCTTGCCAACCACGGGGCCCGTCGTGAGCGCTGCCACTCGGTTCAAGGCTGCAATGATTTGCGTCGCGCGACTCGCCGGAAAATCGAAGGTCGAGTTGGTGTTCATCGTGACCACCACAAACCCATGCGTCGCCAGTCGGCGACCCAGTGGGGCAACTGCCGATTGGGTGTTGGTAAAGCCCGGGCACAGAGCGACCAGCGCGTACTGGCCCGCGGTGTTAGGTGAATAGACTGTGCCGCCCGCAAAACCACCACCACTCGCAATCGTTTGGGTGCTCACAGCAAACGGGCCATCCGCCGAAACGCTGGCCTCGGTGGGGTCGGGCCCGATGGCTTGGGCGTAAGCCACACCCGCGAGCATTGAAAATGCCAAGCCCAACCCGTAGGCAACGGTTGTCATCCAGTTTTTTCTCAAGATAGTCTCCATCAGGGCGTGAAGCCCTCTGCGTTAATAGATACATCCACGCCAACCACGTAATATCTCGTAACCGAAATACTATTCGGTAACTTACGGCGAAATTAACAGCAATCAGCAAACGTGAATATTGCACATGCCTCGTGCAGGCCACATCGGCGAATCTCGCCAAGCTCTTGATGCAGTCGGCCAATTTCGGGGGCTTGAACCCTATCAGGGAACACCCCTAAATCTGGCGGGCAAGGGCAGATACCGGCTTTTCAGAAGCCCGCACAACATGCGCCAAAGCATCATCAAAGCCACTTGGCCGCAGCACCTCTCCAAGCCGTTGGGGGTGGGGCGGCCCAACGGCATCAGCACTGCAGGACCTGTGGCAAGCTCTTCGCGCGGCGTGCAAGCCGCGCCCAGCTTGAGGAAAAGCCACCATGTCTTTCGACACCCTGCGCGGTAAGCGCATTCTGGTCACGCACGCCCAAGACTTCATGGGCCCGATGCTGTGCGAGGTGCTCGCGCGGCATGGCGCCACGGTGATCGCCGACAGCAGCGCGCTGCTCGACCCGCACGAGCCAGCCGCGGTGGTGGCTGCGGTCGGCCATGTGGACGTGCTGGTGGCCAACCTGGCGATCCGCGCGCCGTCCACCGTGGTGAGCGAGGTAAGCGAAGACGAGTGGTGCGACGTGTTTGCCGCGCTGGTGCACCCGCTGCCTCGGCTGGTGCGCGCCGTGTTGCCACAAATGGTGGCGCGGCGTGCGGGCAAGGTGCTGGTGATGGGCAGCGCGGCCGCGCTGCGTGGCATGAAGCGCACGTCCACCTACAGCGCGGCGCGCGGCGCACAGATCGCCTACGTGCAAGCAGTGGGGGTCGAGATGGCGCCGCACAACGTGCAGGTGAACGCGATCGCGCAGAACTTCGTCGAAAACCCCACCTACTTCCCCGCCGAGGTGCAGGCCGACCCGCGATTCCAGGAACGGCTCAGGCGCGAGGTGCCCTTGGGCCGCCTGGTGACGGCGCAGGAAGACGCCGAGTTTGCCGCCTACCTGTGCAGCGACGCGGCAAGCTGCTTTGTCGGCCAGGTGTTTCCGGTGTGTGGGGCTGGGTCGCACGCTGAGCCCGTGGCTCACGCCAGGTACTTCACCGCTTCGGCGATGGCCCGCTCCAGCTCGGCCTGAACGTAAGGCTTGGCCAGCTTCATCACAACCGAGGGCAGTGGCTCTTTCAGCTCGGCGAAGCCGGTCGACAGCACGATGGGCAGCGCCGGCCAGCGCGTGCGCACCTGCTGGATCAACTCGGCCCCTGTCATGCCCGGCATGGCCTGGTCGGTCAGCAAGAGCTGCACGTCGCCCATGGTGGCCAGCAGGTCGAGCGCCTCTGGCGCCGAGCTCGCGCCGCGCGCCGCGTGGCCCAGGTCTTCGAGCATGGCGATGGTGCTGGCCAGCACCAGGTTGTCGTCGTCCACCGCCAGCACCACGAGTGGCTGGCTGGTGATGGCTTGGCCCGCAACGAGGCTGGTCACCACTTCGGCGGGCGCGGGCGCGGCCGCAGCCGCCGGCAGCCACAATTCGGCGGTGGTGCCGCGCCCGGGCTCACTCTTCAGCAGGAACTGCCCACCCGACTGCTTGGCCAGTCCCTGCACCATCGACAGGCCCAGCCCGGTGCCTTTGCCCACGCCCTTGGTGGTGAAGAAGGGCTCGGTGGCACGGGCCAGCGTGGCCTCGTCCATGCCCTCGCCGGCGTCGGTGACGCGCAAGCGCACGAAGGTGTGGGCCGCCAGGTTTGCCGCCTCGCCGCTGGCGGACACTTCTTCTGCGGCCACAACGATCTCTCCGCCCTTGGGCATGGCATCGCGCGCATTGACCACCAGGTTGAGGAGTGCGAGCTCCAGCTGGTTGGGGTCGACGAGCACGGGTTTAAGCTGCTCGGGAAACGCAAACGAGATGACCACGCTCGGGCCGAGTGAGCGGGCCATCAGGTCGGACATGCCGCGCACCGAGTCGGCCACATTCACCGGCACCGGGCTCAGGTCTTGGCGGCGCGCGAAGGCGAGCATGCGCTGCGTGAGCGAGGCACCGCGGTGCGCGGCCTTGACGGCGCCTTCCAGCAGGTTCTTGAGCTTGGGCTCGTCGTCCATGCGCCTGAGCACGATGGTGAGGTTGCTCACAATCACGGTGAGCAGGTTGTTGAAGTCGTGTGCCACACCGCCTGTGAGCTGGCCGATGGCGTCGAGCTTTTGCGCCTGAAAGAGAGACTCCCGGGCGACCTCTAGCGCGCGCTGGGTCTCGCGCTTGGCGCTCACATCGCGCGTCACCTTGGCATAGCCAATGAGCCGGCCGGTTTCGTCGTGAATGGCGTCGACCACCACGTTGGCCCAGAACTGGCTGCCGTCTTTGCGCACGCGCCAGCCTTCGCTCTCGTAGCGCCCTTCGCGCGTCGCGGCCTCAAGTGCCAGCTCGGGCAGCTGCTGCGCACGGTCTTCGGGGCGATAGAAATGGGAGAAGTGAAGGCCGACGACCTCTTCTTCGGTGTAGCCCTTGATGCGCTCGGCGCCTGCGTTCCAGCTGCTCACGCGGCCATCGGTGTCGAGCATGTAGATGGCGTAATCGGTGACGCCTTGCACCAGCAAACGAAACTGCTCTTCGCTGCGCTTGAGCGAGTCTTCGGCCAGACGGCGCTCGGTCAGGTCGCGGGTGATCTTGGCGTAACCAATCACCTCGCCCTTGGGCAAGCGTATGGGGTCTATCACCACGTGGGCCCAGAAGCGGGTGCCGTCTTTGCGCAAGCGCCAGCCTTCGTCTTCGAACTTGCCTTCACGGGCCGCGGTGGCCAGCGCCCGCACGGGCAGGCCGGCCTGCCGGTCTTCGTCGGTATAGAAGCGCGAGAAGTGCTGGCCGATGATCTCGTCCGCCGTGTAGCCCTTGAAGCGTTGGGCGCCCGGGTTCCAACTGCTCACATACCCGCCCCCGTCGAGCATGTAGATGGCGTAGTCGGTGACGGCCTCGACCAGCAGGCGGTATCTGCCGTCGTCTGTCAAAGAAGCGCCGAAGTTTGCTGCCGGTTGCATCGCGGGAGGTGTTTGACCAGGGGCGAAGCAATTATGTTCGCAACCCCGTCACCCCACGTCCCGAACGTCGTCAGTAGTCGAGCACCGAGCCGCAGCTGAGGTTGGCGATGCTGGCAGTGACGGCGCTCGCCTGGTCGCTGGCGAGGAAGGCCGCCACGTTGGCCACTTCGGCCAGCGTGGGCAGGTGGTCATGCACACACCATCGACCGATGATGGTATCGGCGCTGCCGCCTTATCGCTCGGCCGGGCTCTGAGCAGGCTCAGCGCGGCGCCAGCGCCTTCACCACCTCAGAGACCAGTCGGCCGGCCTGCACGCGGCCGCCGCCGCGCTCGTGTGTGAGGCCCAAGCGCACCAGCACCAAGTCGCTGCTGGGCACGATCACCACGAACTGGCCGAGGTAGCCGAAGCCGAAGTAGGCATCGGCCGGGGCGCCGGGCAAGCCCCAGGGGAAGCCGACCGGCGTGGGCTGAGCGGTCTTGACGTTGAGCCAGAAGCCGGCGCCGTAGCCGGTGTCCAGCGTGGGCGTGGCGGCGTGCTGCGCCCAGCCGGGCGGCAGGATCTGCCGGCCGCCCACCACGCCGTCGTTCAGGTAGAGCAGGCCGAAGCGCGCCCAGTCACGCGCAGAGCCGTAGAAGTGGCTGGCACCGACAGGCGTGCCGGTGGCGTCAAACTCCATCGTCACCGTCTTCATGCCCAGCGGGCCGAAGAGCGCACCGTTGGCCACGCGCAGCACGTCGGCGGCCGTGCCGCCGGCGGCGTCGCGTATGGCGCGCGAGATGCGCATGTAGCCCGGATCGGTGTAGCTCCAGCGCCTGCAGGGCGGCACCTCTTGAGGCAGCGATTCGGCGTAGGCGGCCATGTCGCGCTCGACGCTCCACATGCGGGTGGCGGGGTCGAAGCCGCTGTAGCCCGTGAACAGGGCCTTGCCTTCGGTCATGCGCAAGAGCGGGTCTAGCGGCGCCGGGTCGAGCTTGCCTTGCTGCGCGAGGACGCCCACCAGCGCATGCGTGACGGCCTTGCTCACCGAGTGCGCATGCCAGGCGGTGTCGACCCCGATGTCGGGGGCGTAGCGCTCGGCCACCACCCGCCCGTGGTGCACGACCAGCACCGCCTTGGTCTGCTGCCAATCGGATGAAAACGCGGCGTCGACCGCGGCGCGCAGGCGCGGGTCGGCTGCCTGCACCGGCTGCGGGCCAGATGCAATGTCGCCCAGCAGCGTCGGCCCCAGCGGCTGCGCCAACGCGGCGGGTGGGATGCCGCCATGGTCGAGCAGGCAGCCCATGCCCTCGCGGTAGACCGAGCGGCTGGCAAAACCGCCACCCACCGTGGTGCGCACTTCTCGCCGCACCGGGTCGACCTCGTAGTGCAGCGCCCAATCGACCCAGCCCATGCCGCCTTCGGGCCGCTTTTCTTCGCGGTAGGTCTGGTCGGCGTCGCGGCCCGAGATGAAGACGGCCGAGCACAGCGTCTGGCTGACGCCGGCCGAGGCGACCAGGATGCTGCGGCCCGGGGGGAAACTGGTGCAGGCGCTCAGCAAAGTGGCAGCGGCAACGAGCGCCGCCACTCGCGTGGCGTGGGAGGGGTTCATGCGGTGTAGCTCCTGTAGCGTTGAAGGAGCACTCAGGATGCGCAAGCACCGCGCCGCCGTCTCGCCGCTGTCGAAAACGGCTGGCCGATTCTTGAAATTGGCCTTGTTCAGGCGATTTTTGTGCGCCGAAACTCGGTCGGCGTGATGCCGGTCTCGGCCTTGAAGGCCCGATTAAAGGGCCCGATGGATTGGAAGCCGGCGTCGAGCGCCAGCGTGAGCACCGGCACGGGCGCCTGTGCCGGGTCGGCCAAAGCGGCCTTCACCTCTTCCAGCCGATAGCGGTTGAGAAAGGCGTTGAAGTTGCGGTAGCCCAGCCCCTGGTTGATGGCACGGCGCAGCTTGTATTCCGGCACAGCGAGCTGGCGGGCCAGTGCGCCTATGGTGAGCGCCTCTTGCCGATAAGCGCGCTCGGTGGTCATCAGCCGTTGCAGCGCAGCGATCAAGGGGGCGTGTGAAGGGTCGGGCACCAGATCGGCCGTGTGGCTGTCTTCGGCCAGCAGCCCCTGCGGTGCGGGTGGCGGCAGCTGAAACAAGGAGGCCCCTGACGCCCGCACCAGATGCCAGGCCACCACCACCGCGATGGCCGACAAGGCCAGCAGTTCGGCCAGACCTGCCCTCGCACCCACAGCACCCCCGGCCAGCAAGCGCGGCGCCATGTTGGCCACGGTGTACAGCGCCCCGGCACCCACGATGAAGATGCGCAGACGGCGCCGCTTTTCCACCAGGTCTGCCCGCCATGACGACAGCGACTGCAGCAACGCCAAGATCGCAAAGCCCAGCGTGCCCAGCGTGATGACCCAGCCCATAGGCAGCACGGTGTAGCAGCCCAGCAGGCCCGCCAGCGCCATTGCGGCCCACAGCGCGCCATAGGCCGGGCGCCAACGGAAACCCTCTTCGAACAGGGCACGCGAAAACAGCCAGAACACGACCACGTTGCCGGTCGACAGCGCCGCAATCGGCGCTTGCCACCACGCCGGCGGCGCGGCGAAACCCGATGCCGACTGCACCGCATAGGCCGCTACCCCGATGGCAAGGGCTGCTGCCAGCCGCGCGGTCAGCGAGCGCCCGTGGTCGCGCAAGACCAGGGCCGCGGCAAACAGCATCAGCGCGACAAGGCCGGCGCGCAGCGCGAGATCAAGGGGGTATGCAGTGTTCATCGCAGGGCCGCATCGTAGCGGCCACCGCTTGACAGTTTTCTCGGCGCCATCGTAAATTACCAATCAGTTAAATACTGATCGGCACCCACCCCATGACCCCCGATCACCTCAGCGCCACCTTTGCCGCCCTCGCCGACCCGACGCGACGCGCCATCCTGGCGCGCCTCGCCTCGGGCGAAAGCTCGGTGAAAGAGCTGGCCGCCCCCTTCGACATGACGCCGCCGGCCGTGACCAAGCACCTGAAGGTGCTGCAGCGCGCCGGGCTGATCACCCAAAGCCGGCAAGCGCAGTGGCGGCCGTGCCGCCTCGAAGCCTCGCCGCTGCGCGAAGTGGCCGATTGGGTGGAGCCCTATCGCCGCTTCTGTGAGCTGCGGCTCGACCGGCTGGAAGACTATCTGCGCGAGCTTCAGGCCCAAGGGAAAAAGCCTGAGAAAAAGCCTGAGAAAAAGCCTTGAGCCACAACCACCCTCACGCCTCTTTTGCCTCACCCGCCTGAAAGAAACCCCATGAAGAAATACCTGCTTCTGCCCTTCATCACAGCGCTGACCGCCACCACGGCAAGCGCCGCCCCTGCCACCTACAACATCGACCCAACGCACACCTTCCCGAGCTTCGAGGCCGACCACATGGGCATGTCAAAGTGGCGCGGCAAGTTCAACAAGAGCGCAGGCCAGATCTTGCTCGACAAGGCCGCCGGCACCGGCAGCGTCGACCTGACCATCGACGTGGCCAGCATCGACTACGGCCTGGCCCTGATGAACACCGAGGCGCTCAAAGAGACCCTGTTCGACACTGCCAAATACCCGCAGGCCCGCTACAAGGGCCAGCTCGCGGGCTTTGCCAACGGCGCACCCTCGCGCGTGGTGGGCGAGCTCACGCTGCACGGCGTGACCAAGCCGGTCACGCTCACGCTCAACAGCTTCAAGTGCATGGCGCACCCCATGCTCAAGCGCGACTGGTGCGGCGCCGATGCGGTGACCACAATCAACCGCGCCGACTTCGGCATCGATGCCGGCCGCGACTGGGGCTTCAAGATGGACGTGGAGATCCGCATCCAGGTCGAAGCCGTGCTCGCCGAATGAAGGCTGTGGCGAGTCGCCAGCTTTGTGTGCGCCGCACAAATCCGCAGCCGTACTACCGCATGACTGCTCATCGTCCTACACGCCTGGCGAGCGACTTTCGCCACCATCTCGGGCATCCCCTACTCCCTACCCGACGGAGCCCCCATGTCCCTTGCAACACCCTCGTCGACGCCCATGGCCCGCAGCGCCCACAAGGTGAACCGCCACGAGATCTTGCGCCACGCCTTGCCGACCACGGTCGACCTGCTGATGCGCCGACGTGCCGGCGAGATCGACGAAACCTTCATCGACAACTACGTCGCCCTGGGCTGGCTCGAGTGGCATGGCGGGGCGCTGCGCCTGAGCACGCTGGGCAGCAACATCTGCGCGCAAATGCAGGCCTTGTCCACCGTAGACGACTGAGCTCGGGCACGGCCGCAAGCGCCGTGCTCCTTTTTTGCGTTGGGGTGTTGGCCGGGCAGGCTCGGCCATGACGCACGGCCTGGACACCCGCAAACGCTGGCTGGCCCTGATGGTGCTGTGCCTGGGCGTGCTGATGATCGTGCTCGACACGACCATCGTGAACGTCGCCCTGCCCTCCATCCGCGCCGACCTGGGCTTCAGCGAAACCTCGCTGGTCTGGGTGGTCAACGCCTACATGCTGACCTTCGGCGGCTTCTTGCTGCTAGGCGGGCGGCTCGGCGACCTGTACGGGCACCGGCGGCTTTTCTTGCTGGGCATCGTGCTCTTCACCATGGCCTCGCTCGCCTGCGGGTTGGCGCACTCGCAGACGCTGCTCATCATGGCGCGCGCCGTCCAAGGCATGGGCGGTGCGGTGGTGTCGGCGGTGTCGCTCTCGCTCATCATGAATCTCTTCACCACCCCGCAAGACCGAGCCAAGGCCATGGGCGTCTACGGCTTCGTGTGCTCGGCCGGCGGCAGCATAGGCGTGTTGCTGGGCGGCCTGCTCACCAGCCGCTTCAGCTGGCACTGGATCTTTCTCGTCAACCTGCCCATAGGCGTGGTGGTGTATGCGCTGTGCATGGCCTTGCTGCCAAGGGGCCGCGGCCAAGCCGAAGGCAGCAAGCTCGATGTGGGCGGGGCGCTCACGGTCACGGCCTCGCTGATGCTCGCGGTGTATGCGGTGGTCAACGGCAACGAAGCCGGCTGGCTCTCGGCACAAACGCTGGGCCTGCTGGCCACAGCGGCCGTGCTGCTCGCGCTCTTCGTCGCCATCGAAGCGAAAGTGGCCCACCCGCTGATGCCGCTGGCGCTCTTTCGACTGCGCAACGTGGCCACGGCCAACGTGGTGGGCGTGCTGTGGTCGGCGGCCATGTTTGCGTGGTTCTTCATCACCGCGCTCTACCTGCAGCTGGTGCTGAACTACACCCCGATGCAAGTAGGCCTGTCTTTTCTGCCGGCCAACCTGATCATGGCCGCGTTTTCGGTGGGCTTGTCGGCCAAGCTGGTGATGCGATTCGGCATACGCAAGCCACTCGCCGCGGGACTGCTGCTGGCTGCGTTGGGGCTGGCGCTGTTTGCGCGCGCGCCGACTGACGGCAGCTTCACGCTCGATGTGCTGCCCGGCATGCTGCTGCTCGGCCTGGGCGCGGGCATTGCCTTCAACCCCATGCTGCTGGCCGCCATGAGCGACGTGGCGCCCAGCGAGTCGGGCCTGGCCTCGGGCATCGTCAACACCGCGTTTGTGATGGGCGGCGCGCTGGGCCTGGCCGTGCTGGCCAGCCTGGCTTCTGCGCACACGGCGGGGCTGCTGGCCGCGGGCAAGGCGGCGCCGGTGGCGCTGAGCGAAGGCTATGGCTTGGCCTTTGTCGTGGGCGCCTGTTTTGCGGTGGTTGCGGCCTTGCTGGGGGCGGCCCTGATGCGGCCGGGCCTGCACGCAGGCGAAGCGGAAAGTGATGCCATACAGGGCTCGCCCGCCAGAGAGGTTGCGCCCCCAACCCCCGTTCGCGCGAACGGGAATCAAAAGACTCTCAGCCTCTGAGGGCTCGCTTGCATCTCATCTACACCAACGGAGGGTTCCCATGCTCAAGAAGATTGCCATCGCCATCGTCGTGCTGATCGCCGCTGTGCTCCTTTTCGCGGCCACCCGACCCGACGACTTCAGCGTGCAGCGCACAACCACGATCAAGGCGCCGCCTGAAAAAATATTCCCGCTGATCAACGACTTCCACAACTGGGCCGCGTGGTCACCGTGGGAGAAGCTCGACCCGGCCATGCAGCGCACGCACAGCGGCGCCGCAGCGGGCAAAGGCGCCGCCTATGGCTGGACCGGCAACAGCAAGGTCGGTGAAGGGCGCATGGAAATCATGGAGTCAGTGCCTTCGAACAAGGTCAGCATCAAGCTCGACTTCTTGAAGCCCTTCGAGGCCCACAACATCGCCGACTTCACGCTCGCGCCACAAGGTCACTCGACCCAGGTGGTGTGGGTGATGCGTGGGCCCGCGCCCTACATCAGCAAGCTGATGGGCGTGTTCGTGAGCATGGACACCATGGTCGGGAAAGATTTCGAGACGGGTCTCGCCAACATGAAGGCGGCGGCGGAAAGGTAGGCCCCCCAGTCGCTTTGCTCCTGCCCCCATGGGGCGCCGCCTGGCGGCCCGGCAAAGCCGGTTCCGCGGGCGTTGCTTGAGGGGCGCCTCGCTTCGCGTTGGCGCTGCCTTTACGAGCTGACGAGCAGCTTGTCGAAGGCGGCCATCTCGACGGGCCTGCCGAACAGATAGCCCTGCGCCAGATGGCAGCCCACGCTGTGCAGGTACGCGGCCTGCTCAGGTGTCTCCACCCCTTCGGCCACCAGCTCCATGTGCAGGCTGCGGCCCACCGAGATGATGGCTTTCACCAGCTCGGCGCTGCGTGTGTTGTGTGGCAGCTCGTTGACGAAGCTGCGGTCGATCTTGAGCGTTTGCACCGGCAAGCGGGTGAGGTAGCCCAGCGCCGAGTAGCCGGTGCCGAAATCGTCGATTGCAATCGTGATGCCCATCGCAGCCAGTGTCTCCAGGCTCCGGCGCACACCATCGCTGCCGTCGAGCAGCAGGCTCTCGGTGATCTCTAGCTCCAGCCACTGCGGCTTGCACCCGGTGGCAGTGAGCGCGCCCTGCACCACGTCGACCAGCTGGTTGCCTTCGCCAAACTGGCGCGCCGATAGGTTGACCGCCATCTTGAGTGGCTCTGAGCGCCCGCGGTTCCATGAGGCCACGGCCGCGCAGGCTTCGTGCAGAGCCCAGGTGCCCATGCGCACGATGAGGCCCGTCTCTTCGGCCAGCGGGATGAAGCTGAGCGGCGACACCATGCCGCGCTGCGGCTGGCACCAGCGCATCAGCGCTTCGGCGCCCACCAGGCGCTGCGTGCCAAGCTCGAACTTGGGCTGGTAGTGCAGCAGCAGCTCGTGCCGCTCCACGCCGTGACGCAGCTCGCTCTCCAGCGTGAGCCGGTGCGAAGCCTGGGCGGTGAGCTGGGGCGAATAGAACTGCACGTTGTGGCGGCCGCCCGCCTTGGCATGCGAGAGCGCAGCATCGGCATGCTGCAGCAGCGCCTCGGCACTCGGGCCGTCACTCGGGAACAGCGCAGCACCCGCGCAAGCGGTGACGAACACATCGGTGCCGTCGAGGTTGAACGGCGCCACCAGCGCTTGCAGCAGCTTGCTCGCCACGCGGGCCAACGCATCGGCCTGGCGCACCTCGGGCACGAGGATGGCAAAGGTATCGCTGCCCAGGCGGGCCACGATGTCGGTCTCGCGCATCGACTGCGACAGGCGCACGCCCACACGCTTGAGCAGCTCGTCGCCGGCCGCGTGGCCCAGAGAGTCATTCACCTTCTTGAACTGGTCGAGCCCGAGCATCAGCATGCCGAACTCGGCCATACCGCCGGCATGCGACAGCGCCTGCTCCACGCGGTCGATGAGGCCGCTGCGGTTGGGCAGCGCGGTCACCGGGTCGAAAAACGCCAGCGAGTGCACCTGCCTGCGGAAGTCGCGCAGCTCGGTCACGTCTTGAATGGTGCCCAGCAGGCGGCTCGCGCGGCCCAGGTGGTCGTAGACGATCTTGGCGCGGCCGTGCAGCTCGCGGCGCTGGCCGTTGGCGCCGATCACGTGGTAGTCGTAGCGCAGCGAGGGCAGGCGGTTGCGTATGGCGTTGTCGAAGATCTCTTGCACGCCCGCGCGCTGCTCGTCGGGCACGAGCGTGGGCAGCTGGTCCCATTCCGAGAACGAACCATGCGCCGGGTTGACGATGCGCCAGGCTTCGGCCGAGTAGATGGCCTTGCTGCGGCGGAAATCCCATTCCCACGAGCCAAAGTTGGCCATCTGCTGCGC
Source organism: Rhizobacter sp. (assembly GCF_046595475.1). GTDB lineage: Bacteria > Pseudomonadota > Gammaproteobacteria > Burkholderiales > Burkholderiaceae_C > Rhizobacter. The sequence goes on from NZ_JBKJOQ010000002.1 coordinate 15,818, forward strand.
TTCTGCCAGGCAGGCCTCGGCGTCGGAGAGCGCAGTCGACAACTGGTGGTGCAACGTCACGTCTTGCAGCGCCACCACCACCTCGCGCAGCTTGCCTGCTTTGTCGTACTGGTTGATCGCGACTGCACGCAGGTGGCGCTCGATGCCACCGGGCATCACGCAGGGCAGCTCCATGTCGACGCGGCGCCGGCGCACGGCCAGCGCTTCGTTCCAGCGGGCCAACAGCTCGTCGTGGCGGCTGCGGCGCACCAGGCCGTTGAGCAGGGCGACGGTCACCACCGCGCCCGGCGCGCAGCCGAGCAGGGCGCGCGCTTCGGGCGAGGCGTGTAGCTCGTCACGCCCTTCCCAATGCAGGGTGCCGATGGTCTTGAGGTCGAGCGCGGCCTCTTCATACAAGGCATCCACGGCGCTGCCGGGCAGCATGGCGGCCAGGGCTTGCGGTTCAGGATGCATGTTCAATTTTCGTCATTGGGTTGGGCCAGACAAGACGCTATCGTCGGGCCAAACAGCGTGCCCAAACCTGGGGTTGCGCAGCGTCGTACAAATAGAAACAGCGCTTGCGTGAGGTGGATCACAGGCACTCGTGTCACCTGCATGACAGGGCAAGGCATGGAAGTCCTTGAGTGACACGGTGACCCGATCACCCAAGAATGGTTAGCAGCCACCCACCTCCAGCGAGCACCGATTGAGCGCCCTTCTTTCCCACGCTTTCGCCCTGCGCGGCCTCACGCTGCCCAACCGCATCGTCATCGCGCCCATGTGCACCTACTCGGCCACCGACGGCATGGCGAGCGACTTCCACCTCGTGCACCTGGGCCGCTTCGCACTGGGCGGTGCGGGCCTCGTGTTTGTGGAGGCCACCGCCGTGCAAGCACGAGGCCGCATCAGCCACGGTGATCTGGGTCTGTGGAGCGACGATCACATCGCCCCGCTCGCGCGCATTGCCACCGTGTTGAAAGCACATGGCACTGTCGCCGGCCTCCAGCTTGCGCACGCGGGCCGCAAGGCCAGCATGCAGCGGCCTTGGGATGGCAACGGGCCGATGGACGCAGGCGACACCGCGCGCGGCGAGCAACCTTGGGACGTGATCGCGCCCACCGCCATGGCGGTCGAGCCCGGCTGGCTGATGCCACGCGAGATGAGCCTCGATGACATCGCGACCCTCAAGCGCGACTTCCGCGCCGCAGCCGAGCGCGCGCTGCGTGCCGGCTTCGAGGCGCTGGAGCTGCACTGCGCGCACGGCTACCTGCTGCACTCATTCCTCTCGCCCATCACCAACCAGCGCCGCGATGCGTATGGTGGTGACCGCGCCGGGCGCATGCGGCTGCCACTGGAAGTGGCGGCCTCGTTTCGCGACGTGTGGCCGCAGCACCTGCCGGTGTTCGTGCGCGTGTCGTCGGTCGACGCGGTGGAAAACGGCTGGGGCCTAGACGACAGCGTGGCCTTCGCCCGCGAGCTGAAAGGCCTCGGCATTGACGTTGTCGATTGCTCGTCGGGTGGCGTCACCACCTCGCCCACCGCCACGGCTGTGCCGCGCGGCTACGGCTTTCAGCTGCCTTACTCGCAAGCCATACGCGAAGGTGCGGGCATCGCCACCATGGCCGTCGGCCTGATCGTCGATGCCCACCAGGCCGAGCGTGCGCTGCAAGACGGCCAGGCTGACTTGGTGGCGATTGCGCGCCAGGCGCTCGAAGACCCCAACTGGCCCGCGCGCGCGCTGACGGCACTGCAGCACGAGCAGCCGGCACTCGATCGCTACACCCACTGGTTGAACCCCTATGGCTGGTGGCTGGCACGGCGCGCCAAGCTGATCGACAGGCTAGGGCCTTGGGAGGGGTGAGCTTGTCTGGAGGCTGCAGCGCATTTGAACGACAGGTTTGCCGCGGAGTCGCGGTTTGTCAACGCAACCTGAGTCACCTTGCCTCATACGTCCCGTATCCAACCTGGAGATTCGACATGTTTAAGAACTTGATCAAACACAGCGCCATCGCGGCCTTCGCCCTGGCGAGCGCCGCTACGGCGCAGGCGCAATCGGCCTACCCGAACAAGCCCATCCACATCGTGGTCACCTTCACCACCGGCGGCGCGCCCGACATCCTGGCGCGCCTGATCGGTGAGCGGCTGCAGGCGGCGTGGGGCCAGTCGGTGATCATCGACAACAAGCCGGGCGCGGGTGGCAACACCGGTGCCGACTCAGTGGCCAAGGCACCGCCCGATGGCTACACGATCGTGGTGGGCACGGTGGGCACGCACTCGATCAACGGCGCGCTGTACAAGAAGATGCCCTATGACATGGTGAAAGACTTCACCCCCATCACCCTGCTGGCGACCACGCCCAACATGCTGGTGGTCAACAACGACGTGCCGGCCAAGAGCCTGGCCGAGTTCATTGCGTTGGGCAAGAAGGAAGGCAAGATGACCTTCGCGTCGTCGGGGGCCGGCACCTCGATCCATGTGTCGGGTGAGCTGTTCAAGACCATGACCGGCATCGACATGACGCACATCCCGTACAAGGGGCGTGCCAGTGCCATCCCCGATTTGCTCGGCGGGCGGGTGACCATGATGTTCGACAACATGCCCTCCAGCTTGCCGCTCGTGAAAGACGGCAAGCTGCGCGCGCTGGGCATCACCGCCGCCAAGCGCTCGGCGGCCGCACCCGAGATCCCCACGCTCGCCGAGCAGGGCCTGACGGGCTTCGAGGCGGTGTCGTGGTTTGCAATGTTCGGGCCGGCCAACATGCCAGCGCCGATTGCCGACAAGCTGCAGGCCGAGATCAGCCGCATCCTCAAGTCACCCGAGATCAGCAAGCGGCTGCTGGAGATCGGCCTCGAGCCGCAAGGCGGCAGCGCCGCCGAGCTGGCGGCGTATCAGAAGAGCGAGATCACCAAGTGGGCCAAGGTGGTGAAGGACTCAGGCGCCACGGTTGATTGAAGGGCCCTCAGCAGCCAGCACGATCGCCGCAGGGGCCGGCGTGGCATCGCGCACTGGCGCCGCGCGCGCCACCACCGCATTGCGCCCTGCCGCCTTGGCGGCGTAAAGCGCTTCGTCGGCGCGGCGCAGCAAGGTGCTGAGCGAGTCGCCCGCAACCAGGGTGGTCACGCCCAGGCTGATGGTCACGCTGCGCCCCGGTGTCCAGCGGGTCACGTCGAGCGCGGCCACCTGCGCCCGAAAGGCTTCGGCCGCGGCTACCGCGTCGGCCAGAGACACGCCCGGCAGCACCGCCACAAATTCTTCACCACCAAAACGTGCCAGGCAGGCCGCACTGCGTGCCGACCCGGGGCCAATGGCGCGCACGGCCTCGGCCACGGCACGCAAGACCTGGTCGCCCATCAGGTGGCCGTGGTTGTCGTTGATGGCCTTGAAGAGGTCAATGTCGCCCAGCAGCAGTGCACAGTTCGGCGCGCTCCGCGCGAGCTGCGACTCGATCTCGGCCAGCGCCGCGCGGCGGTTGGGCAAGCCGGTGAGCTCATCGGTCATCGCCAGGCCACGCATGGCCACGCTGGTGCGGCGGTGGCGCCAGACGAGCGCGCCCAGCCCCGCCAGCAGCACCGCGGCCAGCCCTATGGCCACCGTGAGCAGCCGCCCGGCCAGGCGCTCTTGCGCCAGCGCATGCTCGGTGGCCTTTTGCGCCTGCTGCAGCAGGGCCATCTCGCGGTCGCGCGCGGCGTTGTCGTACTCCACCTTCAGCGTGGCAAAGCGCTGGTCGAGCTGACGCGTGAGCAGCTCGTCGGTGGCGGCCTTGAAGCGCGTCTGCTGCTCGAAGGCGCCGCGCCAGTCGCCTTGTAGCGCCATCGTCTCGGACAGTGCGCCGTGGGTGGCAGCCTGCTCGGCGAGCGCGTCGCCGGCTGTGAACACTTTCAGCGCGTCGTTGAGAGCCACCACGCTTTCGGGCAGGCGGCGCAGCAGGCGCAAGGCAATGCCCCGCTGCAGCAGGATCTGCGCGCTCAAACGCGCATCGGGCACGCGCTTTTGCTGGGCCACCGCCTGGTCGAGCAGGGTCAGCGCGGTTTGTGGCGCGTTGCGCGCGTTTTGCACGCTGGCCAGGCCACGCAGGGCGTAGGCCATGCCACGGGTGTAGTCGAGGTCTCGACTGAGCGCGAGCACGCTGTCGAAAGCGTGCTGGGCAGCGTCCCAGTCGCGCAGGTTTTCGAGCGAACGGCCAAGGTTGTATTGCGTCACCGCCTGCTCTCGCAACAGACCGGCCGCGGTCTGCGCCTTGAGCGCCGCCTCGTAATAGTGGCGCGCCTGTGCGTGATCGCCCATGCGGTTGTAAAGAATGGCGATGGTGTTTTCGACTGTCAGCGTGTACAGCGGCAGTTGCAAGCGCTCGAACAGCGTGCGAGCACGCCTGAGGTCGGTCAGGCCGCTGGCAAACTCGCCGCGCACGCCACGCAGATGGCCGCGGTTGAAGAGGCCATCGGCCAGCATCTCGTCGTCTTGCGTCTGCTCGGCAATCTGTATCTCTTGCTCGTAGAGGGCCAGCGCGTGGGCGTTGTCACCCGCGCCTTCGTACAAGCCACCTTCGCAGCCCATCAGCCCGGCCGCCAGGCCGCGCCGCTTCAGGGAAGTGACCAGCCCGCGGGCCTGCACCAGGTGCTGCTCGGCGGCCGCGCGGTCGCGCTCCGAGTGGTAGTCGCACAGCAGCAAGTGGGCGCGCACCTGCAGGTCGGCGCGTTCGTTGGCATTCGGGTGGGTGGCCAGCAGTTGCAGCGCCTGCTCGGCCAGCGTGCGGCTGCGCTCGGGGTCGATCTTGACCTGCGCCTGGCTCTGCTCGACCCGCTGGCGCGCCTCGCCCAGGGTGTCGCTTGCCGCATGGGCAAACGGGGGCTGAAGCAGCAGCGCGATCAGGAAGAACTTGGAGCGCACGGGGGTGGGGTGGACAGGTTGAACCCACCATTGTCGCTGCGGTCGGCTAGGGTTCAGAATGCAGCCACCATGATCACCGAAAGCGACATCAGCCTGGCCGTTCCGGCCGACGCCGTGGTCATCGCCGCGCTGTCACGCCGCACCATTGAGCAAGGGCTGGCTTGGCGCTGGACGCCGCACCGCGTGATGAACAGCATGGCCGACGCCGACACCAACGTGGTGGTGGCGCGCCGCGGTACCGACATGCTCGGCTTTGCCATCATGGCCTACGGCGAAGCCGACGCGCATGTGCTGCTGCTGGCCACGCAACCGCGTTGCCGCCGCCAGGGCGTGGGCAGCGCGCTGCTGGCCTGGCTGGAGGCCACTGCCCGCGTGGCGGGCATTGCCACCCTGCGCCTCGAATCGCGCTCTGACAACGCCGGCGCGCGCGCCTTCTACCGCCACCATGGCTTCGAAGAAGTCGACCGGCGCACCGGCTACTACCAGGGGGTGGAAGACGCGGTGCGCATGGCCAAGACCCTGGCCCCTGGAGCGTAGAGACAGCCGACATCTGCTGGCTGCTGCAGACGACGGCTTTCATGAGCGGCTCAGCCTCGCGCCACCCTCATGTCGTGTTCGACGTGCCGCGCCGTGACCCACCACAGCCAGCAGGCGACGAAGCCGAACAGCGCGGTGACGGCCAAGCCGATCGCCAGCCCGATGTAGCCGCCGTCGTAGTGGTCGGAAATTGCGCCCACGAGCAGAGGCCCCCAGGCACCGCCGAGCAAGAACAGCGCCACCATCGCGGCGCCCCAGGCCTGCCCCTTGAGCTTGGCGGGCACCACATCCTGGGTCGTCGCGGCGACGGCGGGCAGCGCCATGCCGACGAAGATGCTGTGCAAGGGCATCATCGCGGCGCAGAAGTACATCAGCGAGCGGTTCTGCAGATCAAAGGCGGCAAGCAGGATCAGAAAGACGAAGGCCGATGCGATCGCGATGCTGACCGACGCGAGCCGCATGCGCCCGCCGGGAAACTTGTGGTGCCAGCGGTCAGCCAGCACGCCACCCAGAATCGGGCCGGCCAGGCCGATGATGGTCACCACGCCCATCACCAGGCCGGCCTTGTCTTCCTTGATGTCGTAGGCGCGCATCAGCAACGAGGGGAACCAGGTGCCGACCGAAATCTGCAGCACCGCATACATGCCGAGCCCAACATAGAGCCATCGCAAGGTGCGAATCTTGAGCAGCTGCTTCAGGTTCGAGAGCATGGAGTCGTGCACGACATCACCGCCGTCGGCCTGCTTCAGGCTGTAGTCCTGCATGAAGATGGCGAGCACGCCCAGGATCACCCCGGGGATCGCGAAGGCGATGAAGGGGGTGCGCCAGCCGCCGTGGTTCGCCGACAAATAACCACCGAGCACGACGCCGACGATGACGCCAATCGTGATGAAGACGTTGAAGATGCCGAGCTTCTGGCCGCGCTTGTCATCTGGATAGGAAGCGGCGACGAGGGCCGTGCCGCCAGGCTGGAAGCCGGCCTCGCCTATGCCCACGCCCAGTCGCGTGAAGAGCAGTGCCATGAAGCCGCCCACGAAGCCCGTGGCGAGCGTGAACAAGCTCCAGGTGATCGCCATCAGCGCGATCATCTTCTTGCGGCTCCAGACGTCGATCAGGTGCGCGATCGGCAGCGTGCACAAGATGATGCCAAGGAAGTAGGCGGTGTTGGCGATGCCGATCTGCGAGTCGCTCAGCCCAAGCTCGACCTTCATCGGCTGCAACACGACCGACATCACTTGCCAGTCGGCGTAGCTGATGGCGCTCAGCAGCGAGCAGATGATGAGGACATAGGTGGCCCGCGGGCCGCCTATCTTGAAGTCTTTCGTCTCACGGATGTTCATGTGCAGTCTTTCATGTGCGGTCCTTGGTGGTGTTGGTGCGTGCCGTTGCAGCGGAGAAGGCGAGCGCGCGATCGGCGATGCTGCCGAAGCGCATGCGCAGCAGATCGGCGTAGTAGTTCTGCCGCATGCGCCAAGGGGCCCCGGCGCCTTGCTTCGGGAAGTCTTTCACCGAGCGCAGCACATAACCCGAGCGCAGCGCGATCATGGGCTCGGGTTGCATCGTGGCCTCGTCGCAGACCGGGCGGCAGGCGTGGTAGCCCTTGCGGCCCATGTAGTTGAGCAGGCGAGTGACGTAGCGCGAAGCGAGGTCGGCGCGCAGCGTCCACGACGCGTTGGAGTAGCCGACGCAGAAGGCAAGGTTGGGCACGCCGCTCACCATCAGGCCGAGGTAGGTGTAGCGCGCGCCCAGGTCTACCGGCGTTCCGTCGACGCGCAGGCTCAGGCCAGCGCAGGCCTTGAGCTTGAGCCCGGTGGCGGTGACGACGATGTCGGCCTCGATCTCGCGGCCCGACGCGAGCTTCAGGCCCCCGGGCGTGAAGCTTGCGATGACGTCGGTGACGACCGACGCCTTGCCGGCAGAGACCGCGTTGAACAGGTCGGCATCGCGCACGAAGCAAACGCGCTCGTCCCAAGGCGCGTAGCGCGGGCTGAAGTGCGTGTCGACGTCATAGCCGGCCGGCAGCGCCTTGGCGACACCGCCGCGCAGCAGCTTGCGTGCGAACTGCGGCCAACGCCGGCAGATCTTGAAGAAGGCCACCGCCAAGGCGACGCTCTTGACGCGCGCCAGCCAGTGCGCGGTGCGGGCCGGTAAAACGCGATGCAGCGCGTTGGCGATGCCGTCGGCGCTCGGCAGCGAGGCGATGTAGCTCGGTGAGCGCTGCAGCATCGTGACGTGCGCGGCCTTGTCGGTCATCGCCGGCACGACCGTCACCGCCGTCGCCCCGCTGCCGATGACCACCACCTTCTTGCCGCTGTAGTCGAGATGCTTGGGCCAGAACTGCGGGTGCACGATTTGGCCGCGAAAGCTCTCCCGCCCTTCGAAGTGCGGCGCAAACGCTTCGTCGTAGTCGTAGTAGCCGCCGCAGAGGTACAGAAAGCCGCAGGTGTAGGTGACGGCGCCGACGTGGCCTTCGACCTCCACCTCTACCGTCCAGAGGGCCTCGGCGCTCGACCACGACGCGCTGCGCACGCGTTGGCGAAAGCGAATGTTGCGGTCGATGCCGAACTCGCGCGCAGTGTCACGCACGTACTCAAGAATCGACGCGCCCTCGCCCATGGCGACCGGCTCGGTCCACGGTCGGAACGAGTAGCCGAGCGTGTACATGTCGGTGTCCGAGCGCACCCCCGGATAGCGAAACAGATCCCAGGTGCCGCCTATCGCTTCGCGCGCTTCCAAGATGGCGTAGCGCTTGTTCTTGCAATGCGTCTGCACGGCATGGCCGGCACCGATGCCCGACAGGCCAGCGCCCACGATGAGGATGTCGAAGTGTTCAGCGTTCACTGCTCGCGGCCCAGTTGGATGGCAGCGCGAATGCTCGCTGAGCCTAGGGTGTTCCAGCTTGACGCTGGACGACGATCTTTTGACACTTGACGACATGACGGAGATGGTTCGGGCCGCAGGCCTCAGAGGTTTTCACGAGTTGGTGCGCGCGCTGGGCGGCGACCCGGCGGCCTTGCTGCGGCGCCAGCGCGTGCCCGCGGTGCTCGACAACGAAGACGCCCTGTTGCCGGTGCCCAAGCTGGTGCGGCTGCTGGAGAGCGCGGCGCTCGCGCTGCGCACACCCGACTTCGGGCTGCGTCTGGCGCAAGAGCAAGACATCAGCATCCTCGGGCCGGTGGCGGTCGCGATCCAGAACTCGCCGACCGTCGGTGCGGCGCTGCAGGTCGCGTCGCGCTACTTGTTCGTGCACAACCAGGGCATGTCGTTCCAACCGGTGTTCGAGGCCGGTCTGGCCGAGTTGCGCTACGCCATGTCGACCCCGGGCCTGCCGCCCGCGCGCCAGTCGTTTGACCTGATGCTCGGCGGTGGCCATCGCATCCTGAGCCTGCTCGGTGGTGCGCACTATCGGCTCGAAGCGGTTCACCTGCCACACGAACCGCTCGCACCGCCCTCGGTCTATCAGCGCTTCTTCGGCGCACCGGTGTACTTCGCCCAACCCACCGCCTCGCTGATCGTCTCGCGAGCGGTGCTCGACGCCGCACTGCCGCAGGCCAACGCCACGCTGCGCGGCCTGGCGACGAGCTACCTCGACCTGAACTTTGCGGGCACGCACAACAGTGTGCTGCCGCGCGTGCGCCTCGCGCTGCAGGGGGCGCTGGGCACGCCGCAATCCGCGTTGGAGAGGGTCGCAGCGTTGTTGGCCATGCACCCGCGCACGCTGCAGCGCCATCTGGCCGAAGAGGGCGAGACCTTCGAGGCCATCCGCGAGTCCGTCGCGCGGGAGGCGGCACTGCGGCTTCTGGACAACCGGCGGCTTAGCTTGTCCGAGGTGGCGGCTCGGCTCGGCTTGTCCGAGCAGTCTGCGCTCACGCGATCGTGCAAGCGCTGGTTTGGCGAACCGCCCTCGGCGATACGGCGCCGGCTGGCAGCGCGCGCCGACCAGCCCCTCGGCACCGACTAGTGGGGTTGAAGTGCGCTCGCGGCGGGCCACCAGGCCCGTGCGGCGCGTCAGAAGTTCGCCTCAGGTGATGCGCGCCAGCAGCTCGCCAAAGCGGGCGGCATCGATGTTGGAGCCGCACACGATCAAGGCCACGCGCTTGCCGTCGAGCCGCTCGCGCAGGGGCCCGAGCAAGGCCGCCGTGGCGGCGGCCGCCGCGGGCTCGGCCACCAGCTTCATGTCGCGAAACAGGTGGTGCATGCCCATGACCAACGCGTCGTCGTCCACCCGCACGATCTCGTCGACGAAACGCTTGCACAAGCCATAGCTGTAGTCGAGCGCATAGGGCGCGCCGAGGCTGTCGGCCACGGTGTCTACGCGCTCCAGCTGCACCGGGTGGCCGGCCTGGAAGCTGCGGTACATGGCATCGGCGCCAAAGGGCTCAACGCCAAAGACCTGGCAACGCGGGTTGATCTGCTTCACCGCCGCCGCAATGCCGCCGCACAGTCCGCCGCCGCCCACCGGCACCACCACTGCGTCAAGCCCGCGCACCTGGCGCATCAGCTCCAGGCCAATGGTCGCAGTGCCTTCGGCGGTGCGCGGCCCGTCGAAGGGGTGAATCATGCTGCGGCCCTCGTCGGCCACCAGTTGCTGCGCCAGCGCAAACGCCTGGTGCACGGTGTCGGTGAGCAGCAGCTCGGCGCCTTCGGCGCGGCAGGCGGCCAGGCGCACAGGGCTTGCGTGGCGCGGCATGGCGAGCTTGGCGTGCACGCCAGCGGCCCGCGCGGCAAATGCCACCGACACCGCATGGTTGCCGGCGCTGGCCGCCACCACGCCGCGCTGCCGGGCGGCCGTGTCGAGCGCATTCACGCTGTTGAGTGCGCCGCGCAGCTTGAAGCTGCCGGTGCGCTGGAACAGCTCCAGCTTGAGCCAGACCTCGGTCTGCGGGCTCAAGGCTTCGGTGACAACACCGGTCTGCCAGCGCCATACGGGTGTCTGCAGTATGTGGCCGGCGAGGCGAGCGGCGGTGTGTTCGATTTCAAAGAGGCGGGGGTAGGCCGCCGGCGCGAGTGTCGCGCGTTCGAGCGTGGACATGAAAGCTTCTCCATTCGGTGCGAGGGCTGCGCGGGGCGCGCAGTGCAGGGCAAGGCGGTGGGACCGCAGAGCACCGGCCTCAGCCGCAGCTCAGCGGCCCTGGCGAATTCGAATGGAAGCAGCCTCGGGAAAGGCCGTGAGGCACGAGCCCGCCGGCACAACGCAAACCGCCCGGGCGCAGGCCTGGGCGGTGGGGGTGCGGGGGCATGGCAGCAGCATCACGCCGGCATCATCGCATGGCTTTCAGCCTCCGCTCCCGCCCCTGCCACCACGCTGCAGTTGCGCCCGGCCTGCTTGGCGGCGTACATCGCCTGGTCGGCATGCTCGACGGTGGTCATGACGGCTTCACTCACCGCGTGGGCGGCGATGCCGGCCGAGAAGGTGACGCTCAGCCGCGGGTCGATCGCATCAAACCGCACCTGGGCCAGCTGCTGGCGCACGCGCTCGATCACGCCCTCGGCATCGGCCACCGGTGTGTCGGGCAGCATCAGCAAGAACTCTTCGCCACCCCAGCGACCCAGCGTGTCGGTCTCGCGCAAGGCCCGCAGGGCGCTCTGGGCAAAGGCGCGCAGCACCTCGTCGCCGTCGGAGTGGCCGTGGTTGTCGTTAATGCGCTTGAAGTGGTCGATGTCGATGAGCGCGAAGCACAGCGGCAGGCCGCTGCGCTCGGCACGCTGCGATTCGAGCTTCATCACTTCGAGCAGGTGGCGTCGGTTGTACAGGCCTGTGAGCTCGTCGCGGATGGCGAGCTGACGGTTATTTTCCAAGGCCAGTGCAAGCTGGTCGCGGTGCTGGCGCATCTTGTGGCGCATGGTGCTCAGCTGCCCGGCCAGCACGGCGATCGAGGGGAACACCGCGGCCACCATCATGAAGTGCAAGATTTCTTCGGCCACCGGAAAACGCGCAGGCCAGCGCGCGTTGCAGTAGGCCATGGTGAGGCCCAGCAATAGCACCGCGATCAGGCTCAGCAGGCGCACCTGGCTGGGTTTGAGCGCAAACATGCCGAAGATCAGCGTCACCGCCAGCGCCAGCAGGCTGGCGCCGCGCACCGGGCCGCACATCACATAGGCACCCACCGTGCTGAGCACGCTGAACACGCCTTGCTGGAAGGTCAGCGCCGGGTCGTCCTTGAAGCGCAGGTTGAAGCCGCTGCGCACCGCGACGTAGAAACACAGCACACCGGCCAGTGTGAGCACGACCCACAACACCACGTGCGACAACGCCAGCACCCCGGCCCAAACCCCAAACGAAGCCACGGCCGCCAGGATCACATCGAGCAACAGCGCGAGCAGCACCTGGGTGGCGCGCACACGCTGGCGCTTGTCTGCTCCCAGAAAAAAATCACCCACGCGTTGACCGAAAAGCTGTGTCATCGCTGTGTTATCGACCGCTCACCTGGGTGGCTTGAGTGAGTAAGTCACGCCTCGGGGTTCGCGAGCTCGCCGCTCGCCGCCAATGGGCTGTCGATGGCCGCACTCAGCTTGCCCAGGTCAATGGGCTTGGTGATGTACCGGGAGAAGCCTGCAGTCAGGCCCAAAGCTTGAGCAAAAGCTCACGCACCAGCTCGGTGGATTGGTCGATCAGCGGCCCGCGATGGCGCTGCGACGAGGTGGCGATCCACAGCGTGGTCGTCATCTTGGGCTTGCGGATGGGGCGCACAAAAAAGGCATCGGCGTTGCCGCTGGACTGGATGGCGTTGAGCGCGAGCACCGCATGCGCCACCCCCTGCTGCACCAGGTCAAGAATGGCGGGCACGCTTTCCACTTCGAGCGCCACGCGCGCCTTGCGCCCTTCGTTGGCAAGCGCCGTTTCGAGCAGCATGCGGATGGAATGCGGCAGGCTGGGGATCACCAACTCATGCTCGGCCACTTCGGCCAAGGTGACGGCCGGGCCGATGAGCTTGCGCTGCTCGGCTCGCGCCGACACCAGGTAGAGCTGCTCGTCGAGCACCGGCACCAGGTCGATGGCGGCCGAAGGCGCCACGTTGTAGACCACAGCGCAGTCGACGCGGCCGATGGTCAGCCACTCCAGCACATAGGTCGACAGGCCTTCGACCACGCTCAAGGTGGCTTTCGGGAAGCGCGCACGAAAAGCGGCCACCAGCGGGCTGGTGAGCGTGCGGCTCACACTGGGCGGCAGCGCAATCGCCAGGCGGCCGGTGGCAGCGCCACGGTGGTCTTCCAGGTCGAGCCGGGCGCGCTCCACCTGCTGCAAGATGCCGCGGCCGTGGGCCAACAGACGTGTGCCCGCCTCGGTCAAGGTGACGCCGCGGCCGTTGCGCTCAAACAGCGAGTGGCGCAGCTCGACTTCAAGCGAGCGCACCCGCCGGCTGAGCGCCGGCTGGGCGATCGACAGGAAGCTGGCGGCGCGAGTGAAGCTGCCCAGCTCCGCCACGTGTACGAAGTACTCAAGTTGTTTGAGGTCCATGGGCTTGAATATGCCAGATGGGCATAGCTGCTATGTGGGCTATCTCGTTGCTGCATGAGCACCGCTGCGCAAGAATCGTTTGCACGCCGCCACGCGCTCAGCCTGAGCGGCTTCCAAGAAAGCAGCGAGACATGAGCCTGATCATCGACGTCCACGGCCACTACACCACCGCGCCCAAGGCCCTGGAAGACTGGCGCACTCGCCAGATCGCCGGCATCAAAGACTCAGGCCTGATGCCGAAGGTGAGCGAGCTGAAGATCAGCGACGACGAGCTGCGCGAATCCATCATCACCAACCAGCTGAAGAAGATGCAGGAGCGCGGCAGCGACCTCACCCTCTTTTCGCCGCGCGCGAGCTTCATGGCGCATCACATTGGCGATTTCAACGTGTCGTCGACCTGGGCGGCCATTTGCAACGAGCTTTGCTACCGCGTGAGCCAGCTCTTCCCCGACCACTTCATTCCCGCGGCCATGCTGCCGCAGTCGCCCGGCGTGGACCCCGCCACCTGCATTCCCGAGCTGGAAAAATGCGTCAAGGCGTACGGCAGCGTGGGCATCAACCTCAACCCCGACCCGTCGGGTGGGCACTGGACGTCGCCGCCACTCTCAGACCGCGCGTGGTACCCGATCTACGAGAAGATGGTGGAGCATGAGATTCCGGCCATGATCCACGTGAGCACCAGCTGCAACGCCTGCTTTCACACCACCGGCGCGCACTACCTCAACGCCGACACCACCGCCTTCATGCAGTGCCTGACGAGCGACCTGTTCAAAGACTTCCCCACGCTCAAGTTTTTGATCCCACACGGCGGGGGCGCGGTGCCTTACCACTGGGGTCGCTTTCGTGGCCTGGCGCAAGAGCTGAAGAAGCCGCTGCTGAAGGATCACCTGTTGAACAACATCTACTTCGACACCTGCGTGTACCACCAGCCGGGCATCGACCTGCTGACGAAAGTGATCCCGGTCGACAACATCTTGTTCGCAAGCGAAATGATAGGCGCCGTGCGCGGCATTGACCCCGAGACAGGCCACTGCTACGACGACACCAAGCGCTACATCGAGGCCTCGACCATCTTGAGCGCAGACGACAAGCACAAGGTCTATGAAGCGAATGCGCGCCACGTGTTTCCGCGCCTCGATGCGGCACTCAAAAAGAAGGGGCTGTGAGATGTACGAACTGGGCGTTTGTTACCGCAACATCCAGCGCGCCGACGCGGCCGTGGCCGACAAGATGGCCGCGCTCGGCAGCGCCACCATCCACGAAGCCATGGGCCGCGTGGGTTTGCTCAAGCCCTACATGCGGCCCATCCATGCCGGCACGCAGGTGTCGGGCACGGCCATCACGGTGCTGCTGCAGCCAGGCGACAACTGGATGATGCATGTGGCGGCCGAGCAAATTCGCCCCGGCGACATCGTGGTGGCAGCCGTCACGGCCGAGTGCAGCGACGGCTATTTCGGCGACCTGCTGGCCACCAGCTTCATGGCCCGCGGCGCGCGCGCACTCATCATCGACGCCGGCGTGCGCGACGTGAAGACGCTGGGCGAAATGGGCTTCCCGGTGTGGAGCAAGGCCATCAGCAGCAAAGGCACGATCAAGGCCACGCTGGGCTCGGTCAACATACCGGTGGTGTGCGCTGGCATGCTGGTGACGCCCGGCGACGTGATCGTGGCCGACGACGACGGCGTGGTGTGCGTGCCGCGCGCCCTTGCCGCCAAGACGCTGGAGGCCGCTGCCGCGCGCGAGGCCTTCGAGGGCGAGAAACGCGCCAAGCTGGCCTCGGGCGTGCTGGGGCTGGACATGTACAAGATGCGCGAGCCGCTGGAGAAGGCGGGGCTCAGGTACATCGATTGACGACAACCCACCCCCTCCGTTCGGGCTCAGGGCCACAGGGGCAGGAGACATTCCATGAACACCAACCCCACCCAATGGCACATCGGCCTCGTCGGTTACGGCGAGGCGGGGCGCACGCTGGCTGAAGACCTGCGAAAGCGAGGCGTGACGGTCAGCGCTCACGACCTCAAGCTCTCGACCGCGGCCGGCGCACCACTGTGCCAGCACGCGGCCGAACATGGCGTCGCGCTCTTCGACACTCACGCCGACCTGGCCGCCGAAGCCGATTTCATCATCAGCGCTGTGACCGCGAGCCAGGCGGTGCCGGTGGCGCAGGCCTGCGCACCCTCGATACGGCCCAGCGCCTACTTCCTCGACCTCAACTCGGCCTCGCCGGGTGCCAAGCTGCGCGCGGCTGACATCGTCGGTCGCAACGGGGGCCGCTACGTCGAAGGTGCGGTGATGGCGTCCATCCCGCCCTACCGCATCAAGGTGCCGCTGCTGCTGGGCGGGCCCGATGCCGCAGGCTTGATGCCCCTGCTCAACGCGCTGGGCTTCGACAGCAAGGTGGCCAGCGACAAGCTGGGCGTGGCCTCGGCCACCAAGATGTGCCGCAGCGTGATGATCAAAGGGATGGAGGCGATGGTGATCGAGAGCCTCACCACCGCCCGCGCCTACGGCGTGGAAGACGCGGTGCTCGCCTCGCTGAAAGCAACATTCCCCGGCATCGACTGGGAGAAGCAGGCCGCCTACTTCTTCCAGCGCGTGATCGAGCACGGCCACCGCCGCAGCGAAGAGTTGCACGAGGTGGCGCAGACCGTGCGCGAAGCAGGCCTTGAGCCGTGGTCGGCCCGCGGCACCGCCGAGCGCCAGGCCTGGGTGGCCGACCTCGCCGACGCGGGCCTGTTCGGCCCCAAAGACACGCCCGAGTTCGCCCGCAGCGCCGACTGGCGCACCGAGGCCGACCGCATCCTGGCGCAGTTCACGCCCATCGACTGAACGCTGTTTAGACACAAGGCACGCATGCAATTCGAGAAGACACCCGGCTGGCTGGACTGGTACGCCGGCCCTTCCACGCCGCAGTTCAAATTGCCACCGGGCAGCGTCGATGCGCACTGCCATGTGTTCGGCCCCGGTCATGAGTTCCCCTATGCCCCCGAGCGCAAGTACACGCCCTGCGACGCCTCGCGGGAGCAGCTCTTCGCGCTGCGCGACCACCTGGGCTTCGCGCGCAACGTGGTGGTGCAAGCCACCTGCCATGGCGCCGACAACCGCGCAATGGTCGATGCGCTCTTGCACTCGAACGGCATGGCGCGCGGCATCGCCACCGTGAAGCGCAACGTGACCGACGGCGAGCTGAAAGCCATGCACCAAGCGGGCGTGCGCGGCGTGCGCTTCAACTTCGTCAAGCGCCTGGTCGACTTCACGCCCAAAGACGAGCTGCTGGAAATTGCCTCACGCATCGCGCCCCTGGGTTGGCATGTGGTGATCTATTTCGAGGCCGTCGATCTGCCCGAGCTGTGGGACTTCTTCACCGCCCTGCCGAACACCATCGTGGTCGACCACATGGGCCGGCCCGATGTGAGCAAGCCCCTTGAGGGCCCTGAGTTCGAGCTGTTCGTGAAGTTCATGCGCGAGCACCCCAAGGTGTGGAGCAAGGTGAGCTGCCCCGAGCGGCTTTCCGTGACCGGCCCCTCGGCGTTGAATGGCGAGAGAAGCGCCTATCGCGACGTGATCCCGTTTGCGCGCCGCATCGTCGAGACCTTCCCCGACCGCGTGCTGTGGGGCACCGACTGGCCGCACCCGAATCTCAAGAACCACATGCCCGACGATGGCCTGCTGGTCGATTTCATTCCCCACATCGCGGTCACTGCCGAGCTGCGGCACAAGCTGCTGGTCGACAACCCGATGCGCCTTTACTGGAGCTGAGCATGTCAATTGACAAACCCTATCTCGACGTGCCCGGCACGACGGTCTTCGACGCCGAGCAGTCGCGCCGTGGCTACCATCTCAACCAGTTCTGCATGTCGTTGATGAAAGCCGCCAACCGCGAGCGCTTCAAGGCTGGCGAGCGCGCCTACCTCGACGAGTGGCCCATGAGCGAAGAGCAGAAGCAAAGCGTGCTGTCACGCGACATGAACCACATGATCGCGCTGGGCGGCAACATCTACTTCCTGGCCAAGATAGGCGCCACCGACGGCAAGAGCTTCCAGCAAATGGCCGGCAGCATGACCGGCATGACCGAAGAGGCATACCGCAACATGATGATTGGCGGTGGGCGAGACCCGAAGTGGGGGCGCACCTGACATGGCCCAGATCACTGCATCTGTCTACACCTCGCACGTGCCCGCCATAGGCGCGGCGCTCGACCAGGGCAAGACCGCCGAGCCTTACTGGCAGCCGCTGTTCAAGGGCTACGAATTTTCAAAGCAGTGGATGAAGGACAACACGCCCGACGTGATTTTTTTGGTCTACAACGACCACGCCACGGCCTTCAGCCTCGACATGATTCCCACCTTTGCCATCGGCTGCGCGGCCGCGTACCAGCCGGCTGACGAAGGCTGGGGGCCTCGCCCGGTGCCCACGGTGATCGGCCACCCCGAGCTGGCGGCGCACATCGCGCACTCGGTGATCCAAGACGACTTCGACCTCACCATCGTCAACAAGATGGAGGTCGACCACGGGCTCACGGTGCCACTGTCGCTGATGTGCGGCCAACGAGATCCTGCAAGAGAGGCGTGGCCATGCCCGGTGATCCCGTTTGCGGTCAACGTGGTGCAGTACCCGGTGCCCTCGGGCCAGCGCTGCTACAACCTGGGCAAGGCCATTGCCCGCGCGATCGCAAGCTACGACGCACCGCTCAAGGTGCAGATCTGGGGCACCGGCGGCATGAGCCACCAATTGCAGGGGCCGCGGGCCGGGCTCATCAACAAGGCGTTCGACAACGCCTTTCTAGACCGGCTGATCGCCGACCCAGAAGGCCTGGCGAAGGTGCCGCACATTGATTACGTGCGTGAAGCCGGCTCCGAAGGCATAGAGCTGGTGATGTGGCTGATTGCGCGTGGCGCAATGAGTGCGAAGCCACCGAAAGTGCTGCATCGCTTCTATCACGTGCCCGCATCAAACACGGCCGTGGGCCACCTGATTCTGGAGAACCAGGCATGACGATCAAGGTTGCCCTCGCAGGGGCCGGCGCCTTCGGCATCAAGCACCTCGATGCCATCAAGCTGATCGATGGCGTGGAGGTGGTCTCGCTCATCAGCCGCGATCTGGCGAAGACGCAAGAGGTGGCCGACAACTACGGCATCCAACACGTGACCACCGACTTGGCCGACAGCCTGGCGTTGAAAGAACTCGACGCGGTGATTCTGTGCACGCCAACGCAGATGCACGCTGCCCAGGCCCTCGCCTGCATGAAGGCCGGCAAGCATGTGCAGGTGGAGATTCCCATGGCCGACAGCTTGGCTGGCGCCGAGGCCGTGGTGGCACTGCAGAAGCAGAGCGGGCTCGTGGCCATGTGCGGCCACACGCGTCGCTTCAACCCCAGCCACCAGCTGGTGCACCAGAAGATCGTCGCCAAGGAATTCAGTGTCCAGCAGATGGATGTGCAAACCTATTTCTTTCGTCGCAGTAACATGAATGCGCTGGGCCAGGCGCGCTCCTGGACCGACCACCTGCTGTGGCACCACGCGGCCCACACGGTTGACCTCTTTGCGTACCAGACGGGCGGCGAGATCGTGCAGGCCAATGCAGTGCAAGGCCCCCTCCACCCGACGCTGGGCATTGCGATGGACATGAGCATTCAGCTCAAGAGCAGCACCGGCGCAATCTGCACGCTGAGCCTGAGCTTCAACAACGATGGGCCGCTGGGCACCTTCTTCCGCTACATCGGCGACAGCGCCACCTACATCGCGCGCTACGACGATTTGTTCAACGGCAAGGAAGAGAAGCTCGACGTGAGCCGTGTGGCTGTGTCGATGAACGGCATTGAGCTGCAAGACCGAGAGTTTTTTGCGGCCATACGCGAAAGGCGTGAGCCGAATGCCAGCGTGGCCAGTGTGCTGCCTTGCTATCGGGTGCTGCATCGGTTGGAGCAGCAGCTTCGCTGAACCGCGCGGTCGTCATTCCCGCTTTCGCGGCAATGACGGAAGATCGCACGCACCATGAAGCAACGCACCCTCGGCCCCTTCCAAGTTTCCGCCCTAGGCCTGGGCTGCATGAACCTCAGCCATGCCTACGGCGCGGCACCCGCGCGCGAGGCCGCCGAGGCGCTGTTGATGAACGCACTGGACAGCGGTGTCACCCTCTTTGACACCGCCGCGCTCTACGGCTTCGGCTTGAATGAAGAGCTGGTCGGCCAGGTGCTGAGCCCTCACCGCCGCAAGTTCACGCTCGCCACCAAAGGCGGCTTGCATGGCAATGCCGAAGGCAAGCGCGTGCTCGATGGCCGGCCCGCGTCGATCAAGGCCAGCTGCGAGCTGAGCCTGAAGCGCCTGCGCACCGAGGTGATTGACCTTTACTACCTGCACCGCTGGGACCAGCGCGTGCCCATCGAAGACAGCGTGGGCGCCATGAGCGACCTGGTGCGCCAGGGCAAAGTGCAGACCATTGGCCTGTCAGAGGTTTCGGCTGCCACCTTGCGCAAGGCGCACGCGGTACACCCCATCACCGCCTTGCAAACCGAGTACTCGCTGTGGACGCGCAACCCCGAGATCGCCGTGCTCGACGCCTGCCGCGAGCTGGGCACCGCCTTCGTCGCCTTCAGCCCGCTGGCGCGTGGCTTTCTCACCGGCACCGTGCGGGACGTGGCGGCACTCGACCCACGCGACCTGCGGCGCGGCATGCCGCGCTTCCAGCCCGACGCCTACGCCGCCAACCTCAAGCTGCTCGACGGCATGTCGGCGCTCGCGGCCGATGTCGGTTGCACGCTCTCGCAGCTCGCGCTGGCCTGGCTGCTGGCGAAGGGCGAGCACATCATTCCCATTCCCGGCACCCGCAGCATCGCGCACCTGCAAGACGACTTGGGCGCAGCAGACACGAAGCTCGATGCGCCAGCGATGCAAAGGCTGGAAGCCCTCATCAACCGCGGCAACGTGGTCGGCGCGCGCTATGACGCGATGGCACAGGCCGGCGTAGACACCGAAGAGTTCTGACGCTGTGCTCGACGTGATGGCCCGACCGGCTTGCGGCGAAGATCGGGTTTCCATGAATCGCGCCCTGCATCGCCCGTTCACCCGCCTCGCTCTTGCGCTGCTCGTGGCGGCACTCGCCGCCTGCGGCTCCACGCCCGGCCACGACGGCTCCGAGGCCAAGCCCCCACCCGACCTCGACAGGGTGCCCAACGCGCAACCGCAGGTTGAGCCGCTGCGCGAGGGCGGCCCCAACAAGTCGTATTCGCTGAACGGGCGCAGCTACACGCCGATCAAAGGCGACAAGCCTTTCAGCGAGAAAGGCCTGGCCTCGTGGTATGGCAAGAAGTTCCAAGGCAAACCCACGGCCAGCGGCGAGATCTACAACATGTATGCGATGACGGCCGCGCACAAGACCCTGCCGCTGCCCAGCTATGCGCGGGTGCGCAACCCGGCCAATGGCCGCGAGATCATCGTGCGGATAAACGACCGCGGGCCCTTTCACGCCGGCCGCATCATCGACCTGAGCTACACCGCCGCGCTCAAGCTGGGCGTGCTCAACGGCGTGGCGCCGGTCGAGATTGAACGCATCACGCACGAGCAGATACGCAGCGGCACCTGGCGCAGCGACGGCCAGGCCGAGCCGGCGGAAACGACGGCGCCGCTGATCGAGGTGTCGGCCCAAGATGAAGTGCCCGCATCCGTCGCCACACCCGCCGCAACGCCCAACGCGTCACCCGGCTTCTGGGTGCAGCTGGGCGCCTTCCGCCAGCGCGAGGGGGCCGAGCAGTTCCAGCGCAGGGTGTCGGACGATCTCGCGTGGCTCGCCCCACTGCTGGCCATCTTCAGTGAGCCACAACTCTTCCGTCTGCAAGCGGGGCCCTACCCCACCCGCGGCGAAGCGCAAGAGGCGGCGTCACGCGTGCGCGAGGCACTCAAGCTCGTGCCGATGGTGACCGAGCGGCGCTGACCCAGAGGGCTGCCCGCGGGAGGGCGTGCGCGTCGTTCGCACACGCGTGTTAATTGTCACGATGACACGCCAGTAAGCAGCGCTGTTCAGCTTGCATTTAAGCCGAGAAGTACTTGTTTACCCTCGTCTTCGTGCCTCCGAATCACACAACACACGCTCCGCCCAGGGAAAACGCGCAATAACAAATCGCACACATGTGCAATATTGCGTGCTCCTCGGGGTTGGCGGCGCAGACGTTCGGAAAGAACGCAGCCCGCTGCCAGCCACAAAACCCACCGGGGAAATCAGTGCTGTCACACACACTGAAACCACAACGGAGACATCTTCATGCAACGTCGTTTGATCCAGCGCGCCGCCCTCATGGTGGCCACTTTGTTTGCCAGCACCGCCTGGGCCGGCAACTTCACGGCCAGCTACACCGCCGGCTTCAGCAGCTACAGCATCGAAGGCACCGAGCCCAGCGATGGCGCCAAGCACCCAGTGTTCATCTACACCGTGGGCACCACCGAAACCTGGAACAACGCCCAGGCCAAGGCGGCCGTCGCCGAGATGGCCGCCAAGGGCTTTGTCGCAGCCGCCGTGCAATACAGCAGCGGCTCCTTCGGCACTTGTTCGCAAATCTTGTCCAAGGCCCAGTCGATCTACAAGGGCAGCACCAGCAGCAGCGCCGTCGCCAAGCTGTGCGCGCGCGCTACCGCCGACTGCTCCAAAGGCATCGTGACTGCCGGTTTCAGCCAAGGCTCGGTCATCGCCATCAACGCCAAGAACTACGACTCGCGCGTGCGCGCCGCCTACGGCATGGGTGCCCACAACGGGTACTCGATCTACAACCTGAACACGTGCATGAATGACGGCAACCACACCTTGTCGTCCAGCAACATTCGCATCGCCAATGGTGAGGTCGACACCTTCGGCGGTGGCAACGCCACTTCCGTGCGCTCGTCCTCGCAATCGGTCACCGGCAAAAGCTGCGGCTCCAGCGCCTACTCGTGCCTGGCCACCAACGGCAGCGGCTGGATCATGATCAAGAACAGCGAAGTCGGTGACGGCTCGGCCGACCACTGCTACCAACGCGCTTCCGGCGATTGCTCGGGCAGCGAAAACTCGCTAGACAACACCTGGCGCAACGGCTCGGCCGCCTGGTCGCTCAAGACCAACCTGAACTGGCTCGCCGGTTTCGCCACGCCGTAACAGCCCTTCGCAGAAGCACGGGCACGGTTCGGCCACACCGAATCGTGCCTACGCACTGGAGACCTCTCGTGACGCCGTTCATTCGCCATTCGATCTGGGCCGCCGCCCTGCTCACCTGCTCGCTGGCCGCGCAGGCTGAAACCGCCCCAGAAGCTGCAGTGCGCAAGCTGATGCAGCCACGCGTGGGCTCACCCATCGACGCTGTCACACTCGAAGCCCGCCTGGCTTCGGTGAAGACCGCGCCTTGAGGCGCACAAGGACAGACGGGCCTCTCGCAATGGCTGCTTTTTCCACCCCGTTCTGGATGGCCGTGGCCAGCGCCACGGCGCTGGCGGCCGGCGTGTCTTACCTCGCGCGCCCGCAAGAGGGTGATCGCCCGAGCAGCTCTCTCTCTGTGCTGAGCGATGCCGCCACCTCGCGCTTGGCAGACAGGCCGTCGACCGACGACGATGACGACACCGCCACGCCAACGGCCAGCGCCTCTCTCGCTGCGCCGCAACACCCGCCCAACGTAGCCCGCCCCTTCACCGTCGACGCGCTAGGCCGGCTAGCCGTGAGTGCCAAGACATTGGCCGTGATGGACAGCTGGCTGGCCTCGGCCGGCCCGACACTGGCTCTTGACGCAACGGCCCTCGCCCCGCTCGAAGCGCGCCTGCGCACCGCGCTGCCCCCACTGGCGGCCGAGCGCGCCTGGAGTTTGATCCGCAGCTACGCAAGCTTCCGCCATGCCGAGCGCGACATGCTGCAGCAGCTCAAGGCGCAAAGCCCGCTCAGCTCGCGCGAGCTGCTCGACAAGACCATGGCGCTGCGCCGTCGCCATTTCGATTCGGTGTCGGTGCAGGAGCTCTTCGGCGTACAGGAATCACGTGGGCTTTACGCCTCTGAGGTGGCGCGCATCCTGGCCGACTTGAGCCTGAGCGAAGCCCAACAGGCGCAGCGCATCTTGGCCTTGCGCATGGGCCTGCTCCCTGAAGTGGCAGTGCAAGAATTCGGCGGCGCCGAATTTTCGTTTGCGCAAGAAAAGCACGCCGCCGAGATGCGCGCGCACGGCGAAAACGACTCCGAGGTGGCCTTCATGCGCCGTCAGTTCGTCGACGTTGAAGGCGAGCGCTCCGTGCTCGAACTCGAAAACGAAAAGCTCGAAG
Organism: Rhizobacter sp.; assembly: GCF_046595475.1. Taxonomy (GTDB): domain Bacteria; phylum Pseudomonadota; class Gammaproteobacteria; order Burkholderiales; family Burkholderiaceae_C; genus Rhizobacter. The sequence goes on from NZ_JBKJOQ010000002.1 coordinate 38,945, forward strand.
TGCACAAGCAGGCCTGGGAGCTGCGCCACCCGAGCTTCGTGCGCCAGCGCAATCAGCTGCTCGCAACCGAGATGGACGTCGAAGACAAGCGGCGGCGGCTCGAACAGTTGCTCGACCAACACTTCCGGCCCGACGAACTGGTCGCCGCCCGCCCGCACAGCGGGCTCTAGCTCCAGCCCAAACCCACGCACTCCACCGAGACGTATGGCCACCTGGCCAGCCGTCGGCGTGCCGGTTGAAGAACCGGTTCGGTGACCCCTGTTTACCTACAACGACGAGAGAGACAAGCCATGAACAACACCCTGAAAAAGCACCTGCTGCGTGCCGGCATCGCCGTGCTCGCCACCACCGCGAGCGTCGCTGCACTGGCGCAAACCGCCTTCACCAGCACCTACAAGGGTGGTACGTCGAGCCTTTGCTCTTCCACCTACAACATCCAGGGCTTCGAGCCCTCTGCCGCGGGCAAGTACCCGCTCTACATCCACACCGTGGGCACCGGTGAAAGCTACAACAGCGAACTGTCGACCACCCAGGTGAAAGCCATGGCCGCCAAGGGGTTCGTGGCTGCAGTGGTCGAATATTCGAGCGGCAGCTTCGGCTCGTGCTCGGCCATCAGCACCAAGGCCAAGTGCATCTTCAACGGCGCCAAGTCCACCAGCGCCATCGCCACACTGTGCGCACGCGCCAAAGCCGACTGCTCCAAGGGCGTGGTCACCGGCGGGCTGAGTCAGGGCTCGGTCGTGTCGGTGCTGTCGGGCAACTTCGACACCCGCATCAAGGCCTCGTATGGCCAGGGCACGGGCAACAAGTACTCGATCTATGACCTGACCTCGTGCATGAACAACGGCACGCACACGCAGGCCGCTGACAAGATCCGCATCGTCAACGGCGAAGTCGACACCTTCGTCGGCCCCACTGCCGCGAATGTGCGCACCGCCAACCAGGCCATCACCGGCCTGTCGTGCGGCAGCAGCGCGTTGTCGTGCTTCCGCACCAACGGCAGTGGCTGGTACATCGTGAAGGCCGCTGAGGTCAGCGATGGCCAAGCCGACCACTGCTACATGCTGGTGGGCGGGTGCACCTCGCCTTCCGGTGTGGACGCAGGCTTCAAGACCGGCTCGGCCGCATGGCAAATGGAGGCCAACCAGAACTGGCTGAAGAGCTTCGTCACGCCTTGAAGACGCGCCTCAGAAGAACGCCGGCGGGCGCTGCGCTCAGCGCCCGCCGGTCACGTCGAGAATGCTGCCAGTGGTGTAGCTGGCGTCGCTTGACAGCAGCCAGGCAATCGCCTGCGCCACCTCATCGGCGGTGCCAGGCCGCTGCATCGGGATGATGCTGGCCGACTGCTGCGCACGCCCGGGCAGGCCGCCTGAGGCGTGGATGTCGGTGTCGATGATGCCGGGGCGCACGGCGTTGACGCGCACGCCTTCGGCAGCCACTTCTTTGGCCAGGCCCAGCGTGAAGGTGTCGATGGCACCCTTGGCCGCGGCGTAGTCGACGTAGCTGTTGGGGCCACCCAAGCGCGCCGCCGCCGACGACAGGTTGACGATGGCACCGCCCGTGCCACCATGGCGCGTGGACATGCGAAGCACCGCCTCGCGCGCGCAGACAAAGCTGCCGACAAGGTTAACGCCGAACATGCGCTGCAGGCGCGCCACGCTCATCTCGTCGACCCGCGCCGCAACGTCGATCACGCCAGCGTTGTTGACCAGCCCGCCCAAGGGTGGCAGCTCGGCATCGAGGCGCTTGAACATGGCGAGCACCTGGGCTTCATCGGCCACATCGGCCTGCAGCGCCAGGGCCTTGCCGCCACCGGCTTCGATGGCTTTCACCACCGCCTGGGCCGCTCCCGCGTCGCGCGCGTAGTTGACGGCCACCGCCCAGCCCTGGCGTGCGCACAACAAGGCCGTGGCAGCCCCTATGCCACGGCTGGCTCCGGTGACCAAGACGCTGCGTGACGGGGTGGTTGCGGTGGCTTCGGTGGGCTCACTCATTGGCATCTTTCTTGGCCTTTGCGTCGAGCGTGGGCTGCAGCGCCGCCGCGTCCTGCATGAAGCGGTCAAGCTCGACTGGCGAGCTCACGCGCAGCGCAGGCGGGAAGAGGTGGTTCATGTACAGCTCGCTGCCCAGGCGGTCGCTGCCCTGCACGTTGAACCACAGGCTCAGCACGATGCCCATGAGCACCACCGACAGCGCGAAGGCGCGCGTACGGCGAGGGTGGTGCGGCTCAACGGCCTGCAGGTGAAAGTAGAGCATCGCCCCCAGGATCAGGTAGCCGGGCACGAACATGAAATCGGTGACCCAGGGCAGCGAGAACGCGAAGGCCAACAACGCGCTGCCCGTCGACAACACCTGCCAGGCCAGCGCCGCCATCAGCAGCACGCGCAGGTGCCAGCCGAAATGGCCCTGGCGCGTGAACACCTTGGACAACAACGTCCACACGCCGCTCCAGCCGAGCGCCACGCCCAGGGCATAGATGGCGAGCGAGCCCAGCGCCTTGACGAAGGTGTCGGGGTCGTTCTCGAGGTAGCTGCTGAAGACCAGGATCAGCACCATCACCAGCGCGAGCACCGCCAGCGTGGGCAGACCGTGCGCCAGCGAATGCGTGGGTTGCAACACCAGCTCGGGCGCCAGCACATGGCTGGCCAGGCGCAGGCGCAGGTGGGTGCGGCCCGCGACGAGCGACAGGGGCGCCGCACCCACCGCCACCTGCTGGCCCCGGCCGCATCGCCCCGCCAGGGTCTCTACGCCGTTGACGCTGTCGCCCACCGTGAGTTGCACCTGGCCCTGCTCGTCAGCTGCCACGCTGAAATGGTGGGCGGCGGTGTGCGGGTCGTCGAGCACCAGGTCGTTGTCGAGAGCGCGGCCCACGCGCAGCGGCCACTCGTTCGCGCTCACGCTGTGGCGCACGCTGTCATCGCGGTCTAGCACCTCGATCACGGCCAGCACCGCCCGCGTGTCACTCATTTTTTAACCCACCCATACGCGTCGAGATAGTGCTGCGTGAGCAGCATCGCATTGGCATAGCTCACGCCCTGCGCATCGAAGCGGCCCTGCACGCCGGCCTGCGGCTGGTCGAGCGTGGCCACCAACACCGACACGTCGTAGAGCTGAAGCAGCTTCTTGTAGGCGCGCAGGCAAACCACCGCGCGCAGCGCAAGGCCCTGGCGGTCAACATAGTCTTCATGGCACTGCGGCTTGGTCTGGTACTGGGGGCCCAGGCGCTGGAAGCCCTCGTTGCGAAAACTCGCCGAGTACTGCGACGCGAAGCGCAGCGTGCCGAGCTTGCTGCCGTCGTAGCTCTCGTGGCGCGTGGCCAGCGTGCCGGTGTTGAAGTCGCCCACGAAGATGCGGGTGTCCATGGCGCAATCGGAGCGCTCGAAATCGAGCCCACCGGTGCGCGACTGCTCGCTGCTGCCCCAGCAGCGCATGAAGCGGTCCGGCGGCACCGGCACGGTGTAGCGCGGGTGGGTGGCGGGCTTCCAGCCTTGCGCTAGGAAGCGCTCGGTCAGCGCTTGCTGGTGCAGCGTCAGCTGCGCGGTGACGATGGGCCAGGCCTCGCCCCTGAGCGGCGCAGCCTCGCGGCCCCGCGCCAGCAAGGCGCCGGCAAAGGCGGCCGGCACCAGAAAACTCACTTGCTCACCATCGACGCGGCGCGCCACGTTGACGCCGATCACGCGGCCCTCTTGATCGAGCGCGGGCCCACCGCTCATGCCGGCGCTGAGCGAGCCAGCAAAGAAAATCTGCGGGTAGAAACTGCGCTCCACCAGCCCGTTGTAGTTGCCCTCGATCACCGCAAAGCCCACGTCGAGCGGGTTGCCCAGCGAGTACATGCGCTCGCCCTGACCGAGCTTGTGCGACTCGGGCCTGAAGGTGAGCGCGTCGTAGGTTGCGGGCGGCTTGCCGTCGCTCATCTTCAGCAAAGCCAGGTCATGCAGCACGTCGAGCATGAGCAACTGCACCGGCGCTTCGCGGCCGTCAGCGGTGACAGACACCAGGTCGTAGCGGTCAGGCTTGAGCGCCGCTTCGCTCACCACATGAAAATTGGTGATGAGGTGGCCTTGCGCCGACACCAGAAAGCCTGAGCCGACCGAGCTCTGGCTGGCCTGGCCCTTGAGCACGGTGCGTATCTGCACCAGCTGCGAACGGGCCTGCTCGTAGACCTTGCGTGCCGACATCGACACAGGCGCTGAGGCTGCAGCGGCAACAGGAGCGGGAGCCACCACCGGCGCTGCTTGCGGCGGCGCAGCCACCGCAGAGGCCAGCGCGCAGCACCAAACAACGAGCGCCCCAGCGGGGCGCCAAAGGTGAGCTTTCATTGCGATTGATTCTAAGGGCCGGTGCTGTGGCGCAGCGCCGCTTCAGACCGCCATCGAATAGGGCCCGCCACGCTCCAGCGCGCGCCGATACGCCGGCCGCTGCTGGAAGCGCCGCAGCCAGGCGTCGATGTGCGGGTAGTCCACACGCAGCCCGCGGGCCGCCTCGGCGACAAAACTCATTTGAATATCGGCGCCGCTGAGCGTGTCACCGACCAACCACTCACGCCCTTGCAGGTATGCATCGACATAGCCCAGGTGGTTCTTCAACTCGCTGCTGATGCGCGGTGCCAGCGGCGCACCCGCCTCGCCCAGCCGTCCGACGTACATCTTGAGCAGCAGCGGCAGCATGGCTGAGCCTTCGGCGTAATGCAGCCACTGGTTGTAGACCTCGAAGTCAGCGCTGTTCAGGGCCGGCTGTAGCTGGCCGCCGCCATGGCGGCGGATCAGGTAGTCGACGATGGCGCCCGACTCGATCAGCTTCAGGCCCGCGTCTTCCAACACGGGCGACTTGCCCAGCGGGTGCACGGCCTTCAACTCGGGTGGGGCCAGCCGGGTGGTGGCGTCGCGCGCGTAGTGGCGGATTTCGTAAGGCAGCCCCAGTTCTTCCAGCAGCCACAGCACACGCTGTGAACGGGACTCATTGAGGTGGTGAACGACGATCATCGGCTGACCTTTCCGGTGGTGGAGTTGAAGGATTATCGGGAGTTGAGCCCGGTTGCAAGGCGGCTCGGCATTTGACGGCGGCACGGCCAGCGCAGGGTGCAACTCAGTGCAGCGGCCCTGCCGCTTCAGGCCCGCCGTTGAGGACGGCCTGCACGATACCGCCCAAGCGCTCGAAGGCATATTGCTTGAAGAGCACGGCGCGCACACCGACTGAGTGCGCCTGGGCCTTCAGCTCTTCGGTGACGTAACCCGACGAGATGATCACCGGCAGCCCGGGTGCGACCAGCGCCAGCGCCTCGGCTAGCGCAATGCCCGACATCTCTGGCATGTTGTAGTCGGTGACGACGAGCTCGAAGTGGCAAGGCTGCGCCCGCACCAGGTCCAGCGCTTGCTGCGCGCGGTGCACGCACGTGACGCGGTAGCCGGCGCGCTGCAACAGCGCGCTCAAGGTCAGCGCGACGACCTCGTCGTCGTCCACATACAGCACCTGCTCGCCATTGCCGTTGGCGATGCCCGCAATCTCCTCCTCGCCGCCTGCGACCACCGCGTCGGCCGGCGCCAGTGGCAGCAGGACATCGAAGCGCGTGTCTACGCCCAGGCGGCTTTGAACCTCGATGGTGCCGCCGCTGGCGTTGACGATGCCGTGCACAACCGCCAGCCCCAGCCCCGTGCCCTGGCCTACCGCCTTGGTGGTGAAGAAGGGCTCGAAGATGCGGGCGCGGGTGGCCTCTGTCATGCCGACGCCGTCGTCCTCTACTCGCAGGCGCGCCAAGGGCGTGGCGCCGTCGACGCGGTCCAGGCCGATGCGCACATGGCCCGGCTGCCCATTCAACGCCTGCCAGGCGTTGGTGCACAGGTTGAGCACCACCTGCTGCACCTGTGCGCCATCGACGCGTGCGTACAAGGGCTCCTCGGCAAGCACTGTCTCCAGCCTGACGCTGGCTGGCAGCGTAGCGCGCAGCATGGCTACCGCCTCTTCCACCAACGGGCGCAGCGCCTGCACAGTCAGCGTCTGCGGGCTGCGACGGCTGAAGGTCATGATCTGCTGCACCAGCGTGCGCGCGCGAGCCGCGGTCTGGTAGATCAGGGCCAGGCTTCGCTGCGCCGGATGATCGGGTTCGATGTCATGGCGCGCGATGGCCACATTGCCCAGGATGGCGGCCAGCACGTTGTTGAAGTCGTGCGCCACGCCGCCGGCCAGCGTGCCTATCGATTCCATCTTCTGCGCCTCGCCCAGGCTCACCTCCAGCGCGCGCCGCTCCGCCTCGATCCGCTCCAGTTCGGTCAGGTCGTGCGCGATGGTGGAGAGGTGGGTGACATCACCGTGTGCGTTGCGGTGGCAGAGGATGACCTGCAGCATGGGGATCTCGCGCCCATCGGCGGCAGCCACAGCGGTGCGGCCGGTCCAGAAGCCTTCACGCATCGCCGTCGGTACGCCCTGCTCGAGGATCAGTCGGCCGGCCCATTCGGGGTGGCATTCGGCGATGGTGAGGGCCGAGACATCATCGTGCGGGCCGTACCCCAGCATGCGCCGCGCCGCCAGGTTGAGGAAGTTGTTGCGGCCTTCGGGGTCTGTAGAACCCACGAAATCTGGTGTCGCATCCAGGATCGCGGCCAGCCGCTGATGCTGCTCAGCCAGTTGCTGGCGCTCGGTGATGTCGCGCACGATCACGCTGGCGACCATGCGCTCGCCCGATTCGGGCTCGACATAGAGGCTCGTGGCAACATCAGCCTCGAAGGTGCCGCCGTCGGCGCGCCGCATGCGGATGGTGCCCCGCGCGCTGCCGGTGGCCAGGCGCTGCGCTTCCATGGGCACGAGACGCGGGTCGCTCATGTCGAACAGTTCGTCGCGCGCAATCGCCTGCAGTTCGGCCTCGCTGCGGCCATACATCGCGCAGGCCGCGGCGTTGGCCGCCAGGATCGCGCCGCCGGGCACCGTGCGCATGACGCCGTCCAGGCTGTGGGTGAAGAGCATGCGGTAGCGCATCTCGCTGCCCCGCAGATTCTCTTTCTCGGCCTCTAGCGCGGCGGTGGCGATGCGAATGCGGCTGTCGGCCACGATGTTGGCCTGAACCAGAATGCGCGTCATCGCGGCCAGCGCCGCCGACAGTGCCAGCCCCAATGCAAGCAGCCACCAAGTGCTGTAGCCAACGACCCAGGCCGGCCCGAGGTTGCGCACCTCAATGTCCCAGCTTCGGTCGGCGACTTGGATTCGGGTGCGCCAGGGGTCGGACCGCGTCGCCTCGGGCGGACTGGCCGGTCCGGCCCAGACGCTGTCGAACAGGAGGTCGTTCACGGCCTGGCCGCGCGCCTGCGGGTCGGTGATGACAACGCGGTGGCTGTGAACAAGCTTCTCTGGCAGCACGCTGCGCACCAGTTCGTTGGTGCGCAGCAGGATGCCCACCACGCCTCGCGCGGCCTGCGCGCGCGCCTCCGGCGTGGGCGGAAAATACCCGTTCGCATAGAACCCGGCACGGATGATCACGCTGGTGAGCAAGGGCTCGCCCTTGATGAAGCGCTCGCTCGACTGCAGCACCGGCCCCGTCGCCACGTAGCCGCCGCCCACTACGGCGGCTTCGACCGCGGGGCGGTATTTTTGGCTAGGGTCATACAGGTCGTAGCCAACGGACACCGGTTGAAGCGGGTAGCTGTGGCGCAGCACCATGTAGGCCGGCCGCTCGCCCGGCGGCTTGATCTCGAACCCCGGGTGCCCGGCTGCGTCGCTGCTGCGGTCGCCCACCACGGCTTGAACATAAGCGGAGCGCTGACCATGGGGCACCAGGTCGGCCATGAAGGTGAACGCCAGGGCGGGAAAGCGCTTCTGCAACGAGATCTCCTGCACATACTGCAGAAACTCGGCGTCAGTGAGCGGCCTTTGCACCACGCCGAACATGCGCAAGCCCGGCAGGGTGTCGACGTACGACTGAATGCGGCTGGCGAGGGCCGCGGCGAAGGCCGAGGCCTCGCGGTCGAGTTCGGCGCTCGCCTCGTGCATGTTGTTGCGCACCGAACCTGCGCAGAGCAGGCCCGTGAGCGCCAGGCTCAGCGCCAGCACGGCCGCCGGCAGCCAGCGCAGGCGAGGCGCCTGGGCATCAGCCACGGCAGCGGCGGACTGAGCCGCAAAGCAGGCGCCGCTGCTGCCGCAGGCGGCTGGACAGGGGTGAGGCACGCGTTGGAGTCAAGTCAGGCTCCGGCCGTAAGTTTCCATGGCATCGGCGAGGATCCCGGTTGCTGCCGACAAGCCGCAAGCGTACGCCTTTCCGCCGGTATCGGGTTCAGCGGTGGCGGGGTGGCCCGAAGGCTGAACCCGCGCTGATAAAGTGCCCGCAGAAAATTCACAGGAGACACCCATGCGCCGCCGCACGTTCACCCTGGCCGCAATGGCCCTGCCCAGCCTCGGCTACGCACAAGGCCTGGAGAAGCCCCAGCTCAGCATCGCCGTGGGTGGGCAGAACCTGTTGTATTACCTGCCGCTCACCATTGCCGAGCACCTGGGCTACTTCAAGGCCGAAGGGCTGGACGTGACCATCGTCGACTTCGCCGGCGGCTCGCGCGCGCTGCAGGCGGTGATCGGCGGCAGCGCCGACGTGGTGTCGGGCGCATTCGAGCACACGCTCAACATGCAGGCCAAGGGGCAGAAGCTGCGCGCGTTTGCGCTGCAGGGCCGTGCGCCGCAGGTGGTGCTGGGCATCAACCCGAAGACCATGGCCGGCTACAAGACTGTGGCCGACCTGAAGGGCAAGAAGATCGGCGTGACCGCGCCCGGGTCGAGCACCAACGTGATGGCGAATTTCGTGCTCGCCAAGGCCGGGCTCAAGCCTACCGATGTGTCCATCATCGGCGTGGGCGCGGGCAACGGCGCGGTGGCCGCCATGCGCTCGGGCCAGATCGACGCGCTCTCCAACCTTGACCCGGTGATCACCTTGCTGCAGCGCAGTGGCGACCTGTTGATCATCAGCGACACCCGCATCGTGGCCGAGGCCGACAAGGTGTTTGGCGGGCCCATGCCAGCGGGTTGCCTGTATGCACCGCAGGCCTTCATCGACAAGCACCCGCGCACCGTGCAGGCGCTGGCCAACGCGATGGTGCGCGCCGACAAATGGATACAGGCTGCGGGCGCCGGCGAGATCGTGAAGGCCGTGCCCGAGAGTTATCTGCTTGGCGACCGCGCGGTGTACATCGACGCGTTTCTGTCCAGCAAGGGGGCGCTGTCGGTTGACGGGTTGATTCCCGAAGCAGGGCCGGCCACGGCCTTGCGCGCGCTGCAGAGCGTGGACGAATCGCTCAAGGATGTGAAGTTCGACCTGAGTGCGGTGTACACGAACGAGTTTGTGAAGAAGGCGAACGCGAAGTACCCGAAGGGATGACGTCCGAGGTGAAACACACTCTGGCCGCTCACCCTGAGGTATCGAAGGGCCGCGCGGGGCTTCGATACCTCAGCCTGAGCGGCCTGTGGTTTGCGCAAGGTCTGAGATGAGCAGCCCGGCAGCACTCTCCCTCGACGCCGTCAGCTGCACCTTCGTCTCGCGCGACGACGCGGCGCAGCGCTACACCGCAGTCAGCGACGTAACACTCTCGGTCGGCGCCGGTGAGTTCGTCTCGGTCGTTGGCCCCACCGGCTGCGGCAAGAGCACGCTGCTCAACATGGCGGCGGGCTTGTTGTCGCCGAGCACGGGTCAGGTGCAAGTGTTCGGCGAGCCACTCACCGGCACCAACCGCCGCGCGGGCTACATGTTCCAGTCTGAATCGCTGATGCCCTGGCGCACCGCACTCGGCAATGTGATGGCAGGCCTGGAGTTTCGAGGCGCGGCCGATGCGCGCGCGCAGGCCGAAGACTGGCTCAAGCGCGTAGGCCTGGGCGGCTTCGGCGACCGCTACCCGCACCAGCTGTCAGGCGGCATGCGCAAGCGCGTGAGCCTCGCGCAAACCCTGGTGCTAGACCCCGACATCATCTTGATGGACGAACCCTTCTCGGCACTCGACGTGCAGACGCGCCAGCTGATGGAAAACGAAGTGCTGGCCTTGTGGGCAGCCAAGAAAAAGGCCGTGCTCTTCATCACCCACGACCTCGACGAAGCCATCGCCATGAGCGACCGTGTGATCGTGCTCAGCGCAGGCCCGGCCTCGCACCCCATAGGCGAGTTCCGCATCGACCTGGACCGCCCGCGCGACGTGGCCGAAGTACGCACCACGCCGCGCTTCATCGAGCTGCACCAGGCCATCTGGCAGGTGCTGCGCGACGAGGTGCTCAAAGGCTATCAGCAACAGCTGGCAGCATGAGCAAGTGGGCGTTGCGCGCCTGGCAAGCGGCGCTGCTGATCGCGGTGTTTGTGTTGTGGCATGTACTGACCGCGCCCGGCCTGTTGCCGCCGTTTCTTTTTGACGATGACCGGCAGGCCGCCTTCTTCTTCGGCGAACCGCTGAAGATCTTCGCGCGCATCTGGGCTTGGTTCGTGGTCAACGCCGACATCTACCAGCACCTGGGCATCACGCTGATCGAGACCGTGCTGGCCTTCGGCATCGGCACCGCGCTGGGCTTGGCCTGCGGCTTGTGGCTCGCCTTGAGCCCGCTGGCCGCAGCCATCTGCGACCCCTACATCAAGGCGCTGAACTCGATGCCGCGCGTGATCTTGGCGCCCATCTTTGCGGTGTGGTTCGGGCTGGGCGTGGCGAGCAAGGTGGCCTTGGGCGTGACGCTCGTTTTCTTCATCGTCTTTTTCAACGTCTACCAAGGCGTGAAGGAGGTGAGCCCGGTGGTGCTGGCCAACGCGCGCATGCTGGGCGCAAGCCCGCGGCAGCTGCTGCGCCACGTGTACCTGCCGAGCGCCACCAGCTGGGTCTTCAGCTCGCTGCACACCAGCGTGGGCCTGGCTTTCGTGGGGGCAGTGGTGGGTGAATACCTGGGCTCATCGCGCGGCGTGGGTTACTTGATCTTGCAGGCCGAGGGTGCCTTTGACATCAACACCGTGATGGCCGGCATTTTGGTGCTGACGGTGTTTGCGCTGCTGCTCGACTCGCTGGTCGGTCGCCTGGAAAAGCGGCTGATGAAGTGGCAGCCGAAGACGGGCGAGACCGAGCGGCTCTGACGGGCTCAGGTGCTGCAGTGAAAGCAACTGGTTTCAAGGGCGACTGACGGGTGGTCTATGCTGCGGCTCACCGCCTCAGCCTGGAGCCTTGATGAACCCCATCCACACCCGACTCGCTACCCTGGCCATCGCACTCGGCGTCGCCGCCGCGCCGGCGCACGCCGCCTCTACTGCAGCGTCGTCGGCGTCTGAAGGCGCGTCGGCGTCGGTCGGCAGCGTCTCTGACTCGTTCGAGAAATCAAGCGACAGCTCATCCAAGAAAGACAAGGTGGCGGCCGGTGACTACAAGGTCATCGAGGTGGCAGAGATGGCCGAGCGCCCCGGCACCCTGCGCATGAAGCTGCAGCCTCTGGCCGAGGCCAACGCCGACAACGCTTTCTTCCTTTACTTGCCGGCGAAAGCACTCGAGCAGACAACCATCACTGCGGGCCAGACCGTGGCTGCACGCGAGCGCGCTTATGGCGTGGAGTTTGCGCAAGCCGACACCGGCAAGGCCTTCTTCCTGGTGCTGCACGACGCTTGGTACCGCGAGCTCCAATCCAACGCCGTGGTGCTTTGAGCAGAAAGGCCCTGGCCGGCGCTGCGCTGCTGCTGGGCCTCTTTCTTTCACCTTGGGCCCACGCCGGCAGCACGCGCTTTTGTGACCGCCCGCTCGCGCTGAACGCCGGGCAAAAAGACAAGCTCTTTCGCCTGAGCGGCGTCATCAAGACCGAGCTCGACATGAGCGGGCAGCGTGTGGCACTGATGTCGCGCTCGGGCCTGGACCTGAGCCGATTCGGCCAGCGCTACTCACACGCCGGCTTCAGCCTGAAAGACAGCACCGACACGCCGTGGGCAGTGCGTCAGCTGTACTACGCCTGCGATGAGCAGCGCCCGCGCATCTACGACCAAGGTGTGGCCGGCTTTCTGCTCGGCACTGAAGACCCGGCCATCGGCTACGTGTCGCTGGTATTCCTGCCCACACCCGAAGCCGATCGCCTGGAGCGCGCAGCGCGTGACAACCGGCAGGCGCTGTCTCTGCTGGGCGCAACCTACAGCGCCAACGCTTACGCTTTCGGCGAGCGCTACCAAAACTGCAACCAATGGGTGGCCGAAATGCTGGCCGCAGCCTGGGGCGGCGCGGAGGGTTCCCGGGCACAGGCACAGCGCTGGCTGCAAGAGCGTGGCTACCTGCCCACGCTCATCGACGTGGGCGACCGCATCCTGATGTGGGTGGCCAACCTGTTGCCCTGGCTGCACAGCGACGACCACCCCGACGCAGACCTGCACGACGCGCACTACCGCATCAGCATGCCGGCCGCCATCGAGTCGTTCATTCGCAGCACGGTGCCCGGGGCCACGCGCATGGAGTTTTGCCACAACACGCAGCACATCGTGGTGCACCGCGGCTGGACGCCCATCGCCGAAGGCTGCGTGCCCGGCGAGCACGACACCGTGATCCAGCTCGACTAGGGCGGTGCCCTGCATTGCTGGCCAGCCGATTGCTTCGGACTGTTCGAAGCAACCTGGTCTTCAGATAATCCACCGCATGGAACCGCACGCCTTCGCCCACGAGTTCGGCCAGCTCTACCGCGAGCTGTACCGCCTGGCGGTGCGGCAGGTCGACGACGGGCGCGAGCCGCTGTCGCCAGAGACCACCGCCTTGCTGCTGCACCTGGCGCAGACCGGGCCGATGAGCCTGTCGGACATGGCCCGACACTTTGACCGCGCGCTGTCGACGCTGAGCGTCAAGGTGGCTGCACTTGAAGCCCAAGGCCTGCTGGCCCGCCAACGCGACGATGAGGATGCGCGGCGCGCCTTGATCTGGCTCAGCGCCAACGGCCGACAAGCCTTGTCTGACGCCCTAGAAGTGCTCGACCGCCCGCGCCTGGCCGCCGCTGCAGAGCGCCTGAATGCCGGGCAACGCGCCCACCTCGTCATGGGGCTGCAAGCCCTGGTCAACGCCTTCTCACCTGGAGCCTCCCCGCCATGACACACACCTGTGAAAGTTGCGGCATGCCGATCGCCAACGGCAGCTATTGCCACCACTGCGTGGACGCGCAGGGCCGGCTGCAAGACTTCGACACCCGCTTCGAGCGCATGGTGCAGTGGGCCCTGCGGGAGGACGCGAGCCTCGCGCGTGGTGAGGCCGAGCAGCGCACGCTCAGGTACATGGCGGACATGCCGGCGTGGGCGCAACACCCGCGCGTGCTGGCGGGCCTGGGGCCCTGATGGGCCACGAAGCCAGCGGCCGCTGCACGCTGGGGGCTCGCAGCGAGACGGTGCGCGCCTTGCTCGAATCGACACTGATCATCCTGCGCGGGCCGACCCTCAAGCGGCAGATCGCGCTGCCCGGCGTGACTGAGCTGCGGGTTGAAGGCAGCAGCCTGTGCTTCACCACCGAAGGCGAGCCCGTGGTGCTGGTGCTCGGCACCGACGAGGCGCGGAAATGGTTCAAGAAAATAAGCACGCCTCCGCCAACCCTGGCGGCCAAGCTCGGTGTCAGTGAGAAGACGCCCGCGCTCGTGCTGGGCGACGCAAGCGACGTGGCGCTCACCGAGGCGCTGGCCGGCGCGACGACCAAGCGCGCACAAGACGCCGCCATGCTGGTCGCTGTGGTGCTCAGCGAGGCGGACCTTGACCGCGCGCTGGCGAAGCACGCCAACATGCCCTGCCCGGCGATATGGCTGGTGCATGTGAAAGGCAAGGCTGCCGCACTCGGCGACAGCGCCATCCGCACCCGCTTGCGCGCCAGTGGCTACATGGACAACAAGATCAGCGCCGTGTCAGAGCGCTACACGGCCACACGCTACGCGCGACGTTGAAGCATCACTTCGCCGTTGGCATGACGAACTCGGCGCCCTTGGCAATGCTGGCCGGCCAGCGCTGCATCACGCTCTTTTGCTTGGTGTAGAAGCGCACGCCCTCTTCGCCATAGGCGTGCATGTCGCCGAAGAGGCTCTTCTTCCAACCCCCGAAACCGTGCCATGCCATGGGCACAGGAATGGGCACGTTGATGCCCACCATGCCCACCTGGATGCGCCGCGCAAACTCGCGCGCCACGTTGCCGTCGCTGGTGAAGCACGACACACCGTTGCCAAACTCGTGATCGTTGATGAGCTTCACCGCGGCCGCGAAGTCGGGCACGCGCACCACGGCGAGCACCGGGCCGAAAATCTCTTCCTTGTAGATCTTCATGTCGGCGGTGACATGATCGAACAGCGTGCCGCCCATCCAGAAGCCACCCTCAGAGCCCGCCACCTGGTGGCCTCGGCCGTCGACCACCAGCTGCGCGCCCTCTTGCACGCCATGCTCGATGTAGCCGCTGATGCGGTCCAGCGCTTGGCGGGTGACGATGGGGCCCATCTCGGCGTCGAGCTCCATGCCGTTCTTGATCTTGAGGGTGCGGGCGCGCGCGGCGAGTGCCGGCACCAGTTGGTCGGCCACGTCGCCCACCGCCACCGCCACGCTGATCGCCATGCAGCGCTCGCCGGCTGAGCCGTAGCCGGCGCCGATCAAGGCGTCGACCGTTTGCTCCAGATCGGCATCGGGCATCACCACCATGTGGTTCTTGGCGCCGCCCAGGGCCTGCACGCGCTTGCCGTGATGGGCACCGGTTTCGTAGATGTACTGCGCGATCGGCGTAGAGCCGACGAAGCTGATGGCCTTCACATCGGGGTGGGTGAGCAAGGTGTCGACGGCGAGCTTGTCGCCCTGCACGACGTTGAAGATGCCATCGGGCAGGCCCGCCTGCGTCAACAGCTCGGCCATGAAGATTGCGGCCGAGGGGTCCCGCTCGCTGGGCTTCAAGATGAAGGCGTTGCCCGCGGCGATGGCCACCGGGAACATCCAGCACGGCACCATGCACGGGAAGTTGAACGGCGTGACGCCAGCCACCACGCCCAGCGGCTGGCGCATGGTCCAGTTGTCGATGCCGGTGGACACCTGCTCGGTGTAGTCGCCCTTCAAGAGCTGCGGGATGCCGCAGGCGAACTCGATGATGTCGATGCCGCGGCTCACCTCGCCCTGCGCATCGGTGAACACCTTGCCGTGCTCGGCGGTGATCATGGCGGCGAGCGTGTCGCGGTGCTGGTTCATCAGCGCGAGGAACTTGAACATCACGCGGGCGCGGCGTATGGGCGGGGTGTCGGCCCAGGCCGGGAAGGCGGCAAGCGCTGAGGCCACCGCCTCGTTTACCTCGTCGATGCTGGCCAGCGACACCTGGCGCGCCACGGCACCGGTGGCCGGGTTGAACACCGGCTGGCTGCGGCCGCTGCGGCTCTCGACCGCCACGCCGTTGATGAAGTGGCCCACGTCGTGGGTGGTGGCAAACGGTGCGGGTGCGCCCATGGTGATGTCTCCTGCTGTTGTGATTCAGTCTAGGCGCCGACGCCTTGCTTGCCAACAGCGCCGGCGTGACTTCATTGTTCGATAAACTGAACAATCGATACCAACACCTTGAGCCCAATGCCGACACCCTCGCTAGACCAGCGCATCGACCTGTTGTGGCCACAGGTGCATGCCCTCACGCTGCTCGCGCAGGTGGGCAGCTTCACGCAGGCGGCGCAGCGGCTGGGCGTGTCGAAGGCCGCGGTGAGCCAGCGCATCACCGAGCTCGAGCGCGCGGTCGGGCAGACACTGGTGCAGCGCACGACGCGCTCGGTGCGGCTCACCGAGGCGGGCCAGCGCCTGGTGGAGCAAACAGCCGAAAGCTTTGCCCACATCGCGCGCAGCGTGGGCGAGGCGCGCGACCTGGCCACGCAACCGCGCGGGCTGCTGCGGCTGACAGCGCCGGTGGCGCTCGGCCGTCAGCACGTCGCGCCGTTGATCGAGGCCTTCGTGCGCGCCAACCCCGAAGTGCGCGTGGAGCTCGACCTGTCGGACCGCCTGGCCACGCTCACGCACGAAGGCTACGACCTCGCGGTGCGCCACACCAGCGCGCCGCCCGACAACCACGTGGCCTGGAAGCTGTGCGGCTCACGCTCGCTGCTGGTCGCCAGCAGCGCCTACCTCAAGCGCCACGGCACACCCACCCACCCCAGCGAGCTGGCGAGCCACGCCTGCCTGCCCTACCTGCGCGCGGGCCCGCCCCTGTGGCAGTTCGAGCGCAGCGCGCGGGGCGAGCCGGAGCGCATCAGCGTGGCGGTACAAGGCCCGCTGCGAGCGGGCAACAGCGAAGTGCTGCGCGAGGCGGCGCTGTCGGGCCTGGGCATTGCCTTGCTGCCCGATTTCAGCGCGGCGCAAGCCGTGCGTGCCAAGCGCTTGCGCGTGCTGCTGCCCGCGTGGCGCTCGGTGGGTGTGTTTGGCGACGCCATCTACGCCATGCACCCTTGGAGCCCCACCACGCCCAAGGCCGTGCGAGCCCTGGTGCTGCATTTGCGCGCGCAGCTCAGCGCGGGGTTCGAGATCGCTTAAGGCGACGCTGAATAAGTCCCCGCGAGGCGGCGCGCCTCGGTTTGGGATGGACTGCAAGGCGCAAAGCGCAGCGATACCCGCAGGTATCGCGAGCATTTGCAACGCCGCAGGACGCCCAAAGCGAGGATGCGCCGTTCGCGAGGACTTATTCAGCGTTGCCTTAGGCCCCTTCGGCGGGCTTCTTAGCCACCTTTTGCGCCGGGTCGTAGAAGAAGGTCTCTTCGGCGATGCGCTCGCCGTCCCAGCGCTGGTAGGCCAGCTCTTCCATGTGGGTGACGCTGTCGTCTTGCCACACGAAATTGAAGATCCAGCGGATGACCACATGGTCGCCATTCATGAACACCGGCCGCACACACTGCGAGGTGAGTGACTTGGCTCGCGCCATCACCTTGCGCTCGTTGTCGGCGTGTTTCTCGCGCCCGACACGTGGCGAGCCGAAGTTCTCTTGCATCGAAGAGTCGGCGGTGTAGAACTCTTCCACGGCTTCGACGTGGGCGTTTTGCTCCACGCGTGCGATGAATCTCTCAAGGGTGTCAGCACTCGGCATCACGTCTCCTCACCAGGTGTCGTCATTTCACATTTACCCAGCGCCATTCCAGCCAGTTGTCAGGCCTGTGCACCGCATCAACATTTGAACGCACCGCCCAGGGGATGACCTGGCGGTGCAGCGGAATGTTCAGCACCAGCTCGTTGTGCCGCTTGATGGCCGACTTGATGAGCTGCTCGCGTTTCTTCGGGTCGGCTTCCTTGCTGGATGCGATGGCCAGCTCTTCGAACTGTGCGTCTTTGGCACCGCCAAAGTTCCATGAGCCCACGCCGCCTTCGCCGCGCCCGCGCAGCACCGGCGTGAAGACCGTTTCAGCGTCGGTGATCGCACCGCCCCAGCCCAACATGTACATCGAGGTGTCGTACTTCTGCACCTTGGGGAAGTAGGCCGAGCGCGGCATGGCGTTGACGCGGATCTTCACGTTCAGCCGC
Source organism: Rhizobacter sp. (assembly GCF_046595475.1). GTDB lineage: Bacteria > Pseudomonadota > Gammaproteobacteria > Burkholderiales > Burkholderiaceae_C > Rhizobacter. The sequence continues at coordinate 56,385 of NZ_JBKJOQ010000002.1, forward strand.
GCCCACATGGCCGCCAGCGTCTGGCAGATTTCTTCGTCGTTGATGTAGCGGTTGTTGGGGCAATCGAGTGTCACCTCGAAGCCCTGTGGATAGCCAGCTTCGGCCATCAGCTTCTTCGCGCCTTCCAGGTCGTAGGGCAGGCGCTTTTCCAGCTCGGGGTCGTTATAGCCGCCCAGCGGTGAAGGCGTGATGCTGCCGGTGGGTGCCGCTTGGCCGCGCATCAGTTTGGTCTTGATGGTCTCGATGTCGATGGCCTGGTAGAGCGCGCGGCGCACGCGCTGGTCCTTGAAAGGGTTCTTGCCCTTCACACTGCTGTAGAGCAGCTCATCGCGCAGCTGGTCCATGCCGATGAACACGATGCGGTTTTCCGGCCCGTCGATCACCTTGACGTTGGCCGTGTTGCGCAAGCGCGGCAGGTCTTGCGGGGCCGGGTCGAGCACCAGGTCAAGCTCGCCCGAGATCAGTGCCGCCACACGGGTGGCGTCGGCCTTGATGGGCGTGTAGATCACCTCTTGCACATTGCCCTCAAACTTGCCCCACCAGGCGGGGTTGCGCTTGTAGACGGTCTTCACGTCGGGCTGGCGCGAGACCAGCATGAAGGGGCCTGTGCCGTTGGTGTGGAAAGAGGCGTAGCCCTCTTCCTTGTTCTTGAAATCGATCGGCTTGGTGGCCTTGTTTTTTTCTGCCCAAGCCTTGCTCATGATGGGCAGCAGGCTCAGGTGCTGCAAGAAGATCGGGTTGAAGCTCGCCAGGTTGAACTCGACCGTGAGCTTGTCGATCTTTCTCGGCGTGCCCACGGCATTGGCGTACACGTTGATGTCGGAGCTGGCCTCCTTGGCGCGTTGGATCGAGAACAGCACGTCGTCAGCGCTGAAGGGGCTGCCATCATGGAACGTCACGTTGGGCCGCAGCTTGAAACGCCATTGCGTAGGCGCCGGCTGCTGCCACTCGGTGGCCAGCGCGGGCTCCAGCAGCATGGTCTTGCCGCGGCTGACCAGGGTCTCGTAGACCTGGCCGTTCATCGCATTGGTGAGCAACTCGTTCTGCGAATAAGGGTCCATGGTCTGCGCATCGCCCTGCGAGGCCCAACGCAAGGTCTGGGCCTGCGCCTGGGTGGCCACCAGGGCGGTGAGGCAAAGGATGGACAAGCTGCGGCGGTTCATGCGCTCTCCTGCGGTCAACGAAAGAAGACGTGCAGTTTATGGGCGCGGGCGTAACCCTCTGTGGCCAGGGCTGTTGGAACCTGGTGAACGGTTGGGTGCCAACCGTCTAAGCCGTGACGCCAGTGCGCTTCAATGCATCGGCGCCCGCCCAAAGCTCGTCGAGGTGGGTGAACTTCCACTGAACATTGGATTCACGCGCCGCAATGCGGTCGCTGCAACTTGAGCTCGACAGATCCAGCAGCTCAGGCGGAACGTGCAGCTGCGAACGGGTGGAGAAGAACACCTTCACCTTGGGCGACACCAGCGACTCAGGGTTTTGCTCGCACACCACGGCGAGCCGGCCCGACTGCATGCGCACCAGGGAGCCGATGGGGTAGATGCCCAGGCTCTTCACGAAGGCCTGGAACACGACGTCGTCGAAATGCCCGCCGCGCCACTCGGCCATCTTGCGGATCGATTCGGCCGGGTCCCAGCCGTTCTTGTAGGGGCGGTTGGAGGTGATGGCGTCATACACATCGCACACGGCGCCCATCTTGGCGAGCAGCGAGATCTGGTCGCCGCGCAGGCCGTGCGGGTAGCCGCTGCCGTCCATCTTCTCGTGGTGGTGCAGGCACACGTCGAGCGCACCTTCCGAGGCCGTGCCACCCTCGCGCAACAGCTCATGGCCGCGCAAGGGGTGGCAACGCATGATCTTGAACTCGGCATCGGTGAGCTTGCCGGGCTTGTTGAGCACCTCTGAGGGCATCAAGGCTTTGCCCAAGTCGTGCAACAGGCCAGCCACCCCCGCATCGCGGGTGCGGGCCTCGTCCATGCCCAGCTGGCGGGCGAGGGAAATCATCAGCGCACACACCGCCACCGAGTGCATGTAGGAGTAGTCGTCGTGCGTCTTCAAGCGCGCCAGGCTGACGATGGCGCTGGGGTGGCGCCACACCGAGCTGGCGATCTCTTCCACCAGTGGCAGGCATTCGGTCGCGTCGACCGCATTGCCCAGGCGGGCTTCATTGAACAGCGCCACCACGGCTTGCTTCGACTTGGCCACCAGGATGGCCGCACGCTTGACTTCGGTGACCATGCCGCTTTGCTGCGTGAGGATGGCCGGCGACGCCGAAACGGGCGCCACGGTGCTGGCAGCGGGTGCGGGCGCTGCCTTCTCGGGTAGCAGCGCAGTGGCCACGTCCAGGCCTTTGCTGATGTCGATCCAGCAGGCTTCAACACCACTGGCTCGCAACTTTTCAAGGTCGCTCGCGTCCTGCAACACGAACTTGGTCTTCCAGAAGGGGTGGTCGAGCCACGAACCTTCCAGTGCATGCAGGTGCATGCCCAGGCGTAGCTGTTGGAGTTGGATCTTCTTCAGCATGGTGGGGGAAGGTCGAGAAGCCGCTGTATAGCTATCGACACCCCACGGGTGAACTTGATTCACGCCGCCCCAAACAAAAACGCCGCTCGGAATGAGCGGCGTTTTGTGTGAACTAAGTCTTGCGGGTCAGCGGAACCGCGACTGAGGCACGGTGTGCAAGTCGGTCGGCAGCGACGAAAGGTACTGCGCCAGCAGCTTCAACTGGGCGTGCGTGAAGGGCTGAGCCATGCCCATCATGATGGCGTTGGAGCGGCCCACCTGCGGGTTGTCGGTGGTCTGGTAAGCCTTGAGTGCCACATACAGGTAGTCGGCATGCTGGCCGGCCAGCTTGGGGTAAGTGCCGTCGATCGGGGTGCTGAAGTTGAGTCCGTGACAGGAGTTGCACTTGCCTTGCTCCAGCAGCTTGGCCACTGGCTCGCTGGGCTGCGGCAGGGCCTTGGTGTCGGCGGGCACCGGGGCGGTTTTGCCCAGTTGCTCGTAGAACGCGGCGAGATCGGCCATGTCTTGGTCGGTCAACGAAGCGGCAATCGCTTTCATCGTCGGGTGCTTGCGCTCGCCCTTCTTGTAGGCGTTGAGCGCCGAGACGATGTACTTGCCACCCTGGCCCGAGATCATCGGCACCTTGTGAATTTCGGGAAAGCTGGCCTGGTAGCCAACAATGCCGTGGCAGCCGATGCACATGGCGGCCTTCTTTTCACCGGCTTGCGCGCTGGCCTTGACGTCTTGCGCCTGGGCGCTGAAGGTGGCGCTGGCGAGGGCAGCAAGGGCGACGATCGTGGAGAGCAGTTTTTTCATGGGGCTGCGAGGGCGGGTCTTCAAAGTAACCGCGGATTATAGGGAAGGCGAGGCGGCCCAACGCGTCGGGCTTGGCGGTGTCATCTGGCGGACAGCGCCTGGGGAGGTCGCCCTTATATACTGGCCCGACACCCTCTACACCCCCCAGCCCCATGAAATTCCAAGGTTCCGAGAACTACGTTGCCACCGATGACCTGATGCTGGCGGTGAATGCAGCGGCCACACTGAAGCGCCCCCTGCTCATCAAGGGCGAGCCCGGCACTGGCAAGACCATGCTGGCCGAGGAAGTGGCGCTGGCGCTGGGCATGCCGCTGATGCAGTGGCACATCAAGAGCACCACCAAGGCGCAACAAGGCCTCTACGAATACGACGCGGTGAGCCGGCTGCGCGACAGCCAGCTGTCCGACATCGACGGCGGCGAGCGGGTCAAGAACATACACAACTACATCCTCAAGGGCGTGCTGTGGCAGGCCTTCACGGCCGACAAGCCGGTGGTGCTGCTGATCGACGAGATCGACAAGGCCGACATCGAGTTCCCTAACGACCTGCTGCGCGAAATCGACCGCATGGAGTTCTACGTGTACGAGACACGTGAGCTCATCAAGGCCGTGCATCGCCCCCTGGTGTTCATCACCTCCAACAACGAAAAAGAGCTGCCCGACGCCTTCTTGCGCCGCTGCTTCTTCCACTACATCAAGTTCCCTGATGCCACGACGATGCAAAAGATCGTCGACGTGCACTTCCCCAAGCTGCGCAAAGAGCTGTTGGCCGCGGCGCTGAAAAACTTCTACGACGTGCGCAACCTGCCCGGCTTGAAGAAGAAGCCGAGCACCTCGGAGCTGCTCGACTGGCTCAAGCTGCTGGTGGGCGAAGACATTCCGCTCGACGTGCTGCAAAGCAAAGACGACAAGGTCACCGTGCCACCGCTGGTGGGCGCACTGCTGAAGAATGAGCAAGACGTGTCGCTGTTCGAGAAGCTCGTGTTCATGCAAAAACACAACCGTTGATGCAAGCGGTCGCGCCCGTCACGCTCGAAAGCGAGCGCCTGCGCCTCGAACCTCTGACGCTCGCGCACCTGCGCGGCTTGCTTGCCGCTGCCGCCGATGGCGAGTTGTGGAAGCTGCGCATCACCTCGGTGCCCGAGCCGCAAGACACCGAGGCGTACATCGCCACCGCGCTGAAGCAATACGAGCAGGGCAACCGCCTGGCCTTTGCGGTGATCGACCAAGCCAGTAGCCGGGTGCTGGGAAGCAGCAGCTACCACGACATCGTTCCCGCCGTGGAGCGCCTGGAGATTGGCTATACCTGGTACGCCAAGAGCGTGCAGCGCAGCCACGTCAACACCACGGCCAAGCTGATGCTGATGACGCACGCATTCGAGACCCTGGGCGCCCAGCTCGTGGGCTGGCGCACTGACAACTTCAACTTCGCCAGCCAGCGCGCCATCGAGCGATTGGGGGCCAGGCGAGACGGCGTGCTGCGCCACCACGCCTTGCGCCGCGACGGGACCGTACGCGATACCGTGATGTACAGCCTGGCCCTGGGCGAATGGCCCGAGGTGAAAGCCCAGCTGGTGTACCAACTTCAAAAGCCGCACTGAGCGGCTTTTTTTCACTCCGACCTTTCATGACACAACACAAGACACTCACCGTCGACGACATCTGGTCGTTCGATCGCATCGGCGGCCTGGCCCTGTCACCCGACGGCGCCCAAGCGGTGTGCTCCGTCAGTCACTACTCAATGGACGAGAACAAGGGCCACACCAACCTGTGGCTGCTTTCCACCTTTGGCGGCGAGCCCCGGCGGCTCACCAGCAGCGGCGAGAAAGACGGTCAGCCCGCCTGGTCGCCGACCGGCGAGCGCATCGCCTTCATCGCGCGGCGCGAGCAAGAAGGCAAGAAAGACGACACACCACAGCTCTACGTCATCGCCCCCGACGGCGGTGAGGCCCAGCGCATCACCTCGTTCGCCCCCGGCATCGAAGCGTTCAAGTGGTTCCCCGACGGCAAGCGCATCGCCTTCATCGCCTGGGTGTCACCCGAGCTGAAGGGAACGGCCGCGCAGAACAAGCGCCACACCGAGTTCAAGAACCGCAAGGAAACCGGCTACGTCACCAGCGAGACGCAGTACCGCTACTGGGACCACAACCTGCCCATGGGCTGTGTGCCCCACCTACACGTGCTCGACGTGGCCAGTGGCCGCATACGCGACTTGTTCGAAGGCAGCGACCTGGAGCTCACGCGCTGCGAGCCCGACAGCGAGGCCTTCGACATCTCACCCGACGGCCGCCACATCGCCTTCACGCACGACCCCAACACCACCAAGCAGATCGACCACTGCAAAGCCCTCGCTGAAATCACCGTGCGCACCGGCAAGGTCGAGATGCTGGTGCACGACAAGGCCTGGAACTGCGAAGGCCCGCGCTACAGCCCCGATGGCAAACACCTCGCTTTCGTCAGCGCCCACCAAGGCAAGCGCCACACCCATCACCATCAGCTCGCGCTGCTGCAGCGCGGCGGGCGCCACAAGGTGGTCAGCGCCAAATGGGACCACGACGTCAACACGCCACTGCGCTGGGCGGCCGACGGGGGCGCGCTCTACTTCGCAGCCGAAGACCAGGCGCAGCGCCATCTCTACCGCTACGATCTGAAAGACGGCACGCCGCGTGAAACCGTGATGGGCGGCTGGGTGCAGCAGTTCGATGTGGCCGGCGACGTGATCGTGACCGCCGCCGATGCCATGGGCCACCCGGTGCGCGTGCATGCCCACCCGGCAGGCGCGCCGTCGCTGCGGCTCGAATCGTTCAACGACGACACGTTGAAGGCCTTCCGCCTGGGCAAGCACGAGTCAATCCACGTCACCGGCGCGCAAGGCGAGCCGGTGCAGGTGTGGCTCATCTACCCGCCCGGCTTCGACCCCAAGAAGAAGTACCCGGTGCTGCACAGCATTCACGGCGGACCGCACGCGGCCTCGGGTGACACTTTCCACTACCGCTGGAACAACCATGTGTTCGCGGCACAGGGCTATGTGGTGGCTTGCGTGAATTACCACGGGTCGAGTGGCTTCGGCTACGACTTCCTCGACAGCATCACCCACCGCTGGGGCGAGCTCGAGCTGCAAGACATCGAGGCCGCCACCGACTGGTTGCTCAAGAAGCCGTGGGTCGACAAGAAGCGCGTGTTCGCCACCGGCGGCAGCTACGGCGGCTACATGGTCGCGTGGATGAACGGCCACGTGAAGCCCGGCCGTTACCAGGCCTATGTGTGCCACGCCGGTTGCTTCGACTGGACGGCCATGTTCAGCGACGACGCCTTCACCTGGCATGCCAAGGACCTGGGCGGCTGGTACTGGGACGACCTGCCCAAGATCCAATCGCAAAGCCCCCATACCTTCGCCAAGCACATGAAGACGCCCACGCTGGTGGTGCACGGCGCGCTCGACTACCGCGTGCCCGACCAGCAAGGCCTGGCCTACTACAACACGCTCAAGGCGCGTGGTGTCGATTCGCGGCTGGTGTGGTTCCCCGACGAGAACCACTGGATCTTGAAGCCGCGCAACTCCAGGCTCTGGTATGGCGAGTTCTTCAGCTGGCTGAAGCGACACGACCCCGGCGCGGGCCGCGCAAAGAAACCCTAAAGCGCGAGGTCGAGCGCCAGCCCAATCCGCTGGTCGACCCAGCCCAGCCCGTCGGGCAGGTGGCGCGCGCCCAGGTCTATGGCCAGCTTGTGGGGCACCAGCCACCAGCGCCCTCCGACGCGGCGCGCCTCAGTGCCGCTGTCAGAGCCGGCCCATTCTGCAAACAGCACGCCCGCTTTCGTGGGCTGCCACACGCTGGCGATGGTGGCGCGGGTGCGCGGGGCAGTGGTGTGTTCCAGGCCCAAGTTGGTTTGCAACGAAAAGCTGTCGACCAGCCGCAGCAAGGCACCCAAAGCCAGCGCCGTACGCTCGGTGCGCAAGCCCCCATCGGCATCGCCCGGGCGCATGCCGGCCCAGTCGAACTTGAGCGAGCCCACGAGCGATGAAAAGCGCAGCGACGTCAGGGAGCTGAATTGCGCCTTTACCAGGCTGGGGCCTGGGTCAACCGGGCGGGCACGGGGGGTCTCAACCGTCCAGCGGGCAGATTCGTACTCGCAGCCGCCGCCCATCGCGGTGGCGCGCTGCTCGGCAGACACATCGCCGAAAGCCTGCACAGGGCATTCAGGCAAGGCCCAGGCGGGCGCGGCCAGCAGGCCACCCAAGGCCACAACGGCCAACAACCCACACGTGCGTGTCATTTTCGGGTTCATGCTGATGTGCATGATGCGAGCACATGCTCCCGCTGTCATGACGATCAAGGCCCGATTTGGTGACCTATTTCTCGGCCTCGCCTACTGATCGGACTCAAAGCGGTCTCGCCCCAGCGCCTTGGCCCGGTACAGCGCCGCATCGGCACGCTTGAGCAGCATGTCGATCTCGTCATGCGGGCCTCGCCAAGCGGCCACGCCAGTGCTCACGGTGAGCCTCAGGGTCTCGCCCTGCCAGGCCCACGGCCGGCGCAACAGGGCGTCACGCAGCCGCTCGGCGGCATGCAAGGCCTCGGTGGCCGAGGTGCCGGGCAGCAGGATGATGAATTCTTCGCCGCCGAAACGGCCCACGCGATCCACGTCGCGCATCTGTGATCGCAGTATCTGCGCGAGATGGCGCAAGGCCTCGTCGCCGGCCGCATGGCCGAAGCGGTCGTTGATGGTTTTGAAGTAGTCGGCATCGACCATCAGCACCGAATACGGCCGATTGGAGCGAATGGCGCGGCGCGCCTCCTCGCGCAGCAGCTCGTCCATGGCTCGGCGGTTCAGCAGCTCGGTGAGGCTGTCATGGCGCGACATGCGTCGCAGCTCGGTCATCAGCCGGGCGCCGACGAGCGCCACAAGCGCCAGGTGAAACATCAGCGCGGTGACGAGGAACACCACCGCCGCCCCGATGTTGAGCGGGCTGTCGGCAGTGACCTCGGGCACCAGGGTGTGGGGCGCCAGCAGTGCGCGAGTGGCACGCTCCAGGAACACCAGCGCGCCCAGCAACAGCGGCACTGCGAGCCAGAAGCCCCAACGCAGCTCCAGCTTGTGCCGCGCGTAGCGAAATACATCCCAGGCTGTTGCGATGCACAACAGGCCCAGCAGTCCTGAGGTGGCCACGACCCGCAGCGTGGCGCCCTGCCCGGACATGCCCAGCCAAGACACCCCCGCCACCACAACCACCAGCAAGGCATAGGCCCAGGGGTGGGTGGGATAGCCGACGAACTGCCGCACACCACGCTGCATCAGCATCACGCCGAAGACGGCGCAGGCGTTGCCCAGTACCCGCAGCGCCTCGCTGCGCTGCTGCACCGCCACGACAAAACACACGATGGAGGCGCCGGTCAGCAGCGCGTAACCCGCCCATTGGAAGACCGAGCGCCGGTCCAGACGCAGAGCCGCCGCACCGACCAGCCAGCCCAATGCAAGCACCGCCTGTTGACAGGCGACCATGAGGAAGGCGGTTTCGGTGGCTGAAAGAGTGGGCATGCAGTGCGCAACGGCGACACGGGATTGGCGACGATCCTTATAGCATTGGGTTTTTCCAGTCTGTAAGGTGGGTTTGCGCACATCCGCACGCCATGCCTCAAAATCCAGCCATGCTGATCGATTTTTTCTACACCTTGCGCGCGGCCAAGCTCAAAGTCTCGGTCAAGGAATACCTGACCTTGCTCGAAGCCCTCAAAGAGGGCGTGATCGACGACGAGACTGGGCCCACGGTCGACAAGTTCTATTACCTCGCTCGCACCGCCCTGGTGAAAGACGAAGCCAACTTCGACAAGTTCGACCGCGCCTTCGCCGCCTACTTCAAGGGCGTGGAGCTGCTCACCGACTTCACCCAAGACATCCCGCTTGACTGGCTGCGCAAGAAGATGGAGCTTGAGCTCAGCGCCGAAGACAAGGCCGCGATCGAAAAGATGGGTTGGGACGAACTCATGCAAACGCTTAAAAAACGTTTCGAGGAACAGAAAGAGCGCCACGAAGGCGGCAGCAAGATGATCGGCACTGGCGGCACTTCGCCCTTCGGGGCCTACGGCTACAACCCGCAAGGCATACGCATTGGGCAAGACAAGAGCCGCAACAAGAGCGCGGTGAAGGTCTGGGATCAGCGCCAGTTCAAAGACTACGACGACAACCTCGAGCTGGGCACGCGCAACATCAAGGTGGCGCTGCGCCGCCTGCGCCGCTTTGCGCGAGAAGGCTCGGAAGAAGAGCTGGATCTCGACGACACCATCCGCTGTACCGCGGCCAACGCCGGTTACCTCGACATCAAGATGGTGCCCGAGCGCCATAACAAGGTGAAAGTGCTGCTGCTGATGGACGTGGGCGGCACGATGGACGAGCACATCCACCGGGTGGAAGAAATCTTCAGCGCCGCCAAGGCCGAGTTCAAGCACCTGGAGTTCTATTACTTCCACAACTGCGTGTACGACTTCATGTGGAAGAACAACCGCCGCCGCTACAGCGAGAAGTTCCCCACCTGGGACATCCTGCGCAAGTACAACAAAGACTACAAGCTCATCTTCGTAGGCGATGCCACGATGAGCCCCTACGAAATCCTGCAGCCCGGGGGCAGCGTCGAATACAACAACGAAGAGGCCGGTGCCGAATGGCTGCAGCGCCTCACCAACGCCTTCCCCAAGTTCGCGTGGATCAACCCCGAGCCGCAGGGCGTGTGGAGCTACCGCCAGAGCATCTCCATCGTTGCGCAGCTGATGAACCAGAGAATGTTCCCGCTCACCCTCCAAGGCCTCGAAGGGGCCATGCGCCTGCTGAGCAAATGAACGCATCGGCACGCGCGGCCCGGCGCGCGTCGGGCCTGGTGTCGGTCATGTTGCTGCCCGCCACGCTGCTTGCGCTGACGGGCTGCGCGGCTTTCAAGCCAGAGCAGCCTCCGCCTTTCACCGACGCGCCCGCCGCCGCGGTGGCGCCGGCCGGTGCGGCCTCGTCTCCCAACGAAGGCGCGGTGTCGTACCGCTTCGAGATCCAGGCGCCCGACAAACTGCGCAAGATGCTGCAGACCTACCTCGACCTCGCGCGCTTCCAGACTGCCCCGCAAACCGAGGGCATCACCAACGCGGAGCTGATACGTCTGACCAACGCGTCACCCGCCCAGGCGCGCCAGCTGCTGGAAACCGAGGGCTACTTCAACGCGCAAGTCACGGTGTCGCGCGCCGACCCGGCCGACGAAACCCCGCTGATCACGCTGCGCGTCACACCCGGTCCGCACGCCAAGATCACGCGCTGGGAACTCAGCGCCAGCGGCGAGCTGCAAGACCGCGCCGAAGCCGGCGACGCCGATGCCAAGGAGCTCATCGCCAAGCTGCGCCGCCTATGGGACCTGAAGGGCGACGACCTCTTCAGCCAGTCGGCTTGGAGCAGCGCCAAGAACACCACCATGGCCCAGCTGCGCGCCGAGGGCTACCCCACGGCCAATTGGGGCGAGACCGAAGCCAGGGTCGACGCGCGCGCCAATGAAGTGGCGGTGACGCTCACCTATGACAGCGGCCCGCTCTTCGTTCTGGGCGAGCTGCGCATCGAAGGCGTAGAGCGCTACAGCGAAGACGCCATCCGCAACGTGGCCGACTTCGGCCCCGGCACGCCCTACAGCGAAAAGCGCCTGCTCGACTTTCAAGAGCGCGTGGGCAAGCTCAACCTGTTCGACAGCATCTCCGTCGAGATCGACCCCGACCCGGCCACGGCCAAGGCCACGCCGGTCACCGTCAAGGTGAAGGAGCAGCTCAAGCAGCAGGCCGTGGCCGGTGTGGGCTACAGCGACAACACGCGCGAGCGCTTCACGTTGGAGCACCGCCACCGCCGCCCCTTCGGCTTCAACCTGCAGGCCCACAACAAGCTCGAGATCGGCCGCTATCTGCGCTCCTGGGAGGGCGACCTGCTGGGCGACCCTGGCAAAGGCCAGTACCGGCCGCTGCTGGCGGGCGGCTCGTCGTGGCTCAAGACCACCGATGACGTCACCACCGCCTGGCACACACGGCTGGGCCGATCGCTCGTCACCGAGCGCATCGAGCGCCTGATCTACGGCGAGTACCTGAGCGCCCGCGTACGCAACGGCACCGGCGACCACACCAACCGCGCCCTGTCGGCCAACTACAACTGGATCTGGCGCGACCTCGACAGCATGATCCTGCCCACGCGCGGCCTCACTTCGGTGATCCAGGCCGCTGGCGGCTACTCCCTGTCCAGCGACAAGGAAAACGGCCCCTTCACCCGCCTGTACACCCGAAACACCCTGTACTGGCGGTTGCCGCGCTCCAACTGGTACTGGCAGGCGCGCGGCGAATATGGCCAGGTGTTTGCCAATGGAAACGTGGGCATCCCCGACACCTTGCTTTTCCGCGCGGGCGGCGATGACTCGGTGCGCGGCTACAGCTACCGCCAACTCGGCCCACACACCACCGCAGTGAACAGCAACGGCGAGACCGTCAGCGTACTGACCAGCGGCCGCAAGCTCGTCACCGCCAGCCTCGAAGTGGCACACCCCATCAGCGAAAGCCAGCCTTCAATCTGGTGGGCCACCTTCGTCGACGCGGGCACCGCTGCCGACCAGTGGAGCGAGTTCAAGCCCTCTTATGGCTATGGCGTCGGCGTGCGCTGGCGCAGCCCGATCGGCCCGCTGCGCATCGACTGGGCCTACGGGCGCGATGTGCACAAGGCGCGCTTGCACTTCAGCGTGGGCATTGCCTTCTGATGCACGACGACAAGGCCCCCAACCCCAAGGCCACGCCGGCCGTGCAAGCCGCCAAGGCCAAGAGAAGCCGCCGCCGCTTCGGCCGCGCGCTGCTCGGCCTGGGCGTGCTGGTGCTCTTCATCATGCTAGGTGGCGCGCTGGTGAGCGGCCTGTTCTGGGCCACCGGCACACCGGCCGGCACCTTGTGGGTGCTGGCCCGTCTGTCCAGCGCCGGCATCGGCGTGCAGGTGATCGAGCCCGAAGGCGTGCTGATGGGCGACCTGAAGGCCAAGCAGGTCATCGTCACCGCTGGCGGCACGCGCATCGTGATCGACCAGCCCCGCTGGCGCAAGCTGTCGGCCCACTACACGCCCTACCCCGACACCTGGGTGGCGTTGCATGCCGACCAGCTGAGCGCCGCACGCGTGACCGTCACCGTCGCGGGTACTGGCGACGGCAAGCCCTTCAAGCTGCCCGCACGGCTGCGCCTGCCGCTCGAGCTGCGCATAGACGAGCTGAGCGTGGCCGAGCTGATCGTGCCCGGCCTCGAAGACAAGCCGCTGCTCGACGTGCAGGCCCGCAAGCTGGCCCTGGGCGACCAGCAGGGACGCCTGCACAGCGTAGAGCAGCTGAGCCTGCGCCTAGACCCGCTGCACATCACCGGCCGGGCCAGCCTGGGCGCTGATGGGCCGATGACGCTAGATGCCGCCTTGCAAGCCGTGCAAAGCAACCCCGGCGCGCCCAATGCCGCGCCCGCGCTGCCCTCGTGGGCCAAGACGCTGCAGCCCGATTGGCGCGCCGAGCTCGTCGCCAAAGGGCCGCTGGCCAAGTTTGATGTGCAGGCAAAGGTGCGCGCGCAAGGCCAGTCGCTAGACGCCACCGCACAGGTGGCCCCCGCCGAAGCCTGGGCCCTGCCCAAGCTCGATGCCACCACCCAAAACCTTGACCTCTCGGCCCTGCTGGCCCACGCGCCGGCCACCTCGCTCAGCGGCGAAGCGCGCATCACACCGTCAGCCAACAAGGGCCTAGCTGCGGTGGCCAAGCTGCAAAACAGCAAGCCCGGCCGCTGGGACATGCACCAGCTGCCCGTGCGCAGCCTGACCATCGACCTGCGCGCGCACACCGATCACCTCGACCAGCTGGAGCTGGCCGATTTCAGCGCGGTGCTGTCCGACGGCATGCGCGACGCCGGTCAGTTGCAGGGGCGCGGCCACTGGAAGGCGGGGGACGCCGAGCTGCGCGCCGAGCTGACGCAGCTGCAGCCCAGCCTGCTCGACCCGCGGCTTGCCGCCATGAGCCTGAGCGGGCCCGTGACCCTGACCGCGCAGCGCGCATCGGCCACGGCCACGGGCCAACGCGCGCTGCCTCGATTCAATGCGCAGGCCGACCTGAAGGGCCGGCTCAACGAGCCCAATCGCCCGGTGCAGCTGAAGCTAGACGCGAGCGGCGACGCGCAGCGCGTCGAGCTCAAAGAGCTGCGCGCCTCGGTCGGCGAGGCCCATGCCACGCTGAAAGGCGAGGCCGATCACGAGGGTGCTGCGTGGCAGCTCAAAGCCAACGCGTCGCTGGTCGACTTTGACCCCCGGCCCTGGTTTCCGGTCGGCCCGGGTGGCGGCTGGCAGGCGGGGCAACATCGCATCAACCTCGAGGGCAAGGCGGCGCTGAGCCTGCCCGACAGTCTGTGGTCGACACCTGACCCCGCCACGGCCACGTCCTCAGCAGCCAAGCCGGCCCACTGGACAGAGCGTGTGGCCGCCGTGCTGGGCGACGCGAGCATGAAGATCGACAACACCGTGCTCGGCGGCACCGCCTTGTCGGGCAAGCTGAGCCTGCAGCACGCCAACACGAAAGACAGCTTGCAGGTGAAGGCCGACCTCGACATGGCCGGCAACCGCGTCAAGGTTGATGGCCAACTGGTGCCCGACCCACAAGGCGCCAACGACCGCTGGTCTGCCGAGGTGCGCGCCCCCGCGCTGGCCAGGCTGGCACCGCTGCTGCGCGTGCTGCTCTCGCCGGAGCAGGCGGCATCTCTGCTTGACGGCTTCGGTGGCACGCTCGACGCCGAGGCCGAGGTCAACGGCCGCTGGCCCGCGATGAGCACGCAAGGCAAGGCTCGTCTGGCCAACACGCGCGCCGGCATATGGAGCGTGGGTCAGGCCGCGCTACGCTGGCAGGCCGGCACCGCGCTCGATGCGCCGCTCGATGTGCAGCTCGACGTGGGACAGGCCGCATGGGACAAGCGGCAGCTCGGCCCCAGCAGCCTGCAACTCAAGGGCACGCCGCGCGCGCACGAGCTGAGTGTGCGTGCCGAGCTGAAGGCCGCACCGCCGGCCTGGGTCGACGACTTCCAGGGCCGCTCGGCGCCCGTTGCCGCCAGTGCAGGCGCGAGTGCGAGTGCGAGTACAAATACAAGTACATCGGCTAGCCGCACAAGTGCACCCGCAGCCAGCGCAAGCGCCCCGGCCACCGCGGCCAGCGGCGCGGCGCACAGCACCGCCGTCGCACCGCCACCGCCACCGCCGCGCACCTTGGCCCTGCTCTCGGCACGTGGCGGCGCAAGCGGCGGCCTCTTCAGCGGCAACCCCGACAAGCCCTTGCCTTTCAGCTGGAAAGGCCTGGTGCAACAGCTCGAGCTGCGCACCACCGAGGCCGGTGCCGCGCCTTTGCTGACCACGAAAAACGTCGAAGTCGAATGGCAATCGGGCAGCCCGCCACGCGTCGCCCTCAGCGCCGGCCGCGCCGACATTCTGGGCGCAGGCCTGAAGTGGAACCGCATCGAGTGGGTGGCCGGCCAGGGCATCGTCACCCAGCAGCTCGACATGCAAGCCGAGCTCGAGCCTTTGGCTGTGGCGCCGCTGCTGCGCCGCGCGCAGCCCAACTTCGGCTGGGGTGGTGACCTGCAGATCACCGGCAAGGTCGTCCTCAAGCAAACCGACAAGTTCAGCGCGGACATCGTGCTTGAGCGCACGCGCGGCGACCTGACGGTCACCGAAGAAGGCGGTACAGAGGCGCTGGGGCTCACCGACCTGCGCATAGGCATGACCGCGCAAGACGGCGTGTGGAGCTTCACTGCCGGCCTGGCCGGCAAGCAGCTGGGCGTGCTGGGCGGTGCTGCGGTGGTGCGCACCTCGCCGCAGCTGGCGTGGCCCGCGGCCGACGCGCCGGTGCAGGGCGTGCTCGAAGCGAAAGTGGCCAACGTCGGCACCTGGGGCCCGTGGGTGCCGGCCGGCTGGCGCCTGGGCGGCCAGCTCAATGTCAGCGCAACCCTGGGCGGGCGCTTCGACGCGTTCCAGTACACCGGCGAGGTCAAGGGCAGCGACCTCAGCGTGCGCAACATGCTCGAAGGCGTGAGCCTGACCGACGGCGTGGTCGACGTCTCGCTGCGCGGCAACACCGCCAAGATCAACACATTCACCGCGCGCGGCGGCGCCGGCAGCATTAGCCTGGCAGGCGAGGCACGGCTCGACGACGGCTGGCGCGCGCGGCTGGACATCAACGCCGACAAGTTCCAGGCCCTCGGCCGGGTCGACTTGCGCATCATCACCAGCGGCAAAGGCCAGGTGCTGCTGGAGAACGACACCGTGAAGGCCGAAGGCGCCTTTACCGTCGACGAAGGCCTGGTCGACTTCACGCGCCTGAGCTCGCCCAGCCTCAGCAGCGACGTGGTGGTGGTCGGCCGCTCGGCCAAGGACGAAGCGCCGCCCAGCTCGGGTGCCCCGGCCACCAACAAGGTGTCGCTCAACCTCACCGTGAACCTGGGCCAGCAGCTGCGCATGCGCGGCCTGGGCATCGACACGCGCCTGGCCGGTGAGCTGAAGGTGACGTTGCCCAACGGCAAGTGGGCACTCAACGGTACCGTCAATGCGCTCGACGGCACCTTCAACAACTATGGGCAGAAGCTCGTCATCGACAAGGGCGTGATCGTCTTCGCAGGCCTGCCCAGCGACATGCGCCTGGACTTCGAAGCCACCCGCCCCAACCTCGATGTGCGCGTGGGCGTGCAAGTCACCGGCCCGCTGGCCGCGCTGCGCGTGCGCTTGTTCTCCGAGCCCAGCATGACCGACAACGAGAAACTCTCATGGCTGCTGCTGGGGCGCGCCAGCGATGGCCTGGGGCGCTCCGACACCGCACTGCTCCAACGCGCGGCCTTCGCACTGCTCGCAGGCGACGGTGACGGTGGCCCGGGCCAGATCACCAAGGCCATAGGCATCGACGACGTGGGCCTGCGCCAGAGCGAAACCGGCGAAACCAAGGAGACGGTGGTGTCGGTGGGCAAGCAGCTTTCCAAGCGCGTGTACGTGGCCTACGAGCAGAACCTCAACACCAGCACCGGCAGCTTGCAGGTGACGTACCGCATTGCGCAGCGCTTTGTGATGCGTTTGCAGTCGGGGCTCGACCGGTCCATCGACTTGATCGGGACTTGGCGCTGGGAGTGATGTTGGCCCCCCAGTCGCTGGCGCTCCTGCCCCCAGGGGGCGCCGCCTGGCGGCCCGGCAAAGCCGGCTCCGCGGGCGTTGCTTGATGCGGGTCTTGCTTCGCTCGCCCACAATCGCGGCTCGCTACCAAATGGTGCGATTGGAGAATCTGCATGTTTGTGGTCTGCGGTGAAGCTTTGATGGACGTGTTTGCCGAGGGCGGCACGCTTGCCGGCATGGCGCTTGATGCGCGTGTGGGCGGCTCGCCGTTCAATGCTGCGGTGGGGCTGGCGCGGCTGGGGCAGGCGGTGGGGTTTTTTGGGGCGGTGTCGCGTGACTTTCTCGGGGAGAGGCTGATGCAAGGGTTGCGTGCTGAAGGCGTCGCCACTGCGATCACTTCGCGCACGGATGCGCCCACGACCTTGAGCCTGATCGGCACCGACTCGTTGGGCGTGCCGGCATATTCGTTTTATGGCCATGGTGCGGCCGACCGTCAGCTGGGGGCCGATGCACTCGCGCTCCTGCCCGCCACGCTGAGCGGCATCCACATCGGCTCGTACACCACCGTGGTGGAGCCCGTTGCCTCGACGCTGCGCGCCCTGGTCGAACGCGAGCATGCACGCACGCCCATCAGTTTCGACCCCAACATTCGGCTCAACGTCGAGCCTGACCTCGCGCGCTGGCGTGCCATGCTGAGCTGGATGTTGCCGCGCACCCACCTGCTCAAGATCAGCCTCGAAGACCTGACGCTGCTGCTGCCCGACGTGAGCGTGCAGCAGTTCGCCGACCAGGCACTGGCCGCGGGTGTGCAGCTGTTGGTCGTCACCCTCGGAGGCGACGGCGCACAGGCCTGGAGCGGCACGGCCTCAGCGCAGGTGCCTGCTGTGCCCGTGACGGTGGTCGACACCGTGGGCGCTGGCGACAGCTTCCATGCAGCGCTGATCACCTGGCTGGCAGAGCACATCCTGCTGACGATTCCAGCGTTGGGTGCGATGTCAGCACTCCAGCTGCACGAAGCGCTGCAGTTCGCGTCATTCGCGGCGTCTATCACCTGCTCGCGCCGCGGTGCCAACCCACCCCGCCGCAACGAGCTGCCCGCCTGAACGGCCATACCAGGGATACCCTGGCCGGTATTTCATCGTTTACTAAACAAGGTTCACTTCCTACACTCGCGTGGCCCGGTTGGCTCCATGCCGTCCGGCGCCACGCTTGGTCATACCGCCTGTCTCCACCACCGCCCACGCCCCTGCGCTGATGGCCGCGCCATGAGCAGCGGCCACCGCGAGGTCACCGTACGCGACATCGCCGACGCGGCTGGCGTGTCCATCGGCACCGTGTCGCGGGCGCTCAAAAACCAGCGCGGCCTGTCTGACGAGACGCGCCGCCACGTGCGCGAGGTCGCCCGCCAACTCGGCTACGACGCGGCACGGCTGCGCTCGGCCAAGGCGCGCCGGTTGGTTTTCATGGTGCACCGCCACCACAGCAGCTTCTCCCTCAACCCCTTCTTCTCGCAGGTGATGCAGGGCGTGGAAGAGGCCAGCCGCGCCTTCGGCGTGGTGCCCACCGTGCTCAGCGCCGGCCCGGCCGACCCGGTGCGCAACCTGCTGCGCATGCACGAGCCCGATGCGCTGCTGGCCGCCGGCTTCTTCGAGACTGAGGTGATCGACCTTCTGCGCGGAATGGACCTGCCGCTTGCGCTGGTTGATTTCTGGATGCCCGGCTGTCGCAGCGTCAACCCCGACAACCTGCACGGCGGCTACCTGGCCACCCGCCACCTGCTGGAGCGCGGCTACCAGCGCGTGGCCTTTCTCGCCGGCTCGCTGGCGCACTTCAGCATTCGCGAGCGCGAACGTGGGTACAGGCGCGCGCTGTTCGAGGCCGGCGTGCTCGCCGACCCCGACCTCGAAGTCACCGCCCCACCAGGCATGGACACCCAGGCCGGCGCGGAAGCCGCCATGCGCATGCTGCTCAAGCTGCGCCCGCGGCCCGACGCGGTGGTGGCCTACAACGACATGGCCGCGCTGATGGCGATCCGCGTCTGCGAGGCGGCGGGCCTGCGCGTGCCCGAAGACATCGCCTTCGTCGGCTTCGACGACATCCCCGCCGCCAGCTACGGCTCGGTCGGCCTCACCACGCTGCGGGTGGACAAGGAGGCGCTGGGCCGCACCGGTGTCGAGCTGGTCATGCACGGCCACGACATGCCGCAAGACATCGTCCAGCCGGTCGAGTTGGTGGTGCGCGAGAGCTCCGGCGGCATCACCACCCCCGCGGGCTAAATAGCGACTTTGTTTCGCCGACTGCGCTGACTCTTGAGCGGGAATCTCCCGTCAAAGATTATCAAGGGCTGAATTTATTCTTAACTGGTGACCCGAGCGTTCGATGGTCACGCCCACAAAACGCCAGGAGACAAAACAATGAACAGCCCCGATTCAATCGCACGCGTGGTGCGCCTGAAAGTAACCGTCGCCGCCTGCGGGCTGGCCTTTAGCGGCCTGGCCGCGGCGCAGCAAAGCGTCGAGGTCTTGCATTGGTGGACCTCGGGCGGCGAAGCCGCTGCACTGAATGTGCTGAAGGGCAACCTCGAAAAGCAAGGCGTCAAATGGAACGACATGCCGGTGGCCGGCGGTGGTGGCGAGGCCGCAATGACCTCGGTGCGCGCGCGCGTGACCGCCGGCAACCCACCCACCGCGGTGCAGCTGCTCGGTTTCGACATTCAAGACTGGGCCAAGCAGGGTGTGCTGGCCGACCTGAACGCCGTGGCCGCCAAGGAAGGTTGGGACAAGACCGTGCCGACCGCCCTGCAGGCCTTCTCCAAGTACGACGGCAAATGGATCGCCGCGCCCGTCAACGTGCACTCGACCAACTGGGTCTGGGCCAACAAGTCGGTGCTCGACAAGGCCGGCGTGACCAAGCTGCCGACCAACTTCGACGAGTTCATGGTCGCCGCCGAGAAGGTGCAGAAGGCTGGCTTCATTGCCCTGGCCCACGGCGGCCAGCCCTGGCAGGATGCCACCCTGTTCGACAGCGTGGTGCTGGCCACCGGCGGCATCGACTTCTACCAGAAGGCCTTGGTACAAAAAGACAAGGCGGCGCTGGGCTCGCCCACCATGCTCAAGGCCTTCGACCGCATGGGCCAGCTGCGCAAGCTGGTCGACAAAGATTTCTCCAACCGCGACTGGAACCTCGCCTCGGCGATGGTCATTACCGGCAAGGCCGGCTTCCAGATGATGGGCGATTGGGCCAAGGGCGAGTTCATCGCGGCCAAGAAGAAGCCGGGCGTCGACTTCATCTGCATGCGCTTCCCTGGCACGCAAGGCATGGTCAGCTTCAACTCCGATCAGTTCGCGATGTTCAAGGTCGGTGGGGACAAGGCTGCTGCTCAGATGAAGATGGCTGCTGCCGTGATGGACCCGTCGTTCCAGTCGGCGTTCAACGTGGTGAAGGGCTCGGTGCCGGCGCGCACCGACGTGCCCGACACCGCCTTCGACGATTGCGGCAAGAAGGGCATCAAGGACCTGGCCGAAGCCAACAGCAAGGGCACGCTGGTCGGCTCCATGGCGCACGGCCACGCCGTGCCAGCTGCCATCAAGAACGCCTTCTACGACGTGATCACCCGCCAGTTCAATGGCCAGATCGACAGCAAGACGGCGGTGAAGGAGATGGTGGCCGCCGTCGGCAACTGAGTTGACCTCTGCTGCGCCATGTGGCGGTTCCCCCAGACCGCCGCATGGCGTATTTTTTGGCCTCTTTCCTGACGGATGAAAGCTCCTCTCATTGCCAAGGTGGTGCTCTCGCCCAGCATGCTGCTGATGGGCGTGTGCGTCTACGGCTACATCGCGTTCACCGCCTGGCTCTCATTCACCGCCTCCACCATGGTGCCGGTGATGGGCTACGCCGGCCCCGAGGCCTATGTGCGCCTGATGGGCCTGAACAACTGGATCCTGTCGGTCAAAAACCTCGGCATCTTCGCCACGCTCTACATCGTGCTGTGCGCCGTGCTGGGCCTCGGGCTTGCAGTGCTCATCGACCAGAAGATCCGAGCCGAAGGCGTGTTCCGCTCGGTCTTCCTTTACCCCATGGCCTTGTCCTTCATCGTCACCGGCACCGCCTGGAAATGGCTGATGGACCCGAGCATCGGCATTGAGCGCACCATGCACGCCATCGGTTGGGAAAGCTTCGCCTTCGGCTGGGTGAAAGACAGTGACCTGGCCATCTACTGTGTCGTGATCGCTGCGGTGTGGCAGACCACTGGCTTCGTGATGGTGCTGTTCCTCGCCGGCCTGCGCAGCGT
Organism: Rhizobacter sp.; assembly: GCF_046595475.1. Lineage (GTDB taxonomy): Bacteria > Pseudomonadota > Gammaproteobacteria > Burkholderiales > Burkholderiaceae_C > Rhizobacter. The sequence goes on from NZ_JBKJOQ010000002.1 coordinate 77,142, forward strand.
GGACAGCGAGGTCGTCAACGCCGCCCGCCTCGATGGCGCGCGCGCCTGGCGCATCTACCAGCGCGTGATCTTTCCGCAGCTGAGTTCGAGCTTCATCTCAGCCTTCGTGATCCTGGCCCACATGGCCATCAAGTCCTACGACCTGGTGATCGCCCTCACGAACGGTGGGCCCGGGCGGGCCAGCTGGTTGCCCTCGCTCTTCATGTACCAATACACCTTCACCCGCAACGAGATGGCGGTGGGTGCCGCAAGCGCGGTGCTGATGCTGATCGCCATCGTCATCGTGGTGGTGCCCTACGTGCTGCGCGAAACGCGCCCCGCAGGCGCACATGGCTGAGCGCACTGTCGCCGGCACGGCCTCACGCACCCTGCTGTACGCGGCGCTGGTGTTCTTCGCGCTCGTGTTCGCGATGCCGCTCTACGTGATGCTCGTCAACTCGGTCAAGCCCCTCGACGAGATTCGGGCCGGCGACCTGATGGCCTGGCCGCAGGCCTTCACCCTGCAACCCTGGCACGACGCCTGGAGCCTGGCGCAGATCGGTGTGCAGGCCACCGGCCTCAAGCCCTACTTCATCAACAGCTTCCAGATGGCGCTGCCGGGCGTGTTCATCTCCACCGCGATGGGTGCGCTCAACGGCTACGTGCTGACGCAATTCCGCTTCCGCGGTGCGCACCTGGTGTTCGCACTGCTGATGTTCTCGGTGTTCATCCCGTTCCAGATCGTGCTGATTCCGATGGCGCGCACGCTGGGCCTGCTGCACCTGGCCGGCACGGTGCCGGGCCTGGTGCTGGTGCATGTGGTCTACGGCATCGGCTTCACCACGCTCTTCTTCCGCAACTACTACGCCGCCTTTCCGCCCGAGCTGGTGCGTTCGGCGCGCATGGATGGCGCAGGCTTCTTCCGACTCTTCTGGCGCCTGCTGCTGCCCAACAGCGGGCCGATCATCGTCGTGTCAGTGATCTGGCAGTTCACCAACATCTGGAACGACTTTCTCTTCGGCGCCTCGTTCAGCGACTACAGCAGCTTCCCCGTCACGGTGGCGCTCAACAACTTGGTGAATTCGAGCACGGGCGTGAAGGAATACAACGTGCATTTCGCCGCCGCGTTCATCGCCGGCGCGCCGACGCTCGCCGTCTACCTGCTCTCTGGCAAGTATTTCGTGCGTGGCCTGATGGCCGGCTCCGTCAAAGGCTAGACATGTCTGCCCCCACGTCGCCTCGCTCCTGCCCCCCCGAGGGGGCGCTCGGCCGCCTTGAGGCGGCTCGGCGCCGGCCGAACTTCTGCAATGACCTATCGGTGACTTAAAAAATGGCAGACCTGGCCCTGAGTGGCATCCACAAACTCTTCGGCACCGTGCGCGTGCTGCACGAGATCGACATCCACCTGCCCGACGGCGAGTTTCTGGTGCTGGTCGGCCCCTCGGGCTGCGGCAAGAGCACGCTGATGAACCTGATCGCCGGGCTCGAAGAACCGAGCGGCGGCAGCATCGTGCTCGGCGGCAAAGACATCACCAATACCGGCCCGGCCGACCGCAACATCTCGATGGTGTTTCAGAGCTATGCGCTCTATCCCAACATGACGGTGGCGGCCAACATCGCCTTCCCGCTGGAGATGCGCGGCGTGCCCAAGGCCGAACGCGACAAGACCGTGCAAAGCGTGGCGGCCACGCTGCAGATCAGCCACCTGCTGGAGCGCAAGCCGCGCCAGCTGTCGGGCGGCCAGCGCCAGCGCGTGGCGATCGGGCGGGCACTCGCGCGCCAGCCGCAGCTCTTTCTGTTTGACGAGCCGCTGTCCAACCTCGACGCCAAGTTGCGGGTCGACATGCGCGCCGAGATCAAGCGCCTGCACCTGCGCACCGGCGTGACCACCATCTACGTGACGCACGACCAGGTCGAGGCCATGACGTTGGGCACGCGCATCGCGGTGCTCAGCGAAGGCCGCATCCAACAGCTGGCCACGCCGCTTGAGATCTACACGCGGCCCGCCAACCGCTTCGTGGCCGAATTCATCGGTTCGCCCTCGATCAACATGTTCGAGGCCACGCGCGAGGCCTCGGGCGCGCTGAAGCTGCCCGATGGTGTGGTGATCGGCGAGATGGCGCCGGGCCCTGCCGGCAACGTGAGCGTCGGCGTGCGGCCCGAAGATTTGGAAATCCGCGACGACGGCCAGCTCGCAGGCCGCATCTCGCTGGTCGAACCGACCGGCCCGGAAACGTATGCATTGGTCGACCTGGGCCACACCGAGATCACCGTGCGCATGAGCGGGCTGCCCAATGTGGAGCGCGGTGCGGCGGTGCGCGTGCACGTGCCGCCGGCATCGCTGCATGTGTTCTCGGCCGAGAGCGGCCAGCGGCTCGACAGCGGCCGTCGCGAAACAATCGCCTGACGGCCCCACCGTCACCCAAAGGAGGTTCAACCCATGGAAGCCTGGATGAACGACGTGCCCGCCGCCGTGCGACGCTCACAGCGCATGCTCAGGGCCGAAGTGCCCGACCTGGCAGACCGCTTTGCACGCCTCGGCGAAGCACTGAACGACGAAGTGAGCGACATCCGCGCCGAGCAGGCGCAAGGCGGTGCGGTGCCCGAGATCCCCTACGCCGACGTGGTGACTGGCAAGGTGTCGGCCGCCCAGGTCGCGCGCATCAAGCGGCGCGGCTGCGCGGTCATCCGCGGCGTGTTCGATGCGGAGCAAGTCAACCTTTGGAACGAAGCGATCGGGAAGTACATCGAGGCCGTGCGCTACCTGGAGCGCATGCCCCAGAAGGCCGGGCTCGACAAGTACTTCCGCGCCCTGGGCGCGAGCAAGCCGCAGATCTTCAGCCTTTACTGGTCGCGCCCGCAGGTGCAGGCGCGGCAACACCCCAACCTCGCGGCCACGCGCGCCTGGCTGAACCGGCTGTGGACCCATGAGAAAAACGGCACGCGCTACTTCGACCCCGACCGCCAGTTCAACTACGCCGACCGCATCCGCCGTCGCGAGCCGGGCGACACCACGCTGGGTTTGTCGCCCCATTCCGACGGCGGCTCGGTGGAGCGCTGGTGCGAGCCCACCTTCCGCCATGTCTACCGCGAAGTCTTTCAAGGCGACGAACTCGCTTTCGACCCGTTCGATGCCGAGGGCCGCACCACCACACGCGAGATCCCCTCACCCGCGGTGTGCTCGGCCTTTCGCACTTTCCAGGGCTGGACGGCACTCACCCGCCAGGGCCCGGGCGACGGCACGCTGAAACTGGTGCCCATCGCCAAGACCTCCCCGTGGATGCTGCTGCGCGCACTGCAACCCGACGTGCCTGAAGGCGATCTTTGCGGCGCGCAACCGGGCCGCGCGCTCGGTGCATCACCTCAATGGCATGCCGAGTTGCTGGACGGCCTGGTGCCCATCCCACAGGTTGGACCCGGTGACACCGTGTGGTGGCATTCCGACGTGATCCACGCGGTGGAAGACCAACACACCGGCAGCGGCCACAGCAACGTGATCTACATCGGCAGCGCGCCCTGGTGCGACAAGAACGCCCGCTTCGCCGAGCGCCAGGCGGCCGCCTTCGTGGCCGGCTGCAGCGCGCCCGACTTCGCGCCCGAAGACTACGAGCTCAGCTTCGAGGGCCGCGCCCACCTGATCGAGATGACCGCACTCGGCCAGATGCAAATGGGCCTGCGCCCCTGGTTCTGAATCTCACCGACCTTTCTTACATGCCCGACTTCCGCAGCCCCGCTTTCCTGCTCGACCACATCCGCCACACGCTGTCGTTCTATGACGGCCGCTGCCTCGATGCGAGCGGCGGCTTCTTCCATTTCTTCAAGGACGACGGCGCGGTCTATGACCGCAGCACGCGCCACCTCGTCAGCAGCACGCGCTTCGTCTTCAACCATGCGATGGCCTACAGGCGCTTCGGTGAGGCCAAGTACCTGGAAGGCGCACGGCACGGCCTGCGCTTCATGCAGCAGGCCCACGCACAGCCCCAAGGCGGCTATGCGTGGCAGATCGGCTGGGACGGCCAGCGCGCCACCGTGCAAGACGACACCAACCACTGCTACGGCCTCGCCTTCGTGCTGCTCGCCCACGCGCATGCGCTGATGGCCGGCATTGAAGAAGCGTGCGCCGGCGTCGCCAACACTTTCGCGCTGATGGAGCAGCGCTTCTGGCAACCCGCGCATGGCCTCTACGCCGATGAAGCCAGCCCCGATTGGCAGCTCGGCACCTACCGCGGCCAGAACGCCAACATGCACAGCTGCGAGGCGCTGCTCGCCGCCTTCGATGCGACGAAGGAAGCGCAGTACCTGCAGCGCGCGCTCACGCTGGCCGAAGCCATCACGCAACGCCAGGCCGCGCTCGCGCACTCGAATCTCGGTGATCTGGTGTGGGAACACTACCGCGCCGACTGGTCGGTCGACTGGGACTACAACCGCCACGACAAGACCAACATCTTTCGCCCCTGGGGCTACCAGACCGGCCACCTCACCGAGTGGGCCAAGCTGCTGCTGCAACTCGAAGCCCACCTGCTCCCGGGTCAGCGCCCCGACTGGCTCTTGCCGACCGCGCAGCGCTTCTTCAACACCGCCATGCAGCATGGCTGGGACAACACGAACGGCGGCCTCGTTTACGGCTTCGCACCCGATGGCCAGGTGTGCGATGCCGACAAATACTTCTGGGTGCAAGCCGAGAGCCTGGCCGCCGCCGCGCTGCTGGCCCTGCGCACGGGTGACGAGGCCTACTGGACTTGGTACCAGCGCCTCTGGGCCTACAGCTGGGCCCACATGATCGACCACAAGCACGGCGCGTGGTACCGCATCCGCACCCCTGACAACCGCGCCTACTCCGACGAAAAGAGCCCGGCCGGCAAGACCGACTACCACACCATGGGTGCGTGCTACGACGTTCTGCGCGGGCTGGGTGCCTGACGGGGCGGAGGCTCGCGCGCGGCCTGCCACCAGGTGGGCCCAAAAGCTCGTGAGAAAATCCGCGGCCCTCGCCGTAGTTCAATGGATAGAACGGCCGCCTCCTAAGCGGCAAATACAGGTTCGATTCCTGTCGGCGGGACCAGCCCCTCGCCAATCCGCCCCCTGATCGAGCGGGGCTGGGCCCCGAGTCCAGGGGTTGAAACAAGTTGTGTGCCGCCGTGACAATTCACACATGAGCCGGCACCAACCAGAATTCAAAAGCACGCAGATCTTCGACTGGGCGAGCGAGCCCGCCGATGAGCGCCCCACAGACTTTGGCCGCAGCACCGGGCACTCGATGCTTTCGGGTTATGGCGCCCTGGCCGAAACGCCCGTCTCCCGTCGCCGCCAGCATGAGCGCAGCAGCGGCTTCGCCAAGCTGCTTGTCTCCTGCTTTTTGCTCCTCAGCCTCAGCGTGGCCGGCATGCTGGTGATGGTGCGCTTTTTCCCAGCCTGAGCTCGCACACGCGGATGGGGCCGCTTCACCCTCCCCAACACTCCACTACTCGGTAAATAGGGGTGTGCTTCCTCGAAGCAACGACTAGATTTGGCACTTGCGCAACACGCGCGATTCCCTTCTGTCCCGTTGTTTCGGAGGAATGCGAATGGCACAGCACAAGGCACCCGCAAAAGCGCCGAAACGCCTCGTCTGGCGCATCTCGGATCACGCGCCGCTGGGCGAGTGGGTTGATCCCCACCAGGTGGTCGAGCCCTCGAAAATTGACCTGCCCGAAGTGAGCTCGGGCCGCTGGCTCAGGTCGTCTTTTGATTTGCTCAACGGCGTCGAGGTCAACGACGACCCGAACACCGTGCCCGACGATTTGTTCGACGAACTTTTCCCGCCCCCACCCGAGGCCCCCAAACCGCCGCGCGAATGAGGTGCAAGCACCGCCAGCATCGATTCAGCGGGTCCCGAAAAAACTCGGCTCCGCGGTTGATGAAACGCGCATCAACCAGGGCCACTTCATGGCAAGACTGGCTTGTGCACTGTGGGCAGGCCCGCACGTTGCCAGCCGTCGATGCCACCGTTGAGAAACCGGGCGTTTACGCCCAGCGCCCTCAAGCGCAACGCGGTGGCGCGGCCCACTTCATGGCCGTAGACGCAGTACACCAACACGGCGCGATCGGCCAGCAGCTCGTGGGCCCACTCCCGCACGCGGGCTGGGTCGCGCCACACGGCCCCCGGCAGCAGCGTGGGTGAGGTGTCGAACACCCCCGCGCGGCGCACGTCGATCAAGCGCATGCCGCTGACATCACCCTGCGACACCCCAAAAGCTTCACCCGCGGCATGCACCGCCTCTTGGTAGCGCTGGTAGGGCTCGGGCCACACGATCGCGCCAACGAACGCGTGCACGTCGGCAGGCAATCGCAGCGAAAGAATCGGCACACCGCGCGGCTCGGAACCTGAGCCCACCCACCGATTGACGAGCAAGCCGTCTTGCGGGCTGAAGGCGAGTTCAAGCCCGCCCTGCGCGTGCGCCTGGGCCAGCGCCACGAAGGACGCCTGCCAGGCCTCAACCGAACCGAAGCTGGCACACAAGGCCAGCGCCATAGGAGGGGGTAACGTGTTCATCAAAACACCTCTCAAACGATTAACGGCCGCAGCAAGGTGACGGCTAGGCCTGCCAGCGCGCAGGCTGCGAGCAAGGGCAACACACCGACCTTGAAGCGGAACAGCGCGACCGCCGCCGCCAGCGCGATCAGCGCCGACACCCAATCGAAGCGCCCGCCAAAACCTTGCGGCCACAGCACGTGGTACGCAAAGAACAAAGCAAGGTTGACGATCACGCCCACCACCGCTGCCGTGATGGCGGTGAGCGGTGCGGTGAACTTGAGCTTGCCGTGGGTCGACTCCACCAGCGGCCCACCCGCCAGGATGAACAGGAACGAGGGCAAGAAGGTGAAGAAGGTGACCACCGTGGCCGCCGCTGCACCGGCCGCGAACAAGGCCTCGGGGCCGAACACCTGCTTGAGCCAGCCGCCCACAAAGCCCACGAAGGCCACCACCATGATCAGCGGGCCGGGGGTGGTTTCGCCGAGCGCCAAACCGTCAATCATCTGTGCGCCGCTCAACCACTGGTGTTGCTCCACCGCACCCTGGTAGACGTAGGGCAGCACCGCATACGCGCCGCCAAAGGTGAGCAACGCCGCCTTGGTGAAAAACCAGGCCATCTGCGTGAGCGTGCCCGCCACACCGTACTGCACCACCAGC
>NZ_JBKJOQ010000116.1:0-5610 GCF_046595475.1 Rhizobacter sp.
CTGCTATCCCATCGTGATGGTGCCGGTGTCGCCCGCGCTGCGCGAACTCGAGATTGCGCTCGACCGCTTCGCACCCGATGGCTACTGCGGCACCAAAGGCCGCAGCATCGCAGACACTGCCAAGGCCGTGACCGCCATCGAGGTGAGCGACCCGGCTTTGACGCCCGGCGCCCGGCGCGCGGTGGACTTCCAGGTGGGTCGCATCGAGCTGAAGCCTTGAGCGCTGAACGCGGACGAATTCGTGGCGAGCATCGAATTCGGCAACGAGGTGATGGGTGGGCAAGGCGCCACCTGGGTGAACACTTTCAACTTGAGGCTTTGCCGTGACTTCTTTCATCCTGACCCACGCCATGCGACTTGCGTTGTCTTCATTGCTGGCATTCGCCCTCACGGGCGCAGCCCACGCCGGCGGCGACATTCCGCCCGCGCCGATGTACGCCGACTGGCCGGCCATCACCAGTGCGATCGCGCGCGACGACGCCATGGAGGCGCGCATCGCGCAGATCGTGGCGTCGATGACGATCGAGCAGAAGGTCGGGCAGATGATCCAACCCGAGACCAAGAGCATCACTGCGGCGCAGGTGCGCCAGCACTTCATCGGCTCGGTGCTCAATGGCGGTGGCACCTGGCCTGGCGGCAACAAGTACGCCACCGCGGCGCAGTGGGTCGCGCTGGCCGACCAGTACTACGAGGCATCGATGGGCACCGCCATGGCGACACCCATCCCGATCCTCTGGGGCACCGACGCCATCCACGGCCACAGCAATGTGTACAAGGCCACGCTCTTTCCGCACAACATCGGCCTGGGCGCGGCGCGCGACCCGGCCTTGATCCGGCGCATCGGTGCCTCGGTTGGCCAGGCCGTTCGCGCCACCGGCATCGGCTGGACCTTCTCGCCCACGCTCGCCGTGGCGCGCGACGACCGCTGGGGCCGCGCCTATGAGAGCTACTCCGAAGACCCCGCCATCGTTCGCGCCTATGCCGGTGCGTTCGTGACCGGCCTGCAGGGCCGCTTTGATTCCGACACCAACGTGGTCGCCACCGCCAAACACTTCATCGGCGACGGCGCAACCGACCGCGGCACCGATCAGGGCGTGGCCTCGGTCAGCCAGCACGACATGATCAACATCCACGGCCAGGGGTACTACGCCGCGCTGGCGGCGGGCGTACAGGCGGTGATGGTGTCGTTCCACAGCTGGGCCCACCCGGGCTCCGACAATCAGGTCGGCAAGCTGCACGGCAGCAAAGAGATGCTGACCGACGTGCTCAAGCAGAAGATGGGTTTCGACGGCTTGGTGGTGTCCGATTGGAACGGCATCGAGCAGGTGTCCGGCTGCAGCAAGACAAGCTGCGCGCAGGCCATCAATGCGGGCATCGACATGGTGATGGTGCCGCAGGATTGGCGGGCCTTCATCGCCAGCACGGTGTTGCAGGTGCGCTCGGGTGCGATCCCGATGGCGCGCATCGACGATGCGGTCACGCGCATCCTGCGGGTGAAGCTGCGCGCGGGCCTCTTCAACGGGCGCAAGCCGTCGCAAACGGCCGGTGCGGGCAACCAGGCATTGCTGGTCGACCGGCCGCTTGCGCGCGAGGCGGTGCGCAAGTCACTCGTGCTGCTGAAGAACAACGACGCGGTGCTGCCCCTGGCGACAGGCCGCAAGACCCTGGTGGTGGGCAAGAGCGCCAACAGCCTGCCCAACCAGGCCGGCGGCTGGAGCCTTACTTGGCAAGGCACCGGCAACCAAAACGCCGATTTCGCCCCGGTGGGCGACACCCTGCTGGCCGGCATCCAGGAAGCCGCCGGTGCGGCCAACGTGACCTTCAGCGAAACCGGTGTGGGTCACGACCCGGCCCACTTCGATGTGGTGATTGCCGTCATCGGCGAGACGCCCTATGCCGAAGGCATGGGCGACCTGAAGGGCACGCTCGCGCACTCCGCCAATTACCCGGGCGACCTTGCCGTGCTCAACCAGGTGAGTGGCAAGTTGAGCAGCAAAAGCACGCCGGTGGTGACGGTGATGCTGAGCGGACGGCCGCTGTACGCCAACGAGTTCATCAACAAGTCGAACGCGTTCGTCGCCGCCTGGCTGCCAGGCACGGAAGGCAAGGGTGTGAGCGACGTGCTCTACCGCAACGCGCAAGGCGGTGTAGCGCACGACTTCGTCGGCCGCCTGCCTTTCTCGTGGCCCGCCACGCCATGCCAGACGCCACTGAACGCGGGCGACGGGCAGACACCGCAGTTCGCGCTGAACCATGGCCTCAACTACGCCGATGCCACGACCGTGGGCCCTCTGCCCACACCTCCAATCCCTGCTGCGTGCGGCACCGCCTCCGGCGCCCTCGCCGCCATCGAGCGATGAGTCTGGCCATTGCCGACGTGCGGCTTCGCAAGGCACCAGCGTCGAGCCCAAGCTGCGCGGGCTCAACCAGGAGGTAGCCGCTGCTTTTTTTGCGATCTAGATTTCGACCTTGGAGCCCAACTCGACCACGCGATTCGTGGGCAGGCTCAAGAAATCGGCCGCGCCGCTGGCGTTGTGGTGCATGCTGGCAAACAGCTTCTCGCGCCACATCATCATGCCGGTGCCGAGGGTTGGGATCACGATGTCGCGCGACAGGAAGTACGAGGTCTCCATGTCGTCGAGCTGTACGCCGCGCCCGCGCAGCAGGGCCAGGGCTTCGGGCACGTCGGGGTCGTTCTTGAAGCCGAAGTTGAGCGTGACCTGCCAGCAGTCGTGGCCCAGGGGGTCGATTTCGCAGCGCTTGTTGAAGCCTATCCACGGCACCTCGTGGTGCTTAACCGTGACGAAAAGATTGGTCTCGTGCAGCACCTTGTTGTGCTTGAGGTTGTGCAGCAGCGCGTTGGGCGTGATGCCCTGGTCGCTGACGAGGAACACCGCCGTGCCGGGCACGCGTGTGGGCGGGCTGATGAACACGGCTTCGAGAAAGCTCGTCAGGTCGATGGCGTCGTCGCGCAGGCGATCGCGCATGAGTTGGCGGCCTTGCTTCCAGGTCATCATCAGCACGAACATCACGCCACCAATGGCCACCGGGAACCAGCCGCCCTCGAAGATCTTGACGATGTTGGCCGAGAAGTAGACCGAATCGACGATGAAGAAGAAGCCGGTGGCGGCGATGCACAGTGACCAGGGGTATTTCCAGCCATAGCGGATGACGAAAAAGGTCATCGTGGTGGTGATCAGCATGTCGATCGTCACGGCGATGCCGTAGGCCGCGGCGAGCTTGCTGCTGCTGCCGAAGAAGCCCACCGCCAGCACGATGCACGCGTACAGGCCCCAGTTGATGAATGGCACGTAGACCTGGCCCGTCTCCTTGACGGAGGTATGCGTGATGCGCAGCCGCGGCAGGTAGCCCAGCTGGATGGCTTGTTTGGTGACCGAGAACGCCGCGGTGATCAGCGCCTGGGAAGCGATTACCGAAGCGCCCGTGGCCAGCGCGATAAGCGGGTAGAGCGCCCATTGCGGCGCCATCTCGTAGAACGGGTTGCTGGCGTGGCCGGGGTGCACCAGCAGCATGGCGCCCTGGCCGAAATAGTTGAGAACCAGGGCGGGCATCACCAGGCCGAACCAGGCAAAGCGGATGGGTCGTTTGCCGAAGTGGCCCATGTCGGCGTAGAGCGCCTCGGCGCCGGTCACGCACAGCACCACCGAGCCGAGCGCGATGAAGGCAATGCCCGAGTGGGCACCCAGGAAGTACAGCGCATGGTGCGGGCTCAACGCCCACAGCACGCTGGGGTTTTGGGCGATGTGTGTGACCCCCATGACAGCCAAAACCATGAACCACAGGGCCGTGACGGGGCCGAACAGCTTGCCCACGCTGGCCGTGCCGTGGCGCTGTACCAGGAAGAGCGCTGTCAGCACGATCAGCGTGAGGGGCACCACGTAGCGGTGCAGGCCCGGCGCGGCCACTTCCAGGCCTTCGATGGCCGAGAGAACGGTCATGGCCGGTGTGATGACGGCGTCGCCGAAGAAGATGGCGGTGCCGAAAATGCCCAGCAACAGCAGCCGCCGGCGCAGCACCGGCCGGTCTTTCACCGCCTGTGAGGCGAGGGTGAGCATGGCGATCAGGCCGCCTTCGCCGTTGTTGTCGGCGCGCAGGATCAGCGCCACGTATTTGACTGAGACCACCACCGTGATGGTCCAGAACATCAGCGACAGCACGCCGAAGATGTTTTCAGGCGTCAACGGCACTCGCCCTTGCGCGAAAACTTCCTTCATTGCGTAGAGCGGGCTGGTGCCGATGTCACCGTAGACGATGCCGATGGCACCGAGGGTGAGGGCCGCCAGGCTGGAGGCAGGACGATGAGGGGTCACAGGTCACCAAACCTGCGCAAGCGGGCCGGGTCAGTCACGAAGAGCGGCTATTGTGCGCCTCACCTTCGGGTGATTGAGCCCCCCGCCAAGAGGCCCACGGTGCATGTTGCAGTGCAGCAACGAGCGAGCGATCACTCTCGCAGCTTACTCATAGACCTCGGCGTCGGGGTCGGTGGCTTCCAGTTCATAGCTCGCAGCCAGCATGGCCAGCCGGGCAATCACGCCGTACATGTAAAAGCGATTCGGGGCGCTGGCGCCCGGTTTCACGCCGGGTCTGGGCAACTGGTTTGACTCGGCAAACGCCAGCGGCACGAAGCTCGCCCCGGGAGCGTTGAGGTTCTCGTCGATGCCGCGCTCTGCGTTGACGCGGTAGAAGCCGCCCACCACGTAGCGGTCGATCATGTAGACCACCGGCTCGGCCACCGCGTCGTTCACGCGCTCGTAGGTGGGCACGCCTTCTTGCAGGATGACCTCAGTGACCTCTTGGCCGTCTTTGATCACGCTCATCTTGTTGCGCGACTTGCTGCTGAGGTCGACCAACTCTTTCGGGTCGCGCACCGTCATGATGCCCATGCCATAGGTGCCGGCGTCGGCCTTCACGATGATGAAGGGCTTCTCTTGTATGCCGTATTCCTTGTACTTGCGGCGCACCTTGCCCAACAGCGCTTCGGCATTGCTCGCCAGGCACTCTTCACCCACGCGGTCGTTGAAGTTGACCTCACCGCATTTGGCGAACATTGGGTTGATCAGCCACGGGTCCATGCCCAGCAGCTTGGCAAACTTCTTGGCTATTTCTTCATAGGCGTGAAAGTGATTGGTCTTGCGCCGCACTGCCCAGCCGGCGTGCAGCGGCGGCAGCAGGTACTGCTCATGCAAACCTTCCAGCACCTTGGGCAGGCCGGACGAGAGGTCGTTGTTGAGCAAGATGGTGCAGGGGTCGAAGTCTTTCAGGCCCAGGCGACCGCGCGTGCGCACCAGCGGCTCCACGGTGAGCGAGGTGCCGTCAGGCAGGTCAATCGCGGTGGGGGCCTTGATCGTTTCGTCGAGCGTGCCCAGGCGCACGTTGAGGCCGGCCTGGTGAAAGATCTGTTTCAGGCGCACCACGTTGCTCAGGTAGAAAGTGTTGCGCGTGTGGCGCTCGGGGATGAGCAGCAGGTTCTTCGCCTCGGGGCAGATCTTCTCGATGGCCGCCATGGCCGCCTGCACCGCCAGCGGCAGCATCTCTGGCGTGAGGTTGTTGAAGCCTCCAGGGAAGAGGTTGGTGTCGACCGGCGCCAGC
>NZ_JBKJOQ010000119.1:0-24515 GCF_046595475.1 Rhizobacter sp.
CGCAGGCGGTCGGGGTAGCCCTTGGGCGGCAGCAGCACGCCAGTCGATCCCGCCACCGGCTCGACGATCAGCGCCGCGATCGTCGACGCATCGTGCAATGCGACGATCCGCTCGAGATCGTCGGCCAGTTCCGCGCCGTGTGCGGGTTGTCCGAGCGAGAACGCATTGCGCGACAGGTCGTGCGTGTGGCGGATGTGGTCGACGCCGGCCAGCAGGGTGCCGAACATCTTGCGGTTGGCGACGATGCCGCCGACCGAGATGCCGCCGAAGTTGACGCCGTGGTAGCCGCGCTCGCGGCCGATCAGCCGCGTGCGCGAGCCTTCACCGCGTACGCGGTGGTAGGCCAGCGCCATCTTGAGCGCCGTGTCGACCGCCTCGGAGCCCGAGTTGGTATAGAAGACTTTACTCAGGCCCGGCGGCGTGAGCTTCACCAGCCGCTCGGCCAACTCGAACTGCTTGGGGTGGCCCATGTTGAAGGGCGGTGCGAAATCCATCTCACCCGCCTGCTGGCGTATGGCTTCGACGATCTTGGGCCGCCCATGGCCGGCGTTCACGCACCACAGGCCCGCCACTCCGTCGAGGATCTGGCGGTTTTCGGGGGTCCAGAAGTGCATGCCCTCGGCGCGCGAGATCAAGCGAGGGGTTTGCTTGAACTGGCGGTTGGCCGTGAAGGGCATCCAGTAGGCGTCTAGGTTTTGGGGCATGGTCGCGTCCTTCAGAGAGGGTGATTGAGAAGACGGTTGCCGGGTCACCCGCTTCAGCGATGGTTACCCCGATCGGTGAAAGCAACAGCGCCGTTCGCACTGTGCCAGAGTTGCTTCGCGAGGAGCGCTGCGGTGACGCCGTTGGTCCAGCCGAAGCCGTCTTGCAAGGGATATTCGCCACCCCCGCCTCCGTGGGTGGCCTCTTGCTCAACCCGGCGCAGCGCGTACTTTTCGATCAGCTTGCCTTCGCGCTCGTAGATGGCGGCCACCGTGGCCAGCCAGCGTTGCGCAATGCGGTCGGACAGGTCTGCGTGGCCATAGTCGGCAAGGCCACAAATGGCCATCCATTGAAGCGGCGCCCAACCGTTGGGGCGATCCCACTGCTCGCCGCTGGCGTGCTCGGTGGTGGCCAGGCCGCCGGGGGCCAACAGGCGGCAGGCGATGGTCGTGGCCAGAGCGTTTGCATGCTCAGGGTCGGCCAGGCCCACGAACAAAGGGACAACAGTTGCGGCCGTCAGGCAGCTGCGCTGTTGGCCGCGGCGCCAGTCATGGTCGAAGAAGGCCCCCTGCTCGGCGTTCCACATCAGACCCAGCATTGCGGCCTTGCGCTCAAGGGCGCGTTGGTCGAATTCGCGGCTGGTTGTGTGGTCGCCGCTTGACCTTGCCAAGTCGGCGATCTTCAGTTCGAGCTTGTAGAGAAAGGCGTTCAAATCGACCGGCACGATGTCTGTCGTGCAAATGGTGGCCAGGCATGACGCCGCGCCGGTGCGTGACTCGCCAGGCGGCACTGGGGCGGGCGCAGGCTGCTCGCACAGCCATCGCGAGCTGAAGTCCCAGCCCGACTCGCAGGCGGCGCGCAAATGACGGTAAACCTCTGCGGGATCGCGCTCGCTGGCGCGTGCGGTCGACACGTCTTCCAGCCACGACTCTTCGCGCGGCGTGTCTCGGTCGTCCCAATAGCGGTTGAGCAGCCGGCCGTCCGCAAGGCGCACCACGCGACGGTGCGCACCCCCCAGCACTGCCTCGTGCGCGTCGGCCATCCACCACGCATGCTCTTGCCGCAACTGGGGCAGGTACTGCAGGGCGGGCTCGCCACAAGCCGCCTCCGCCAGCTCGACCATCAGTGCAAAAACCGGCGGCTGAGATCGACTCAGGTAGTAGCTGCGCGTGCCGTTGGGCACATGGCCATAGGTGTCGATCAGGTAGCTGAAGTTTTCGACCATGTCGCGCAGCAATGCGGTGTTGGCCTTGCTGGCCAGGCCCAACATCGTGAAGTACGAATCCCAGTAATAGAGCTCGCCGAAGCGGCCGCCAGGCACGACATAGGAGTGAGGCAACTGCAGCAGCGATGAACGCCGAGGGTGCGCTGCTGGGTGGCGTGTCAACGCGGGCCAAAGCGACTCGATGTGGGCACCCATGGGCTGGCCGGGGATCGACTGGTACTCACTGGGCGCAGGCTGGATCGACACGAAATGTGCGTGCACGAATTGCGCGAGATCGAAGCCGTCGCTTGCCTGCTGGGCGCGATAGTTGGTGACGATTTGCTGCGGGTCGAGCACCGGAGCGCAGTCGACAAAGGTCTTGCTGTCGGCGAAGAGGCCGCTGCTTTGCACCGCGATGAACAGCTCCTGGTAGCGGTCGGCCGGCGACAGGGTGTCAGGGGCCGGCGCCGCTGCCGCTTTGGAGGCGTTCTTGGAAGGCGAGCTCAATGCTTGGCCGCCATCGAACGGCGCACGACCCTGCCGATCGTCAGGCCTTGCACCAGCACTGAAAACACCACCACGCCATACGTCAGCGCGAGGATGGTGGCACGCGTCGAATCGGGGCCGCCAGTGTCGGGCAATGACAAGGCCAGCGCGACCGAGATGCCTCCGCGCAGACCGCCCCAGGTCAAGACCTTGGAAGACCCGTCGGGCAAGCGAAAGTGCTTGGCGAGCAAGCCCACAGGCAGGCCAACCGTCAACCAGCGCGCGATCAGCGTGACGGCAATGGCCACCACACCGCCCCAAAACAAGGGAACCGAAAACTGGATCATCAGCACCTCGAGGCCGATCAGCACAAAGAGCACAGCGTTGAGAATTTCGTCGATCAGTTCCCAGAACATGTCGACATATTTGCGTGTGACGTCTGACATGGCGTAGGCCCTGCCGGCGTTGCCCACCATGAGGCCGCAGACCACCATGGCCAGCGGGCCCGAGACGTGCAAGTGATTGGCCAGCGCGTAGCCGCCCATCACCGCTGCCAAGGTGAGCAGCACCTCGACCTGGTACTGGTCAACGCTCTTGAGCAGCCGGTAAGTCACCCAGCCCAACACCAGGCCGAAGACGATGCCACCGCCGGCTTCGCGCAACAAAAGCCCGGTGGCCTCGCCCGTCGTCGGCCAGGCGCCGCTGAGCGACACGCTGAGCAACAGCGCGAAGAGCACCACGCCCACGCCGTCGTTGAACAGCGATTCACCCGCGATCACCAGCTCCAGGTCGCGAGGGGCGCCGGCAGTCTTGAGGATGCCCACCACGGCGATGGGGTCGGTCGGGGAAATGAGAGCGCCGAAGAGCAGGCAATAGACCAGGGGCAGCGTGATCCCAACCCAAGGCAACGCAAACCACATGCCAAAGCCCACCACCAGCGTTGATGCCAAGGTGCCCACAAGCGCCAAGCCGCCGATCTGCCAGCGGAAGTTTTTCAGCGCGGTCAAGTCAACGTGCAACGCCCCTGCGAAAAGAAGCAGCGACAGCATGCCGCGCATCAGCACGTCAGAGAAGTCTATCGATCGGATGAAGACTTCTTCGTACTGGCGCAAGCCGTGGTCTAGGCCCAGCACGTCCAGCCCGATGATCCCCAGCGACAACAACAGTGCGATGACCATGACACCGATGGTCATGGGCAAGCGCACGAAACGGTGGTTCAAGTAGGCCAGGATGGCGGTCAACGTGAGGCAGGTGGCAGCGATATCGAGCATCGGAATGGGTTCGGTAGTCGGGGGCAGGTAGCAGGGTCAGCGAAGCGGTGCGGCAGGTCACGCATTGTTTACCAGAGACGCAGGCCCGAATCTGCACATCACCCTGAAACGCTCGGCTCGCTGATGCGCGGCTTGCAGATCGACCGGTGAGGCGACGGTGCGCTGCGCATCGGACACGATCTGGTCGGCGTGCCGCTGCAGCGTGCCCAGGCGTGCAGGGTCTCGCTCGCAGCTCGCGACTGCTGTCAGCACCTCCAGCATGCGTGTGAGCACGGCCGCGTTGCCAGAGGCGTTCTGCCGCAGCAGATCGAACATGGTGTCGTTGAGCCTGTCGTAGTCGACGGCAGGCACCGTCAGCACGCAACGCTCGTCGCGCAGGAAGAGGCCATTGGGCAGGTGCAGCGCCACCAGGCTGCACAGCGCAGCGCCCAAGCGGTCAAGTGCGCTCATGGCGGTATGCGGGTCGTTGATGCCAGGCGACAGGGCGCGCACCGCGACTTCGACTAACTGCCGAACGCCGTACTCAATGTCGTCTGCGCTCGCACGCTCGGGGCTCAGGGACACTGCTTTTCGGATGGCGTCTGGGGCGTCGTCTACGCAGGGGTCGCAGGCCGCGATGGGTGTGCCCGGAAAGACGTAGTCACCCGGCCGCACGAGCAGTTGCAGGACGGTTTTGTGGCGGCACGCCCAGTCGGCCAGCGATGCGGTGTCGAGATCGGACACATAGCCACGACGGGATTCGACCACCCGTTGAGCGCTGTCAGCGTTGATGCGTGGCCGGTTGCCCACGGGCGGTTTCGGGGAGGCGAGTCTCGTGATGGCGTCTTGCATTTCGCCGCTGACCAGCTCGATCACGGTGTCGACGTTGATGCGCCCGGCCATGTGATTGACGAAATACACCAGCGTGGCCACGCACAAGAACGCCAGCAAGATGCCCACGCTGAGCGAGAGATGCGGCACGAACTCGCCCTCGGTCTGAGTGCGCACGCTGCGCAGCACCATCAAGGCATAGGAGAAAGTGCCCAAGAACGCACCGAGGGTGAACTGGTTGCCGCGGTCTTGCGTGAAGTTGCGCAACAGCCGTGGCCCCATCTGCCCGGCGGCCAGCGAAAGTGCGGCGATGGTGATCGAAAACACGGTGCCGGCCACGCCGATGGCCGACGAGGCCACCGTTCCCAGCAGCGTGCGCGCCCCGGTGCCGCCGCCGTTGTAGAGCCAGGCACTGGTCACGAGCCATTCGGGAACCCAGCCGCTTCGGTCCAGGCTGACCAAGCCGATCGCGCCGAGCACGCCGGTCAGCACCATGAGGCCAGGCACCAGCCAGAACGCTGCGCCCAAGCGGCTGAGCAGCACACGAAGTTGATTCAGCATCGGCAAGCCTTCAGGTCAACGCTGCATTTGCAGCAGGTGTTCGGGCGGCACCATGTTCGCTCAAGGTTGACCATGATGATCAAGCGTCGCCAAGATTGCCGGCACCACGACCGCCAGCATGATCACGGTGGCGTTGGCCAGCATGGTGCGCTCGGCGGCAGCAACGGGCCCTTGCGGGTCGAGCACGCCGATTTTCCAAAGCGTCATGGGGCTGGCCCAGGCCGCGAGAGAGGTGCCGGTGACGTAGCCGGAGGCGTCGCTTGCGAGCCATACAGCCGCGCGGGCGATGTCATCGGGCTCGCCGATGCGGCGGTAGGGCACCAGCTTCATGAGCTCGGCGTTGGCCTCGGGCGTGCGCCAGGCCGCGACGTTGATCGGCGAAAGGTGGCCAGCACACCGGTGAAGCCGGAGGCGGGGGCGTGTTGGGTCCTCTCCATGCTGTGCTCGTGCTGCTGCTGTCCGACCTGCCGGCCGGGGCGCGAGAGGGTCGGTCTTGCGACGGAAGCCGCCCTGCGCGACTCCTGCTTTGCTGGATAGGATTGACGCGCATCTCGCGATGCGTCATGGCCGAGTTGCCTGTAGGAATTGGTGCAGTCTTCATTTGCACACGCGCTGCATGCAACACACTGGGCACCCGCATGACCTGCGCGCCACACCCTTCAGTGTTCACCCCACCGCATAGCAACCATGAACTTGCGCGCGCATTCCATTCCTCTCGGCCTGCTGCTGCTCGTGCCCTTGGCTCCGGTGCTTCACTACGTCTTGGCGGCCAGCCCTGTGTGGACGTTTGTCGCCGGTGCCGTGGGCATTGGTGTGCTTGCTGACTGGGCGCGCCGAGCGACCGAGCAGCTTGCCGCGAAAACGAACTCCGCCGTGGGCGGCCTGCTCAATGTGAGCTTTGGCAGCATCGCGGAGATCGTACTGGCGTTCTTCGTGCTCGCCACGGGCAAGGCCGAGGTGGTGCGTGCCCAGGTCGCGGGCTCCATCATCGGGACCAGTCTGCTGGGCCTCGGCCTGGCCATCGTCTTGGGCAGCATGGGCCGCCCGCGGCAGCGGTTCAACCGCGACCAGGCGGGCCAGCTGTCCAGCCTGCTGGTGCTGGTCGTGATCGCGTTGCTGCTTCCGGCTGTTTTCGACTTTGCGGGCCGCCACCTTGCGCCGGGTGCCGACCAGGCCGTCAGCGATGAGCGTTTGAGCCTGGGCGTGTCCGTCGTGTTGATCCTGCTGTATGCGGCCAACCTGGTTTACACGCTGGTCACCCATCGCAACGTCTTCTCTGCCGAAGAGGAGAACCTCGCAAGCAGTCAAAGCGAAACGGGCAGCCGCGCGCGCCAGGAGAAGCCGAAGGCAGGTTGGACGATGCTGGTGGCAGTGTGCGTGCTCATCTTGGCAACGGTTTTAATCGCCATGGAGGCGCACCTCGTTTCTGGCGCGCTCGAAGCCACCTCGAATGCACTGGGGCTGTCGCCTGTGTTTGTGGGCGTGATCGTGCTTGCCGTCATAGGCACGGCCTCCGATCTCTTCGCGGCATCTTGGTTTGCTCACCAGGGAAAGATGGGGCTGGCGCTCAACATTTGCGTTGGCTCGGCCATACAGGTTGCGCTTGTCGTGGCACCTTTGCTCGTGATCGGCTCATGGCTCATGGGCACGCCGATGACCCTGGTGTTCCAGAACCCGATTGCGTTGTTTGCAATCGCCAGCGCCGTCCTCATCGTCAACAACATCGCGCGCGACGGCGAGACGACTTGGTTCGAAGGCGTTCTTCTCATCGGGGTGTACGCACTTCTCGCGCTTGCCTTTTTGTTCTCACCACCCGTCGCATGATGGATCGAGGTCGACTGCTGAACCAGCTCAACGTTGAGTGAACGAACAAATGAGCAGCTGCGCCGAAGACGACTCGCTCGATGCGCGCACCCTGCGCCGCCTGCAGCGCCATTCATTCGACTACTTCGTGCACGAGGTGAACCGTGCCAACGGGCTGGTGCGCGACAAGACAGCGCCCCACTGGCCGGCCAGCATTGCCGCCATGGGCATGGCGCTGAGCGCGTACCCGGTGGGTGTAGAGCGTGGCTTCATCGAGCGCAATGAAGCCGCGCAGCGCACGCTGGCGATGCTGAGATTTCTGGCCGAGAGCGAGCAGAGCGAATCGCCCGAGGCCACGGGCTACAAAGGCTTTTATTACCACTTCCTTCACATGCAGACCGGCCGGCGCGAGTGGCAGTGCGAGCTTTCGAGCATTGACACCGCACTGCTGATCGCGGGCGCGTTGGGCATCAGCGCCAGCGACGGGCCCGGCACGCTCACGAAGAAGGTTGCGGGCGTTGAGCGGGTGTTCTTTGACGACGTGGCGCGGGGAGCGCCCTATGGGCCTGACGACGGCACCGTGGCGCCTTGGGCGGTGGCCGCCGCGCTCTGCTTTGCGCCGGAAATCGTCGCGCCGACCATCACGCACATGGCCGCGCTGCACGTCGATGTGCCGAACCCCTACGGGTTCAAGGCTTCGTTCAACCCGGTCTATCGCGACGAGGCGAACGACGGCATCGGCTGGGTGTCGCCCTATCACTTCGGTATCAACGAAGGCCCCACCGTGTTGATGATCGAGAACCACCGCAGCCAGCTTCTCTGGCGCTTGATGAGAAGTGTCATGCCCTCAGAACCGGCCTGCATGCAGCTGGATTCACGGGCGGCTGGCTAGACGCCGAGGCGTCGTGACCCATTCGCGATGGGCAAGTGCACTTTCACATGCAGGAAAGTGGCTTTCGCATTACGAAAAGAAGCTCTGTTGCGCTGCCGCATTTTTTCCCATCTGGAAGAATTGAATTTCATATTCAGAAATCATCGGCCTAACCCTTTGATTTCATTGAGCATTAAAAGTAGTCTTATATAAGACACAAGTCTTCCGGCTTTTGCAGCCCAGCGTTATCCTTGAGCCCAGATTCTTCCTTTCTCTTCGCAACCTTCCAGGAGTTCGCCATGACGCAACCGACCCGTGAGCAACAGATCGCCGCCCTCGAAAAAGAATGGGCTGAAAACCCACGTTGGAAGGGCATCAAGCGCGGCTACACCGCGGCTGACGTCGTGCGTCTGCGCGGCTCGCTGCAAGTCGAGCACACGCTGGCCAAGCGCGGCGCTGAAAAGCTGTGGAACCTGATCAACACCGAGCCATTCGTCAACTCGCTGGGCGCGTTGACGGGTAACCAGGCCATGCAGCAGGTCAAGGCGGGCCTGAAGGCCATCTACCTGTCGGGCTGGCAAGTTGCTGGCGACGCCAACAGCAATGGCGAGATGTACCCCGACCAGTCGCTGTACTCGGTGGACTCGGTGCCTAAGGTTGTGAAGCGCATCAACGCCACCTTCGCCCGTGCTGACCAGATCCAGTGGTCGGAAGGCAAGAACGACATCGATTACTTCGCCCCCATCGTGGCCGACGCTGAAGCCGGTTTCGGCGGCGTGCTGAATGCTTTCGAGCTGATGAAGGCCATGATCGACGCGGGCGCCGCCGGCGTTCACTTCGAAGACCAACTGGCCGCTGCCAAGAAGTGCGGCCACATGGGCGGCAAGGTGCTGGTGCCCACGCGTGAAGCCGTCAACAAGCTCGTGGCTGCCCGCCTGGCCGCTGACGTGTCTGGCGTGTCAACGGTGCTGCTGGCCCGTACCGATGCCGAAGCCGGTGACCTGGTCACCACCGATGTGGACGACAACGACAAGCCTTTCCTGACCGGCGAGCGCACGGTCGAAGGCTTCTTCCGCACCCGCAACGGCATCGACCAAGCCATCAGCCGCGGCCTGGCCTACGCCCCTTACGCCGACCTGATCTGGTGCGAAACCGGCAAGCCTGACCTGGCCTTCGCCAAGACTTTCGCCGACGCGATCCACGCCAAGTTCCCTGGCAAGCTGCTGTCGTACAACTGCTCGCCTTCCTTCAACTGGAAGAAGAACCTCGACGACGCAACCATCGCCAAGTTCCAGCGCGAGCTGGGCGCCATGGGCTACAAGTACCAGTTCATCACGCTGGCTGGCTTCCACAGCCTGAACTACTCGATGTTCGAGCTGGCCCACGGCTATGCGCGCAACAACATGAGCGCGTTCGTGGAACTGCAAGAGAAGGAATTTGCTGCTGCCGAGAAGGGCTTCACCGCCGTCAAGCACCAGCGCGAAGTGGGCACCGGTTACTTCGACGCCGTGACCACCACCATCGAAGCCGACGCTTCGACCGCTGCACTCAAAGGATCGACCGAAGACGAACAGTTCTTCGACGCAAAGCACGGCTGAAACATCAGTCGTCGCTGAAAGAGCAAGCCGGGGCGGCCCACAAGCTGCTTTGGTTTCGAGCCCGGGGGCCACAAGCCTCTGGGCTTTTTCATTTCAGGGACCCCGAATCGGGCTTGTCGAGGCGCCCGCTTTACATCGAGGCTTCGAGCATCTCGCGGTAGTCATCGCGCGTGGCGATGCGCGGGTTGGTCTTATGGCAGTGGTCGGCCATGGCGCCGTCAATCACTTTCTCGAACATGTCTTGGGTGACGCCCATGGCGGCCAAGCCGGATGCCAGGCCGAGCCGCGCATTCATGTTGCGAATGGCGTTGGCAATCTCGGTGCCCTTGCTGTCGGTGCTGCCTATGCCCATCGCGTGCGCCATGCGTTGCAGGCGGCGGTCTTTCACCATTGACTCGGCGCTGGCGTTGAACCTGACCACTGCCGGCAAGAACATCGCGTTCAGCGTGCCGTGGTGCAGCTTGGGGTTCACGCCGCCCAGGCTGTGACTCAGCGAATGGACGCAGCCCAGGCCTTTCTGAAACGCCATCGCGCCCTGCATGCTGGCGCTCATCATGGCCCAGCGCGCATCTCGATCCTGGCCGTTCTGGGTAGCGCGCTCAATGTGCGCCCAGCCGCGCTCCAGCCCGTCGAGGCCGATGCCATCGGCCGGCGGGTTGATGGCGGGTGCCATGAAGGTCTCCATGCAGTGGGCGATGGCGTCCATGCCGGTGGCCGCCGTCAGCAAGGCCGGCAGGCCGAGCGTGAGCTCGGGGTCGCAGATGGCAGCACGCGGCATCAAAGACCAGCTGTGAAAGCCGAGCTTGCGCCCGTCGTCGACGATGACGATGGCACCCCGGGCCACTTCGCTGCCGGTGCCTGCCGTGGTGGGCACTGCGATCAGCGGGGCCACGGCGTCAGTGATCTTGGTGCTGCCGCCTTCGATGGTGGCGTAGGTCTTCATCGGGCCGGGGTGGGTGGCGGCGATGGCCACGCCTTTGGCCAGGTCGATGCTGGAGCCACCGCCCACGGCGATGAGCCCATCGCAGCCGTTGGCCTTGTAGACCTCGACGGCGGCGCGCACGGCGGCCTCGGTGGGGTTGAACGGCGTCTGGTCAAACACGGCGTGCGGCAGCTTGCCCAGCGCGGCGAGTGCTTTGTCGAGCACGCCGGCGGCACGCACGCCGGCGTCGGTGACGACCAGCGGCTTCTTCATGCCGATGCGCTCGCATTCTTGCGGCAGCAGTTTCACGGCACCGAATTCGATCTGGATCTGGGTCAGGTAGTTGATGAAGGCCATGGCGAAAAAGCGCTGTGAATTAGCCGCTCAGTATGCTCTGGCACACTGCCTCGCTCCATCCGTACATCCCATTGCCCTTCGTGAGTGACGACCCTTTGACCCCCGCGATGCGCAGCGTGCTCACACGCATTGCTCGCGCCGGCGCGCCGCCGTTTTACACGCTGTCGGTACGCGAGGCCCGCTCGTCGTACACACTGGTTTCTGAAGTGCTGGATCTGCCGCGCGCACCGCTCGCCCGAGTGGAAGAGCTCAGCATTCCTGCCGCCGATGGCGCTGCTTTGCCTGCGCGCCTTTATGCGCCGAGTGTTGAGGGTTTGCCTGTGCTGCTGTACATGCACGGCGGCGGCTTCACCATCGGCAACCTTGAAACCCACGACAGCCTTTGCCGCCAGCTCGCGTTGCGCAGCGGCGCTGCGGTGGTGGCGCTGCACTATCGGCTCGCCCCTGAGCATCGCTTTCCCACGGCTGTAAATGATGCGTGGGCTGCCATGCGCTGGCTGGCAGAGCAGGGCGCGTCGCTCGGGCTCGACGGCAGCCGGCTCGCCGTGGGTGGCGACAGCGCTGGCGGTACGCTCGCCGCGGTGAGCGCCCTGCATGCGCGCGACATCGGCCTGCCCTTGGCGCTGCAGCTGCTCATCACTCCCGGCACCACGGCGTATCAAGACACTCCCTCGTATGAACGCTTTGCCAAAGGCTATTTGCTCGAAGCCAAAGGCATCGCCTGGTTCTTCGACCACTACATTGCGCATGCTGATCGCAGCGACTGGCGCTTCGCCCCGCTCAATGCCGATGATGCGGAAGGTGTGGCGCCCGCCTGCGTGATCCTCGCCGAGTGTGACCCGCTGGTCGACGAGGGTGTGGCCTATGCCGACAAGCTGCGTGCATCTGGCGTGACGGTCGAGCTGGAGCTGTACCGCGGCGTCACACACGATTTCATCAAGATGGCGCGATCATTGCCCGAGGCAGGTGCTGCCATGGACGCTGCTGCTGCGGCACTCAAGAGAGCATTCAACACATGAAGTTGTACCCACATGAAAAGAAGTGAGTTCCGGTTCACCGAGCGACTGCGTGTGCGCTGGGCCGAGGTTGACATGCAGAAGATCGTGTTCAACGGCCACTACCTGATGTACTTCGACACTGCCGTGGGCGGCTATTGGCGTGCCCTGGCCATGCCCTACGGCCAGACCATGGAGTACCTGGGGGGGGATCTCTTTGTGCGCAAGGCCACGGTCGAGTACCAAGGCTCGGCCCGCTACGACGACGTGCTCGATGTCGGCGTGCGCTGTGCACGCGTCGGCAACTCGTCGCTGGTGTTCAACTGCGCCGTGTTCCAGCATGACCAGGCAATGGTGAGTGGCGAGCTGGTCTACGTGTTTGCCGACCCCGCCACGCAGAAGTCAAAGCCGGTGCCACAAGAGCTGCGCGACCTGCTGCAAGGCTTTGAAGCCGGCAAGCCCATGGTCGAAGTGCGCGTAGGCAACTGGGATGCGCTGGGCCGCGATGCGCGCAGCATTCGCACGGCGGTTTTCATCGAAGAGCAGGGCATCCCGATGCACATGGAGTGGGACGAAGCCGACCCCGACCCGGCTTGCATCCACGCCGTGGCCTACAACCGCTTTGGCCAGCCGCTGGCCACCGGGCGATTGCTCGAGCACGTGCCGGGCGTCGCCAAGATAGGTCGCATGGCGGTGGCGCAGACCATGCGCAGCAGTGGCGTGGGCCGCTCGGTGCTAGATGCTTTGATGAAGACCGCCCGCGAACGCGGCTACCGTGAGGCCGTGCTGCATGCGCAGACTTCGGCAGCCGCCTTCTACGGCCGGGCGGGCTTTGCAGAGCGAGGCGTGATGTTCGAAGAGGTCGGCATCCCGCACATCGAGATGGTGCGAACTCTTTAAAACGTACTGATGGGCGCCCGTTTGCGGCGCGGGCCTTCGGGCTTGAGCAGGCTGCGCACCCGCGTCTTGCGGATGGGCGCCGCGTCCACCGGGCTTTCTTCGCTCTCGGTCACGGCCGCTTGCGTCGCACCCTCAGCGGGCGTGTCCTCGGCATAGCGCGGCGGCCAATCCTTCAGCAGCGAGCGGCGCAGCAGGGCCATGCCACCGGTGGCGCTGAAGGTGCGCTCCAGTACATGCGTGACCATGCGCTTGTTGACGCGCTCGGTCACGATCAGCGTGGTGCAGCGCGTGCCGTAGCTCATGTCGGGCGTGCGTATGAAAGCTGACGACAAGGTGCGCTCGAGCTCGCGTGAGATGCCGGTCGATGGCAGTTGCGCATCGGCCACTGGCGTGCGGTCGGCCAGCGCTTCAAACAGGCGGGCGGTGAGCATGTCGACCGACTCGCTGGTGTCAATCGCGTCGCGCACATCTTCTTTCAGCGCGGTGACCTTGGGCCAGGGCGTGTCTAGCGAGGCGTTCGACAGGCCGTACAGGCCACGCTCCAGGCGCATCGGGTTGGCGTCGAGGTTTGACGCCCAGAAGCATTCGCCGCGGTGGAAATCGGCCGCGATGAGGTTGAAGCCGTTGTGACCCGACAGCGCGGTGTGCATCCAGAAGCGATCGAGTGTGAGGTCACCCGCCAGCCACCGCGGCACGATCACGCCGCGCGATGGTGCCGCGGGGTCTTTCTGCCCAGCGTCGCGCACGTTGGTGATCAACGCGAGGCGGCCTTGGGTGGTCAAACCCAGCCAGGTGCCACCGGCTTCGAGGTCGCGCCCACCCAGAATGTCGGGCAGGCCGGGGCCAGGTGACCACCAGCCCAAGCGGGCCGCCGGGCGCTTGAAGAATTCATCGCGGTTGGTGGCCAGCACCAACGGAAAGCGCCGTGACTGATCCAGGGCAAGGGCTACCAGGCACATGCGACAAAGCTTTCGGTGTGGCGCGCGCCAGTGATCAACGAAGCAAGCTTCGCGTGCGCGGCGGTCTCGATCTCACTTCGAAGTGAGTCGGAGATGCCGAGTGGGCTCAAGGGCGCGGCGTAGGTTTCCATCCAGGTATGCAGTCCAGCGGCCGCATCGGGGCGGCGTAGCAGCCGCGTTTGCAAGCCTGGGTGCCGCGCCTGCAACTCAGCTTGCAGGGCCAGCGCCTCAGCGCGCAAAACGCTGGCGTTCTCAATCGTCGCTTGATAGTAGATGAACAATTCGCACACGAGGCGCTCCCAAAAGGTGGGTGGCGTGAACTGTTGCCGCCCTAGGCTGGCGGTTTGTTTCAGGCAGCCTCGACCGGCACGGTGTAGGGCAGGTCAGCCTGCGTCAGGGGTGGGCCATCGGCCGCGCCGAGGTGCAGGCTGCCATGCCCCAGGGCTGACAACTTCAGCTCGATGAGGGCTGCGTTGCCTGCCGAGTTGGCCACCAGCCCCGCGGGTTGCGCAGGGTCTGAGCTGTGAAAAACTTCCTGCCCCGCGGCGGCCTGGGCATCACTCGTAAAGAGAAACGTGCGCCGCTTGATGGTGCCGCGGTACTGGCTGCGTGCCACGATTTCCTGGCCGGGGTAGCAGCCCTTCTGGAAGTCGACACCGCCGAGCAACTCGTAGTTCAGCATCTGTGGCACGAACTGGTCTACCGTGGCGGCTTCGATGGTGGCCACGCCGCTGGCCACTTCGCTGCGGCGCCAGGCGGTGGAGTTGATGGTGGGCAAAGGCGGCGCGGCAATGTCCATAGGCGCAGCCCATAGATAGCGCGCTGCACCGTCGGCGTCGGGCAGCCGAACGATGTCGGCACCACCGTGCGTCACCTTGTCCCAGGCCGTGGCGGGTGCAGCCTGTGCCATGTAGGCCGCGGCAGACGCACCGGCCAACCCCAGCAAGCGCCACTGCGCGCTGGCATCGCTGAGCTTGCACTTGGCGCGCAGCACGAACATGGACAAGCGCTTGAGCGTAGGCGCCAGCAGGTCGGCGCTGCAGGCCAGCAACACTTCATCGTCGGCATGCTTCCAGCCGATGAAGCTGGCGAGCAGCCGCCCTTTGGCTGAGCAGTAGCCGGCCAGGCGCGCATGAGAGCCGTCGAGCAACGCGAAATCGTTGGTCAGCTGGCCGTGCAGGAAGGCAGCGGCTTCGGCGCCCTGGGCGCGGATCACGCCCAAGTGGGTCAGAGGCGCTGCGCCGTCTAGAGAGGGGGTGGGCGTGGTCATGCGCCGATTATCATCAGCGCCCATGATCCAACTGCTTCCAGGGTTGATGCGCCAAGCCGCCACCCCATCACGCTTGTGAAGTTTCTGCGCCGCCTTTTTTTGCTGGCCGTGCTGGCCGCGGTGGGTGTTGTTGCGGCGGCGGCGTGGTGGCTAGAGCAGCCACTGGAGCTCGCCAGCAGCTCGATTGAAGTGTCGATCGAGCCCAAGACCACCCCACGCGACGTGGCCCTGGCCTGGGTGCAGGCTGGCGTGCATGCCAATCCCATTCTGTTGTATGAATGGTTTCGCTGGTCGGGCCAGGCTCGCAAGATCCGCGCGGGCAGCTATGAGATCGAGCGAGGTGTCACGCCACGCACCTTGCTCGACAAGATGGTGCGCGGCGATGAGGTGATGGCCACCGTGCGCCTGATCGAGGGCTGGACCTTTCGCCAATTTCGGGCCGAGCTGGCGCGGGCGCCCTATCTCAAGCAAGCCTCGGCCGCGATGAGCGAGAGCGAGCTGATGGCGGCCATCGGCGCCGCTGGCGTCGCAGCCGAAGGCCGCTTCTACCCCGACACCTACGCCTTCAGCAAAGGCGCCAGCGATCTGGCGGTGCTGAAGCGGGCCTACCGCACCATGCAGCGTCAGCTCGACACGGCGTGGGCCGAGCGCTCGGCCAACACGCCGCTGCGCAATGTGAACGATGCGCTCACGCTCGCGTCCATCGTCGAAAAGGAAACCGGTGCCGCCAAAGACCGCGGGCTGGTGGCCGGCGTGTTCATCAACCGCCTGCGCATCGGCATGCCGCTGCAGACCGACCCAACCGTCATTTACGGGCTGGGCGAGCGCTTCGACGGCAACCTGCGCAAGAAAGACTTGCTCGCGGACACGCCCTACAACACCTATACCCGTGGTGGCCTGCCGCCCACGCCCATCGCCATGCCGGGCCGCGCCTCGCTGCTGGCGGCCGTGAAGCCTGACGTGACCAAAGCCCTGTATTTCGTGGCGCGCGGCGACGGCAGCAGCCAATTCAGTGAGTCATTGGCCGAGCACAATCGCGCCGTGAACCAATACCAAAGATGAGCCGCTTCATCACCTTCGAGGGCATCGACGGCGCCGGCAAGTCCACGCACATTGAAGCGTTGGCCGAGCGCTTGCGAAGCAAGGGGCAGCATGTCGTTTGCACCCGAGAGCCCGGCGGCACCCCCTTGGCCGAGACGCTGCGCGCGCAAGTGCTGCACGCGGCTATGGACCCGTTGACCGAAGCACTGCTGGTGTTCGCCGCACGCCGAGACCACATCCACCAGGTGATCGGGCCCGCGCTGAACCAGGGCCACACCGTGCTGTGTGACCGCTTCACCGACGCCACTTTCGCCTACCAGGGTGCGGGTCGCGGTTTCGACACTGAGGTGCTGGCCACGCTGGAAGCCTGGGTGCAACAAGGCCTGCAGCCGCAGCTGACCTTCTGGTTTGACCTGCCTGCCGAGACAGCTGCCGAGCGCCGTGCCGCCGTGCGCAGCCCCGACCGTTTCGAGCAGCTCGACGTGGCTTTCTTCAACCGCGTGCGCGAGGGGTACGCTGCGCGCATGCAGCAGATGCCGCTGCGCTTTGCGCGGCTCGATGCCTCTCAATCGCGTGAGCAAGTCTGGGCACAGGTCGTCAGTTGCATGGAGCAGCGCGGGTGGTAGGCCCAGACGGCGCATTGCCGCTGCCTTGGTTGGGCGCGCCGCTACAAGAAGCCTTGCGCACGCAACGCGGCCACGCCTTGCTGGTTCACGGCCCGCAGGGCATAGGCCAATTCGAGCTGGCCTTGACACTCGCGCAAGCCTGGCTCTGCGAGACCAATCCGACGGAGAAGCCATGCGGCACCTGCGTCAGCTGCCGCCTTGTGCAAGCCCATTCGCACCCCGACTTGCTGGTGCTGCTGCCTGAAGCCTTGCGCGAGTCGCTGGGGTGGGGCGGGGCGGAAGAGGGTGCCGATGAAGGCAAGGCCTCCAAGGCCAAGCCCAGCAAGGAGATCAAGGTCGAAGCGGTGCGCGCTGCCGTGTCGTTTGCGCAAAGCACCTCGGCGCGCGGCCAGCGCAAGGTGGTGCTGATCCACCCCGCCGAGCGCATGAACGCCATCGCCGCCAACACCTTGCTCAAGACGCTAGAAGAGCCGCCTGGCGCTGCGCGCTTCGTGCTGAGCTGCGGCGCACCCGACGCGCTGCTGCCCACCATTCGCAGCCGCTGCCAGGCCGTGCCGCTGGCATTGCCGGCCGCCGACGTGGCCAGCGCCTGGCTCGCGCAGCACCAGGTGGCACAGCCGGCCGTGCTGCTGGCCGCAGCCGGCGGCCAGCCACTGGAAGCGCTGGAGTGGGTGCGCGAAGGGGTAGATGCCACCACCTGGACGCGTCTGCCCAAGCAACTGGCAGCCGGCGAGGTGGGCACGCTGGCCTCGTGGCCGTTGCCCAGGCTGGTCGACGCGCTGCACAAGCTTTGCCACGACGCGATGAGCCTGGCTTGCGGCGCACCGCCGCGCTACTTTCCGGCTGCTGCGCTGCCAACCGGCGCGGCCCTGCCAGCGCTGGTGGCGTGGTCACGCGCCTTGCGCCAGACCGTGCGCCATGCCGAGCATCCGTGGAATCTGCCCGTGATGGTGGAATCTCTGGTGCTCCAGGCCCAGCAAGCCTTGTCTTCCGGCAGACCCCATTCGGTACACTCCGGCCGATGAGCGAAGCGCCTGTTCCACCCGTACGAACTGCCGGCAACGTAGTGCCGGGCTCGGCCGCCGCAGCGCGGCCCAGCGTGATTCAGCTGGTCTTTCGCGAAAAGGGCGCGCTCTACGCGGCCTACATTCCGCTCTTCACCGATGGCGGCCTCTTCGTGCCGACCACCCGCGAGTACAAGCTCGGCGAAGACATCTACCTGCTGCTGTCACTGCCCGAAGACCCGCAGCGCTACCCGGTGGCGGGCAAGGTGGCCTGGATCACGCCAGTCAACGCCTCCGGCGGCCGCACCCAGGGTGTGGGCGTCAAGTTTCCTGGCGATGACAAGACGCGTTTGCTCAAGATAAAGATCGAAGAAGTCCTCGGCACGTCGATCGCTTCATCCAAGCCGACTCAGACCATCTGATCCGGGCGCACCCCGGGTCACGCTTTCGCGATGTTTGTCGACTCCCATTGCCATCTGGCATTCCCCGAGCTGAGCGCCAAGCTCGATGACATACGCCACGCCATGGCTGCGGCCAGCGTCGACCGGGCGCTGTGCATCTGCACCACGCTTGAAGAGTTCGAGCAAGTCCACGCCCTGGCCACCACCTACGACAACTTCTGGGCGACCGCCGGCGTGCACCCCGACAACGAAGGCGTGCGCGAGCCGAGCGTGGCCGACCTGGTTGCACTGGCCCAACTGCCACGCGTCGTCGGCATAGGCGAAACCGGGCTTGACTACTACCGCCTCAACGGCCGCTCGATCGCTGACATGGCCTGGCAGCGCGCCCGGTTTCGCGCCCACATAGAGGCTTCAGCCCAGACCGGCCTGCCGCTCGTGATTCACACCCGCAGCGCCTCTGAAGACACGATCGCCATGCTGAAAGAGGCGGGCGCCTCGAATGGTGTTTTCCACTGCTTCACCGAAACCATGGACGTTGCCCGAGCGGCGCTAGACCTCGGGTTCTACATCTCGTTCTCGGGCATCCTGACCTTCAAGAACGCCGCCGACCTGCGCGAGGTGGCACGCTTTGTACCGATGGACCGCTGCCTGATCGAGACCGACAGCCCTTACCTGGCACCGGTGCCGTATCGCGGAAAGACCAACAACCCGTCGTATGTGCCCTTCGTTGCCAAGCAGGTGGCAGAACTGAAGGGTTGCAGTGTCGAGACTATCGGCGAGCAGACCAGCCGCAACTTCGAGCGCCTTTTTCCTGTGAATGAAGGGGTCGCCGCGGCGTGATTTATTACCTCATGCAATACATGAGAAGTAGAGCTTATCTAGCTGTCGATAAAGGAATTTCTCCCTCTTTGCTGGCCACACTTCGGTCGATCAACCTGACGCGCTTGTCAGGGAAATTCCGACCCTCGCTTTAGTGCCCCGCTGACTGCTGCAAAAAATCGCCCGGCTCTACATTGTTTGCACCCCAACAGTTCTTTGGAGCTGATCATGCAAACCGCCGAACTCCTTGCGAACCCGTTCTCTCTGATGATGAACCCGGCCGAGGTCTTCGAGGCCTTGGAGCGATCACCCCGTCTTGAGCGCCTTCAGCGTCGCATTTGCCGACCGCTCGACAAGCCGCTGATCGCGCGCAAAGAAGCTGACATGAACGACTACGACCTGGCCATCGACTCTGAGGCCGAGTCCGACTGAGGTTTCATCGGACGGGTCGTTTTCGTCGACGGCCAGGTCGTCCACCTCTTCCGAGTCGGTGCCACCGGTGCCTTCGCCGGAACGAGAGACCACCCGATCGGGCAGGATGTCGGCCCCTTCGCGCTCGTTGTCGGGAACGGCCGAGCCGCGCTCACCTGTAGCGGCTGAATCGCTGTCGCTGTTCAGCTCGACGGGCTTAGCGCCTTCGTCGCCGTGTCGGAGGCTTCTAACAAACCGGACCCCACACCAAGACTTCAGCTACTCGCTGCATGCAGGGGCTGGCTCCGCGGCGGGGCGCGGGAGCACAACCGTGCGCGTGGGAGAGGCGAACTCAAAACCCCGTGCCTCGAACTCTTCAACGAGCCGGACGTTGACGCGTTGTTCTCGTCCATGTATCGGTTGCATTCGGGGGCGAGCACGATGTACACGACTTCGAAGTCGAGAGAGCTCTCGCCGAACGACTTCAAATGTGCCCGGTCGAAGCGCACGCCCTCGCTTTCCTCGACGATGGCTTTGACAACATCGGGACGCTCTCTCAGCTGACCCGGCGTCGCCTGAGCGCCGTCGTCGTCAACCAATCCATCCAAGCCTTGCTCATCTAAGATCTCCGCGCTGCAAACCAAAGCGCAATCATATTTGCACAAATATATAATCGTTTTTTTAAGCACCCGCAGTGCCTTCACGCGACCCCACCATTCCAGATTCTGTCCGGCGTTTCGTGCTGACCAGTGTCCCGTCCGTGCCCTTTCTTGAGGCTGCGAGATTGTTTCATTCGCACCCTGCTTTCTTGCACACGGCTGAAACCGTTGCCTCATCCCTCTACGTTAAGCCCGCTTCGTCGGAAAAGCTGCTCTCGGAGCTGATCGCGGCCGGCATCGTCGCTGCTGCGGAAAACGGGTACCGATATTCACCGAGACACGCAGAGCTCTCCAAGGCTCTTGATGAGTTGTTTGTCTGCTACCAGGCCAATCTGGTGGGAATCACCAATCTGGTTCACGACGCAACCCGGCGCAGCGCCGAGCGTTTTGCCAACGCCTTCAAGCTGAGAAAGGGCACCTGAATGGCCAAGCTTGCATATGCCGGATGCGCGATCACCGCGGCCTTGTGTGCGTGGCTTCTGGTTCGAGGCTATCTCCGAAGCCGTTTTCGATTGCTGTTGTGGGGAGGCCTTTGCTTCGTAGGCCTCACCTTGAACAACGTCTTGCTGGTGTTGGACAAGATCGTGTTCCCCGACATCGACATGTCGGTGTTCAGGCTGTCTATCGGGTTGGTGGCGCTCGTGGTGTTCCTGGCCGGCTTGATCCTCGACGGCGACGTATGAACGACGCAGCCCTGGCAAACCTACTCTTGGGCGCCATCGCGGCCACGTCCCTTGCGATCGGCATGTTTTTCTTGAAGTATTGGTACAGCAGCCGAGACCGCTTCTACCTGCTCCTGTCGGCATCGTTCCTCATTGAAAGTGTCAACCGCGCAGCCATAGGCGCAGTGGGTTGGAACGAATATGAGCCATTGCACTACTGCATCCGCTTCATCGCTTATGGGCTGATCGTCATCGCGATCTGGGACAAGAACAAGCGGCGTTAGGCAAAAGCGGTTGGACGCGCTGAGATGCGAATGTCGGCACGACATATTTGTGCAAATGCATTATGTATTTGGACAAATATGCATGTAGCATTCCTGAGCAACCGGAACCCAGTGGGGGTTCCCCCAACCCCTTAGGAGACAACGTCGTGAGAATCCTGATTTCAATGGCCTCCAGCGGGCTCTTGGTGATGCTGGGTGCATGCTCCAACACACCCGTTGACACCGCGCCGAAATCGCCTGTCACCACGCCCAACACCGCAAGCGCGGGCAGCCCAAGCGCCGCAGGTGCTGCGAACGGGATGTCTCAGACGACCATGCGCGTATCAGCGCTGCCGCCTGACCTCGCCAAAGACCACAGCGTGTTCTTTGGCTTCGACGACGTGACCATCGCTCCCGAGTACCTGGGCGTGGTCGAGAAGCACGGCAAGTACCTGGCCACCCTGCCGGCAATGAAAATCAAGATCGAAGGCAACGCCGACGAACGCGGCAGCCCCGAGTACAACTTGGCGCTGGGCCAGAAGAGGGCAGAGGCCACGATGAAAGCGCTCAAGCTGATGGGCGTGCGCGAGTCGCAAATGGAGCCTGTCAGCTGGGGCGAAGAGCGTCCTCAGGACAAAGGCCATGACGATACGGCCTACTCACACAACCGCCGCGCTGACATCGTCTACTCGAAGCTGTAGGTTTGTGGGCGAGTCTGCCAGCCCGGTCAGAGCACTTGGCCCAGCGGCGTGTTGGCGGCTCGCTCATCAGGGCTCAGAAGGGCGAGAAGCTCGCCCAGGTCAGCTTCCAGGCGCGCGAGCATGGCAGGGTTCAGCTGCGCCAGCGCTTCTGGAAGCACACCGGTGAAAGGCCCGGGAGCCTTCTTGAGCAAGCGGGTACCCATCGGCAGTATCGCCAGCTGAGCAATGCGGCGGTCGTGTGCAGCCTTTGAGACGGTGACGTACTCGCGTTCGCCAAGCGTCTTCACCAGATTGCTGGCAGTCGACTGATGCACGTCCATCGCCTCGGCCAGGGCATTGACGCCTATCCCGGGGTTGGAACTAATGATGCTCAAAGCCCAGAGTTGCGCGCCACCCACTCCAGTTTTCTTCTCGACCTGCTGAAAATGGGTCTTCACCGCATTGAATACCTGTCGGAATTGCCGCAGAACCCGAGCGGCAGAGGCAGCGTCTGCGACAGGCACGCAAGTGTCTGGCGTCGAGGGTTTGGAAGTGCGCTTGCGGGTGACCATTTCTTCATCATAGAGCGGCCTAAGCGCTGCATGGCGCCTCGCCAGAGCGACATGGGCGCGTCTGGGCACGATGGAGCCCGTGAGCACCGAGCCACCTTTCTCACATGCGGTGCGTCGCGAGTGCCGCCCGCGAATCGCGCAGAAATTCAGACGCATAGAAAAGGAGCCCCACGAGGGGCTCCAAAAACAAGCTTCTGTTGGCGTCCGCCACCGCTCGAGTAGTTGCGAACATGCAGATTGTATTTGTTCAAATTTAGTTTGCGACCAAGGCTTTCCCGCGTTCGCCGAGAAAGATTTCTCAACCCAGTCGTGGTACCGCGCATGAAGCGCGGCCCCTGGCGTGTCACCGTAGATTGAAAAGGTGTGCGCAGCTCTTCGGCATGGCGCTTGAGCGTCAGGTAGGCGCCGGCGGGTGTTCAGCCGGGCGAGGCTGCAAAGGCCCCACGTCGGTCGCGTCAAGCCGGAACGATTTCGCCAGCGAAGGCAGCAGCGTCGTGGTGGCGGCGTACACGAGCAGGCCGCCGTACCAGGCATCGGGCAGCCCAAAGCGCTCGCGAAGAATCGTGGCGAGAACAAGCGTGAAGATCAGCGTAGGCGTCAGGGCAAGCGCGACGCGCAGGCTGCTCTGCGAATCTTCTCGGAAGAGGACGCGCCGCTGCAGCCACACGATTGCGATGCGTACCGGCATCGCCACGGCCGACAGCGCAAGCCCTATCCACAGCGATTCCCATTGCAAGGCCCCAAGGGGTACATGCATGCCACTCGAGAAGAAGTAGAAGGGAACGAAGAAAGACGCGAACAGCTTGACGGCGTGCAGGTTCTCTCGCGACGCGAGTTGCGGCAGGCGCTCTTGCAGCAGCCTGGCCACCAAACCGGCCACGAAGGCACCTACCAGGTAGTACACGCCCAGCTGTTTGGTGATGTAGGCCGCGAGCAGGCCAACCATGACCAGCAGAGAAAATTCAGACCCTGCCGCATGCGGAACAACCAGCCGCACAAGTGCCACGAACACCAGCGGCAGCACGAAGAGCATTGCCAGCAAGGCTCCGCTCGACAATGCCAGGTGCCTCATCGAACCGGACTGCAGCACGAAGAAAAGCACGAGCAGCGCAAGGATTTCTCCGCCTATGGCCTTGGTCGTCACCCAGAAGCGCTCTTCCTCGTTCAGGCCCAGGCGTTGCAAGGAGTCGAGGATGAAGCCGGTAGAAGGCGTAAGCACGGCCAGCGCCAACAGTACGGCGGTGGGCCATTGCACGCCCAGCAGCTGCATTGCGCCGTAGGCAACCCCCGCCAAGGTGATAGAGCGCACACCGAGGTGGACCAGCAATGCAAGCAGACCGCGCCGCAGGCCATGCAAATCGACCTCCAGGCCGGCAAACAGGAACAGCGACGAGATGCCCAGCGTCGACAAGAGAGACAGCGTCTCATCCTTGCCCTCGATGCCCACGGCCAGCACCGCCACCATGCCAAACCCGAAGCATGTCAGTGGTGCAGGAATGCGAAACCGCTGCAGCACGCGCGGCACCACCATGAGGCCGAAAATGAGGGCTATGTAGGCAAGCTCGGTGGTGATGGCAGGCATGAAAGCATCAAAAGACAAGGCGAGCGCAGTGTCTCAGCTTTGCGCCGCGGCAACGGCTTTGGCAATGGCCGGCCCGAAGGCCCGCACCAGCACCTGTATGCGCGTGGTGTCCTTCAGGTCGGGGTGGTGACCAGCCACAGCGGCGTGGCGAGTTCGGGAATCGCGTCGGTCAGGGGCATGAGCTCTGATGCCTTCGCCTCGACGAACGCAGGCAGCAGCGCCATCCCCAGCCCGGCTGCCGGGGGGGCGGTCAGCAGACAACTTCGTTTTGATTTTCACGTCGAGCGCACCGAAGGGGGCTCAGAGAAGCTCGGAGGCGATCTCGTCGGCGCGGCTCATGGCGTGTGTCCCGGGCCCTGCCGGATTTCCGTGCCGGCTCGGCCCTCAAGCATGGCCTCGATGTGTTCGAGCGAACCGATCAGCGCTCGCTGGCCGGTCGCCTCTGCGAACCGGCATGCCGCTTCGACCTTCGGGCCCATCGATCCCGCCGCAAACTGGTGGCGTGACAGTTCGGCCGGCGATACATGCCGCAGCGCACGCTGGCTCGGCAAACCCCAGTCGAGATAGACGGCGTCGACGTCAGTTGCGATGACCAGGCAGTCGGCGTTCAGCTCGCGAGCGAGCACGCCGCTGCACAAGTCCTTGTCGATCACCGCTTCGACGCCGTGGCGGTGGCCATCGGCCGCAACCGCGACCGGAATGCCGCCGCCGCCTGCGGCGATCACCAACGCCTGGTGTGCAAGCAGCCAGCGGATCGGGGCTAGGCCGAGCACCCGCTGCGGCTGGGGCGATGCGACGACACGCCGGAAACCAGCCCCATCGGCGGCGATGACCCATTGCTTCTCGGCCACCGCGTGGTCGGCTTCTTCGCGGTTGTAGACCGGGCCTATGGGTTTGCTGGGTTTGGCAAAGGCGGGGTCGTCGAGATGGACCTCGACGCGCGTCAGCAGGGTGACGACAACCTTCTCAAGCGGCAGCAGGTTGCTCAGCTCCTGCTCGAGCAGGTAGCCGATCATGCCGTCGGTCTGCGCGCCCAACACGTCCAGGGGATACGCCTCCACGGCGGCATAGGACGCCGATTGAAGC
>NZ_JBKJOQ010000120.1:0-18066 GCF_046595475.1 Rhizobacter sp.
GATGATGCGGTCGAGCACCACACTGGTGTCCCAGGTGGGCGGTGCGGCGAAGTAGTCCTGCACCAGCGACATCACGCTCGTTTGCGCGGCCATCGCGCCCTCACCGCCCGCTGACACGCCATCGGCAATGGCGGCGATGAAGCCCAGGGCCTCTTCGTGCGCCTGGGGCCGCATGGCGGCGGCGAAATCTTCGTTGTCTTGCCGGGGACCACGATCGCTCGTGTAACCCATGTCGATGTCAAAGCTCATAAGGAGTCGGGTTTGCACCCACATGGGGCAATTGAAGAATTCGTGAAAAACCAAGCAAGACGCTTGCCCGCAAAGAGTGCGCTAGGCACCAGATTGCAGCCGATCAGGGCTTACCCGCTGGCACCACCCTTGCTACCTCTCACGTCACTGAGAACAGTGACCGAGGAAACAGCCGCATGAAGAAGATGAAGTTGGTGATGGTCGGCAACGGCATGGCGGGGGTCCGAACCCTGGAGGAGCTGCTGAAGATTTCCCCCGATCTGTACGACATCACCGTGTTCGGCGCCGAGCCGCACCCGAACTACAACCGCATTCTGCTGTCGCCAGTTCTCGCCGGCGAGCAAACGCTCGATGAAATCGTGCTCAACCCTTTGAGCTGGTACGAAGAGAACAAGATCCAGCTGCATCTTGGCAAGAAGGTCGTCGATGTCGATCGCAACAAGCGCATCGTCAAGGCCGCCGACGGCACCGAAGCGCCTTACGACCGACTGTTGATCGCCACCGGCTCCAACCCTTTCATCCTGCCGGTGCCGGGCAAGGAGCTCGAAGGCGTGATCGCCTACCGAGACATCGCTGACACCAACACGATGATCGACGCCGCCACCAAGTACAAGCACGCGGTGGTCATCGGCGGCGGCCTCCTGGGCCTGGAAGCGGCCAACGGCCTGATGCTGCGCGGCATGCAAGTGACGGTGGTGCACATCATGCCGTGGCTGATGGAGCGCCAGCTCGACGACACCGCCGGCAAGCTGCTGCAGAAGTCGCTCGAAAGCCGCGGTCTCAAATTCATGATCGGTGCACAAACACAAGCCCTGATCGGCGACCAAGACGGCGGCAAGGGCGGCCGCGTGATGGCCGTGCAGTTCAAGGATGGCACCGAGGTGCCGGCCGACCTGGTCGTCATGGCCGCCGGCATCCGCCCCAACACCGAGCTCGCGTTGAAGATCGGCCTGCACTGCTTCAACGATGGAAGAGGCGGCATCGTCGTCAATGACACCATGCAGACCATCACCGACCCGCGCATCTACTCGGTGGGCGAGTGCGCCGCCCACCGCGGCATTGCCTACGGCCTGGTGGCCCCGCTGTTCGAGCAGGGCAAGGTGTGCGCCACCCACCTGGCCGAGTTCGGCATTGGCCGCTACACCGGCTCGCAGACCTCGACCAAACTCAAGGTCACAGGCATCGACCTCTTCTCAGCCGGCAACTTCACCGGCGGCGAAGGCTGCGAAGAGATCGTGATGAGCGACCCCTACGGCGGCGTCTACAAGAAGCTCGTCATCAAAGACGACAAGCTGATCGGCGCCTGCATGTATGGCGACACGGTCGACGGCAGTTGGTACTTCAAGCTCCTTCGTGACGGCCGCAAGGTCAGCGACATACGCGACAAGCTGATGTTCGGCGAGTCCAACATCGGCGACACCGGTCACGAAGGCCACAACAAGGCCGCCACCATGGCCGACACCGACGAGGTCTGCGGCTGCAACGGCGTCAACAAGGGCAGCATCTGCAAGGCCATCAAGGAAAAGGGCTTGTTCACGCTGGAAGAGGTGCGCAAGCACACCAAGGCATCTGCCTCTTGCGGCTCGTGCACTGGCCTGGTCGAGCAACTGCTGATGTTCACCGCCGGTGGTGACTACTCGGCCACGCCCAAGAAGAAGGCCATGTGCGGCTGCACCGAAGCCAGTCACCAGGAGGTGCGCGACGCCATACGCGAGCAAAAACTCATCACCATAGACAGCACTTACAAGGCGCTCAACTGGCGCACGCCCAACGGCTGCTCGAGCTGCCGCCCGGCCGTCAATTACTACCTCATCAGCACCTGGCCGAAAGAGGCGAAAGACGACCCGCAATCGCGCTTCATCAACGAGCGCAGCCACGCCAACATTCAAAAAGACGGCACCTACTCGGTCATCCCGCGCATGTGGGGCGGCGAGACCACGGCGAGTGAGCTGCGCCGCATTGCCGATGCGGTCGACAAGTACAAGATCCCCACCGTCAAAGTCACGGGCGGCCAGCGCATCGACTTGCTGGGCGTGAAGAAAGAAGACCTGGTCAACGTCTGGAAAGACATAGGCATGCCCAGCGGCCACGCTTATGCCAAGGCCTTGCGCACGGTCAAGACCTGCGTGGGCAGCGAGTGGTGCCGCATGGGTACGCAAGACAGCACCCAGATGGGCAAAGACCTGGAGCGCGCCATGTGGCGCATGTATGCCCCGCACAAGGTGAAGTTCGCGGTGAGCGGCTGCCCACGCAACTGCGCCGAGTCGGGCATCAAAGACGTGGGCATCATCGGGGTCGACTCCGGCTGGGAGATGTACGTCGCCGGTAATGGCGGCATCAAGACCGAGGTGGCGCACTTCCTGGTCAAGCTCAAGACAGCGGCCGAGGTGCTCGAATACACCGGCGCCTTCTGCGAGCTGTACCGCCAGGAAGGCTGGTACCTGGAGCGCACGGTGCATTACGTGAACCGCGTGGGCCTAGACCACGTGAAGAAGCGCATCCTCGACGACCACGAAGGCCGCAAGGCGCTGTGGGCACAGTTGCAGTACGCCCTCGATGGCGAGCCCGACCCGTGGTTCGAATTCGACAAGGCCCAGGTAGACACCCGCCAGTTCACCGCGATCCAGCCTGCCTGATCCCCCGCACCTGACCCCCGAGACCTGCTCATGCCTCACTGGACCCTGATCTGCCGCATTGACGACATCATCCCGCTGGGCGCGCGCCGCGTGACGCGCCCTCGCGGTGCACCCGTGGCCGTGTTCCGCGCGCAAGACGACCGCGTCTTCGCCGTGCTCGACCGCTGCCCGCACAAGGGCGGCCCGCTGAGCCAGGGCATCGTCTTCGGCACCAGCGTGGCCTGCCCGCTGCACAACCTGAACATCGGGCTTGAAGACGGCCAGGTGAAAGCCCCCGATGAAGGCTGCGTGCCCAAGTTCGCCGTGAAAGTGGAAGAAGGCGCCATCTTCCTCGACAGCGACGAGCTCACCACTGTCGGCCTAGACCTGGCCATGCCGGTGGCTGGCCCTTGCGCCAGCCGGGGTGCCATCGGCGGTGGGCAAATCTTCGACGTGCAGACACCCCACTCAGCTTGAGCCCGCAGCGCCAAGGCGTCGACATGCAGGAAACACGCACCACCTGCCCGTACTGCGGCGTGGGCTGTGGCGTCATCGTCGAAAGCGACGGTGCGCAGATCACCGGCGTGCGTGGCGACCCCGACCACCCCGCCAACTTCGGGCGCTTGTGCACAAAGGGGAGCACGCTGCACCACACTGCCGCCAAGCCCGTCACCGTGCAGGCCCGGCTGCTGCAGCCAGCGCATCGCATCTCGCGGCAAAGCGCCCCGCGCGTCGTGTCGTGGAACGCGGCGCTTGATTTGGCCGTCAACAAGTTCAGCCAGGTGATCGCCGACCACGGCGCCGACGCGGTGGGCTTCTACATTTCGGGCCAACTTCTGACCGAGGACTACTACGTCTTCAACAAGCTGGCCAAGGGCCTGATCGGCACCAACAACGTCGACACCAACTCGCGCTTGTGCATGAGCAGCGCGGTGGCCGGGTACAAAACCACGCTGGGCGCTGATGCGCCGCCTGCTTGCTACGACGACCTGAACTTCGCGTCGACGCTGTTCATCACCGGCTCTAACACCGCCTACGCCCACCCCATCCTCTTTCGCCGCATCGAAGACGCGCGGCGCGCCAACCCGGCGATGAAAATTATCGTGGCCGACCCGCGCCGCACCGAAACGGCGGAGGCCGCCGACCTGTACCTGCCCATACTGCCCGGCACCGACGTGGCGCTGTACCACGGCATGCTGCACGTGATGCTGTGGGAAGGCCTCACCGACACCGCCTACATCGCGGCCCACACCGAAGGCTTCGAGGCGCTGCGCAACCGCGTGCGCAACTTCACCCCGAAAGACGTGGCGGCCATCTGCGGCATCAGCGAAGACGCGCTTCTGCAGGCCGCTCGCTGGTTTGCAGGCGGTGACGACAAGGCCAAGGGCCGCACCCTGTCGCTTTACTGCCAGGGCCTCAACCAGAGCAGCAGCGGCACCGCCAAGAACGCCGCCCTCATCAACCTGCACCTGGCGACCGGCCAGATTGGCAAACCCGGTGCAGGGCCTTTTTCGCTGACCGGCCAACCCAATGCCATGGGCGGGCGCGAAGTGGGCGGGCTGGCCAACCTCTTGAGCGCGCACCGCGACCTGGCCAACCCCGAGCACCGCGCCGAAGTCGCGCGCCTGTGGGGCGTCAACGATGTGCCTGCCACGCCAGGCAAGACGGCGGTGGAAATGTTCGAGGCTGCGGCCGACGGCCAGATCAAGGCCTTGTGGATAGCCTGCACCAACCCCGCCCAGTCCATGCCAGACCAAACCACCGTGCGCCGCGCGCTGGAGCGGGCCGAATTCGTGGTGGTACAAGAGGCGTTCAGCACCACCACCACCTGCGAATACGCCGACCTGCTGCTGCCCGCCACCACCTGGGGCGAGAAAGACGGCACGGTCACCAACAGCGAGCGCCGTATCACCCGCGTGCGCCCCGCCATCAGCGCCCCCGGTGAAGCCAGGCACGACTGGGCCACGGTGGTCGACTTTGCACAACGCCTGGAGAAGAAGCTACGCCCCGGCCTGCCCACGCTCTTCCCCTACGACACACCCGAATCGGTGTGGAACGAGCACCGCGAAAGCACCCGTGGGCGCGACCTCGACATCACCGGCCTGAGCTACCCGCAGCTCAATGCCGCACCCGCGCAATGGCCGTTCCCTGAAGGGGCGAGCACCGGCCGCGTGCGCCTGTATGAAGACGGCGTGTTCCCCACCGCTACGGGCCGGGCGCAGTTTGCCGATGTCGACTACGACAAGCTGGCTGAGCCGCGCGACGCGCGCTACCCGTTCTCGCTCAACACCGGGCGCCTGCGCGACCAGTGGCATGGCATGAGCCGCACCGGCACGGTGGGGCGCCTTTTCGGTCACGTGCCCGAGCCCAGCATCGAGATGAACGCCAAGGACATGCTGCGCCTCATGCTCGCCGAAGGCGACCTGGTGCACGTGACCTCGCGCCGTGGCTCCATCGTGCTGCCAGTGCAGGCCAGCGAACAGGTCGCCACCACCCAGGCCTTCATCGCCATGCACTGGGGCGAAGAGTTCGTCTCGGGCAGTTCCGGCACCGGCACCCGCATGACGGGTGTCAACGCGCTCACCACGCCGGCCTACTGCCCCAAGTCCAAGCAGCCTGAGCTCAAGCACGCCGCAGTGAAGGTTCTGAAAGCCGAGCTGCCGTGGCGCTTGCTCGGCATGGCCTGGCTGCCCGAAGACAAGGCTCTGCTGGCACGCGAGCAGCTGAAGTCGATGATGACGGCCTTTGCGTTCGCCAGCTGCGTGCCCTTCGGCCGCGACCGCAGCGGTGTGCTGTTTCGCGCGGCCGCCTACGAGACTGCACCCGACGAGCTGCTGGCCCGCATCGAAGGCCTGCTGGGCCTGGGCGGCGCCGAAGTGCTGCACTACGCCGACAAGCGCCGCGGCCAGCGCCGCACCATGCGCCTGGCACAAATGGGCGACAAGACGCAGCTCGAAGGCTTTGTGCTGGCTGGCGACATCAGTGCCGAAACCTGGGTCAAGCCCCTGCTGCAAGACGAGCTGTCAGCCCAGGCCTACGGCCGCTTGCTGCTGGTGCCCGGAGCGCGCGCGCCCGTGGCTGTGCAATCGCGGGGCCGGCAGGTGTGCACCTGTTTCAACGTGGCGGAGCCAGCCATCAACACCGCGCTTGAAACCTGCACCGGCGCGCCCGACGAGCAACTGGCGCAACTGCAAGACAACCTCAAATGCGGCACCAATTGCGGCTCATGCATACCCGAGCTCAAGCGCATGATCCGCAGTCAGGCGCGCGTGGCTTGACATCGCATCCCTAGAATCGCGCGCCCAAGGCTCGGCGGCTTGCAGATGGCCCGGGTCTTGCGAATCGACAGCAGGGATAAAAAATGAGCATCAGCCACTACATCAAAGAAATCGGGCGCGGAAAAGAAGGCGCTCGCTCGCTCAACACCGAGCAGGCCCACGACCTTATGAGCCAGGTGCTCGATGGCCAGATCACCGACCTCGAGCTCGGTGCGTTTGCCATGGCCATGCGCATCAAGGGCGAAACGGTGGAAGAGACTGCAGGCTTTCTGCAAGCCGCCACCGCGCGCTGCCTGCCCATTGCGACCGCGCGACCCGCCGTGGTGCTGCCCTCATACAACGGCGCCCGCAAGCTGCCCAACCTGACGACCTTGCTGGCACTCTTACTCGCGCAAGAAGACGTGCCTGTGCTGGTGCACGGCATGCCCGAAGACCCTAACCGTGTCACCACCGCTGAGATCTTTCACGACCTGGGCCTGCCCGTTGCCCGCGATGCCGAAGACGTGGCTGCGGCGTGGAAGCGCCGCGAGCCCGTCTACATCCGCACCGACGCCTTGTGCCCGCCGCTTGCACGCCTGCTCGACGCACGCTGGACCATAGGCCTGCGCAACTCGGGCCACACCATCGCCAAGCTGCTAGACCCCTGCCCGGCTGGCAGAGCAATGCGGGTGGTGAACTACACGCACCCCGAGTACGGCACCATGCTCACCGAGTTCCTGCAAAACACCATCGCCAACGCGCTGTTGATGCGCGGCACCGAAGGCGAGCCTGTGGCCGACCCGCGCCGATTGCCCAAGCTCGACGTGTTCATCGACGGCTTCTTGCGCAGCGACCTCTCAGTGGCCGCGCACGACGGCGTGCTGCGCGAGCTGCCCGTGCTGCCGCGCACCTGCGACGCTGCCACCACGGCCATGTACATCCAATCGGTCATCAGCGGCGAGAAACCAGCACCCGCGCCGCTCGCGCAGCAGGTCGCTTGCCTGCTGGCTTCGCTAGACGCACTGGCCCACGCACATCCCCAGGAGAAATCGGCATGACCCGCTCAGCTGCACAGCCCCGCGTCACCCTGGTCGGCGCCGGCCCCGGTGACCCCGAGCTGCTGACGATCAAGGCGGTGCGGGCGATCCGCTCGGCCACGGTGTTGCTGGTCGACGACCTGGTGGGCGAGGCGGTGCTGCGCTATGCGCGCAGCACCACGCGCATCGTGCACGTAGGCAAGCGCGGCGGCTGCGCGAGCACGCCGCAGGCCTTCATCGAAAAGCTGATGGCAGCCGAGGCGCTCAAGGGCGAGCGCGTCGTGCGGCTCAAGGGCGGCGACCCTTTCGTCTTCGGCCGAGGTGGCGAAGAGCTTGAGCATTTGCGCGCGCTGGGCGTCGAGGTCGACGTGGTGAACGGCATCACCGCGGGCCTCGCTGCCGTTACCTCGCTCGGCGTGCCGCTGACGCACCGCGACCATGCTCACGGCGTGATCTTCATC
This sequence comes from Rhizobacter sp., assembly GCF_046595475.1. GTDB lineage: Bacteria > Pseudomonadota > Gammaproteobacteria > Burkholderiales > Burkholderiaceae_C > Rhizobacter. The sequence goes on from NZ_JBKJOQ010000120.1 coordinate 7,620, forward strand.
ACAGGCCACGCCAAGGAAAAGAACAGCGCGATCGACTGGCCCACGCTGGCGGCAGCAGCAGCTCAAGGCCTCACGCTGGTGATTTATATGGGCGTGTCGCAGGCCGGCAATTTACAAGAAGGCTTGCTGCAAGGCTTGGGGCGCGCCACGCCCGTGGCGGTGGTGCAGCACGCCAGCCTGCCGAAGCAGCGCCACGCCGTGGGCACGTTGAGCGACTTGACGGGCTTGATCGAGCGTGAAGGCCTGGGCAGCCCGGCCATCATCGTGGTGGGCGATGTGCTCAAAGGCATGGCGTCCCTCACCCTCGAAAGAGGGGCCTCCCAGGCCGCCTGACCTCGCCCCATGGCCCGATAATCGGCCCGCTCAAATGGAGAGGTCTGATGCTCGAACTGAACAAACTCAACCAGCTCACCGAATCACATGGTGAGCTGAGGCGCGGTCATGGCATGGTCACGGGCGTGATCGCGCTGGGGCTGGCGATCTTGTGTTTCCTGGGCGTGCTCGCCTTCCACTTCCCCGAGTACCTCACCACGCCCGAGCTGCGCAAGTCGTACAACGTCGACATCATCCGCAAGATCATGCTCGGTGCGCTGGTGGTCGCAGGCTCGCTGTCGCTGTTCAACATCATCCGGGGCCGCTCGCGCTGGCTCGCGGCGGCCGCCTTCGTGACGGTGGCGGCCACCGTGCTCTTCGGCGCGCACTCGGTGCCGGTCAACCCCAACTTCCCCGATCACACGCCCTACATTGGGCTCGACTGGTTCATCCTCGACCTGCTCGGCTCAACCCTGATTTTCGTCTTCATCGAGAAGCTCTTTGCGCTGCGCAAGACACAGCCGGTGTTCCGCCCCGAGTGGCAGACCGACATGCACCACTTCATCGTCAACCACATGGTGGTGGGCTTCGTCTTGCTCGCCACCAACTTGCTGGTGCACAGGCTCTTCGGGTGGGCAGCCAACGATGGCATTCGTGGCTGGGTGGCGGGCCTCAACTTCTGGGTGGCGCTGCTGCTGATCGTGTTGGTGGCCGACCTGGTGCAGTACTGGACGCACCGCGGCTACCACGAGGTGCCCGTGTTGTGGCGCTTGCACGCCGTGCACCACAGCGTGAAAAGCATGGACTGGCTGGCCGGTTCACGCCAGCACTTTCTTGAGCTGCTGATCACCCGCACATTGGTGCTGGCGCCCATTTATGTACTAGGCTTCAGCAAGGAAGTGATCGACGCCTACATCGTGGTGGTCGGCTTCCAGGCGGTGTTCAACCACGCCAACGTGAGCGTGCGGCTCGGGCCACTGCGCTACATCATCGTCACGCCCAACTTCCACCACTGGCACCACTCGCAAGACGACGAGGCCATCGACAAGAACTACGCGGCGCACTTCGCATTCATCGACTACCTCTTCGGCACGGCCGTGAAGGCCGACCGCAAATGGCCAGACCAGTACGGCGTGGTGGGCGACTACGTGCCCAACGGCTTCTGGAAGCAGGTGAAGTTTCCGTTCACCTGGAAGGGCTGAGCACGCGCGGAGCGGCCAGCGCCAGCACGGTGGCAAACACCGCCACCGACGACAAGCCCCAACCGAGCGTGGAGTGCTCGGCAATCACACCGATGAGTGGCGGGCCGGCCATCATGCCCAGATAACCCACCGAGGCCACCACGGCAATGCCGTGCGCGGGATTGCTGTCCAGCTTGGCCGCGGTGCTGAAGAGCACCGGCACCACGTTGGCAAATCCCAGGCCCACCAGCGCAAAGCCGACAAGCGTCACCACCGGGTGCGCGATCCACAGCACGGCTGCCATGGCCACGGCAGCGAGCGCGGCGCTGCAACTCATCAGCACCGCAGGCGACACACGCTCGCGCACCCAGTCGCCACCGAATCGCGCGGCTGCCATGGCCCCACTGAAGCTCGCATAGGCCAGCGCGGCGACGCCCGCATCGCTCTTAAGCTCTTGCGTCATATAGAGCACGCTCCAGTCATACATCGCGCCTTCGGCAATCAGACCCAGCGCCGCCAGGCTCCCGAGCAGCGCCAGCATCCCGCGCGGCAACGCGAAACGCGGCCCGTCGGCTGCGCCGGCCACCGTACGCAGCATCAGCGCACCCGCACCCATGATGGCCACAGCCGCGACTACACCGGCCGAGATCAGGTGCGTATCTGGGGCAAGCTGCCGCGCCAGCAACGCGCTGCCAAGCGCAGCGCCTGCCATGCCGCCCAGGCTGAACATGCCGTGAAACCCACTCATCAGGCTGCGGTCGCTCAGGCGCTCCAGGTCGCTGGCGGCGGCGTTGATCGACACGTCGAACAAGCTCATACCCACGCCGAACACCACCATCAAGGCCAGCAGCCCCGCGTAGCTGCGGCTGAACAACAAGGCTGCCACGCTCACCGCACACAGCAAGCCTGACACCAGGGCCGCGCGGCGCGGCCCGTGGCGGCCCACCAGGCGGCCCGCCTGTGTGAGCGTGCCCACAGCCCCCACCCCGGCGGCGAGCATCGCGATCGCCAGTGCTTGTTCGCCCAGGCCGTAGTGCAGCTTCACTGTGGGCACGTGCACGCCCCAGGTGGCAAACAGCGCGCCGGCAATGAAGAACTGCAGGCGCACGGCCCAGGTGGCACGTGTTCGCTGAGCAGGAGTAAGAGTCATGGCCGATTCTAGGAAGCCCATCGCGATAATCCCCCGCATGCAGAGTTTCGATGTGGTGGTGATAGGCGCTGGAGCCGCTGGCTTGTTTTGCGCCAGCGTGGCGGGGCAACTGGGAAGCAAGGTGCTGCTGGTCGACCACAGCGCCAAGGTGGCCGAGAAAATCCGCATCTCGGGCGGCGGCCGCTGCAACTTCACCAACCGCGATGCGGGGCCTGCAAATTTCCTTTCGGCCAACCCGCACTTCTGCCGCTCGGCACTGGCCCGCTACACACCGCAAGACTTCATCGGCCTGGTGCAACGCCATCGCATCGCGTGGCATGAGAAGCACAAGGGGCAGCTCTTCTGTGACGAGTCGGCCGAAGACATCATCGGCATGCTGCTGCGCGAATGCGAACAAGGCAGCGTGACGCGCTGGCAGCCTTGCGGTGTGCAAGCCGTGCGGCAGGCCAGCAGCGGCTTCGAGCTCGACACCGAGCGCGGCCCAGTGCGCAGCACGCGCGTTGTCATCGCCACCGGCGGGCTGTCGATTCCCAAGATCGGCGCCACCGATTTTGGCTACCGCGTGGCGAAGCAGTTCGGCCACCGATTGATCGAAACGCGGCCCGCTTTGGTGCCGCTGACATTTGACGCAGCGGCCTGGGCGCCGTTCTCCGCCCTGGCAGGCTTGTCGCTGCCGGTGGGCATCTGCACCGGCCCAGCCAAAGGGGGCGGCGCTTTCGACGAAGACCTCTTGTTCACCCACCGCGGCCTGAGCGGCCCCGCCGTGCTGCAGATTTCAAGCTTCTGGAAGCCCGGCACGCCTTTGCACATCGACCTGGCCCCGCACGTCGACCTGGCCGCCGAGCTGGCGCGCAGCAAGCTCGGCTCCAAGCGCAAGCTCGGCAACGAGTTGGCGTCGCTTCTCCCCTCTCGTCTCGCCGAAAGCTGGCTCGCCGATCAACCCGACAAACTGATCGCCGACGCCCGGGACCGCGAGCTGCAGCAGCTCGCCCAGAGCCTCAAAACATGGGAACTCACCCCCTCGGGGACCGAGGGCTACCGCAAGGCCGAAGTTACCGCGGGGGGCGTCGACACTCGCGAGCTCAGCTCCCAGACCCTGGAAAGCAGTCGCGTGCCTGGCTTGCATTTCATAGGGGAAGTGGTCGATGTGACGGGCTGGCTCGGCGGTTACAACTTCCAGTGGGCCTGGGCCAGCGCCCATGCTTGCGCCCAGACCATGAGTGGTCACTGACAGCCGGCTTGCACCGCTCTCGCCGTCTGCTTATAATCGTCGTCTTTGCTGGCAAAACCCCGCGCTGCGATTCGCCCAGGCCTTGAAGCTGGAATCCGGAACCTCCTCTTTGAGCTTCTGAGCGAACACCGAGCGCACTAACTTCTGGATCTATGACTTCTATTCGCGTCAAAGAGAATGAGCCGTTCGACGTGGCTCTGCGCCGTTTCAAGCGCACCATTGAAAAGCTGGGCCTGCTGACCGACTTGCGCGCCCGCGAGTTCTACGAAAAGCCCACGGCCGAGCGCAAGCGCAAGAAGGCTGCTGCAGTGAAGCGCCACTTCAAGCGCATTCGCAGCATGCAACTGCCCAAGCGCATGTTCTGAGCTTCAAGTACCTGAAGCCCGCCAAGCCCGCTGCAAAGCGGGCTTTGTTGTTTCTACCCTTCTCTGGAGCCGACGATGAGCCTCAAAGACCAGATCACCGAAGACATGAAAACAGCCATGCGTGCCAAAGATGCGGCTCGCCTGCTGACCATCCGTGGCCTGCTCGCCGCGCTCAAGCAGAAGGAAGTCGACGAGCGCGTGGTGCTCGACGATGCAGCGGTCATCGCCATCATTGACAAGCTCATCAAGCAACGCCGTGACTCGATCACGCAGTTCAGTGCCGGCAACCGGCCCGATCTGGTCGAGAAAGAAACCGCCGAGCTCACGGTGCTCGAAGGCTACCTGCCCAAACGCCTGAGCGCCGAAGAGGTTGCCGCCGAAGTGGCCCGCATCGTGGCCAGCCTGGGCGCCAGCGGCCCCGGCGACATGGGCAAGGTGATGGGCGCGGTGAAAACAGCGTTGGCTGGCAAGGCCGACATGGGCATGGTGTCCGCCGCCGTCAAGCAAGCCTTGAGCAAGTGATCACGGAGGCTTTGATGAATTCTCCCCAGATTCAGCAACTCAGCGCCGACGTCTGCGCCACCGGTCAACTCGATCCCACCGCCATGGCGTGGGCTGCACAAAACGGCTTCAAGAGCGTGATCAACAACCGCCCTGATTTCGAAGGCGGCCCCGCTCAGCCCACCAGCGCGGCCATAGAGGCGGCGGCCACCGCAGCAGGCCTTCAGTACGCCTTTCTGCCGGTGAGCCCAGCAGTGCAAACCCCGCAAGAGATCGCTCGCATGGCGCAGCTGTTGGCTGACATGCCCAAGCCCATCCTCACCTTCTGCCGCACGGGCACGCGCTCGGGCAAGCTGTTCCACGCAGCCACCGACACCTGAGCGACGCGCCAAGTGCGTAGAACCACGTAGCGGAAAAACCTCTGGCACGACCGCGGCGCTTGCGGTCTGATGCGCGCAGCCGGGCCATTTCGGAAACACCCCGAGGCCCAGCAATAAGTCAAAACCCAAATCGTGCGCCATGCGCGAGCCACAAGCTCGCTGCATTTTCAGAATCCGGAGACTCACGTGTCGTCATTGCTCTCGCTTTCGCGGCTGATTGATCGGCTCAGCGAATTGATTGGCCGTTGGCTGGCTTGGTTGGTGTTGGCTGCGGTGCTCATCAGCACCGTCAACGCCGTCGTACGCAAGGCCTTCAACTACAGCTCGAACGCCTTTCTCGAAGTTCAGTGGTACCTCTTTGCTGCCGTGTTCCTGCTGGCAGCCGGCTACACGCTGCTGCGCCAGGAGCACGTCAAGATCGACGTGATTTCGGGGCGCTTCTCGAAGCGGACGCAGATCAAGATCGATCTTGTCGGGCTGACGCTGTTCCTGCTGCCCTTTGTCGTGGTCGTCATCTACATGACGATGCCACTCGTGATTCGGGCCTACCAAATGGGCGAAATGTCCAGCAACTCAGGCGGCCTGATCCGCTGGCCCGTGTTTGCCATGCTTCCGCTGGGCATGGCCCTGCTGGGCATGCAGGCCGTGTCCGAAATCATCAAGCGCGTGGCGTTCCTGAAGGGGCTGGTGCCAGACCCCACCCGCAGGCAAGGCGTCAAGTCACCAGAAGAAGAGCTCGCCGAGTTCCTGCTGCAAAAGGAAGTGGCCACCCGTGAGCAAGCTGCGATGAGGGGCACGCCATGATCAATTTCCTGCTGGCCAACATGGCCCCGATCATGTTCGCGTGCCTGATCGTCTTTCTGCTCTTTGGCTACTCGGTGGCCTTCTCTCTCGCGGCGTGCGGCCTGTTCTTCGGCTTCCTGGCGATCGAGATCGGTGTGCCAGGCATGTCGTCTCTGATGCAGGCATTGCCACTTCGCATTTTCGGCATCATGCAGAACGACACGCTACTGGCCGTGCCCTTCTTCACCTTCATGGGCTTGATCCTTGAGCGCTCCGGCATGGCCGAAGACCTGCTCGACACGGTGGGGCAGTTGTTCGGCCCGATCCGCGGCGGTCTCGCCATCGCGGTGATCCTGGTCGGCGCCATGCTGGCCGCCACCACGGGCGTGGTCGCCGCATCGGTCATCTCGATGGGCCTCATCTCGCTGCCCATCATGTTGCGCTACGGCTATGACCGTCGGGTGGCCAGTGGCGTGATCGCCGCATCGGGCACGCTGGCCCAAATCATCCCGCCGTCACTGGTGCTCATCATCTTGGCCGACCAGCTCGGCAGAAGCGTGGGCGACCTCTACAAAGGCGCGTTCATCCCTGGCTTCGTGCTCACCGGCCTGTACCTCGGCTATGTGGTGCTCGTTGCCATGATCCGGCCGCAGTGGGTGCCCGCGCTGCCCAAGGAGGCACGCACGATTCGCGAAGACAACGGCGATGCCGGCCTGCGCTCGCTGGGCGTGCTCGCAGTGCTGTCGGTCGCAGCCGCGGTCGCCTTTGCGAAGAGCCGCCCCGAGGGCACGCCGACCGACGAGATGATCGTGGTCTCGATGTGCGTCGGCGTGGGCGTTGCCTTTGTGCTCGCCGTGGTCAACAAGGTCGCCCGGCTGAACCTGCTGTCGCGCATGGCCGAGCGAGTGACCTTCGTGCTGATCCCACCGCTGGCCCTGATCTTCCTGGTGCTGGGCACCATTTTTCTTGGCGTGGCCACACCCACCGAAGGCGGCGCCATGGGTGCGACGGGCGCTCTCATCATGGCTCTGGCTCGGCGGCGCATCGACCTCAAGTTGATACGCCAAGCCATGGACACCACCATGAAGCTGTCGTGCTTCGTGCTGTTCATCCTGATCGGCTCCACAGTGTTCAGCCTGTCGTTCCAAGGTGTTGACGGGCCCGTCTGGGTCGAGCACCTGTTGACCAGCCTGCCAGGCGGTCAGCTGGGCTTCCTGATCGTGGTCAACATCCTGGTCTTCGTGTTGGCGTTCTTCCTCGACTTCTTCGAGCTGTCGTTCATCGTGATTCCGCTGATCGCGCCGGTGGCAGACAAGCTGGGCATAGACCTGGTGTGGTTCGGCGTGCTGCTGGCCGTGAACATGCAAACGTCGTTCATGCACCCGCCTTTTGGCTTTGCGCTGTTCTATCTGCGCAGCGTGGCCCCGACCGACGACTACACCGACAAGGTGACCAACAAGCCCGTGGCCAAGGTGACCACCGGGCAGATCTACTGGGGTGCCGTGCCTTTTGTGTGCATCCAGATTGTCATGGTCGGCTTGATCATCGCGTTCCCCGGCATGGTGTCGAGTGGGCTCGTGAAAGAGAAGCAGCTCGACTCGGACAAGATCTTTCAGCAGCTGCAACAACAGGACACGAAGAAATCCGAACAAGCTCCCGCCTCGATGGACGGCTTGTTGCAACCCGCAGCCCCGAGTGGCAGCACCCCAAGCAACAACGACGACGATCAGATGAAAGCGATCAAGCGAGCCCTGCGGGAAGAGAGCAAGAAGAAGTAGGCAGAGCCGCCGAGATGGCGGATCACACCCTCACACGAAGCGGAAGAGCACGATCGCCACCCCGGTCGGGCCGAGCGCGGCGGCCAGCAGCCACAGGGCGTTGATCGACCCGTCGGTGAAGCCGCCCCGCAGAATCGAAAAGCCGGCCGGGTTGGGGGCATTGGCGATGACCGTCAAACCCCCGCCCGTGACAGCGCCCGTCACCAGCGAGTATTTGAACTCTGGGCTCAGGCCGTCCACCAGCGAGCCCAGGTAGGTCAATGCGGCGTTGTCGGTCACAGCCGTGAGCGCCGTAGCGCCGTAGTACACCGCCTGCGGGCTCATGGAAGTGAGCAGGGGTTGCAACCACCACTGCTGCTGCCCACCCAGCACTACCAGCCCGGCCAGGAAGAACGCCACCAGAAGCGCCTCGCGCAGGATCAGCGTGTCGTGGTGCCGTGGGTAGGCGGCGCTGTATCCAATGAAGAACAGCAACAAGCCCATGAAGACCGCAGCATGGTGCGCAAACACCACCACGCCCAACAGGAACAGCACGCTCACCAGCATGGCGCTGATCGGTGCGGGCGACGCCGGCGGCTCGGCATCAGCGGCTGGAACGGCCTTCACGATGTGGCGGCCGAACAGCAGGCAGACCACCAGCGCGTTGATGAACACCGCAATGGCCGCACGCCAGCCGATGTTGGACAACATGAAGGCCGAATCCCACCCCCACTTGCCGGCCACCATCAACACCGGCGGTGCGGCAAACGAAGTGAGCGTGCCACCTATCGACACGTTGACGAACAACACGCCGATGGTGGCGTACTTCACTCGCTCGGGCAGCGGGCAGTTGAAGACGCGGCCACGCAACATCAGGGCGGCCAGCGTCATGGCCGCAGGCTCGGTGATCAGCGAGCCCGCCAAGGGAATGATCGACAGGGCCAGGAAATAGAACGCGAGCGACGTGGGCACCGGCACCACGCGGGCCAGCGTGTTGACCAGCAGGGCCGCCACGCTCTGGATGGGCCGGCTACCCGCGATCACCATGATGGCGAAAACGAACAAGGGCTCGGTGAAGTTGCGCCCGTCCAGGTAATCAGTGGCGGGCTTCTTGCCCTCGACCGCGAAGGTGAACAACACCAGCACCAGCGCCCAGAAGCCGAATACGACCTCGACTTCACCCAGCAGATGAAAGCCGCCTTCGTGCTGCGGGTAGCGGCGGGCCAGGCGCTCGAACAGCGTGGTCGAGAAAGTGTGGATGAGCGCTACGACGAAGATCAACGCGCCCGCGATCTGAACGGTGGTGGGGTTCATGTAGCCAGTCTCATCCGTGCGTGTTCGATTGGAACCGTGAAAGAAAAAGCCCCGCCGCAGCGGGGCTCTTGCGTCAGCTCTGGGGAATCAGAGCTTCTGCGCTTGCATGAAGTCGTCGAAACCGGCTTCGGTGAAGCGAAACCAGAGGTTCGCGTCGCGGCGGAAGGCTGAGTAGTCTTCGTAGATCTTCTTCCAGGCCGGGTTGCTGCCGCTCAGCTCGCCATACAGGCCCATGGCTTCCTTGAACGCAGCATCCATCACGTCTTTGGGGAAGCGGAAGAGCTTGGTGCCCGCGCCCACCAGTTGCTTCAGCGCAGCCGGGTTGCGCGCGTCGTACTTGGCTTGCATGTCGACGTGGGCATGAGAGGCCGCGGCTTCGACAATTGCCTTGTACTCGGCAGACAAACCGTCGTAGGCCTTGTTGTTGATGAACAAGCTCAGCTGGGGGCCACCTTCCCACCAGCCGGGGTAGTAGTAGTTCGGCGCGACCTTGTTGAAGCCGAGCTTCAGGTCGTCGTACGGGCCGACCCACTCGGCCGCATCGATCGTCCCTTTTTCCAGCGCCTGGTAGATCTCACCACCGGGAATGTTTTGCGGCACGGCGCCGATGCGTTCGATCACCTTGCCACCGAAGCCACCGACGCGGAATTTCAGGCCCTTGATGTCCTCGAGCGACTTGATCTCCTTGCGGAACCAGCCGCCCATCTGGGACCCGGTATTGCCCATCGGGAAGTTCACGATGTTGACCTTGGCGTAGAACTCGCGGGTCAGCTTCAGCCCGTTGCCTTCGTACATCCATGCCGTCATCTGGCGGGCGTTCAGGCCGAACGGGATCGCGCAGTCGAGCGCGTAGGTCGGATCCTTGCCGAAAAAGTAGTAAGGCGCCGTGTTCGCCATCTCGACCGTGCCATTGGAGACACCGTCCAGCACGCCGAACGCCGGCATCAGTTCCCCGGCCGCATGCGTGGAAATCACGAACTTGCCGCCGGTCATGTCGCTGACCTTTTTGGCGAAGACGTCGCAGGCGCCGAAGAGCGTATCGAGCGACTTCGGAAAGCTCGACGCGATGCGCCAGCGCAAAGTGGTTTGCGCGTGGACGATCGCGGGCGCAACGCCCGCCGCGAGCACGCCGGCGATACCGGCACGGTTGACGAAGGAACGACGCTGCATGAATGTCTCCTCTGAGGAAAAACGGGCCGACAGTCGGCGCGTCGCATTCTAGAAGTGGCCGATGCTCCTGCCCAACAGGACTTACCCGCTTACGCGCTTGCTGTCAGGAACCGGCGATTTTCATGCGGTCCACGAGCACCGAACCGAGCGTCTTGCTTCCCATCGTGTAGGCATCGGCGCCGACGGCGCTGATGCCCTTGAACATGTCGCGCAGGTTGCCGGCGATGGTGATCTCGTGCACCGGGTACTTGATCCGCCCGTTCTCGACCCAGAAGCCCGCCGCACCGCGCGAGTAGTCGCCGG
>NZ_JBKJOQ010000048.1:0-6270 GCF_046595475.1 Rhizobacter sp.
CGAACCTCACGGCCCAGGTGCGGAACATCGCGGAAGTGACGACGGCCGTGGCGGCCGGCGACCTGTCCAAGAAGATCACGGTGGACGTGAAGGGCGAAATTCTCGAGCTCAAGAACACCATCAACACCATGGTCGACCAGTTGCGGTCCTTCGCCTCGGAAGTGACGCGGGTGGCGCGCGAAGTGGGCACCGAGGGCAAGCTGGGCGGCCAGGCCGATGTGCAGGGCGTGGCAGGTACCTGGAAGGACTTGACCGACTCGGTGAACTTCATGGCCGGCAACCTGACCTCCCAGGTGCGAAACATTGCCGACGTGACGATCGCGGTGGCCAACGGCGACCTGTCCAAGAAGATCACGGGGGACGTGAAGGGCGAAATTCTCGAACTGAAGAACACCATCAATACGATGGTGGACCAGCTCTCCTCGTTCGCATCCGAAGTGACGCGGGTGGCGCGAGAAGTGGGTACCGAAGGCAAACTGGGCGGCCAGGCCAACGTGCAGGGTGTGGCCGGCACGTGGAAGGATTTGACCGACTCGGTCAACTCGATGGGTTCCAACCTGACGTCGCAGGTGCGGAACATTGCCGACGTGACCAAGGCCGTGGCGGCGGGTGACCTGTCCAAGAAGATCACGGTCGACGGCAAGGGCGAAATTCTCGAACTCAAGAGCACCATCAACACGCTGGTCGACCAACTGAGAAGCTTTGCCGCTGAAGTGACCCGTGTGGCGCGTGAAGTGGGTACCGAAGGCAAGCTGGGCGGCCAGGCCGACGTGCAAGGCGTTGCAGGTACGTGGAAAGACTTGACCGAGTCGGTCAACTTCATGGCCGGCAATCTGACGTCTCAGGTGCGCAACATCGCCGACGTGACCAAGGCGGTGGCGGCAGGCGACTTGTCCAAGAAGATCACGGTCGACGTGAAGGGCGAAATCTCGGAGCTGAAGAACACCGTCAACACCATGGTCGACCAGCTGCGCAGCTTCGCAGCCGAAGTGACACGCGTGGCGCTGGAAGTGGGCACCGAGGGCATTCTGGGTGGCCAGGCCGACGTGCAAGGTGTTGCAGGCACCTGGAAGGACTTGACCGACTCGGTGAACCTGATGGCCTCGAACCTCACGAGCCAGGTGCGCAACATTGCCGACGTGACCAAGGCGGTGGCGGCGGGCGACTTGAGCAAGAAAATCACGGTCGACGTGAAGGGCGAGATTCTCGAACTCAAGGCCACCATCAACACCATGGTCGACCAGCTCTCGTCTTTCGCGGCCGAAGTGACGCGCGTGGCGCGTGAGGTAGGCACCGAAGGGCGTTTGGGCGGGCAAGCGCAGGTGCGCGATGTGTCGGGCACCTGGAAAGACCTGACCGAAAACGTGAACTTCATGGCCGGCAACCTGACCGGCCAGGTGCGCGGCATCGCCAAGGTGGTGACCGCCGTGGCCAACGGCGATCTGAAGCAAAAGCTGACCGTGGAAGCCAAGGGAGAAATTGCCGCCCTGGCCGAGACCATCAACGGCATGACGGACACGCTCGCCACCTTTGCCGATCAGGTGACCAGCGTGGCGCGCGAGGTGGGTGTGGAAGGCAAGCTCGGCGGCCAGGCCAAGGTGCCGGGCGCCTCAGGCACCTGGAAGGGCTTGACCGAAAACGTGAACCAGCTGGCGGCCAACTTGACGACCCAGGTGCGCGCCATTGCCGAGGTGGCCACCGCCGTGACGCAAGGCGACCTGACGCGCTCCATCACGGTGAAAGCGCAAGGCGAAGTGGCGGCCTTGAAGGACACCATCAACGAGATGATCCGCAACCTGAAAGACACCACGCAGAAGAACACCGAGCAAGACTGGCTGAAGACCAACCTCGCCAAGTTCAGCCGCATGCTGCAGGGCCAGAAAGACCTGTTGACTGTGGGCCAGCTGATCTTGTCGGAGCTGGCGCCGGTGGTGGGTGCGCAGCAAGCCGAGTTTTATGTGCTGAGCAACGCGGCCGGTGCACCCAAGCTCAAGCTCTTCGGCAGCTACGCCTCGGGCGGCCAGGCCTCGCACGGCAAAGAGGTGGAGCTGGGCCAGGGCCTGGTGGGCCAGTGTGCGATCGAGAAGCAAAAGATTTTGTTGACCAACGTGCCGACCAGTGCCTTCCGCGTGGCGACCGGCCTCAGTGAAGGCGCAGCGCTCGACATTTTGGTGCTGCCCATCGTGTTCGAAGACGAGGTGCGTGGCGTGCTGGAGCTGGCCTCATTGGAACGCTTCAACCCGGCGCACCAGGCCTTTCTGGATCAGTTGACCGAATCGATCGGCATCGTGATCAACACCATCAGCGCCAACATGCGCACCGAAGACTTGTTGACGCAGTCGCAGTCGCTGGCCGAAGAGTTGCAAAGCCGCCAGCAAGAGCTGCAGCAGACCAACGAAGAGCTGCAAGAGAAGGCCCGCCTGCTCGTCCACCAGAACCAGGAGGTCGAGCGCAAGAACCAGGAAGTGGAGCAAGCCCGCCAGGCGCTGGAAGAAAAGGCCGAGCAGCTTGCCCTCACCTCCAAGTACAAGTCGGAATTCCTCGCCAACATGTCGCACGAGCTGCGCACGCCGCTCAACAGCCTGTTGATCCTGTCAGACCAGCTCTGCAAGAACAGCGAAGGCAACCTTACGCCCAGGCAGGTTGAGTTTGCCAAGACCATTCACTTGTCGGGCAACGACCTGCTGATGCTGATCAACGACATTCTCGATTTGTCGAAGATCGAGTCGGGCACGGTGGCTGTTGATGTGAGCGAGCTGCGGCTCGAAGACCTGCAGCGTTCGGTGGACCGCAGCTTTCGCCACGTGGCCGAGTCCAAGCATGTGGATTTCGAGATCACCACCAAACCGCCGCTGCCCAAGACCGTCGTCACCGACGTCAAGCGCCTGCAGCAGATCATCAAGAACCTCCTGTCCAACGCCTTCAAGTTCACCCATCAGGGCTCGGTGTGCCTGTCGGTCGAACAGGCCAGCGGCGGCTGGTCGCGCGACAACGAAGACCTCAACCGCGCCACTCAGGTGCTGGCGTTTTCGGTGTCCGATACCGGCATCGGCATCTCGCTCGACAAGCAGCAGATCATTTTCGAGGCGTTTCAGCAGGCCGACGGCTCCACCTCGCGCAAATACGGCGGCACCGGCCTGGGCCTGGCGATCAGCCGCGAGTTGGCCCGCCTGTTGGGTGGCGAGATTCGATTGGTGAGCACGCCAACGCAGGGCAGTACTTTCACGCTGTATCTGCCGCAGAGCTACACGGCGCGTGTCGGCCGCCACGGCCGCCCAGTGCCAACGGCGCTGGCCGAAGTGTTGCCCCATGTCGAGCGCTTGCGCGGGCCAGTTGGTGATGACCATGCCTTGCCAAGCGACCGTGTGGTGATAGGCCCTCAGATGGTGGGTGCGGGTATGGATGACTCGGATGACTTGCCTTCGACCAACGTGGCAAACGATGACCGTAGCGATATCTTGCTCGGCGACAAGGTGCTGTTGATTGTCGAGAACGACCTCGCTTTTGCGCGTGTCTTGCTGCAGGCCGCCCGTCACGTGGGCTTCAAGGGCCTGGTGAGTACCAGCGGAGCGGGTGCACTCACCTTGACGCGCGATTTCCAGCCTGCGGTGATCACGCTCGACATTTTCCTGCCCGACATGGAAGGCTGGCGCATTCTTGAGCGGCTGAAATCTGACCTGGCCACCCGCCACATTCCGATCTGCGTCGTGTCGACCGACGACTCGCGCGAGCGCGCGCTGCGCTCAGGGGCGTTGGGTTTCCTGACCAAGCCCCTGCAGTCGCAAGACGAAGTGGAAGAAGCGCTGGCGCATCTTTACGAGTTTGCCGATCGGCCCAAGAAGCGCCTGCTGGTGATGATGCAGCCCGCGAGCGCGCGCGACAGCTTCCTCGACTCGCTCGACGCCGACACCGACATCGTGATCGCCGATTCGGCCGCATCCGCGCGGGTGCAACTGGGCACCGGCGGCATCGACTGCCTGATCACCGATGGCAGCATGCCCGGCTTCGGCCCTGAAGACGTGATCGAGTCGCTAGAGCGGCGCCCGCTCGCGCGCCAGATGCCCATCGTGCTCGCGAGCGACGACGACGATGTGACCACCGCCTGGGGGCGCGGCCACAGTGCCTTCGCCCTGCGGCGCGCCGACACCCTGGAGCGCATGCTGGATGCGACAGCTTTCTTCCTGCACCGCGGCGAGGCCAACATGTCTGAGCAGGAGCGCCGCTCGGCGCAGGCCCTCTACGACACCGACCGCGCGCTGGAAGGTAAGAAGGTGCTCATCGTCGACGACGACATGCGCAACATCTTTGCGCTGGCCGCCGTGCTTGACGCGCACGGCATGGTGATCGTGTCGGCCGAAAACGGCCATGACGCCATCCGCCACGTCGAGACCGACCCGGCCATCGACATCGTGCTGATGGACATCATGATGCCGGAGATGGACGGCATGGAGACCATGCGCCGCATGCGCCAGCTGCCACGCGGCAAAGAGCTGCCGCTGATCGCGGTGACGGCCAAGGCGATGAAGGGCGACCGTGAGAAGTGCATCGATGCCGGTGCGTGGGACTACCTCTCCAAGCCCGTCGACACCGATTACCTGCTGGTGGTGCTGCGTGGGTGGCTCAGCAAATGAATCGACCCGCGCGTGCCGATGATCCGGCGGTGATCCTGGGGGAAGCTGACGCCAAGGTGAGCATCCTCATCGTCGATGACCTGCCCGAGAAGCTGCTGGTGTTTGGCACGGTGCTCGAAGAGCTCAACCAAGAGCTGGTGTTCGTGCGCTCTGGCCGCGAGGCGCTGCGCGAGATCTTGCAGCGCGAGTTTGCGGTGATCTTGCTTGACGTCAACATGCCCGACATCGACGGCTTCGAGACGGCGTCCATGATCCGACAGTACAAGCGCGCGGTCGACACGCCCATCATCTTCATCACCTCGTACGCCGACGAGATCCAGACCGAGCGCGGCTACGCCTTGGGCGCGGTCGATTACATCCTCTCGCCCGT
Source organism: Rhizobacter sp. (assembly GCF_046595475.1). GTDB lineage: Bacteria > Pseudomonadota > Gammaproteobacteria > Burkholderiales > Burkholderiaceae_C > Rhizobacter. The sequence continues at coordinate 5,002 of NZ_JBKJOQ010000048.1, forward strand.
GGTGCCGCACATCTTGCGCAGCAAGGTGCGGGTGTTCGTGCGCCTCTTTGCGCTGCAGCGGCAGATCAAGCGCCAGGCCGATGCGCGCGCCTCCATCGCCGCCGCCGAAGCAGCCCGCAGTGCCGCCGAAGACAGCGACCGCCGCTCGGCCTTCCTGGCCAGCGCCAGCCAGGTGCTCAACAGCTCCTTGCAGGTGGACGTGGGCATGCGCGAGCTGGCCCGGCTGGTGGTGCCGCAGCTGGCATCTGTGGCGGTGGTCGTGGGCATCGACGATGACGGCCTGCAGTCGCAGGGCCTGGTCTGCAACGGGGGGGCGATGAGCGAGAGGCCGCTCTGCGAGTTGGGCGACAACGTGAGCAGCGCCCTGCGCCGCGCAGTGGAAGACCGGCGCCGTGTGTACCTCGACGTGGCCGAGCTTGCTGGCCTGGGCTCGCCCGCGCTCGGCCTGACGCCGGCCGCAGGCGCAAGGCCCTGGCTCGAAGCCACGGCTTTGCCTCTGTTCAACGGCGACCGCCTGCTCGGTTCCCTGTTCGTTGCCACCGACACGGCCGAGCACCCGATCGACTGGCGAGTGCTCGACGACCTGGCCGCCCGCGCAGCGGCCGCGCTCGAAAACGCCATGCTCTACGGCAGCCTGCAAAGCGAGATCGTCGAGCGCCGCGCAGCCGAGATGCAGCTGCAGGAAACCAGCCGCCGCAAGGACGAGTTTCTTGCCATGCTGTCGCACGAGTTGCGCAACCCGCTGGCGCCCATACGCACGGCGCTGGAGATCATTCGCCGCGTGGCTGCGCCCGACCCCAAGCTCGAGCGGGCCGCCGACATCATGGTGCGGCAGGTGCGGCAGATGACGCGCCTCATTGATGAGCTGCTCGACGTGGCGCGCATCAGCCAGGGCAAGATCGTGCTGGCGCGCGAGAAGGTCGATCTCAATGCCGTCATCAGCCAGAGCGTGGAAACGGCGCAACCGCTGATCGACTCGCGTGGCCAGACCCTGCGGGTGCTGCCCCTGGTTGAGTCGATGTGGATGCAAGGCGACTTCGCGCGCCTGGCGCAGATCGTGTCCAACCTTTTAAACAATGCCTCGAAGTACAGCGAGAAGGGGACGTTGATCGAGCTCACCGCGACCCCGGAACCGCAGGGCGCCGCCATACACGTGCGCGACCACGGCATCGGCATCGAAGAGCAGCTCCTGCCGCACATCTTCGACCTCTTCACCCAGGGCTCGCGCGGGCTCGACCGCGCGCAGGGCGGGCTGGGCGTGGGTCTGAC
>NZ_JBKJOQ010000038.1:0-30546 GCF_046595475.1 Rhizobacter sp.
CGGGCATGTCTGCGGGCAGCGCCACGATGTCGGCACAGGCGGCGGCGATGGCGCTGCGCGGCATCGAGTCGAACTGTGCCGACGAAGGCTCCTGCACGACGGTCAGGCCGCCCACGGTCTTCAGGGCCAGCAGCCCCAGCGTGCCGTCAGAGCCCATGCCCGACAGCACGACCCCAATGGCTGAGGCGCCCTGGTCGCGGGCCAGTGACGAAAACAGCACGTTGACCGGCAGCCGCATGCCGCGGGGTTCGGCGGGCGGTGTCAGGTGCAACATGCCATGCGCCAGGCTGAGCTCGGCGTTCGGAGGAATCACGTAGACATGGTCGGCCTCGACGCGCATCTGTTCGCTGGCTTCGCGGACTTTCAACGACGTCACCCGCTGCAGCAACTCGGCCAACATGGCTTTTTGCGTCGGGTCGAGGTGCTGAACCACGATGTAGGCCAGGCCCGACCTCGCCGGCACCCGGGCAAAGAACTGCTCGAGTGCCTCCAGGCCGCCAGCCGATGCGCCAATTCCGACAATGCCCACGATGCTCTGCACCGCCTCAGGCTGGCGCTTCGCGACGGGCGGTGGCAAGGAGCTCATGCCAGAGTGTGCCCTCTGTCAGCCTCCGGCCCGACGCAAATCGGGTGTCGGCTTGCCCTGAGCTTCAATGCCCAGCGGGGAGTGCAGGCTATGGCGCTGGCCCAGCAGGCACGAAGGCCATCAACACCCGCCCGTCTGCAGGCGTTGCAGTCGCCACGGCGTGCGCGTTGGCGCCACCGGCCCTGGATTGCACGGCGCAGGTTTGCCGGCCCTCGCCCTTGCGCAGGGCAGCGAGCAGGTCTCGGACCGCCGCGCGGCATTCAGGCGCCAGCAGGTCTTCGATGCGGCGACCCGCACACGCTTCCAGCTCACTTGCCTCGGGTGCGAGCCAGCTGGTGGCGATGCGGTTGGCGGCAATCACCAGGCCGTCGGGGTGTAGCGTCAGGTAAGCGAACGGCGCCAGGTCAAACAGCTCGGCGCTGTCAGACAGGTCTTCGGCGAGCTGTTGACGGTCTTGTTCGGCCTGTTCGTGTTGCAAGTCCAATTCCACCTGGTGCACTTGCAACTCGTGCAGGAGCTTGAGTGCGTCGCTTGCGGTTGCGGGCGCGGTGGCAAGACCATGCAGCAAGCTGAGCGCCGGCATGCCAGTGGTCCACCCTTTTGAGACGGGCGCGGTGCCCTTCTCAAGCCGTTCTTCCGCGCTTTGGCGCAACTTCAAGCTCATGGCAACCTCTGGCATGTGAGTCAGATTGGATTCTGTCCGAGTGTGGGCGTGGTGGGCCATACCGCATTCACAAATACTGGCGTGATTCCCTTGGCTTCGAGCGCAGATGCCGGGCTGTTGCCCCGCACTGCTTTGGAAATAGCTTGGACCCTCAATTCCGAGGCGTCTGTTCGCTAGCAGACAGACCGGGCACAAGGCTGCGCGCACGCGTCGCGTACGCAGCCGCGCAGCCAGCGGTGCGCGGCATCGGCTTCCAGCCGCGGGTGCCAGAGCAATGACACCGTGAACTCGGGCAGGTCAACAGGAAGCGCAAAGCTGTGCAGGCCGCTGCGCAGGTTGCCGGTGTGTCGCTCGGGCACGCTGGCGACCAGGTCGGTGGCGCGGGCGAGTGCCAGCGCAGCCGAAAAGCCGTCGACGGTGGTGACGATGTGCCGTACCAGCGCAAGCGGTTTCAAGGCGTCGTCGATAGGCCCTGTGGCGAGGCCCTGCCGCGACACCAAAATGTGCCTGCCGCCCGCGTAACGGGCCGGTGTGATCTCGCCCTGGCTCAGCGGGTGCCCCGTGCACACCACGCCGATGTAGCGGTCTCGGAACAAGGCCTGCACGCGCAGCTCGGGGCTGCTCGCCTGGCCCACGACACCCGTGTCCAGGTCAACGCTTCCGTGACGCAGCGGCGTGCTGTCTTTGCTGTGCTTTTGCACGAAGCGCAGCCGCACACCGGGTGCTTCTTCGCTCACGCGCGCGAGGAGGGCCGGGCCGAAGTTCTCCACGAAGCCTTCGCGCACCCGCAGCGTGAACGTTCGCACCAGTTGCTGGAGCTTGAGCTGCTCGGCCGGGCGCAGTACCGCCACGCCGTCTTGCACCAGCTGGCCGACCCGCTCGCGCAGCTCGAGCGCGCGGGGCGTGGGCACCAGGCTACGCCCGGCCCGCACCAGCAGCGGGTCGCCCGTGGCCTCACGCAATCGCGCCAATGCCCGGCTCATCGCAGAGGGGCTCAACCGCAGGCGCTGTGCGGCGCGCACCACGCTGCCTTCCGCGAGCAGCACGTCCAGGGTGAGCAGCAGGTTGAGGTCGGGTGCAGACATGCGCTGACCATAGCGCAGCTGGCAGTGACATGGCGTTTGGCGCACGCACAAGATGCATCTGACGCGCCTTCCGCCACGCGGGGTCAAGAACTACATTTTTTTGGCGACGCCGGCCCGGTGTCGATGAGAAATGGAGTTCAACTTGAAGCCCCTCAATGCAACACGAGACGAAGCCGCCACTGGGCATGAGGCATCGGCCGCGCCGGTCTGCTGGGTGCTCGCTGGCCTGTCCTTGTCGATGCTGCTGTCTTCGCTCGGCACCAGCATTGCCAACGTGGGCTTGCCAACCTTGGCGCAGGCGTTCAACGCCTCCTTCCAGCAGGTGCAGTGGGTGGTGCTCGCGTACCTGTTGGCCATCACCAGCCTGATCGTCAGCGTCGGGCGGCTCGGTGACCTCGTTGGCCGCCGGCGGCTGCTGCTGGTCGGCATCTTCGTGTTCACTGCGGCCTCGGCCTTGTGCGGCATCGCGCCCACGCTGGGGCTGCTGATCGGCGCCCGCGCGTTACAAGGCTTGGGCGCGGCCGCCATGATGGCCCTCACGCTGGCGTTTGTCGGCGAGACGGTGCCGAAGACCCGGACAGGCAGCGCCATGGGCCTGCTCGGAACGATGTCGTCTGTCGGCACCGCGCTCGGCCCCTCGCTGGGCGGTGTGCTGATCTCCGGGCTGGGCTGGCAGGCGCTCTTTCTCATCAATGTGCCGCTGGGTGTGCTGACGTTTCTTCTCGCGCACCGCCACCTGCCGCTGGATCGCCCGAAGCCGCAGGCCGACCGCGTGGGCTTCGACCATCTGGGCACGCTGCTGTTGGCGCTGACGCTCGCGGCGTATGCACTCGCCATGACGACAGGGCGCGGCAGTTTCGGGCTGCTCAACGTGGCACTGGCGATGGCGGCCGTGTGTGGTGCCAGCCTGTTCATGCGTTCGCAAGCCAGGGCTGCGTCGCCCTTGATCCCGTTGGCCCTGTTACGCCGCCCCGTGCTGAGCGCAGGCCTCGCCACGAGCGTTCTGGTCTCCACCGTGGTGATGGCGACGCTGGTGATCGGCCCGTTCTATCTCTCTCGGGCGCTCGGGCTCGACGCGACATGGGTGGGGCTTGTGCTGTCGGTTGGCCCGGCGGTCGCCGCGCTGACCGGGGTGCCAGCCGGCCGCATGGCGGATCGCGTTGGCGCGCATCGCACCATGCTCGTCGGGCTGGTCGCGATGGCCACCGGGTGCTTCGCTCTGGCCATGTTTCCGACTGCCTGGGGCGTCTTCGGCTACCTGCTGCCGCTAGCCGTCGTCACCGGCGGCTATGCGCTGTTCCAGACGGCCAACAACACTGCGGTCATGGCCGATGCGGGCGCGCAAGAGCGGGGCGTCACGTCGGGCTTGCTCAATTTGTCGCGCAACCTCGGGCTCGTCACCGGGGCGTCCGCCATGGGCGCTGTGTTTGCGGTGGCATCGGCTGCGGCCGATGCCACCGCGGTCGACATCGCCACGGCAAGCCCAGGCGCCGTGGCCGCAGGCATGCGCATCGCGTTCGGCGTGGCCGCGATGCTGGTTGCCGCCGCGCTCGCCATCACGACCGCAAGCCGCCGCAGCCAAGGCTTGCCTCACAGATCAGGCTAAATAATTGAAAGGCCTGTCGATTTGGCACTGCCTCGTTCGTCATACACAGACAACCTCACTCAGCCACGTTCAGGAGACGCTCGTGTCCAAGCTCAAGGTCCTGGCCTTTTCAATGTCCATCGACGGCTTCGGTGCCGGCCCGCAGCAAAGCCTGGAAAACCCGCTGGGGCAGGGCGGCATGCGGCTGCATGAATGGTTCTTCCCCACCCGCACCTTTGCGCAGATGCACGGCGGCGAAGGTGGCGTTACCGATGCAGACGACGTGTTCGCCCAGCGCAGCTTCGTCAACATGGGCGCTTGGATTCTGGGGCGCAACATGTTCGGCCCGGTGCGCGGGCCCTGGCCCGATGAAAGCTGGAAGGGCTGGTGGGGCGACAACCCGCCGTACCACGTGCCGACCTTCGTGCTCACGCACCACCGGCGCGACCCGCTGGTGATGGAAGGCGGCACGACCTTTCACTTCGTCACCGGCGGCATCCACGAGGCGCTGGAGCGTGCGCGCGATGCCGCGAAGGGCAAGGACGTGCGCGTCGGCGGCGGCGTGTCCACCGTGCGGCAGTACCTGCAGGCCGGCCTGGTCGACGAGATCCACCTGGCGATGGCGCCCACGCTGCTGGGCAGCGGCGAGCTGCTGCTGGCCGGCATCGATCTCACGGCGCTCGGCTTTCACTGCACCGAGCACGTGGCCACGGCCAACGCCCAGCACGTGGTGCTGACCAAGGGCTGAGGCCCGCTTCACCAAAGGAGACGCACATGCAAGAAGTCGAAGCCCAGGTAAGCCGTGTCTTGCAAGGCTACAAATCGGCTGTGTTCGCCCAGAACGTCGACGCCTTCGTCGCGCTATACGACGCTGACGTGCAGGTGTTCGACCTCTGGGGTGCGTGGTCGCACCGCGGCCTGGCCGCCTGGCGTGCGATGGCGACAGCTTGGTTCGGCGGCTTGGGCACCGACCGCGTGGTGGTCGAATTCAGCGAGGTGCAGGTGATGGCCGAGGGCGAGCTGGCTGTGGCCCACGCTTTTGTGAGTTACACCGCCATCGACCCTGACGGCGCCAAGCTGCGCTCGCTCAACAACCGTTTGACGGTGGCGCTCAAACCGGCAGGCGGCGTTTGGAAGATCGTGCATGAGCACACCTCGGCGCCGGTCGACTCCGAGACGGGCAAGGTGATTTTTCAGCGCTGAGCAACTCGTGCTCTTGGTTCAAGAGGAAGTACATGACCAACATGACGGCGAGGGGAAGACCCAGCCTGACCATCGTGCGCCGCTTGCACGCGCCGCCGACCACGGTCTACGCCGCACTCACGCGCCCCGAGATGATGGCGCAATGGTGGGGCTGTGAAGCGGCCGAGGTGCTGAGGGCTGAAGCCGACGTGCGGCCCGGCGGGCGGTTTCGCCTGATGTTTCGAACGCTGGGGGGTGTGGACTGCGATTGCAGCGGCGTCTACCGCGAAGTCGAGCGCAACTGCCGGCTCGTCTTCACCTGGCGCTGGACGCATACACCCGACGACGAGACGTTGGTGACCATGGCGCTGCGCCCGATTGCGCAGGGCACCGAGCTGACGCTCACGCACGCGCACTTCCATGACGACGCCACGCGCAGCGACCACCAGTCTGGTTGGACGGGGGAGCTGCACAGGCTTGAGCACTTGGTCAGTGCGCGTGCGCAGTGGGTCAGCTTGTCGTAAAGAACTCGGAATGGATCTGCGCGAACAGGGCGAAGTCGTGGAGGCTGAGGCCGTTCATGAGCGGCTGCTTGCTCGCTGGATGAGCAGGCATGCCTGTTGCGGTGGGCCTTGCGAGTTCAGCCTTGGCCAGCGGCCTCGATCAGCTCGTCATTGCTGTAGGCCTTGCCGGCTATGCCCCAACCGCCGTCGGCCGCGTATTTCACGTTGACCCAGATGTGCTCTCGCGGCTGCTTGCCATCGCAGGCCTCTTCGATGATGTCGGTCGCCTCTTTGATGTAGGCCGACTGCAGCTCGCGCGAGCCGAAGGCGAAAGAAGGTGTGAGCCACTCGACGATGGCCACCGGCGTGGGCTTCAGGCCGGAGAAGGTGCTGCCCGCCGGGATGACCTGCACGTGGCCGATCACGTTGGGGGTGAGGAACTTGTTGCCGGCCAGGCCATGCAAGCGCAAGAACGCTTCAGACAGCCGCGCGATGGTGGTGGCCTCGCGGTGCTTGGGCAAGACGCCTTCGGTAACGATGAGGGTGAGAGGCATGTGAAAACTCCGAGGGTTGAGTGGTGATGGCTAGAGACAGGCTGCCGCGGCCGCAACAGGCACGGTCATTTAAATAACGACCGTGATTTGAGAATACATAACGAACGTTATGCCGTCAACTACAATCGCCACCACTGCAGCAAATAGAGGAGCGCCATGTCGTCCAGGGCCGAGCAAAAGGTGTTGACGCGCCAGCGCATCGTCGAGGCGGCCGGGCGCGGGTTTCGCAAGGGCGGCTTCGGCGGCCTGGGGGTGGACGGGCTGGCCAAGGAGGCCGGCGTCACATCAGGCGCGTTCTATGTGCACTTCGACTCGAAGACCGACGCATTTCGCGAAGCCGTGCGCCAAGGCATGCAAGAACTGAGGGGTGGCGTGCTGCACTTTCAGGCCGAGCACGGCAAAGCGTGGTGGGCCGAGTTTGTGCGCTTCTACCTGGGCTTCAAGCGCACCTGCGATCTCTCTGAAAGCTGCACGCTGCAAAGCCTGTCGCCCGAAGTGGGGCGGGCCGACACGGCATCACGCGAGGTTTTCGAGGTTGGCCTGCGCGAGGTGGCCGAGGCCATGCTTCAAGGCCCGCGCTCTCCCGGCGCACCGCGCGATCTCGACGCCGCCTGTGTGGCGCTCGCCTCGCTGATCGGCGCGGTCACGCTCGGTCGCGCGGTCAACAGCCCGGCCTTTTCGGCTCAGATTGCGCAGTCGGTGGGGCGCACGCTGCTCGGCGCGCGCACTGAGCGCGGGTCAGCCAGCCAGCGCTGAGCGCTGGCGCTGGGCCGTTCAGGCGGCTTTCTGCTTCGGCGCGGCGGTCTTGGGCGTGGCGGGCGCGCTTGGCGGCTTGCCCTCCTTCTTCAGGGCCTTGGCTCGTTTCTGCTTTTCACGGCGAATGCCGCGGTCTTTGTCTGCGCTCATCTGGGTCTCCGGTGGGTTGGTGGGTGGCCATCGCCGTGTGAGCTTTGGCCGGGCCCCGGTTGTACCAGACAGATCACGGGCCGGCCCGGTGCTCACCGCTCGCAAACACCTTCGAATTCGGCCTTGGGGCCTCGGTTGCTCTTGAAGACCACCCCCACCCGCGGGCCTTCAAACGTGAGCGTGGTGTGGGCCGACACCCCTTCGGCCACCCAGCGCCAGGCGATGGCGAGTGTGTGCTCGTCGACCCACTGCGCGCGGGCGGCCACCAGCGGGTCGCCGGGCGGCTCGCTGGTGTGAAACGTGCTGTCCAGCCCGACGGGGCCGCTGATCTGTTGCCGGCCGCGGGGCCCCACAAAGGCCGTGTCGTGGCGCAGTGAGCTGCCTTCCCACGTCAGGCACAGCGAGTTCATGCCCGCGCCGTTGGGTGAGAAGGTGTAGCGCTGGCCCGAGATGCGCGTGGCCGTGTGCGGCATTGGGGGCACCGGCTGGGGGGTTTGCGTGGCCACCGCGCGCACGCTTTCGGCCAGCCGAGCTTGCGCCGCCGGGTGGTCGGGCGCAGGCCCGTCGCTGACGACCGCTGCGACCACGGTGTCGACCAGGGTGGCGAGGGCGTAGTGCTTGCGGCCGGTCACGACCACCACCATGTCGAGGTCGGGCAGCACCATGATCAGCTGCCGCAAGAAGCCGACGGCCATGTAGGCGTGCTTGGTCGGCATGCTCCACCAGCCCTTGGCGTAGTGCAGCGATGGCGTGGTCCCCATGTGCATGTCGACGCTGGCGTGCGCTATCGTTTCGACCCAGCCCGGCGGCAGCAGCTGCTGGCCGTGCCACTGCCCGCCTTGCAAGTAGAGCTGGCCCAGCTTGGCCATGTCGCGTGGCTGCATGAAGACGCCATAGCCACCAATCGACAAGCCCTGCGGGTCGGTTGGCCACACCACCTCGCCCATGCCCAAGGGGTCGAACAGGTGCCGGCGCGCAAACGCCTGGGCGTTGAGGCCCGTGGTCTTGCTCAGCAAGGCCGACAGCAGCTGCGAGTTGCCACTGTTGTAGTTGAAGCCGGTGCCGGGCGGCTGCGCCATGGGCTGGCCGAGCACGAAGCGCTGCCAGTCGGGGCTTTGCTGCATCTCGATGGCGCTGAGCGGTTGGCCGCCGAGCGGCTCTTGCCAGCGCAGGCCCGAGGTCATGTCGAGCAGGTGCTCGATGGTGATGGTGCGCTTGGCTTCGTCAGCCTGCGAGGTGGGGTCTGCAGGCAGCAGATCGAGTATCGGTTGGTCCAGCCGCCCGACCAGGCCTTGCTGCTGCGCCATGCCCACCAGCGTGCCCATCAAGCCCTTGGTGGCTGAGTTGATGAGGTGCTTGAGGCCAGCGCGAAACGGCGCGTAGAAGGCCTCGGCGACGATGCGGCCGTGGCGCAGCACGAGCAGGCTGTCCAGGTCATGGGCCGTGCCGAAATCGACCAACCGCACCAGTGCGTCTGAGCACAGGCCCTGCGCTTCAGGTGCGGTGGTTTCCCATGGGAATGGGGGTGAGGGTGGGGGTGTCATGGCAAGGGTGTTGTCGGCAGGCGAGGGCTTGAGTCGGGCGCGATGATGCACATGAATGAAGGGCCGTTCAAGCGGCCCGTCTTCCGTTCGGGCTGAGCCCGTCGAAGCCAGCGCCGTGCGGCGCGCACCCTTCGACAAGCTCAGGGCGATCGGGAAAGCAGGCCGAAGCCGATCGGCCTGAGCCAACAGCCTTGCCTCAGCCCTTGCTGCCTTCGCGCGGTTTGCCTTTGCCCAGGTTGGCGGCAATGAGGGCCGCGGCCAGTGTCACGAGCCACGAAAAATACACCCACAACAGGAAGACGGGCAAGACCGCGAAGGTGCCGTACACGGCCTTGTAGGTGGGCAGCTTGACCAGGTAGGCCGCGAAGCCGCGCTTGCCCAGCTCGAACGCGATGCTGGCGACGAGGCCGCCAACGATCGCGTCACGCCAGCGTACCTTGGTGTTGGGCACGAAATGAAACAGGCAGCTCAGGCCGACGAGGCTCAGCGCCACGGGGCCCATGTTCAACACGAACCGGGCCGAAGGCGGCAGGCTGGCGATCAGACCTATCGAGGCACCCAGCACATACGAGGTGGCCCACAGGCTCAGGCCCAGCGCGGGTGGGCCCGCAGCCAGCATCAGCACGTACAGCGCGACTCGTTTGAAGAAGGGACGGTTGCGCTTCACGTTCCAGATCTGGTTGAGCGCGTTTTCAACCGTGAGCAAGAGCGCCACCGCGGCCACCACCAGGAACAAAGAACCCACCAGGGTGAGGCCGCTTGCGTTGGCGGCGAACTGGTTGAGGTACTTCAGCACCGCGCGCGAAATGTCGGCCGGTAGCAAGCTCTTCAGCAGCACGTCTTCGATCGCGTCTTCAAGCCGTTGGAAGATGGGGAAGCGCGTGAACAGCGCAAAGCTCACCGCGAGAAGCGGCACGATGGACAGCACGGTCGTGAAGGTCAGGCTGCCGGCGATCTGGGGCAGGCGCTCTTTTCTGGCGCGGCGGATCGTGAGTCTGGTCAGGTTGAGCATGGTGAGCCTGCGTAGAACGGGTGAGTCTGCACCAGGCTTGCGCAAACGCTCGATCTCTAGCGATGGGGGGCTCGGCGGGCTTGGCAGCACGGGTCGGGCAAGATCCATTCAGTACCATTGAGGTACTTGACTGCCCCGGAGTGTCGCAATGTTGATCTTGAAATGGCTGGTGATCGTGCTGATCGTGTTGGTGGTGGCTGCCGTCGCAGCGGGCCAGGCGGGCTTGCTCCAGGGCAAGGCGCCGGCTGACCTGGGCCCGCACGGCGGAAAGCTCAAACCCCCCTCTCTCACTGAAAACAGCGTGACCAGCCAGGCCACGCTGTACCCCGACCACCCACAGCGCACCTACGCCGAGATCACGCCCTTGGCCTTGCGTGGCGACGGCCCGGCGACCCTCGCCAAGCTCAAAGGCGTGGTGGAAGCGATGCCCGGCGCCAAGGTGATCAAGAGCGAGCCCGACTATCTGTACGCCCAGTACACGACGCGCTTGATGAAGTACGTGGACGATGTGGAGTTCTGGTACGACCCTGCGGCGCAGGTGATACAGGTGCGCTCTGCATCGCGTGTAGGCCGAAGCGACCTGGGCGCGAACCGCCAGCGCGTCGAGGCTGTGCGGCGCGCGCTCGCCGGGCAACCCTGAGCGGGCGCTGCTGCGCCCTCAGCGCAGCAGCACGTCCATCCACGCCTTCTGAGCAGGGGTGAGCGCGTCGAGCGGTGTGAGCATGGCGCTGGCCAGGGCCGTGCGTATGGCGGGCTCGGCTTGCACGGCCGGCTGCGCGGCCAGGTGGTCCAGCAGGCGGCTTGCCTTCTGCAGGCTCTTGCCATACAGCTCGAAGATGGCGGACACGCTCACGTGGCGCGACGGGTCTTCCATCCAGCAGTCGTAGTCGGTGACGATGCCCACGGTGGCGTAAGCCATTTGCGCCTCGCGCGCCAAAAACGCTTCAGGCACGTTGGTCATGCCCACCAGGTGGCAGCCCACCTGGCGCATGAAGAGGCTCTCGGCGCGCGTGCCCAGGCGCGGCCCTTCCACGCAGGCGTAGGTGAGGCCGCGGTGCAGGGTCACGCCCAGGGCCTGGGCCGAGGCGCAGACCGCATCGACCAGCGCGGTGCTGACCGGGTGGGCGGTGGACACATGCGCCGCCACGCCGCCGCCGAAAAAGCTGCGCTCGCGGGCACCGCGCGTCCAGTCGAAATACTGCTCGGGCATGGCCAGGTCGCCGGGTGCCACATGCTCGGCCAGGCTGCCCACCGCCGAGAAGCCCAGCACGCCGGTGGCGCCTGCGCGCTTAAGCGCGAAGATGTTGGCGCGGTAGTTCACCTCATGCGGCAGCAGTCGGTGGCCGGCGCCATGGCGCGCCAGAAACAGCAGGGCCTGGCCCCCCATGCGCCCGCGCAGCACGGGGCCGGAGGGCGCGCCGAAAGGGGTGTCGGCGTCCAGGCGTTCTTCTATCTCCATGCCGGCCAGGTCGTACAGGCCGGTTCCTCCGATGATGGCAAGCATGGGGGTCAATCCTCCGATGAGATCAAGGCGTGGGTGAGGTCGTAGTCTGGGCCGGCGGCGATGCGATCCCAGTACGAAGCATGTGCGTCGCTGTGCTCGGGCCACTGCTGCAAGAACTGCGCGGCCCAGCGCGTCGCGTCGTAGCGTATCTCGATGGCGTCGAGGTGGACACCCTCGCGTACCAGCCCCAGCACCCGCTCGGGACCGTCGAAGGGGCGCAGCGCCACACGCGTCAGCAGGCCCGTGTCGCGGCCGCGGAAGTTGGGCATGCCGGCTGCGCCGTTGTTCAGCACGATGGGCGTGAAGCGGCGCTGCGCCATGGGCAGCGAGTGAAACACCGGCAGGCAGGTGTGGCTGCAGGCAAAGGCATCGACCTGCGCCGCATCGAACCAGCCGCGCACGGTCTGGCGGTGCGCGGCGTCGTGCAGGTGTTCTTGCGCAAAGCCCCAGCCGGCCAGGCTTTCGGCGTCACCGTGGACGATGGCGACGCGGCAGTCGCCCACGTTCACCCGCAGGGTCATCGGCAGCGTGGCCAGCTGTTGCGTAGTCTGCAGGCAGGCCTGCCCGGTGGCGCGCAGCCGCTGCATGATGCGGTTGGATCGGGCCACCACCTGCTCGCCCACCCAATCGGGGTAGGCGCAGCCGCAACCGGCATCGTCTGCCGCGTCACCCGTGGCCGCCAGCTCGGTCTCGACGTTGCCGCGCAGCGCGTCGAACGCCAGCACGCGCTGGTTGATGCGCTCGAAGAGCGCGGGCTCAATGTTGAACCAGTTGAAGTCGCCGTTGAAGACCAGCCGCTTGGGGCCGCGCTCGCGCTCGAACAAGGCCAGCACGGCATCGAGCGCGGGCTCGTTGCCGTACAGGCCACCCACCACGTAGAGCACCTCGCACACCGCCTCTGCCGGCCGGGCGAAGCTGCTGGGTGCGTAGCGGTAGTGCAGGGGGCAGCTGCGCCCGGCGCTGGCGGTTGCTGCCGGTGGTTCGGTCAGGGTGATGTGCGTCATCGGGGCGTGGTCATCGGTCTGGCAAGTTGATTCGTGTGGGGCTTCGGGTCTTGCGTGTCGTACAGCTCGGCCAGCATGCCGGGGGTCAGTGTGGCCACCGGGCCGTCAAACACAACGCGACCTTGCCGCAAGCCGATCACCCGCTCGGCGAGCTGGGGCAGCAACTGGGCCTGGTGCACCACCGCCACCAGCGTGGTGCCCGGCAACCCTTCGCGCAGCAGGCGGCAGATGTCGGCGGCTGCCGCCGGGTCGAGGCTGGCCGTGGGCTCGTCAGCCAGGACCAACCTGGCCTGCTGCATCAGCAGGCGCGCCACGGCCACGCGCTGGCGTTCACCGCCCGAGAGGCGGTCGGCCCGTTCATCAGCCTTGTGCCGCAAGCCCACGGCGGCGAGGGCCTGCAGTGCCTGCGCCGTCTCGGTGGGGGGGAAGCAACGGGCCCAGCTGCGCCAGCCGTGCAGGCGCGCCATAGCGCCGATGAGCACGTTTTCTTGCGCGCTCAGGCGCTGCACGAGGTGCAGGCCTTGCAGCACTTGGCCGACCTCGCATCGCAGCTGCCGCAGCGCTTGCGCGGCCATGTGCGGCCTGACGTGGCGCCCCAGCACGCGCAGCTCGCCTTGCTGGGGTGTGGCAAAGCCGGTAAGGCAACGCAGCAGCGTCGATTTGCCCGCGCCGTTGGGGCCGATGATGGCCACGCGCTCGCCCTGGGCGATGGCCAGGTGCGCGATGGTGAGCGTTGTGCGCCCGTCTGGCGCCACGCAACGCAGCGCGTTGATCTCGATGGCGGGTGCGCTTTGCGGGGTCACAGCAGCGCCTGCCGGATGCGCCGGCTGACGGCATCGAACAGCGTCACCATGGCGATCACCACGAGCAAGATGGTGGCCAGCCGCCCCCACTGAAACAGCGAGGTGGCCTCGGAGATCAGGAGCCCCAACCCGCCAGCGCCGATCAGGCCGAGGATGGTGGAGTCGCGGATGTTGTACTCCCAGATGTAGAGGTGGTTGGACACGAACTGCGGCAACACCGCTGGCCACACCGCGTTGAAGAACACCTGCACCGGGCCGGCGCCGGTGGCGCGCACGGCATCGACCGCGCCCATGTCCAGCGCCTCTATCGATTCGGCGTAGAGCTTGCCGTAGGTGCCCATCGAGTGCAGCGCAATCGCGAGGATGCCGGCCGTAGGCCCCAGGCCGACGATGCCCACCAGCACCAGGCCGAACACCAGCGTGTGAATGGCGCGGGTGACGTTGAGCACGCCGCGCGCGGCCCACGCCAGCGGGCGGGGCGCCGCCAGATTCTTGGCTGCCAGCGCGCCAAACGGCAGTGCCAGCACGGCGCCCAGCAGCGAGCCCAGCGTGGCGATTTGCAGCGTGACCCACGCCGCCGCCGCGAGCGCCTGCACAAACGCGCGCTCCACGGCGCGGCGGTCTTCCACGCGCAGCAGTTGCCCATCGTCGCTGCGAAATTCGAGCCGGGGCGAGCCGAACCACACGTCGAGAAAACTCGGGTGGCTGAACTCGCCCACCGACTTCACGAAGTTGGCCCACGGGTGCCGCCCCATGGAAAGCTCACCCGCCGACCACAGGCTGCCCAGACACAGCGCCACCAGCGCAGCGTAGAGCAGCACCAGCGCCAGAAAGCGCACCCGGCCCGGCGCGCGGGCAATGCGCCAGGGCATCAGGGCCGCGGGCGCATTCATACCGGCGTGGCCGCGGTTGCTGTCACTGCGGCAGCAGCTTGCCGGTGGCGAGGCCGGCGTCGCGTATCGGCTTGTAGAACGCATTGCCTGTGCTCACGAAGCCGGTGTAGTGCGGCGGCAGCAGGCTGGGCTGGGCCTTGAGTTGCTCACCCACCTTGGCCAGTGCGCCTTGCAGGCGCGCGACGAAGGCCTTGTCGGCGTACAGGGCCTCGCTCACCGCCAAGGCATCGTTGGGCAGTGGGGGCGATTGCCAGATCACCACCGAGCGCTCGGGCTTGATCAGGCCCTGCTCGATCATCGCGTTGCGGTTGCGGTTGTAGTCGGCCCCCGCGTCAAGCTGGCCCGCGGCCACTTGGGTTTCGATGGCCTGGTGCTTGGTGTGCAGCACCTTGGAGAAATAGGTGTCGGGGTCGATGCCCTGGGTCATGAAGTAGTGCAAGGGGATCAGGTAGCCCGAGGTCGAGCCCTTGTCGCCGAAGGCAAAGGTCTTGCCCTTCAGGTCGGCCACGGTCTTGATGCCCGATTCGGGGTACGTGATCATCAACGCAAAGTATTCGGGCTTGCCGTCGTAGAGGATGGTCGAGACCACTTGCGCCCGCGCCGCATGGTTGGCCAGCACATAGCCCCAGGGGCCCATCAGCGCGAGATCGGTTTCGCCGTTGGCGAGCGACTTGGCCAGGCCTTCCCAGGTGTCGACCGTGCGCAGCTCGACCGGGCGACCGAGCTGGGCCGCGAGGTACTGCGCCAGCGGTTTGTAGGTGGCGTCGTTGCGCTCCTTGTCGGGCTGGAACAGGCCCACACCGAGCTTGAGTGGCGCGGTCTGCGCCGAGGCGCCGAGCAGGCTGCAGCCGAGTGCGAATGCGGCCAGCAGGCGGGGGATCATCTTCATGGGGTTGGCTCCGTCGGTTCAGGGTGAAGCACGCGCGAAGGGTGCGAGAAACGTGCAAGAAAAGCGCGGTCGATTTGGTCTTTCCAGCGCCACGCCCAGCGGCCCTGGGCGGACCAGCGGCCCCACGAGGCGATGGCGCGGCCGTCGGCAGTTGCGAGCAGGGCCAGAAACCGGTGTTGTGGCGCATACGCGGTGGCGTTGCCCACGCCGAGTGCGGCACGCAGGTTGCGCGAGAGCGCCGGCCCCATGCGCACGGCATAGACGCCGGCCTTGGGCAGGGGCGGTGCCCAGTCGGCGCAGTCGCCCACGGCAAACACCTGCGGGTGAGAGACGCTGCGCAAACCCTCATTCACCTGGATGAAGCCGCGCTTGCTCACCGCCAGGCCGCTCTCGCGCTGCCAGCCATGCGCCTGCGCGCCGGTGGCCCACAAGAGCAGGTCGCTCGACTGCCCCGCGGTGTCGTCGTATGTGCTGCGCAGTTGTGGGGTCACACCGGCCCGCGTGAGCGCCGCCTGGGCGGCGCGCGCGGCACCCGGCGCGAGGTCGGGCAGGAGCTGGGCGCCACGGGTGATGAGCCCACCGTGCACCGCGCGGCCGGGCCGCAAGGCGCGCAAGTGGGCCAGCACGGCCAGCAAAGCCTCCACCCCACCGGCGCCGCCGCCGATGGCCGTCACGGTGAGTGGGTCGTCAGCCGTGGTGTAGCGCGGCGTGGCGAGCAAGTCGCTCCATGCCGCGTGCAGCTCGCCCAGCGGGCGCAGAGACAGCACCTGCGCGCCTGCGGTGGCACTGGGCGGGGTGAGCGTGGAGCCCACGTTGAGCGACAGCAAGTCGTAGCCGATGGCCGAACCACTGCGCAGCTGCACCTGCTGCCGCGTGGCGTCCAGCGAGACCAGCTCGTCGATCACCAGCCGCCCACCGGCCTGGGCCAGGAGCGAGGAGAAGTCTATGCAGATTTCTTCGTAGCGGTAGGTGCCCGCCAACCAGCCCGGCACCATGCCGGAGTACGGCGCCAGTGCGCTGGGCGACACCAGCACCAGCTCACAGCCCGGCACGGGCGAGGTGATCCAGTCTTGCACCACTTGCGCGTGCGCATGGCCGGCGCCGATCAAGAGCAGGCGTTTCATGTTGGCAGCCAGCCGGCGGGCAGGTGCACCAGGTCGGCGGGCTCGTCGATGTCGGCCACGGGGGGGAGCTCGATGTGTTGCAGGCCCGCGGCCTTCAAGCGCACGCGTGTATCGGCCATCACGCGGGCCGTGCTCCAGGCCATGTGATCGAACAGGCTGGGCGCGGGGCGGCGCAGGCCGATCAGCGCATAGCCGCCATCCAGCGCGGGCACGAACACCGCGTCGGCCTCTTGCAGCGCTTGGGCCGCCAGTCGCAGCATGGCGGCGTCGAGTGCAGGCGCGTCGGTGCCTATCATGAGCGCTGCGCGACCGGCTGCCAGGTGGCGCTCGAACGCACGCGCCATGCGCGCGCCCAGGTCGCCTTCGCCTTGCACCGACAGGCTCACGCCCCCGGCTGCGGCATGGCGCGCGAAGGCCGGGTGGTCGGTGTCGGGCGCGCAGCACAGGTCTATGCTTGCCGCGCCGGCCCCCAGGCCATGTGCGAGCGTGGCATCGAGCAGACGCTCGGCGAGGGCCGCTGCGCCCTCGGCGCCCAGCGCAGGCATAAGGCGCGTCTTGGCGTAGCCGGGGCGTGGCGCCTTGGCCATGACGATGAGGCTGCACGGCTCGATCATCGGTACGCCTTTGCCAATTCTTCGGCCGGCGCACCGCGCCAATAGCGCCAGCGCAAACGCCACATCAGCACGATGGTGGGCCACACGCCGCGTGCTTCCCAGCGTCGGCCCGAGGTTTGTACGCAGGCGCGCAGGCAGGCAGGCCGCGCGATGGCGCGCAGGCGGCGCGAAAGCTCTATGTCTTCCATCAACGGTTGATCGTTGAAGCCGCCCACGCGCTCGAAGACATCGCGTCGCACGAAGATGGCCTGGTCGCCGGTGGCGATGCCGCTCCAGCGCGAGCGCCAGTTCATGAAGCGCGCGATGACCGGGAACATGAGCGAGCTGCCGGCAATGCGCACGTCGAATCGACCCCACACGGCGCCACCCGCGATGGCAGCCAGCACCAGGCGCGCGGCGTCGGGTGGCAGCTGCGTGTCGGCGTGCAGAAACAGCAGCACCGTGCCTTGCGCCAGCGCTGCGCCGGCGTTCATCTGCCGCGCTCGGCCTCGGGGCGAGACGATCACCTGGTTGGCGCGCGTTTGGCAAAGCGCCGTGGTGCCATCGGTGCTGCCGCCATCGACCACGATCAACTCATGGCCGTCGCTGCGCAGAGGTGCGAGGGCGTGGAGCGTAGCCGCGACCCCCGCGGCTTCGTTGAGCACCGGCACGATGACGGAAAGGGCCCTCATGACTTCACGTCGTTGAGTGCCCAGTCATAGGGCAGGTACACCACCGGCGCTTGCCGTGCGCGTATGCGCGCGCGGTCGGCCGGCGCGTCGGCCAAGGCGTCGGCATGCTCGGCGAAGAATCCTTCGAGCGTACCGATGCCTTTGTGGCCCGCGCGAAAGTCATCGCCGTACCAGTCGAAGATCTTCGACACCTCCAACCGCTGCTGGGCCGCACTCCAGCGGTTGCGGCTGCGGTCGGCCATGAAGCGCGCGGCCTGTTCATTGAGCTGCGCATCCAGCCGCTCGGCCACGAAGGCTTCTTCGCGCAGCATTGGGCAGCTGACCGACGCGCAATTGACGGCGAAGTGAATGCGCGGGTCGTCATAGCGCCCCGGTGCACGCAACATGCCGTGCTCGATTTCATCCAACGAGCGGGTCGCACCCAGCAGCGGCACGAAGGCTTTCTTCCAGGGGCTGCTCAAGAAGCCGCCCAGCTCTTTGATCGACGCGAGCTGCGGGTAGCGCCCCAGTACCAGCTCGACGGTGAAGGCGTTGTAGGCATTGATGAGAAACGCCATCTGCTGCGGCTTGGTGAACCCGGCAAAGGCCGGCGCGCCCGCCGCAGACAGCGAGGCCAGGTAGGCCTGCAGCGCCGCGCGGTCGGTGGCCATGCCCGCATAGCGCAGCTGCGAGGCCTGGCCGCCGCGCAGGAGCAGCACATGCTTCTTCAGCAGCGCTGACCATGCCGCGTGTGAATGATCGAAGGCCTGTGCCGCAGCCGGCCACGCAAGCGCGGCCATGCTGGCCAGCACAGTGCGCCGGGAAAGGCTGGCCCTGCGCTCTGCGCTCACCCACGCTCCCAGGCGTGGTAGCGCGCCACCCAGGCCAACAAGCGCTTAGGTGCGTGCGCGCGCTTCCATTCACCGGCCACGTACTTGTTGGCTTCGGCCAGGGTGGGGTAGGTGTGTATGGTGCCCAGAATCTTGTTCAAACCCAGGCCATGCTTCATGGCCAGCACGTATTCGGCGAGCAAGTCGCCCGCGTGTTCGCCCACGATGGTCACGCCCAGAATCTTGTCTTTGCCGGGCACGGTGAGCACCTTCACATAGCCCTCGGTGGTGCCGTCTGCGATGGCGCGGTCGAGCTCGTGCAGCGGGTAGCGTGTGACTTCAAAGGCCACTTCTTTTTCGGTGGCTTCGGCTTCCGACAAACCCACGCGGGCCACCTCGGGGTCGGTGAAGGTGGCCCAGGGGATCACCGAGTAGTCGGCCTTGAAGCGCTTGAAGCGGCCAAAGAGGGCATTGACCGCCGCATACCAGGCCTGGTGTGCCGCCACGTGCGTGAGCTGGTAGGGGCCGGCCACGTCACCCACGGCGTAGATGTTGGGGTAGAGGGTTTGCAGATAGGCGTCGGTCTCCACGGTCTTGCGGTCTGTGAGCGGTATGCCCAGCTCTTCCAGGCCGAAGCCCGTGACGCGCGGGCTGCGGCCCACGGCGCACAGAAGCTCGTCGAACTCGATGGCGCGCTCGGTGTCACCGTGTTTCACGATCAGGCGCTTGGTGTCGCCATCACGTTCGCAGCGCAGGGCCTTGTGCCCGGTGAGCAACTGCACGCCGTCGGCCTGCAGTGCGGCGGCCACCAGTGTGGCGGCGTCTTCGTCTTCGCGCAGCATGATGCGCGGCGCCATCTCGACCTGCGTGACTTCTGACCCCAGCCGGGCAAAGCTTTGTGCCAGCTCGCAGCCGATGGGGCCGCCGCCCAGCACCACCAGGCGCCGCGGTAAGGCGGTGAGGCCCCACACGGTGTCAGAGGTGACAAAGCCCACGTCGGCCAGCCCCGGGATGGGCGGCACGAAAGGGCTGGCGCCGGTGGCGATGACGATGCTGCGCGTGGTGAGTGTTTGCGTGCCGGCGTGGGTGGTGATCTCCACGCTCCAGGGGGAGGTGATGCGCGCCTGGCCTTGCACCACATCGACCCCGAGCGCCGTGTAGCGCTCTACCGAATCGTGCGGCTCGATGTCGTTGATGACCCGCTGCACGCGTGCCATCACGGCCGGGAAGTCGACCTCGGTCTTCGCGCTGTGCAGACCCAGCGCAGCGGCGTCACGCATCTGGTGCGCCAGCTTGGCCGAGCGGATCAGCGCCTTGCTGGGCACGCAGCCGAAGTTGAGGCAATCGCCCCCCATCTTGTGCCCCTCGACCAGCGTGACGCGGGCCTTCACCGTGGCCGCGATGTAGGAGGTGACCAAGCCCCCCGAGCCTGCGCCGATGACCACCAGATTGCGGTCGAACCGACGTGGCTTTTGCCACTTCGCATACACCTTGCGCCGCCTGAGCGCGTTGACGATGCCCTTGCCTATGAGCGGCAACACCCCCAGCAGCGCAAAGCTCAGCAGCAGGCTCGGCGAGAACACGTCAGACAGGCTGCGTATGCCTGCCAACTGCACGCCCGCGTTCACGTACACCACGGTGCCCGCCAGCATGCCAAGCTGGCTCACCCAGTAGAAGCGAGTCGCTGGGATGTTCGTCAGGCCAGCCAGCAGGTTGACCAGGAAAAAGGGGAACACCGGCACCAAGCGCAAGGTGAGCAGGTAAAAGGCACCGTCACGCTGCATGCCTTCGTTGAGTGGGCCTAGCTGCTTGCCAAAGCGCGCCTGGATGGTGTCGCGCAGCAGGTAGCGCGCGCCCAAAAAGGCCAGCAAGGCGCCGATGCTCGATGCGAACGACACCACCACCAGGCCCACAGGCAGGCCGAACATGGCCCCCGCCGCCAGCGTCAAGATGGTGGCGCCGGGCACCGACAAGGCGGTGGCGATCACATAGCCCACGAAGAAGGCCGCCAAGACGACCACGGGCCGAGCCCGGTAGTAGGCCTGCAGCGATTGCTGCTGGTTTTTAAGCGATTCGAGCGTGAGCAGTTGCCCCAGCCCGTAGTGGCGATAGAGCAAGACCGCGAGCACGGCCAGCGCCGCCAGCGCCAGCCAGCGGATGTAGCGGGGGCGGGCGGGCGTCACGCGGCGCTCGCGTGTTGCGCGCTGTCGGTGGATGCGGCGGTCGCTTCGAGTGCGCCGCCGCAGCTGCTGCCCTGGCCTGCGGTGCAGCCATAGCAATGGTCGGCCACGCGGATCGACTCACCCACGCCGCTGCTGGCGAGCAGGTCTCGCACATGCGGGCGCGCTCGGCCTTGCAGCCGGGCGTGCAGGCCCAGCATCTGGTTGAAGTCGCAGTCGTAGAGGTCGCCCTGCCAGTCCACGCTGAGCAGGGTGTTGCACATCACCGTGCCCAGGTTCTCGGGGCGGTAGGCGTCTTTGAGCAACTGCAGATAGGTCTGGAACGTGCCTTTGGAGACCAGCGTGCTGCCGAATCGCTGGATGGGCATGTTGGTCAGCGCAAACAGCTGGTTGAAGCGGATGCCGAAGTGCTGCATCAGCTCACGTTTGTAGTCAGCTTCCAGCGCGCCTTGTGGCGGCGGCAGCGACGCGCCTTGCGGGTTGTAGACCAGGTTGAGCACCAGGGCCGAGCCCTCGGCGCCATAGCCCAGCGCGTTGAGCTGCTGCAGGCCCGCGATGCTGCGGTCAAACACGCCCTCGCCACGCTGGCGGTCGACGTTGGCGACCGAATAGCAGGGCAGCGAGGCCACCACTTCCACGCCTTGCGCGGCCAAGAACTCGGCCAGGTCTTCATGCCCGGGCTCCGACAAGATGGTGAGGTTGCAGCGGTCGATCACCCGCACCCCCGCGTTGCGTGCCGCCTGCACCAGCCGGCGGAAGTGTGTGTTGAGCTCAGGCGCGCCACCGGTGAGGTCCAGCGTCTCGATGCGGCGTGCGCGCAGCACCTGCAGCAGCAGGTCGACGGTGTCGCCGTCCATCATTTCGGTTCGGTTGGGGCCTGCGTTCACATGGCAGTGCAGGCAAGTCTGGTTGCAGCGGTAGCCGAGGTTGACCTGTAGCGTGTCGAGCCGCGCCCGCTTCAAGGCAGGGAAATCGGTCTTGGTCAGCAGGTGTACGGTTTCGTGCATGAAGATTCCTCAGGGTCGGTGCCAACGTTGCAGGGCTCTGCACGGCTAGGCTTGGTCGTTTTGACGTGGCAGATGGTTACACCGGCGCGCAAAAAAATGCGTTTCCACCCGGCGTAGCGATGCTCTCTGTTTTGAGACTCGCATGAGAACACAGACCCTCTCGGCGCCAGGGCTGTCACGAAGCCGCTGCCCAAGCGCCGATTTGACCCCGTGCGGCTGCGCGATTTCATTTCTTCAACGGCTTCATGGACCTCAGCCCTTGCATGGGCTTCGTTCGACCTGACCCTTCGATCCCTCTCAGGGCGAACGTAGCTGTGCGGCCCTGTGTCTTGTCAAGAATGCGGCACTGCACTAGGGCCGCAGGTCCAGCGCCTCATAGCGGCGAAAGATGCCCTGTTCGTTGAACGGGATGCGCCGCTCGCTGCGCAGGTAAGCCGCCACCCGGGGCAGCGCCGCGATGCGCTCGTGCAAGGCCACGACCAGTGGCGTCTTCTTCAACAGCGCCTCAGCCGCCGTCGGAAACGCGTAGCGCAAACCCTCGATCAGCTGGAACAGCGACAGGTCGGCGTAGCTCAGCTTGCCTCCCACCAGGTGGCGGGGCCCGCCCGTATTGCGCGCCAGGATGTGCTCGAACCACTGCAGGTACTTGGGCATGCGCTCGCTGCAAAAAGACTTGGCGCGGCGCAGTGACTCGGGCTTCTGATCTTCGTAGTAAAGGCCCGGTGCAATGGGGTGGTGCGTGTCGTGTGCCTCGCTCACCATGTCGGCGATGGTGAGCTGGATTTGCTGCGTCCAGGTGCGCGCTTGCTCGCTGCGCGCCACCAGCTTGAGCGTGGGCGCAAGGTAGTGCAGGATGGCCGCCGTCTGGCCCACCAGCACCGGCCCGTCTTTCAGAAAAGGGGGTGCAAAAGGTGGGTGAACCAGGGTGTCGTCTTGCATCAACTTCAGCAAGGCCTGCTCGCCGTGGGCCACGTCTTTCGCGCCACGCGCCACGTCTGCATACGGCGCACCGGCCGCCTCCAGCGCCAGCCGCACGAATTCGCCGCGACCTTGAATGGTCGGCCAGTAGTGGAGTTCATATGCCATGCGCGGGACTGTAGCGCTCAGCTGCGTGCTGCAGACTGGGTGTGGCCGCTCAGGCTTGCGTTGTCGCAGCCCGCATGCGCGCTTCGCGCTCGGCCTGCGCGACCGGGTCCCAGGCATGGCGCGGGCCGATGAAGGCGCCGCCGTCGACCAGCAAATGCTCGCCCGTCACGAAGGCCGACTCGTCGGTGGCGAAGAACAGCACCGCCTTGGCGATGGGCTGCGCATTCGGCGCGCCCTTGGCCATGGCGGCCTTGATTGCAGGCGCGGCAGAAGCCGGCACGCGCTCGGTGTTGGCCGTGAAGATGTATCACGAGCAAAGGGTTCACTTGCCGCCCGGCAGGTGGGCGTTGCCTTCATGACCACGGCGGTGGCGTCGCGACGGGTAGGGATGGCGTTGTCACCCTGCCCTGCTAGCGTGCTGCCTCGTCAACAGGAGAGAGCCCATGTCGACCACATCATCCAAGAAAAAAGCCAAGCCTTCGAAAGCCAGCCCTCAGACCCCAGGCGAGCAGAGCAGCCTGCTCCCCGCGCTGCGGCGCTATGTGCGCGCCAAGAGCGCCGAGCTGCTGCATGACCCCAACATCACGAGCGTGGGCATAGGCTACAAGCAGGTGGCGGGCGTTGCCACGTCCGAGCTGGCCATCCAGTTCACGGTGGACAGCAAGGTGGTGCCCCAGGCCATTGGCGGGCTGGGCAGCTCGCCCATCCCCAAGACCATTCAGGTGGCGGGCCGCTGGGTGCCCACCGATGTGATCGCGCGCAGCTACAAACCCACCTATCTGAAGGTGCAACCGCAGGAGAAAGACCCGCGCAAGGTGCGCGCCGACGTCATGGCGCCGGGCATGAGCGTGGGCAATGTATTCACCTCGGCGGGCACCATCGGGGCTTTCGTGCGCGACCGCAAGACCAAGAACATGCTGCTGCTGTCGAACTGGCACGTGCTGCACGGCCCGCTGGGCACCCTGGGCGTGGACGTGGTGCAGCCGGGCAAGCACGATGACAACCGCGTCGAGCTGAACAAGGTGGGCACGCTGCTGCGCAGCCACCTCGGCGCGGCCGGCGACTGTGCCGTGGCCACCATTTCGGGTCGCGCCTACTCCGGTGAGGTGCTTGGCCTGGGCGTGGCGGTGAGCGAGATCGGCGACCCCGAGATCGGCGACCGCGTCGTCAAGAGCGGGCGTACCACCGGCGTGACGCGCGGCAAGGTGGTGCGCATCGAAGTCAACACCAAGCTGAGCTACGGCGGCGGCGTGTCGGCCAGCATCGGAGGCTTCGAGATTGGCATCGATGCCGACGCCAAGCCGCCCGAGGGTGAAATTTCGCGCGGTGGCGACTCGGGCTCGGCCTGGATGGCCATCGACAAGCAGGGCAAGCCCACCGACCTGATGCTGGGCCTGCATTTCGCGGGCGACGCTGATGGCACGCAAGCCGAGTTCGCCTTGGCTTGCTATGCCGAGTCGGTGATGACGGCGCTCGAAGTGGAGCCCGCGGGGCCGGTGGCCGAAGCGGCCACACTGGCTGATGGATTGGTGCCGCGAGAAGGTTTCGACCGGCAGTTCTTGAAGTTCAGCATTGCCGCGCCGAACTTCCTCAAGGGTCGCGAGCGCGACCTCGTGCCGCTCGATGGCGAGCTCGAGATCAAGTACTGCCACCACTCGGTGTGGCTCAGCCGCAGCCGCAAGTACCCCCTGTGCGTGGCCTGGAACATTGATGGCAACAGCTTCAAGCGGCTGAACCGCACCAACTTCCGCACCGACCGCCGCGGTGACCTCTCGCAATACCAGCTGACCGATGCCGTCTATGTGCGCAACCCGCTCGACAAAGGCCACATCGCACGCCGCGCCGACCTCTGCTGGGGCACGCTCGATGAAGCGCGCCAGGGCAACTACGACAGCTTCTACTACACCAACATCGTGCCGCAGCATGAAGCGTTCAATCAAAGCGGCAACACCACTGACGACCCGGAAGGCGGGGTTTGGGGGCGGCTGGAAAACACCGTATTTGATTCTGAAAACCCGCACCAGCTGCGGGTGAGCGTGATGGGCGGGCCGGTGTTCGGGCCGCAAGACCGCACGTTCACGCAGAACGGCGAAACCTGCCTGGTGCCTGACGAGTTCTGGAAGGTGATCGCCTTCACCGACGACAAAGACCAGCGCGAGAAAGTCTTCGGCTTTCTGCTCACGCAAAAGCACCTGATCGAGCCGCTGACCGTGCCCGAATCGTTAGACCTTGAGCCGTGGCTCTGGGCCCGCGTGAGCTTGCGCGACCTGGAAAGCCGCACCGGTGTGCGCTTCTCGCAGGCCATGCACCAACGCGAGAGCGCCTTCGTGGCGCCGCAGGTGGCGGGCGACGTGCCGACGATCCGCTTGCTGCTCTCACCGGCGGAGTACTTCGCCTAGGGCGCCTTAGGCGATGGTGTCGACCACGCCACCATCGACCCGCAGCGCGGCGCCGGTGGTGGCCGAGGCTTGCGGTGAGCACACGTAGACGACCAGATTGGCTACTTCGTCGACCGTGGCCATGCGCCCGATGATGGAGCTCGGTCGACGGGCCTTCACGAATTCGGTGCCCACGGCCTCGATCGACTGGCCCGACGTCTCGGCCACCCGCTTGAGCATGCCGCTCACGCCCTCCGACGCTGTGGGGCCGGGCAGCACCGCATTTACCGTGACCCCGCTGCCGGCCACGCGCTTGGCCAGACCGCGTGAGACGGAGAGGTTGGCCGTCTTGGTGAAGCCGTAGTGGATCATCTCGGGCGGAATGTTCAGGCCCGATTCCGACGAGATGAACACCACCCGGCCCCAACCGCGGTCGACCATGCCTTGCAGGTAAGCCCGCGAGGCGCGCACACCCGACATCACGTTGATGTCGAAGAAGCGCTGCCATTCAGCGTCGGGCGTGTCGAAGAAATCCTGCCGCGCGTAGATGCCGACGTTGTTGACCAGTATGTCGGCGTGCGGCACGGCGGCCACGAGCGCCGCGCAGCCTTCGGCGGTGCCGAGGTCGGCGGCCACGCCGCGCGCGAGTGGGCTGCCCAGCTCGGCCAGCGCACGGTCTACCGCCGCCTGCGTGCGGCCGTTGACCACCACCCCTGCACCGGCGCCGGCCAGGCCCTTGGCAATGGCGAAGCCGATTCCGGCCGTGGAACCGGTGACGACGGCAGTTTTGTTCGTAAGGTCGATCTGCATGGTGTGGCGGGGTGGGTGGCGGGAGGCACCGAGGGTACGGTGCACGGGTTTGCCCTGGGTGATGTGCGGCCATTCGTGGCATGTCGCGGTGCTGTCACACTCGGCCCATGTTCGCAAGGCATTGCAAGCGGACGCCCACACCCTTACACGACGAGAAAAGAGGAGACCATGGACGCCTTCTACTACTGGAGAAACTACGAGCAGGATCTGAAGGCTGGCTTGTCGGGCTACTTCAAGTCCACCTCTGACAAGCTGCAGATCCTGGCCGACGGCCAGCCCGAGTTCATCTGGGTCTTCAAGACGCCGCAAGGCCGCAAGGGCCAGCTGCAGCTGCTGGGCCGACTGCACTGGCGCGAGGCGCCGACCAAGGGTTTTCGCAAGGAAGCCGGCTACTTCTACATCCACTACGACGCCAACCACCCCAAGTCAGAGCTGTTCGTCGACAGCGGTACCGACGCGGCGCTCGACACCACCACCACCTGGGCCTCGCGCCACTTCCAGCAGATGCGCACGGCCAACTTCAACGGTGCCCACGGGCAAGAGGCCCTGCGCGGCCAGCCGCTGAAAGAGCTTGAAGCGCAAGCACGTGGCTTCCAGCGCAAGCCGGTCGTGGCGCCGGTGCCAGGCGATGAGGTGGTAAAGGCCTGAGGCCCACGCTCGCCTTGAGCGTATGGCCCGTTATCGTGCGAGGTCTCACTTGCCGGAGACTTCACCGATGCGACTAGCCCTGCCTCTGCTTCTGGCCGCCGCACTGCTCGTGTTCACGAGCCCTGCTGCGCAGGCTGACGGCGCCACGCTCACGGTGGGCTCCAAGCGCTTCACCGAGTCGTACATCCTCGGCGAGATCGTCATGCAGGCCGCGAGGGGTGTGGGCGCACAGGCCGAGCACCGCCAAGGGCTGGGCAACACGGCGGTCGTCTACGAAGCCTTGAAGGCGGGCGCGATCGACGTGTATCCCGAGTACCTGGGTACTGTCGATGCCGAGATCCTGAAGCACCCGCAGCCGACTGACCTCGGGGCCATGCGCACCGAGCTTGCCAGGCAAGGTCTGGGCGTGGCTGTGCCGCTGGGTTTCGTCAACGGCTATGCGCTGGCGATGCGCGAGAGCGAGGCCAAGCGGCTGGGCATCAAGCGCTTGAGTGACCTGAAGGCGCACCCCGAATTGCCTATGGGCCTGTCGCATGAGTTTCTGGGCCGCCAAGACGGCTGGCCCGGTCTGGCGGTGCGCTACGGCTTGCCGCACAAGCCGCTGGGCATCGACCACGGCATCGCCTACGAAGCCCTGAACACAGGGCGCATAGCGCTCACCGACATCTATTCCACCGACGCCAAGATCGCCGAGCTGAAGCTGGTGGTGCTGGAAGACGATCTCGCCTACTTCCCGCGCTATGACGCGGTGCTGCTGTATCGGCTCGACGTGGTGCAGCGCTTCCCGGTCGCATGGAAGGCCATTGCCGCACTGGAAGGCCGCATCAGTGCTGCCGCGATGATTGCGATGAACGGCGAGGCCGAGCTGAAAGGCCGTGGCTTTGCCGACATCGCCCGCGGCTTCTTGGCGCCGCAACAGCAGCGCAGCACCGCAGCGCAAGGCGGGTTGATGCAGCGGCTTTTCGCCGACGACCTTGGCCGGCTTGCCGGGCAGCACCTGCTGCTGGTGGTGATCGCGGTGCTGGCCGCTTGCGCCGTGGGCATACCGCTAGGCGCTGCTGCCGCTGCCGTGCCGCGGCTGGAGCAGCCGGTGATGGCGGTGGCCGGCCTGCTGCAGACGGTGCCCTCGCTTGCGCTGTTGGCGATGCTGATCCCGCTGATGGGCCGCATCGGCACCGGGCCGGCGCTGGTGGCGCTGTCGCTCTACGCGCTGCTGCCCATCGTGCGCAACACCACCACCGGCTTGCTCGGCGTGCCTGCGGGCTTGCGCGACGCCGGCACGGCGCTAGGCCTCACGCCGGCGCAGCGCTGGCGCAGCGTCGACCTGCCGCTGGCCGCGCCGGTGATCCTGGCCGGCATCAAGACGGCGGCGGTGATCACGGTGGGCACCGCCACCATCGCCGCCTTCATCGGCGCGGGTGGTTTTGGCGAGCGCATCGTGACCGGCTTGGCGCTGAACGACCACGCGGCATTGCTGGCGGGGGCCATCCCTGCGGCGGTGCTGGCCGTGCTCACGCAGCTCGTCTTCGAGCTGGCCGAACGGCGCGTGCGCCGTGCACCGGCCAAACGCGAATAGGCAGGGTACTTGCCGCTTGTTCCGCCCTTCAGGCAGCGGCTGCGCGGCCCACACTGACCGCACGATTCGTTGATCCTGCGGGCAACCTGGCCTGCATGCGCCGCCAGCAGCACGCTACGGCAGTGGCATAGGCCTGCACGACGCCGGGGTGATGGTCGCCCCGGGCCGCTTGGGGCTATTCTTGGTGCTCGTGTTTCCGAACACCGCATCACCTAAGGAGCCACTGTGTTGCGCAACGCCACCAAACTCTGTGCTATCTGGCTTCAATGCATCGTGCTGGCCGGTCTGGCCTCATGCGGCGGCGGCAACGACGGCTACTACCGCTATGCGGGCCCGACGCTGGCCAACGCGAATGTCACGCGGCTGCTCAGCTCGGTCGACGCCATCGGCGTGGGTGGCGCCGACCTGATCACCCACAACCCGAGCTATGCCGACCTGCAGCTGCAGGCCAACCGCGCTGGCGGGCTGGTGCAGCTGCGCTTCTCCTGCACCGGCTGCAACATCACGGTGAGTGCGGCCGGTACCACCGTGGGCGCCAACCAGTACATCAGCGTGCCGTTTGCCAGCCTGGCGTCAAGCGCCAATGCCCCGGTGACGGTGACCGACAACCAGAGCGGGGCGGTTGCCAACTACACGCTGCGTGCACGCCCGCTCGACCACGCGCCGTACACCATAGGCACCAACTCAAGCCCTGAGGCGGGCGACCTCTACCTCACGCCGTTCGACCCCGAGGGCTACGGCGCCAGTTTCGCCTACGTGGTGGGCACCGATGGCGGCCTGAAGTATTACTACCGCAACCCACCGGGGCGCGGCGAAATTCTCGACTTCAAGAAAACCATCATCCCGGGCGGCGTTACGCGCTACAGCTTCTACGACGAGGCCGCCGCCGGCATTCGGGTGATGGACGCCAACTTCGCCACGCTGACCGTCGTGCAGGCCCAGCCTTTCCCCGATGGCAACACCTATGCAATCGACGGCCACGACCACGTGATCGTCGACGACGGCCACTACATCGTCGGCGTGCATGCATCGAAAACTGTCAGCAACATTCCAGCGTTGCCCGGCCAGTCGCTGTACGTGGGCGGCACCGGCCTGCAAGAGATCGTGGGCGGTGCGGCCGCCTTCAGTTGGTTGTCGACCGACCACACCGAGCTGTACGCCTGCTCGGCGCGCGGCAATGTCTACAGCGCCAACAACGGCGCCGACTACATGCACTGGAACTCGCTGCTCGTCGATGGTGACGGCAACTGGGTGGCCTCATTCCGTCACCTCGATTCGGTGCTGAAGATCGACCGTGGCAGTGGTGCCGTGTCGTGGGTGCTGGGTGGCTCCTGCGACCAGTTCGCGCTCAGCGCCGCGCAGAAGTTCAGCAGCCCGCACGATGCGCGCCGCGCACCCGACGGTCGGTTGACCGTGTTCGACGTGGGTGCGGCGGGCGTGCTGTCGCGCGTGGGCGCCTACACGCTCAATGAGGCCGGCAAGACGCTCACCGCCTTCACGGCCTACACCACCGACGCGCACTCCAGCTACAACCTCGGCAGTGCGCAGTTCTTTGTCAGCGGCCATGCGCTGGTGGGTTGGGGCGAGTTCAATGGGCAAGACGCCGATGTGTCCGAGTACGACCTCACCACAGGCGCTTTGTCCTTCGAGCTGACGCTGCTGCCGAGCTACCGCACCAACGGCTATTTCTCATATCGGGCGAAGAAGTTTCTCTGACACCCGCCTCGCCCCGCATCGACTTTCTCGAACCCGCCGACCGGGTGGCCAGTGCCCTCATCGGCGCGCAGGTCTATGTAGACGGCGTGGGCGGGCGCATCGTCGAGACCGAGGCCTATGACCGCGCAGACCCAGCGTCGCACAGCCACTCTGGCCCGACCGAACGCAACGGCGTGATGTTCGGCCCACCGGGTCGGGTGTACGTGTACCGCTCGTATGGCATGCATTGGTGCCTCAACTTCGTGTGCCGCGAAGAAGGCCACGGCGCGGCAGTGTTGATCCGTGCGATCGAGCCGCTGCAAGGGCTGGACGAGATGCGCGCACGGCGCGGGCTGAGCGACGAGCGCTTGCTGTGCGCCGGCCCTGGCCGGCTGGCGCAGGCGCTGGGTGTCACGCGCGACCTGAACGGCGTGCGGCTCGATCACAAGCCGTTTCAGCTGCGGCCCCGAGACGAGGCTGTGCACGTGGTGTCCGGCCGGCGCATTGGCATCTCTAAAGCGGTGGAGGTGCCGTGGCGCTTCGGCCTGGCGGGCTCGCGCTTTCTCAGCAAGCCGTTTCGCTGATCAGCGTCAAGCGCCCCACACCTCGCGCGCCGTCTCCACCACCAGCTTGAGCTTGGCGCGCTGCGCCTCCACCGCGATGTTGTTGCCGTGCACCGTGCTTGAGAAGCCGCACTGGGGGCTCAGGCATAGCTGCTCCATCGGCGCGTACTTTGCAGCCTCGTCGATGCGCCGCTTGAGCGCGTCTTTGCTCTCCATCTCGCCGAACTTGGTGGTGACCAGGCCCAGCACCACCGTCTTGCCCTTGGGCAGGTAGCGCAGGGGGCGGAAGTCGCCCGAGCGGTCATCGTCGTATTCGAGGAAGTAGGCGTCGAGGTTCATCTCGGCCAGCAGCGCCTCGGCCACCGGCTCGTAGTTGCCGGCGGCTGCGTGCGTGCTTTTGAAGTTACCGCGGCACAGGTGCATGGCGAGTGTCATGCCAGCCGGCTTTTGCGCGACCACGAGGTTGATGAACTTGGCGTAGCGATGCGCCAATTCGTTGGGGTCATCGCCCCGGTTTTTAGCCGCTTCGCTCATGTTGACATCGCACAAATACGCCAAATTCGTGTCGTCCATTTGCACGTAATCGCAACCCGCGGCGCTGAGTGAGCGCAGCTCATCGCCATAAGCTTTAGCGACGTCTTCGTAGAATTCTGGCTCCAGCTCTGGGTAAG
>NZ_JBKJOQ010000079.1:0-6129 GCF_046595475.1 Rhizobacter sp.
GGAGCCGCGCTCGGTCTTGCCCGAGCGCAGGGCGTCGATCGCCTTGTTGCGCACGATGTTGATCAGCCAGGTCATGGGCGTGGCCACGACGGGGTTGTAGCCACTGGCGCTGTGCCACACGTTCATGAAAGCTTCCTGCAGCACCTCTTCGGCGCGATCCCTGTTGTTCAATATACGGAACGCGACGCTCAACAGATGCGCGCAGGTGGCGCGATAAAGGCGCTCGAAGGCTGCACGGTCGCGCAAGGCGGTGCGCGAGAGCAAGGTAGGCAAGTCGTCGGTAGGTGGCATAGAGGCTGCTCCGTTTTGGGGGCGAGTCTACAATCGCGCCCCCTCGCGTGCCCCCTGAGCCTGTATGTACTGCGCCATCGACTTCGGCACTTCCAATTCCGCCATTGCCATCCCCGCTGAAGGACAGATGCGCCTGGTCGAGCTGGAGCTGGGCCAGCGCACCATGCCCACAGCGGTGTTCTATTTCGTCGAAGGCCCCGAAAACAACGGGCCACCGCGTGCTTTCGGCCGCGCCGCGCTGGCGGCTTATGTCGATGGCATCGACGGCCGGCTGATGCGCTCCATGAAAAGCATCCTCGGCAGCAGCCTGGTCGAGCAGACCACCGACGTGGGCGGCGGCCGTGGCGTGAAGTACCTCGACATCATCACGGGTTACCTGCGCCACCTGAAGACCCTGGCCGAGCGCCAGGCCGGCGCGCCCATTGAGCAGGTGGTGCTCGGTCGCCCCGTCTTCTTCGTCGACGACGAGCCCGCACGCGATGCGCAGGCCCAGGCCGCGCTCGAATCCGCCGCGCGCGCGGTGGGCTTTCGCGAGGTGCACTTTCAGTACGAGCCGATCGCCGCAGCCTTCGACTTCGAGCGCAGCGTGAGCCGCGAGCAGGTGGTGCTGGTGGCCGACATCGGCGGCGGCACGTCTGACTTTTCAGTCGTGCGCGTAGGCCCCGAGCGGGCGAAACGGCTGGATCGCAAGGGCGACATCCTCGCCAACCACGGCGTGCACATTGCAGGCACCGATTTCGACCGCCGCGTAGAGCTGGCCAGCATCCTCGGCGAGTTTGGCTACGGCGCTTACGGCCCCAGCGTGGCCGGCGCGCCACCGCGCGAGGTGCCGAGCGCGGTCTACTTCGACCTTGCCACCTGGCATCTGATCAACACCGTCTACAACCCGCTGCGCGTGGCCGAGTTGCGGCAGATGCGCGCCTTCTACGCCGATCTCAAGCATCACCAGCGGCTGATGACGGTGGTGACCGAGCGCCTCGGGCATGAGCTGGCCTCACGCGCCGAGGCGGCCAAGATCAGCGTGGCCGAAGGTGGCGACACGCGCATCGACCTGAGCCACGTGGAGCGCGCGCTCGCCGTCACCTTGACGGAGCAGCAGGCGGTGGATGCGATCGAGGGCGACCTCGCGCGTATCGTTGACGCGGCGCGTGCCACCGTGGCGCAAGCCGGGCTGCGGCCCGATCAGATCGGCGCCCTGTATTTCACCGGCGGCTCCACAGGCTTGCGCCTGCTGGCGCAGCAGATCTCGGCTGCGTTTTCGCAAGCCCAGGCCGTGCGGGGCGACCGCTTTGCCAGCGTGGCCACCGGCCTCGCGCTGCATGCGCAGCGCTGGTTCACCCGCGGCGAGTAAAGGCTTAGAGGCGTCGCGTCAGCGGCGGCGCGGCGCAGGCCTGCGCGGAGCATTGGACGGCGGCAAAGGCCGGCCCACATCGGCCAGCAGCAATGTGGCGCGCACCAGGCACTCCACCGCTTCGGCCAGGTCTTCCGGTGGTTCCAGGGTGTCGATTTCGGCGAGCAACTCGTCGGCGTCTTCCAGGTCGTCAGGGGCCAGGTGACGGTAAAGCAACGCCAGGGGTTCAGTGAGCGATTGCGCATCGTGCTGCATCAGCTCTGGGAACAGCTCCATCGCCGTGGCGAAGCCAGCGACCCAGGGGTACACCGCGTCGACATCCGACGGCGCCTCGTCTTCATCGCCTTCGAGCTCGAACACCCAGGGGTCGAACCATTGGCGGCGCGCGATGGCGTCGTTCAGCTCGGCGTGCCGGCGCATCGCGAGGTCATGCAAGCGGGTGGCATCGAAGCGACCTGGCAGCGCGCGGCCATCTGCATCGGTGATGTGCGGCAGCCAGCGGCTTGCGGGCACCTTTGCTGGTTGCACCAGCAGGCCGCACAAGAAGCCGTCGAGCATGCTTACGTCCAGCGGCTCCAGCGGCGGCGGTACGGCGTCGAGCAAGGCTTGCAACTCGTCGAGTTCGCGCTCGTTCAAGGGGGCGCTCGTGGGTCGGTGGAGGGTGGGCATGGACGCATTGTCGCGCGGGGCTCCCCCAAAAGGGTGTGATGCAAAAGCGCCAGGCAGAACGGCCGTCAAACCACACTCTTTCCCAGCGAAATCTTGCAAACACAGGCCACGCAACGCTTCGCACGCAAAGTCGCCTGGCGCTTGCTACAAACCGTATCCAGAGCGTCCCTCGTATTGGGGATGGTTAGTGCCCACGTCGCACGACTAAAGTTTCGCTTGTGCTGTCACACGGGGTCTTACCGAGATCTTCAGGTACACGGTCTGAATCGCCAAAGCGCTCCAACAAAAAAACGCGCCACGAAGCGAGAGCACCGCACCAGTCCCAACGACGTCCTTCAGAGGACTTGAACGCCCACCCCTTACCGGGTGGGCTTTTTTTCGCATCATCGAAACACAGCGTCAGGTGCCTGCCCTTTGACGGTCCGCCCGCAGCGCTGACGACAGCCACATCGCTTGACAAAGCTTTACTGAGTAAAGCGGCGAAACCCGGCGAACCAAGTCGCACAGGGCCGCGTTAGGCTGTCACCCAACAACCAGGCAGCGCGCCCAAAGCGCCGCCATCAGAGGAGTGGACAGCCATGCTTGATGTACCGCCAGATCTTTCGCCCCCCGTTGTAGTCGAGGCCGCGCCGAGCGGGCTGAAGCCCGAACCGAGATTGCTGCCGGTCACCAGCCTGGCCGTCTTCGCGACCGCAACCAGTATTGCGGCCTGCGGTGGTGGCTCCAGCAGCACCACGCCGCCGGCACCGCCGCCACCGCCGGTGGCCATCAGCGAGCAGCAAGCCTCGCGCTTTCTCGCGCAGGCCTCGATGGGCGCCACGCGCGAGCACATCGCCCGTGTGCAAACGCTGGGCTACTCGGCCTGGCTCGACGAGCAGTTCGCTCTGCCGCAGCAAGGCACACGCTGGGACTGGTTGCTCGCCTCAGGCTACGGCGCCGACACGAACAAAAATTCGCAAGCCGGCTTCGACCAAGGCATGTGGCGCAAGCTGGTGTCTTCGCCCGACACCGTGCGCCAGCGCGTGACGCTGGCGTTGTCCGAGGTTCTCGTGGTGTCGATAGAGGGCCTCGTAGGCGGTGGCTGGAAAGCCTTTACCGCGTCGGGCTACGCCGACATGCTCGAAGCCAACGCCTTCGGCACCTACCGCAACCTCTTGCAGCAGGTGTCGACCAGCCCGGCGATGGGTGCGTACCTCACCTTCCGCGGCAACGTCAAGGCCAACACCGCCCGCGGTTCGCTGCCCGATGAAAACTACGCCCGTGAGCTGATGCAGCTCTTCACCTTGGGCCTGTACGAGCTCAACCTCGATGGAAGCCTCAAGCTCAGCGCGGGCCTGCCCAAGGAAATCTACGCACAGGCCGACGTGACCGGTCTGGCGCGCGTTTTCACCGGCTGGGACTTCGACACCAGCACCACCGACGTCGCTCACCCGCAGGAGTACCAGCGCCAGCCCATGAAGCAGGTGGCCAGCCGCCATGAGCTGGGCGCCAAGACCTTTCTCGGCACCACCATCCCGGCCAACACCGAGGGCGTGGCCAGCCTGGCCCTCGCACTCGACGCCATCCATGCCCACGCCAACTTGGCACCCTTCGTGAGCCGCCAGCTCATACAGCGCCTGGTCACCAGCAACCCGAGTGCGGCCTACGTGGGCCGCGTGGCGGCCGTGTTCAATGACAACGGCACCGGCCTCAAAGGCGATCTCAAAGCCGTGCTCAAGGCCGTGCTGCTTGACGACGAAGCGCGAAGCGACGCGCATCTCACCGACACCGCCTTTGGCAAGCTGCGCGAGCCCATGCTGCGATTTCTCGCCTGGGCGCGCGCGTTCAAGGCCAACTCGCCGAGCGGCGCGTGGGCCATCCCCAACACCACCGACCCCGGCACGCGGCTGGGCCAGAGCCCCGGCCGCAGCCCGAGCGTGTTCAATTTCTTCCGCCCTGGCTATGTGCCGCCCAACAGCGACATCGGCACGCATGCGCTGGTGGCGCCCGAGTTTCAGATCACCAACGAATCGTCGGTGGTCGGCTATGTGAACTACATGCAGCGTGCTGTGAGCACCGGCATTGCCGATGTGAGAGCCGACTACACCTCACTGCTGCCCCTGGTCACCAGCTCGCAGGCCCTGCTCACCGAGCTCAACTTGCTGCTCGCCGCTGGCCAGCTGAGTGCCGCCACGCTCGCACCCATCCAGACCGCGCTCGACAGCATCAACGTCAGCACCGATGCGGGCAAGAACAACCGCCTCTACGCCGCACTCACCCTGGTGCTGGCGGCGCCCGAGTTCATCACTCAGAAGTGAAGAAGGAAGCACCATGACACTCAACGCATCCCGCCGTGCCTTCCTGCAGCGCGCCTCGGC
Source organism: Rhizobacter sp. (assembly GCF_046595475.1). Classification (GTDB taxonomy): domain Bacteria; phylum Pseudomonadota; class Gammaproteobacteria; order Burkholderiales; family Burkholderiaceae_C; genus Rhizobacter. The sequence goes on from NZ_JBKJOQ010000079.1 coordinate 4,669, forward strand.
CTTGTCAGTCGCAGGCGTCGCCACCCCCTGGGCACTCAACCTGGCCGCCATCGGTGAGGCTGCGGCCTCCACGGCCACCGACTACAAGGCCATCGTCTGCGTGTTCTTGTATGGCGGCAACGACTACGGCAACACACTCGTGCCTTACGACGCGGCCAACTACAACGCCTATCAAGCGTTGCGCCCCGCGCTGGCCTATGCGCGCGCCAGCCTCGACAGCACGGTGCTCGTGCCCACCGCCGCGCTGCCCGACTCCCGCCAATACGCGCTGGCCCCCGAGCTGGCCAAACTGAAGCCCCTCTTCGATGCGGGCCAGATGGGCGTGCTGCTCAACATCGGCACCCTGGTCGGCCCCACCTCCAAGACCGACTACACCAACAAGTCGGTGGCCCTGCCGCCCAAGCTCTTCTCGCACAACGACCAGCAATCGGTGTGGCAATCGTCGGCCCCCGAAGGCGCTACCTCGGGTTGGGGTGGGCGCATGGGCGACCTGTTCCAGGCGGGCAACGGCAACGCCACCTTCACCTGCGTCAACGTGTCGGGCAACGCGGTCTACATGTCGGGCAAGACCGCCGTGCAATACCAGGTCACGCCCAATGGCTCGGTGCCGCTCAACGGCGTGAAGTCGCCACTGTTCGGCTCCACGGCCTGCTCTGACGCGCTGCGCAACCTGGTCACCGCGCCACGCACCCACTTGTTCGAGGCCGAGCACACGCGGGTCATGAAGCGATCGATCGAAGCCAATGACGTGCTCACGGCCGCACTCGCGGGCGGCCCGACGATCACCACCCAGTTCCCCCTCGGCAACGGCCTGGCCGACCAGCTCAAGCTGGTGGCCCGCATGATCGGCAGCGCCGATGCACTCGGCGCCAAGCGGCAGGTGTTCTTCGTGTCCATGGGCGGCTTCGACACGCACGACGGCTTGAGCACCACACACCCCGGCCTGCTCACCGCGGTGGCCGATGCACTGTCTGCGTTTCAGGCCGCCACGGTGGAGCTGGGCGTGGCCAACCAGGTGACGGCGTTCACCGCGTCAGACTTTGGCCGCACGCTCACCGTCAACAACGATGGCTCCGACCACGGCTGGGGCAGCATGCACTTCGTGCTCGGCGGTGCGGTGAATGGCCGGCGCTTCTACGGCGCAGCGCCTGTCGTGGCCAACGACGGCCCCGACGACGTGGGCCAAGGCCGCTTGCTGCCCACCACCTCGGTCGACCAGCTGGCCGCCACGCTGGGCAGCTGGTTCGGCATCTCCGACACCGAGCTGCTGACCGTGCTGCCCAATCTCGTGCACTGGAACGCGGGCGTGCGCAAGCTGGGCTTTGTTTAGCGTGAAAGGCCTTGAGGCAACGCTGAACAAGTCCCTCGCGAACGGCGCATCCTCGCTTTGGGCGTCCTGCGGCGTTGCAAATGCTCGCGATACCTGCGGGTATCGCTGCGCTTTGCGCCTTGCAGTCCATC
>NZ_JBKJOQ010000022.1:0-29445 GCF_046595475.1 Rhizobacter sp.
GGCCCGTGTTTGCTTGGTGACTGGCGGAGAGGGCGGGATTCGAACCCGCGGGGGGTTATTAGCCCCCACACGCTTTCCAGGCGTGCGACTTAAACCGCTCATCCACCTCTCCGGAAGCCGGCGATTCTAGCCCAGGGCTGTCACGCCACCTGCGCTGCGCCCAAGAAAAAGGGCGCCTTGCGGCGCCCTTCTCTTTCAGAATGAGCCGAAGCTCAGCGGACCACAGCGATCTGTTCGCGCTTGTCACCCTTGTAGGTGTAGAGCGTGAGCGCGCCGTTCTTCACGTCGCCCTTCTCGTCGAACGAGATGGTGCCGGTCACGCCCTTGTAGTCGGTCGTCTTGGCCAGCTCGGGCAGGTACTTGGCAGGGTCGGCAGAATCGGCCTTGACCATGGCAGCGACCATCACGTTCACGGCGTCGTACACGTACGGTGCGTAGATTTGCACGTCAGCGTTGAACTTGGCCTTGAACTTGGTGCGGAACTCGTCCATGCCCACCTTCTGTTCTCCCTCGACACCACCGGCTTCTGCGCAAACCACTTGGCCATCGGCCATTGCACCACCAGCAAGCTTGGGCAGCTCGCCCGTGCAGATGCCGTCGCCGCCCATGAACTTGGCCTTGATGCCCAGTTGCTTGGCTTGGCGAATCATCGGGCCGGCCACTGCGTCCATGCCGCCGTAGAACACGACGTCAGGCTTGGACGCCTTCACGGCAGTCAGGATGGCGGTGAAGTCGGTTGCCTTGTCGGTGGTGAACTGACGGGCACCCACTTTGCCGCCGGCGGCAGTGACGCCCTTTTCGAACTCTTCGGCGACGCCTTGGCCGTAGGCCGTGCGGTCATCGATCACGGCAATCGATTTGCCCTTGAGTTGGGCGACCGAGTACTTGCCCAGCGTGCCACCCAGGTGCACGTCATCGGCCACCACGCGGAACGTGGTCTTGAAGCCCTGGCGGGTGAACTTGGGGTTGGTGGCCGACGGCGAGATTTGCGGAATGCCGGCGTCGCTGTAGATCTTGGACGCGGGGATCGAGGTGCCTGAGTTCAGGTGGCCGATCACGCCGTTGACCTTGGAGTCAACCAGCTTCTGGGCGGCAGCAGTGCCTTGCTTGGGATCGCCTGCGTCGTCTTCGGCGATCAGCTCGAAGGTGACCTTCTTGCCGCCGATGGTCAGACCCTTGGCATTGAGTTCGTCAATGGCCATGCGAGCGCCGTTTTCGTTGTCCTTGCCCAAGTGGGCGATACCGCCACTGGTGGGAGCCACGTGGCCGATCTTGATGACGGAGGAGTTAGCGGCAGCGGCCATGGCGGGAGGTGCCGAAGCGGCGGCTGCTGCTGCGGGCTCTTCTTTCTTGCCGCATGCCGACAACGCAAGCGCGACGGATGCTGCCGCGGAGAGCGCGTAGATCGATCTCTTCATTTTGGTTTCCTTAAGGGTTGGGAAAACTGATTAGCAAAGCTTGTGCCGATGCCTGCAGTCTCAGACAGTCCGACATGATCCCGAATGCGCGTGGAGAATGCAATACGAGGTGTTGCTCAGTTGGCTCAGCGTTTTTAGCGCCGGTGCAGCCGCTCGATCTCGAGCGAGACGGCCTTGGCGACCATCTCGCGCAGGCTCAAGGCCAACTGGTTGCGCATCTCACGCACCAGGGTGTCGGTCATGCGGGCGAGCACGGGGGCGAGAGTTTCCCGCAGCCGGTGCTCGAACATCAGGTCAAGCTGCTTGTCGAGGTCGGCCAGCACGCGCTGGGTCAGCACAGCCTCGTCGATCGCGGCGGGCGCTGCGACGGGTGCCGCAGCCGGCCGGGTGCCGTAAGAGGGCTGCCACTCGCCCAACGGGGTTGCCGCAGTGTCGGCGTATGCCGGGTCTTGAATGATCGGCGGGTACTCCTCGACCGCCTCGGGCGCTGCCTTGGGCATCACGACCACCTCGGTCAGCACCGGCACGCTGCGTGGGGGCTGGGTGTTCACCTTCACGCGGCGACCTCCTGGGCCACGTCGTGGCGGGCAATCACGTAGCCACGGTCGCTGTAGTGCTTCCAGCGGGCGCGGCCGGCCTGGCGGTCGGCTCCATCGGCCGACACCAGCTCAATCACGCGCTCGAAGGTCTCGAAGCCTTCGATCAAGTCGTCACCCATGTTGAGCAGCACCTCGTGATGCGGAGCCTCCAGCGCTCGCTCGGTCAACCACACCGGGGTGGCTTGCAGGCGAGCCGCAGGTGCTTCGCCCGCCTTGGCGTGCAGGTGGGGCACGAAATCGAGCGGCTCAAACACCCACAGCTGGCGATCTAGAGCGGTCAAGACCTGGCTTGGTGCGGTCACCACCACCCGTGCACCGCGCCTTGCCGCCTTGCGCAGCAGCCGGCACGCGTAGCCCATACGGTCGGGCACATTGAAGTGGAAACTGACCTCGGTCATGGCGGCGAGAGGCGGCAAGTGTTCAGCGGGCCTGCGATAGCACGAAGTGCGTCAGCAGCGGCACCGGGCGCCCGGTGGCGCCCTTGGCTGCGCCCGACTTCCAGGCCGTACCGGCGATGTCGATGTGCGCCCAGCGATATTTGCCGGTGAAGCGCTTGAGGAACATGGCTGCCGTGATGGCCCCGCCGGCACGCGAGCCGACATTGCCCACATCGGCGAAGTTGCTCTTCAGGCCATCTGCGTACTCGTCGTCCAGCGGCAGACGCCACAGCGGGTCTAGCGCGGCCTTGCTGGCGGCCAGCAGCTCGCCGGCCAGGTCATCATCGGGCGAGAAAAGGCCCGAGTTGATGTTGCCCAAAGCCACGATACAAGCGCCGGTAAGCGTGGCCACGTCCACAACGACGGCCGGCTTGAAGCGCTCGGCGTAGGTGAGCGCATCGCAGAGGATCAGCCGGCCTTCGGCGTCGGTGTTGAGAATCTCGATGGTCTGGCCCGACATGCTCGTGACCACGTCGCCCGGCTTGATCGCACGCCCGTCAGGCATGTTTTCGCACGACGGGATGATGCACACCAGATTCAGCTTGGGCTTGAGCTCGGCCACCGCGCGCAGCGTGCCCAGCACGCTGGCCGCACCCCCCATGTCGTACTTCATCTCATCCATCTCGGCTGCCGGTTTGATGGAGATACCGCCGGTGTCGAAGGTGATGCCCTTGCCCACGAGAACGATGGGGGCTTGCGTCTTGGCCGCGCCGTTGTAGCGCGCGACGATGAAGCGCAGCGGCTCGCTCGAACCCTGCGCCACGGCCAGAAAGGAGCCCATGCCGAGCTTCTCGACGTCTTTGCGATCCAGAACTTCGACCTTGAGTTCGTAGGTCTTGGCCAGCTTCTTCGCCACGTCTGCCAGATCGCTGGGGGTGCAGTGGTTGCCCGGGCGATTGGCCCATTCGCGCGCAAGGCCGACGCCCGCCGCGATGGCCTGGCCGCGCACCAACCCCGCCTGCACACTTTTGGCCTGGCCCTTGCTGCACACCAGCGTGAGCTTGGTCAGGCTGGACGATGCCGGCGCGCTGGGCTTGGTGTGGCGATAAACGTAGGTAGCATCAGCAGCAGCCGTGGCCACGGCCTCGGCGTGCTGGTCGTCCAGCTCGGCAGAGCCCACGAAAGCCACCGCGACGTGCTGAGCCCCCAGACCTTTGAGTTGATTGAGCCCTTGCGTCACAGCGGTCTTGAACGCCTTGGCACCCGAGCCACCCATCGCAGTGGCCAACACACGCGGCGCCTTCACGCCACTCAGACGATGCAGGTACAGGCAGCGCCCGGCTTGCAGCTTGAAGTCGCCCTGAGCCAGCGCGTCGTTCAAGGGGGCGGCGAGCTTCGCATCGAGAGCGCTGTCGACGGCTTCACCGGCCAGCACCAGCAGAAGTGCATCTGCGGGCAGTGAGGACAAGGCGCCGGTCGAAAAAATCTGGTGTCTGAAGTCCATAATGCGGCCCATTCAAGAATCCAACGATGTTATTCGATTCCTCTCTGAGGCGAGACCTCTCCCGCACATTCGGCGCCACGCTGGTCGTCATCCTGACCATTGTGTTGACGATGATGCTGATTCGCACATTGGGCCAGGCCGCCTTGGGTCGCATTTCGCCGCAAGACGTGGTGCTGCTGCTGAGCTATTTCGCGCTCGGCCACCTGCCCACCATGCTCAGCCTGTCGCTCTTCATCGCCGTTGTCGCCACGCTGAGCCGCATGTACCGCGACAGCGAGATGTCGATCTGGTTTGCCAGTGGCGTGGGCCTGTCGCGCTTCGTGCGACCAGTGCTGCGGGTGAGCTGGCCTGTGCTGCTGCTGGTGGCACTGCTGGCCCTCTTCGTCTGGCCGTGGGTCAACAAGCGCAGCACCGAAATGCGCGAGCGCTTCGAGCAGCGTTCAGACCTGTCTCGTGTCACGCCAGGCCAATTCCAGACCTCGCGTGACGGCCGGCGCGTGTTCTTCATCGAGCGCTCCAGCGAAGACGGTCGAGATGGCCGCAATGTGTTCATCCTCTCGAAGCAGGCCGACACCGAATCGGTGACATCGGCCCGCAGTGGCCACATCGAAAACACGCCCAGCGCCAGCTTCCTGGTGCTAGACCGCGGCCAGCGCAACGAGCAGAACATGTTGACCGACGAGAAGACGGTATCCCGCTTCGAGGGCTACCGCGTGCAGGCTGGGGAGCGTGCCTTGAGCAACGTGGACCAGCTGCCGCCGAAGGCGCGCCGCACCATCGAGCTGCTGCGCGGCCCCGAGCCGCGAGCGCAAGGCGAGCTCACCTGGCGGCTAGGCCTCACCCTGGGTGCGGCCAACCTGCTGTTGCTGGCCATTGGCCTCTCGGCCACGCAACCTCGGCGTGCCAGCAACTGGAACGTGTTGTTCGCGCTGCTGGCCTTCGTCATCTACTACAACCTCATCAACCTCTCGCAAGCATGGGTGGCCAGCGGCAAGATGGGCATGGGCTTTGCGCTGGTGATGACGCACGGAAGCACCCTGATGCTCGCCGTAGCCCTGCTCTGGTGGCGCGACAACGGCACCCATCTCGCGCTGTGGCCTCGGCTGATGGCTGCACGCAAGGCGGCCGCATGAGAACCGTTCGCCGGCTGCTATATGCCGACATCTCGCAGTCGGTGCTCTTTGTCGCGTTGGCTTTTCTGTCGCTGTTCTTCTTCATTGACTTCGTCGATGAGCTGGCCGACGTGGGTAAGGGCTACACCGCACTGCATGCCGCGGCTTTTTCGCTGCTCGAGTTGCCCGGGCACTTGTATGAGCTTTCGCCCATTGCTGTGCTGATCGGCACCATCTACGCCTTGTCGCGCCTGGCGCAGTCTTCCGAGTTCACCATCTTGCGCACGGGAGGGCTGGCGCCAGGCCGAGCTCTCTTGCTGTTGGCCGGCCTGGGCGTCGCCTTTGGCATTGGCACTTTCGTGGTGGGCGACTACCTGGCGCCGCTGAGCGAGCGCGTGGCAGCGCAGCTGCAGGCGCGCTACAAGGGTGGTTTCACCTTCGGCGACTCGGGTGCCTGGCTCAAGGATCGCAGCGTGTCGCCACAAGGCGAGCGTTCGTATTCCATCAACGTGGAGCGCGCCACTGCAGATCGCGAGTTGCTGAACATTCGGGTGTTCGAGTTCGACGGCAACGGCCGCATGCTGCGCCGCATTGGCGCGGCCAGTGGCCGTGTCGGCAAGGATGACGTGTGGGCCCTGTCCAATGTATCCATCACCGACTGGAGCGCGGTAGATGCCTCGGGCAACCGGCTCAACGTTCCAGAAGAAAAGCTTGCCCGCTACGACTGGCCTAGCACCTTGTCGGCCAGCGTGGTCGCAGCAGCGGTGCTGCCCGAAAACTCGATGTCGACGCTGGAGCTGTTCCGCTACATCACGCATCTGTCTGACAACGAACAAGCCGCGCAGCGCTACGAGATCAAGTTCTGGAAGCGTGCGCTCTACCCACTGGCCTGCCTGGTGATGGTGGGCCTCGCCCTGCCCTTCGCCTACATGCACGGGCGCGCCGGTGGGGTGAGCCTGAAGGTCTTCGGCGGCATCATGTTGGGCATCAGCTTCGTGCTGCTCAACAACGTGGCGGCGCACGTCGGCCTGCTGAAGGATTGGACGCCGTGGATGGTGGCGGCCACGCCCAGCCTCATCTACCTTCTGATGTCATTCGCTGCGTTCAGCTGGCTGGTCAGATACAGATGAAACCTGCCATCAAGCCGGGCCTGCTGCTGTTTGCCCACGGCGCGCGCGACGCCAACTGGGCGCTGCCTTTCGAAGCCGTGCTGAGGGTGGTGCGGCAGCAGCGCCCCGGGCTGGTGGTTGAGCTCGCCTACCTGGAGTTCATGAGCCCCAACCTGATGGACGCGGGCCACCAGCTCGCCGCGCAAGGCTGCACCCAGGTCAGCGTGGTGCCGCTGTTTCTCGGCGCCGGGGGCCACGTGCGCAAAGACCTGCCGGCCTTGCTGGCCGACCTGGCCCATGCCCACACGCGGGTGACATGGCATTTGCACATGGCCGTTGGTGAAACCGACAGCGTGATCCACGCGATGGCACACGCCGCTGTGGCTTTGGCCGAAAGCCACGTTCCCTCAGACATGAAGTGAAATAATCCGGGCAGTCCACATACTGCTTTGGAATATGAACCTGCACCAGTTTCGGTTTGTTCAAGAGGCGGTCCGGCGAGATCTGAACCTGACCGAGACCGCCAAGGCCCTGTTCACCTCTCAACCGGGCGTTTCCAAGGCCATCCTCGAGCTCGAAGGCGAGTTGGGCGTAGACATCTTTGCGCGCCACGGCAAGCGCTTGCGCCGCGTCACCGAGCCTGGTCAGCATGTGCTGAAGTCGATAGAAATCATCATGCGCGAAGTAGGCAACTTGAAGCGCATCGGCGAAGAGTTCTCCAAGCAAGACAGCGGCACCCTCTCGATCGCCACCACCCACAGCCAGGCGCGCTACTTCCTGCCTGAGCCGCTGGCGCAATTGCGCAAGCGCTTCCCGAAGGTCAGCATCAGCCTGCACCAAGGTTCGCCCGCGCAGGTGGCACAGATGCTGATGGAAGAAGTGGCCGAGATTGGCATTGCGACGGAGGCCATCGGCGACGTCGACGAGTTGGTGTCCATGCCTTGCTACGAGTGGCACCATGCGCTGGTGATGCCGGTTGGCCACCCGCTGGCCCAGATGGAGCGCATCTCGCTCGACGACCTGGCGCGCGAGCCGCTGGTGCTCTATCACCCGTCGTTCAGCGGCCGCACCCGGGTCGACCAGGCCTTTGCCGCCCGCAAGCTAAAGCCCAACATCGTGCTGGAAGCCATCGACGCCGACGTGATCAAGACCTATGTCCGGCTGGGTTTGGGTGTGGGCATCGTGGCCGAGATCGCAGTGCGCGACGACCCGCCAGGTGGTGACCTTGTGTCGCGCCCGGTCGGCCACCTCTTTGGCCAGAGCATCACGCGGGTCGCCTTCAAACGCGGCGCATACCTGCGCAACTTTGTCTATTCCTTCGCCGAGATGCTGTCAGATCGATTGACCCGCACCTTGATCGCGCGCGCTATGGGCCCGCAGCAAAGCAGCAGCGACTCAGACGACTACCAGCTATGAGCACTGTCTTCACGCCGCCTGCACTGACCAGCCGCCTGCCCCAGGTGGGCACCACCGTCTTCACCGTGATGTCGGCGCTGGCGCAAGCGCACAACGCGGTCAACCTCGGGCAGGGCTTTCCCGATTTCGACTGCGACCCGCGCCTGCTAGATGCCGTGAACGGCGCCATGCGCCGCGGCCTCAACCAGTACCCACCGATGACCGGTGTGCCGGTGCTGCGCGAAGCCATCGCCGCCAAGCTCGCGCAGTTATATGGCCACGCCTACGACCCCGGCACAGAGATCACCATCACGGCGGGCGCCACACAAGCCATTCTGACCACCGTCCTCGCCATCGTGCACCCCGGCGACGAGGTGATCGTGCTCGACCCGAGCTACGACAGCTACGAGCCCAACATCGAGCTGGCGGGGGGCACCGCAGTACACGTGCCGCTCACCCCGCGCAGCTTCCGCCCCGATTTCGACCAGATCGCCGTCGCGCTGAGCCCGCGCACGCGAGCCATCATCATCAACACGCCCCACAACCCCAGCGCCACTATCTGGACGGCCGACGACATGAAGCGTCTGGCCGAGCTGCTGCGGCCCACCAACGTGATCGTGATCGCCGACGAGGTGTACGAACACATGGTGTTCGACGGCTTGCAGCACGAGAGCGTGTCGCGCTCGCCTGAGCTGGCCGCACGCAGTTTTGTCGTGTCGAGCTTCGGCAAGACCTACCACGTCACCGGCTGGAAAGTGGGCTATGTGGCGGCGCCCGCGTCGCTGATGGCCGAGTTCCGCAAGGTGCATCAGTTCAACGTCTTCACCGTCAACACGCCAGTGCAGTACGGCCTGGCCGAATACATGGCCGACCCCACGCCTTACCTCGGCCTGGGCGCGTTCTACCAGCGCAAGCGCGATCTCTTTCGCGCCGGGCTGTCGACGACGAAACTCAAGCTCTTGCCCACCACTGGCAGCTACTTTCAGAGCGTGGACTATTCGGCGGTGAGCGACCTCACGGAAGAAGCCTTCTGCCGCTGGCTGGTCACCGAGGTAGGTGTTGCGGCCATTCCGCTGTCGGCGTTTTACCGCGGCGGGTTTGAGCAGAAGCTCGCGCGCTTCTGTTTTGCGAAGAAAGACGAAACGCTGGAGCTGGCGCTGGGCCGACTCAAGGCTTGCTTCGCTTGAAGTCGGGGTTTTCGAGCAACAGGCGTGGCGGCTGATCGGTAGACACGTCGAGGTCGAGCGAGAACGAAGCGGGGGCCAACGGCTCAGAAGGCGTGGCCGCCACGCTGGTGAAGGTGGCCTCACCCGACGAGTCGCCAAAAGGCAGCAGCAGGTCGACGCCATCGGGTGCCACATCGCGCTCGGCAAGGTCACGCGACATGCCGTACAGAAACAGCAGCTCGCGGTAGGCGGGCACGTCGAAGGTCGGCCCCGCGTCGCGGCGAAAGAGTGAGGCGTCGAGCAGGTCCATGGCCTGCGAGGGCGTGGCCCATGCCCTTTGCAGGCGGCTCATCACTTCTGGGTAGCCTTCGAGGCTCAAGCCCATCTCGGGGTCGACGTCCCATTCGGGCGCATAGGCATTGAAGCGCCGGTTGAAGCGCTCGCGTATGCGGTCGTAGGGCTCGCGCTCGCCGCGGCGGCGATAGATTTCAAGCAGCTTCAGGTACGGCAGGGGGCTCACGCCACCGGTGCTGCGTACATGGCCCATCAGCAGGTCGATGGCGGCGTCGTCTTGCCCCAGCACCACGAAGAACTCCGCCTGTTGCTCCAGGTCGATCAGCTCTTCGGCCGACATCGGCCGGCGCGGCTCGACCACGCCGGCGTCGGGCTCGACCATACGGGGTGCCGTAGCCGGCGACAGGGGCGCAAACATCGGCGGCACTGGCTCGGGCCGAGGCGCAGGCGTGGGGCTCATGGGGGTGATCGACAGCGTGTCTGCAGGCAGAGAGGGCAGCGACACGTCTACCGACTCCACCGCTGCTGGCGCAGCGCCAACGGGCGCGGTCCACCAGGCTGGGGCCAGCCGATCGCGACGCCGCAGCCACCACATCGCCGCCAAGCCCGCGGCCAACACCAGGCATAAGCCAACGAGCAGATAGACCAGCGGGTTGGCGTAGCGGCTGGCTTCGGCAGCGCGCACGCGCACCTGCATGTCGGTCAATGTCGTCTGCGTGGCTTGGCTGTCGCTGCGCAGCTTCAGCAGTGCGGCTTCCATGGCTTTCAGGCGCTCTTGCTCGCGAAAACGTTGCTCCTGCTCCGGGTCCATGAAGCGTGGTACGGCGCCTGAAGCGGCGGGGTCGGGCGATTGGCTGAGGGTCGTCGCCATCTGCAAAGACGGCGAGATCAAGGCGTCGACTTCGACTGGGTCGAGCCGCAGCACCGGGCCACCCGAGCGCTTCGGGGCAGGCGCTGCGCGTGGACGCGGGCCGGGCGCTTCCGAGGGCGTTGCGATGCGAGTCGACGCTGTCAGTTCGATGCGTTTAGGCGTGTCAGATGTCGGCACTTCGGTAAGACCCTTGCGCGGGCGCTGCGCCGCCGTGCGAGCTGGCCCCGACGCTTCGAGCGTGGGCGGCACGGCAGACAAGACCGGCGCCACTGCCGATTCCGAACGATCGGGCAGCCAGGCCTCTTCAGAAAGCTCATTGCCCGCCACGGCGCCACGCACAGGCGGGTCGGCAAAGACGAGGAAGCTGCGAGACATGCTGGTCGGGCAGCCCACGTGCAGGTTGATATTGACCACAGGCTCGTCTACCGGCACGGTTGTCGTGATGCGCACGCGGCGCTCGCCGGTGGTGGCTGCGGTTTCGAGTCGAGTCCGGACCAGCGCTTCGGGAAGCACGCGGTCACCAAAGCTCACCTCGGGCTTGATGCAGCGGGTTTCGATGCGTTCGTTGGGTTCGAGCCGCAGGCCGATCGTGAAGCCCAGAGGCTGGCCCAAAGCGGTGGTGGAGGTCACCTTGCCGAGCCCCAGTGCCGTCGCTTGACCCGCACTCATCGCAAGAGCAGGAAACAGCACGAGCGTGGTCAAGAATCTCTGCATTCGTTGGGGCAGTCGGCTACCTTTTGACTCTAGCATGAAGTCACCTCTTTCAGAGGTGAAACGGGCCTGCAACCACGCCTGAGCATCACGCGTGACACAATCGTCCGTGCGAGTTGCGCGCGCCCTTTTCATCACCCATCAATGCCCTCCGAATTGCACGCCGAACGACGCGAAGGCACGCTGGTGTTGACCATCAGCGACCCGCCTTCACGCAACACGCTGTCTGAGCAGGTTTTTGCGGCCGGGGTCGAAGCGCTCAATGTGGCCGAAGCCGACGCCTCCGTGCGTTGCATCGTGCTGCGTGGCGACGGCGCACATTTCTGCGCAGGCGGCAACCTGCAGCAACTCAAGTCCAACCGCCATGCCGGTCGCGATGTGCAAGACAGCATGCTGCAGAGCTTTCACGATTTCATCGAAGTACTGCGCGTGTTCCCCAAGCCGGTGATCGCCGCTGTCGAGGGCGCAGCCGCCGGCGGCGGGTTTTCGCTGGCCCTCGCCTGCGATTTGATCGTGGCGGCAGACAACGCCAAGTTCATCATGTCTTACGGTCGCATCGGCCTGTCGCCCGATGGTGGCGCGAGCTGGCAGCTCATGCAGCGCCTGCCGCGCAGCCTGGTGTTGCAGCTTTTGTGGTTGTCCGAGCCGATCAATGCGCAGCAGCTTCATGCGCATGGCATCGTCAACTGGGTGAGCGGCAACGGCCAAGCGTTGACACAAGCGCTCGAGGTGGCCGAGCGGCTCGCACTGTGCGCACCGAACGCGATTGCAAGCGCCAAGGAGCTCGTCAACCAGTGGCCCGAGCGCAGCCTGTCGCAACAACTAGATGCCGAGCGCACGCACTTTCTCGATAACTTCTTCCATGCCAACGGCGCTGAAGGTTTGCAGTCCTTTCTGGACAAGCGGCCGCCGCGTTTCGACTGACCGCCATGAGGGCTTCGTCTGTCGCGTCAGAGACTCACCATGCATAACCCCGTTCTTACAATCGACGAGCAGTCCAACATCGAATCTGGCTCGTGGTTTTCCAAACTTTCACAACCTCTGCGCGAAGCCATTCTGTCGCGTGCTCACGTGCGGCGCTTGGCCGACGGCGCCATGCTGGGGTCACGCGGTGCCGCGGCCGATTCGTGGTGTGGTGTGGCCAAGGGCGCTGTGCGTGTGAGCTCGGTGTCGCTGTCGGGCAAGGAGATCACGCTCACGTATGTCGAGCCCGGCGTGTGGTTCGGCGACATCTCTCTGTTCGACAGCTTCCCGCGTACACACGACTCCAACGCCCATGGCGAAACCACGCTGCTGGTGGTGCGCAAGGCCGACTTCCACGAGCTGCTGTCGCAGCACGTGGAGCTCTACGAAGCCTTGTTGCGGCTCAACTGCCGGCGCCTGCGCTTGATGTTCGACATGATCGAAGATCTCAACACACGCCCTCTTTCGGCGCGGCTGGCCAAGCAGATTTTGCTGCTGGCGCGTGGCTACGGTGTGAAGCAAGGCAACGAGACCCGCATCGGCTTGCAACTGGCGCAGGAAGACCTGGCGCAACTGCTCGGCGCTTCACGCCAGCGCGTCAACCAAGAGCTGAAAGGCTTCGAGCGCGAAGGTGCGGTACGCATCGAGCCCACACGCCTGGTCGTGCTCTCCAAAGACAAGCTGCTGGCGCTGGCGGATCGCTGACCACGCCGCACCGTCAGGTGGGGTGAGACCGCATGGGCGCCACCATCGACACCAAACCCGTTGCAGCCTCGCACGCCTTTGACGTGCAAGCGTTGCAAGGCTACTTGCAGGCCCACCTGCCCCTCTTCGCCGGCCCACTGCAAGTCGAGCAATTCAAAGGCGGCCAGTCCAACCCCACCTACAAGCTCACCACGCCAAGCCGTGCGTATGTGATGCGCACGAAGCCGGGGCCAATTGCCAAGCTGCTGCCCTCTGCACATGCCATCGAGCGCGAGTTTCGCGTGATGTCGGCGCTGCGCGGCAGCGAGGTACCCGTGCCACGCATGGATCTTCTGTGCGAAGACGAAACAGTCATCGGCCGCGCCTTCTTCATCATGGAGTACATGCAGGGCCGCGTGCTGTGGGATCAATCGCTGCCCGGCATGGCGCCTGCCGAACGCGAGGAGATCTACGACGAGCTCAACCGCGTAATTTCGGCCATGCATCGCGTGGACGTGAAGGCTATCGGCCTGGTCGACTACGGCCGACCCGGCAGCTACTTCGAGCGCCAGATCACGCGCTGGAGCAAGCAATACCTGGCCTCAATCACCGAGCCCATCGAGGCGATGGATCGATTGATGGAGTGGCTGCCTGCTCATATGCCAGCGAGCGCGCGCGACGAGACGCAAGTGTCCATCGTGCACGGCGACTACCGCCTCGACAACGTCATGTTCCACGCCACCGAACCACGCGCCATCGCCGTGCTCGATTGGGAGCTGTCAACACTGGGCCATCCACTGGCTGATTTCAGCTACCACGCAATGTCTTGGCATATCCCGCAGGCCACCTTCCGTGGCATCGGCGGGCTCGATCACGCCGCGCTCGGCATCCCCGACGAAGCCAGCTACATCCGCCGCTACTGCGAACGCACAGGCCGCACCGATGTGCCTACCGTGATGGCCGACTGGAACTTCTACCTCGCCTACAACCTGTTCCGCGCCGCCGGCATTTCGCAAGGCATTGCCAAGCGAGTCGAAGCCGGTACCGCATCCAGCGCAGAAGCCAGACAAGCCGCCGCCAGCGCGCGCCCGCTGGCAGAGATGGCCTGGCAATTTGCCCAGCAGGCCTGAACCCTTTTCACCCTAGGAGACCGTCATGGACTTTGGCTACTCGCCCCGCACCCTGGAACTGCAAGCCAATCTGCAGCGCTTCATGGACGACTACATCTACCCGGCCGAAGCGCGCTACACCGCCGAGATCGAGGCCAACACCAAGGCCGGCAAACGCTGGACGCCGCTACAGGTGATCGAAGAGCTGAAGGTCAAGGCACGCGCGCAAGGCCTGTGGAACCTCTTCTTGCCGCCCAGCGCTGATGGCTCTTCGCGTGAAGCCGAATACGGCCCCGGCCTCAGCAACCAGGAATACGCACCCCTGGCCGAGATCATGGGGCGCGTGATGTGGTCGAGCGAGGTGTTCAACTGCTCCGCACCCGACACGGGCAACATGGAAACCATCGTGCGCTACGGCAACGCCGAGCACAAGAAGCTGTGGGCCGAGCCGCTGCTCGAAGGCAAGATCCGCAGCGCCTTTGCAATGACTGAGCCGGCCGTAGCTTCATCTGATGCGACCAACATCTCGGCCAGCATCAAGCGCGATGGCGACGACTACGTTATCAACGGCCGCAAGTGGTGGATTTCGGGTGCCGGTGACCCGCGCTGCGCGATCTACATCTTCATGGGCAAGACCGACCCCGAAGCGCCTCGCCACAGCCAGCAGTCGATGATCCTCGTGCCTTCAAACACGAAGGGCGTGACGGTGATCCGCCCGCTGCCGGTGTTCGGCTATGACGATGCACCGCACGGCCACTGCGAGATCCTGTTCGAAAACGTGCGCGTACCGGCCAGCAGCATCCTGCTCGGCGAAGGCCGTGGCTTCGAGATTGCACAAGGGCGTCTCGGCCCGGGCCGCATACACCACTGCATGCGCCTAATCGGCCTGGCCGAGCGTGCGCTGGAGCTTATGTGCAAGCGCGCGTCGTCGCGCGTGGCCTTTGGCCGCAGCGTGGCCGAGCAAGGCGTCACACGCGAGCGCATCGCCGAGGCCCGCTGCATGATCGAGCAAGCCCGCTTGCTCACGCTCAAGTCGGCCTGGATGATGGACGTGGCGGGCAACAAGACCGCCAAGGCCGAAATCGCCATGATCAAGGTGGTGGCGCCCACCATGGCTTGCCAGGTGATCGACTGGGCCATGCAGGTGCACGGCGGCGGCGGCGTGTCAGACGACTTCCCGCTGGCCTACTTCTATGCGATGGCCCGCACGCTGCGCTTTGCAGACGGCCCAGATGAAGTGCACCGCAACGCGATCGCCAAGCTGGAACTTGGCCGCTACGCCTGAGCTGGTTACGTGAAACCCCAGGGGCTCAGCGCCCCTTGGGGTCTTCGGGATCGAGCTGGGTCTGCCAGGCCGTTGAGCCTGTGCTCGACCAGTCGTTCGAGCCTTCAGCGCCCAAGCCTGCCACGCGCAGTGCCTGCAGCACAGCCACCTCGAACAGAGCCACAGACTGCGCGATGAGTGGCACCTCAGGCACCGACATCTGCAGGCGCAGATAGGCGCGCCCTCGCAGCAGCATCAGCACGAAAGGCGGCTCCTTTTTCAAGAAACCCACAGCAGCTTCTTCCAGCTGGTGTGCCAGGGCGCCTTCGACCCAGCTCGCCGCTTCAGCCGGCGCACTGCCCACCAGGCCGAAACGCATTCGCACCTCTTTCGAGCCCTTGTAGGGCACCTTGGGAAACATGGCCAGCCAGCGCATTTCTTCAGGCGTGGCACCGTCGATCACGGTTTGCGTGCTCTCGGTGAAGCGCTCAAAAGTCTGGCGCTCCAGTGTTTCGAGCAAGGGCTGCGAGATGAGCAGCATCTGCAGGTTGGGTGAAAGACCTAGCTCCATGCGCAAGCGCAGCTCGTGGCCTTCGATGTAGTTGCGCTGTGGCGGGCCCCACTCGAGCCGCCAGGGTTTGCTATCCAAGCCGCCACCAAGAGCGAAGCCTATGCCTTCGTGCTCGCGTTTGAAACTCAGCTTGTTGCGCTTGGCCCATTCAGACACTTCACGCCAATCGGGGCCTGCTGGGGGCCGCGAGATCAGTCTCTTGAAAGCGTCAAGCATGATGAGGTGGCATCAACTAGAGTGACACACACGGCGCGTGCCGCGTTTGACTGGAGTGCATAGCGATGATCGAAGTGTATTCGTGGCCTACACCCAATGGCCACAAGGTTCACATCATGCTCGAAGAATGCGGGCTGGCCTACCGCGCCCACCCCGTCAACATAGGGGCCGGAGACCAATTCAAATCCGAGTTCCTGGCCATCAGCCCTAACAACAAGATCCCCGCACTTACCGATCCAGATGGCCCTGAAGGCCAGCCGATTTCGCTGTTCGAATCGGGTGCAATCCTGCTCTACCTGGCGGCCAAGACCGGCAAGCTCCTGCCCGAGTCGACCACGGCGCGCTACGAGGTCTTGCAATGGCTGATGTTCCAGATGGGCGGCGTGGGGCCCATGCTCGGCCAGGCCCATCACTTTCGCATTTACGCGCCCGAGAAGATCGAGTACGCCGTCAACCGCTACACCAACGAAGCCAAGCGCCTGTATGGGGTGATGGACAAGCGCCTGTCCAAGAGCAAGTACATCGCGGGCCCGGCTTACAGCATTGCCGACATCGCGATCTTCCCCTGGCTGCGTTCCTGGAAAAACCAGGGCATAGCCTGGGTCGACTACCCCCACCTCAAGGGCTGGTACGACGAAATCGCCGCCCGCCCCGCGGTGAAGCGTGGCGTCGAGGTATTGGCCGATCTGCGCAAACCTCTGGTCGACAGCCAGGCGCGCGATGTTCTTTTTGGTGCGCAGCAGTACAAAAAACGCTGATCAGCCCGGGCATCACCCCTAAACCAAGGTGGCGCCAGCGGCCGGGAAGCCGCAGAAGCGCGGCAAAATACACACTTTCGCCCGTCTGGGTGCCAGAGTTGCTTTGCCTGACGCGATGAACCTGTCCGAACCTCTTCTGCCACCAAGCCACTTCCACGTGGCTTCTGCGCATGCGCTTTCCCCAGGTGCCATGCTCGAAGACTTCGAGATCAGCCAGGTGCTGGGGCTCACGAGCTTTGGTGTGCTTTACCTTGCCACGCATGCGGTGGAAGGCCACACCGTCGCAATCAAGGAATATTTGCCGTCGGCCCTCGCCACGCGCAATGCTGAAGGCCAAGTCGAGCTGCTCGACCCTTCGCACGAAGAAGCCTTTGATCGAGGCCTGCAGGCATTCGCCAGCGAAGCCCTCACCCTTTCGCAGTTCGATCAGCCTAACCTGCTGCGCGTAACCTGCGTCTGGGAAGGCAATGGCACGGCCTACCGGGCGATGCCTCACCTCGTGGGCAGCAACCTGTTGACCACACGCTCCAGCACGAAGGAACCTCTGACCCAGTCGCAGTTGCAGGCGCTGTTCGATAGCCTGTTGGGTGCACTGGGCACGCTGGGCGATGCCGGCCTGTCACACGGTCAGGTCGAGCCCGTCAACATCTTCATGCCCGAAGGTGGGGTCCCGGTGCTGATGGACTTCGACGCCGTTCACCACGCCGTGCTGAGTGACATGCGAGAGCCCCACCTCGACACCTACGCCGACCCGGCAAAGTTGCAGCAGACGACCGTTGACGACTTGCATGCCGTCGTCGCGGTGCTGCACTACGCCATCAGCGCCGACTGGGCTGCACCAGTTTCAGGCAAGAACCGCCGTCATGAGCCGCTCGCCGACGTGCTCACTCGGCTCAAAGACAGCGCTTCGGCGCTTGGCTACCACCCCGACTTCTTGACTGCGATCGACTCCACACTCGCTCTCGCGCCGGCAGATCGGCCACGCGACATCACCGAGTTGCGTGCACTGTTCGGCATCAAACCTCAGCCTGCGTTGGCTGAAGAAGCGGTGCCAAGTTTGGCGCCCACGGCCCGCGCCAAAGCGCCACGTCCGTCCAAGCGCCCGGCGCCTCCACCTCCCCCGCAGCGCGAGTACCCGTTGAACTCGTCCGAGAGCGTGCTTGAGCTCTTGGCCAGATTCGAACGCCCGTCACGAGATTCAGAGATCGACATCGAGCCATTTGAAAACCCGCCCGTGCCGACGTTGACCGAAGAGGCCGAGCCCACCCTGCCGCCTATGCGCACCAGCCTTTTCGATGCGATGGATGCCGGTGATTCATTGCCGCAGGCCGGCGTGGGCTATGGCAGAGCTTCGTACACCCCCATGCCACGCATCCCGGTCGATCGCTGGCGCCGTCGCAAGCTGATGCTCGGCGTGGTGGCGATAGTGTTGGCATGCATCGGGGCGCTGGGCTGGCAGCTCTTCGCTTGAGCGGTTGAGCGTCGCAGCCGGCCACCTGGACTGAGCTGGCCTGCCCGGAGGGACTCGAACCCCCGACCCCCAGCTTAGAAGGCTGGTGCTCTATCCAGTTGAGCTACGGGCAGCGAGGGGAGAAAAGATGGATGGTCGGGGTGGCGGGATTCGAACTCGCGACCTACTGGTCCCAAACCAGTTGCGCTACCAGGCTGCGCTACACCCCGAACAAGCGCGCATTGTAGCCGGGCAAATGGCTGCTTTCAGGCGTTGAGTTGTTGCCACGTCTTCTCCAGGCGTTTGACGCTCACCGGCTGAGGCGTTCTCAGCTCCTGCGCAAAGAGGCTGATGCGCAGCTCTTCGAGCAGCCAGTGAAACTCATCGAGCCGCGCATCGTGCACGCCGCGGCGCTCGGCCACGAGGCGCAGGTAGCGCTGCTCCAGAGGCCTCAGCTCGCTCATGCGTGCGCCATCGCGTGCCGGGTCGGCACGCAGCTTCTCCAGGCGCATGGTGACGCCCTTCAGGTAGCGCGGCAGGTGGGCCAACTGCGCCCAGCTGGTGCTCATCACAAAGCGCTTGGGCAACAGGCGCGACAGCTGGGCTTGTATGTCGTCGGCCACGTCTTTGGGCGCGCGCGCGTCCTTGAGCTTGCGCGCTGCACCGGCGTACTCGGTCAACACCACTGAGGCGCTGCGGGCCACCTCATTGGCGATCAGGGTGAGGCGCCCTCGCCCTTCTTCCATGCGACGGCGGAAGCCTGCGGCATCAGTGGGCAAAGGCTCAGCCAGAAAGGCGCGGTCGAGTGCCAGGTCGATGATCTGTTCGCGCAGCTCGTCGGACGTGCCCAGTGAGGCGTAGAGCATCGCCATTTTCTGCAGATCGGGGATGTTCTTTTCAAGGTACTTGAGCGCGTCGCGAATCTGTAGCGCAACCAGGCGGCGCAGGCCCGCGCGGTGCTTGCTCGCCGCCACATCGGGCTCATCAAACACCTCGATCAGCACATGGCTGCCGCGGTCGATGAGCGCCGGGAAGCCAACGAGGGTTTGACTCCCGCGGCGCACCTCCATCAGCTCGGGCAGCTCGCCGAAGGTCCAGTCGGTGTAGGGCTGTTCGGCCGGCGCCGCGATTGCCGGGGCCGTGGTTTGCGCCTGCGACACTTTTGCTGAAGGCGCCGGCGCAGGGGGTGCAGAAGGCAGGCCCGGCCGCAGCGCCGCCAAGGCTTGAAATGCCGACCGCGCCTGGCTGCCCAGCTCGGCCTTGAGGCTGGCGAGGTTGCGCCCGGTACCGAGCTGCCGGCCGTGCTCGTCAACCACGCGGAAGTTCATGAACAAATGCTGCGGCAACTGCTCCAGCTTGAAGTCATTGCGCTTCACGTCGACTTGCGTCTTGTCGCGCACACTCTTCAGCAACGCATCAATCAACGGGCCGGTACCGAAGGCGTTGCGCTGGTTCACGTCGGCCAAGAAGGCTTCGGCATAGTCGGGCAACGGCACAAGGCGCGAGCGGGGCCGCTGGTGCAGGCTCTTGGCCAGTGCCAGCACCTTGTCTTTCAGCATGCCGGGCACCAGCCACTCGCAGCGCTCGTCGTTCACCTGGTTGAGGGCAAACAATGGCACGGTGACGGTCACGCCGTCCTTCGGGTCGCCGGGCTCATGCAGGTAGTTGGCCGCGCAGTCGACACCTCCCATGCGCAGAGTCTTGGGAAACGCCGCCGTGGTGATGCCAGCCGCTTCGTGGCGCATCAGCTCTTCGCGCGTCAGCAACAGCAGGTTGGGCTGGCGCTTCAGCTCGTCGCGGTACCACCGCTCCAGGCTGTAGCCGCTGCACACGTCGGCGGGCAGCTGCTGGTCGTAGAAGGCGTAGATCAGCTCGTCGTCGACCAACACGTCTTGCCGGCGCGACTTGTGCTCCAGCTCTTCAACCTGCGCGATCAGCTTGCGGTTGGCGGCAAGAAACGGCAGCCGGGTTTCCCACTCGCCATTGACCAAGGCTTCGCGTATGAAGATCTCACGCGCCGCAGCGGCATCGACATTGCCGAAGTTCACTCGACGGTTGCTGTAGATGACGATGCCGTAAAGCGTGGCTCGCTCCAATGCGATCACCTCAGCGGCCTTTTTTTCCCAGTGCGGCTCCAGCAGCTGGGTCTTGATCAAGTGGCCAGCGATGCCGGGCAGCCACTGGGGCTCGATGCCCGCGATGCCGCGGCCAAACAGCCGCGTGGTCTCAACCAGCTCAGCCGCCACGATCCAACGGCCCGGTTTCTTGCTGAGGTGGGTGCCGGGGTGCTTGTAGTAGCGAATGCCGCGTGCGCCCAGGTACCAGTCTTCGTCGTCGCTCTTGAGACCGATGTTGCCCAGCAAGCCGGCCAGCATGGACAAGTGCAGTTGCTCGTAAGTGGCGGGCGCGCCATTGAGGCGCCAGCCGTGCTCGGCGATCACGGTATGCAGCTGCGAGTAGATATCGCGCCACTCACGCACTCGGCGCGGCGAGATGAAGTTCTCGCGCAGCAGCTGCTCTTGCTTGCGGTGCGAGAGCTTGTGTTCGCCGTGGCCACCCTTAGCGTCTTCCAGCCACTTCCAGAGCTTGAGCGTGCCCATGAACTCTGACTTCTCGTCGTCGAACTTCTTGTGCGCATTGTCGGCCGCTTGCTGGTGCTCCATCGGGCGGTCGCGCGCGTCTTGCACGCTGAGGGACGAGGCGATCACCAGCACTTCGGCCAGCGCCTGGCGGTCTCGCGCTTCCAGGATCATGCGGCCCACGCGAGGGTCCAGCGGCAGCTTGGCCAGCTCTCGGCCTATGGGTGTGAGCTCGTTCTGCTCATCAACAGCACCCAGCTCGTTGAGCAGTTGGTAGCCGTCGGCAATGGCGCGGCGCGGGGGCGGTTCGAGGAAGGGAAAGTCTTCAACCAGCCCCAGGCCAAGCGACTTCATGCGCAAGATCACACCGGCCAGTGACGATCGCAGGATCTCGGGGTCGGTGAACTTGGGGCGCTCGTTGTAGTCCTTCTCGTCGTAAAGGCGGATGCAGATGCCGTTGCTCACCCGGCCGCAGCGGCCGGCGCGTTGATTCGCCGCGGCCTGGCTCACCGACTCAATCTGCAGTTGCTCGACCTTGTTGCGGTAGCTGTAGCGCTTGACGCGTGCCGTGCCAGCATCGACGACGTACTGGATGCCTGGCACGGTGAGCGAAGTCTCGGCCACGTTGGTGGCGAGCACGACGCGGCGAGCGCTGTGCGGCTCGAAAACCATGTCTTGCTCTTGCTGGCTCAGGCGCGCAAAGAGCGGCACCACTTCCACGCCAGGCGGGTGGTGCCGGCGCAGATGGTCAGCAGCCTCACGAATCTCGCGCTCACCTGGCAGGAAGACCAGCACATCACCTGCGCCTTCGCGCCAGAGTTCGTCCACGGCATCGCCAATGGCGTCATTCAGCCCGTACTCGCGGCTTTCCTCAAACGGCCGGTAGCGCTGCTCGACGGGAAAGAGCCGCCCCGAAACTTGAATGACAGGCGCCGGGCCGTGGCGTGATGCGAAATGCTGCGCAAAACGGTCGGCATCAATGGTGGCCGAGGTCACGATGATCTTCAGGTCGGGCCGCCGCGGCAATATCTGGCGCAGGTAGCCGAGCAGGAAGTCGATGTTCAGGCTGCGCTCGTGGGCCTCGTCGATGATGATCGTGTCGTAGGCCTTCAGCAGTGGGTCGTTCTGCGTCTCGGCGAGCAAGATGCCATCGGTCATCAGCTTGACGCTGGCGCCCGCCGACAACCGGTCTTGAAAGCGCACCTTGAAGCCCACGTGCTCGCCGAGAGGCGTGTTCAGCTCTTGAGCGATGCGCTTGGCCACGCTGGAAGCAGCAATGCGCCGCGGCTGCGTGTGGCCGATCAGCCCTCGCCCACCAGCGCCCCTGCCACGGCCCAGCGTCAGCGCAATCTTGGGCAGCTGCGTTGTTTTGCCCGATCCGGTCTCGCCACAGACGATCACGACCTGGTGCTCCTGAATGGCACGTGCGATTTCATCGCGCCGGCCTGAGACGGGCAGCGATTCAGGGAAGGTGATAGGCGGGATCGGGTTAGCCACCGGGGGCGCACTGCGGCGCGGGGGAGAAGTCATCGAGCCTTCGTGCAAAAATCGTTGATTATTTCAAAGAGCCGCCATGAGTCTTGTCTTCCCTCATACGTTCGTACCGTGGTTTCGCGCTGTCGCGCCGTATATCCATGCGCACCGAGGCAAGACTTTCGTGGTGGCGATCGCGGGCGAACTGGTGGCGGCGGGCAAGCTGGCCACGTTTGCGCAAGACTTGGCGATCTTGCACGCAATGGGCATCAAGCTCGTGCTGGTGCATGGTTTTCGCCCGCAGGTGGAAGAGCAACTGAAGCTCAAGGGCCACGTCTCACTCTTCAGCCACGGCATGCGCATCACCGACACCGTCGCCCTCGATTGCGCACAAGAAGCGGCAGGCCAGATGCGCTATGAGATCGAAGCCGCATTTTCTCAAGGCCTGCCCAACACGCCGATGGCGCATGCGCAAATTCGCGTGGTGTCAGGCAACTTCATCACCGCACGGCCGGTCGGCATTCTCGAAGGCGTGAACTTCCAGCACACCGGCCTTGTGCGCAAGATCGACGCCGCAGGCATACGCCGCGCGGTCGATTTCGGCGCCCTCGTGATGTTGTCACCCTTCGGTTTCTCGCCCACTGGCGAAGCCTTCAACCTCAGCATGGAAGACGTGGCCGCCAGCGCTGCCGATGCCTTGCAGGCCGACAAGCTGATCTATGTGACCGAGGTGAAAGGCATCCCGCTGGACCCGAGCGACCCCAACAGCGAGATCGATACCGAGCTTGCCCTGGCCGATGCCAAGAAGCTGCTCGCCAACCTGCCCAACCCGGTGCAGCCCACCGACACGGCGTTTTACCTGCAGCATGCCGTCAAGGCCTGCGAGGCCGGTGTGGAGCGAGTGCACATCGTGCCGTTTTCAGTGGATGGCTCGGTGCTGATGGAGTCGTTCACGCACGATGGCGTGGGCACCATGATCGTCGACGAAAAGCTGGAAAGCCTGCGCGAGGCGACGGCCGACGACATCGGCGGCATCTTGCAGCTGATCGAACCCTTCGAGAGCAATGGCACGCTGGTCAAGCGCGACCGAACCGAGATCGAGCGCGACATCGACCACTACACCGTGATCGAGCACGACGGGGTGATCTTCGGCTGCGCGGCGCTTTACCCTTACCCCGAATCACGCACGGCTGAAATGTCTGCGCTGACGGTATCACCCGACGTGCAAGGCCAGGGTGACGGCGAGCGCATTCTCAAACGCGTGGAGCAACGTGCCAAGGCGAGTGGGCTCGACAGTATCTTCGTGCTGACCACCCAAACCATGCACTGGTTTTTAAAGCGTGGTTTCGCCCAAGTCGACCCCGATTGGTTGCCCGAAGCCCGCAAACGCAAATACAACTGGGACAGGCGTTCTCAGGTGCTGGTGAAAAAACTCACCTGACGCACTGCAGCAAGCAGCTCACCCCATTCATTTCCAAGGAGTACCTCATGGCCCGCACCGTTCAATGTATCCATCTCAAGAAGGAAGGCGAAGGCCTTGATTTCGCCCCTTATCCCGGCGAACTGGGCAAACGCATCTACAACGAGGTCTGCAAGGAAGCCTGGCAGCTTTGGATGAAACACCAGACCATGCTGGTCAATGAAAACCGCTTGAATCTGGCCGACCAGCGCGCACGCCAATACCTTGCTCGCCAGATGGAACGATTCTTCTTCGGTGAAGGTGCCGAGCAACCCGCAGGTTATGTGCCCCCAACACCCTGAGGTTAATCAGAGTAAGAGTATGTTTTGAGGAAATAGTCAACGACATATTGTGTAGTCCTTGCCATAGAATATGCAGCTTGCGGCAGTGCCTGCCGCATATTCGCAGCCCAAGGAGGAACAACATGTCATCGCTTCAAGATTTGCTGGCGAAACGAGCTGCTCTAGAGCAGGAAATCGAAGCCACACAAAAGCGCGAGCGGCAAGAGGCCATCAGCAAAGTGAAATCGCTGATGTCTGAACATGGTTTGTCGGTGGCCGACCTTTCCGGCAAGAGCACTGGTGGTGGCAAGGCCGGCGCCGCCAAAGGCTCCAAAGTAGCGCCCAAGTACCGCAACGCAGCCACCGGTGACACCTGGAGCGGGCGCGGCCTGCAACCCAAGTGGCTGAAAGCCGCCCTAGCCTCCGGCAAGAAAATCAGCGATTTCGCGATCTGAGCCTGTTACTCCCTTGAACGCCGCCTTCGGGCGGCGTTTTGCTTGGAGTGCGTTCGTTAGACTGACAGTGTGATCCCGCCCTCCTTCGTTCAAGACCTCCTTTCCCGCGCCGACATCGTCGAGATCGTTGGCCGCCATGTCCAGCTCAAGAAGGCCGGCATCAACCACAAGGGGCTGTGCCCCTTTCACGGCGAAAAGAGCCCCAGCTTCATCGTCAGCGCCACCCGCCAGACTTACCACTGCTTCGGTTGCGGCGTGCATGGCAATGCCATTGGCTTCCTGATGGAGCACTCGGGCATGGGCTTTCTCGATGCCGTGCGCGACCTGGCCCAACAAGTGGGCCTGACCGTGCCCGAAGACGACCGCTCGCCGCAGGAGCGCGAGCGCGCCGCCGAGCTGCGGGAGCGCCAGGCCACGCTCAGCGACGTGCTGGCCAAGGCCGCCGAGCACTACCGCAAGCAGCTCAAGGCCAGCCCGCGAGCGGTCGACTACCTGAAGGGCCGTGGCCTGACCGGCGAGATCGCTGCCGCCTTCGGCCTGGGCTACTCGCCAGAAGGCTGGCGTGGCCTGGCCAGCGTGTTTCCCTCTTACGACGACCCGCTGCTGGAAGAAAGTGGACTGGTCATCACCACGGGAGAAAACGAGGCCGATCGCAAGCGTTACGACCGCTTTCGCGACCGCATCATGTTTCCCATCCGCTCGGTACAGGGCGACGTGATCGGCTTCGGTGGGCGGGTGCTCGACAAAGGCGAACCGAAGTACCTGAACTCGCCCGAAACGCCCGTGTTCATTAAGGGCCGCGAGCTGTATGGCCTGCACGAGGCCCGCGCAGTGATGCGCCAGCGCGGCTACGTGCTGGTCGTCGAGGGCTACATGGACGTCGTGGCACTGGCGCAGCTCGGCTTCCCCAACGCGGTGGCCACGCTGGGCACCGCATGCACGGCCGAGCACGTGCAAAAGCTGTTCCGATTCACCGATTCGGTGGTGTTCAGCTTCGACGGCGATGCCGCTGGCCGCCGCGCCGCCGGGCGGGCGCTGGAGGCGTCTTTGCCGCATGCAAGTGACACCCGAACCATCCGCTTCCTGTTCTTGCCGACGGAGCACGACCCGGATTCCTACGTGCGCGAATTTGGCGCCGCGACATTCGAAGAGTGCATCGCGAAGGCTGTTCCGTTGTCGCGCCAGTTGATCGAGGCAGCGGGCGAAGCCTGTGACCTCGCAACGGCTGAAGGCCGTGCCCACATGCTCGCCAACGCCAAACCCTTATGGAGCGCGCTGCCCGACGGCACGCTGAAGCGCCAACTGCTTGCCGATATCGCAGCTGCAGCGCGCGACGATGCTGAGCAATTGATGCACCAATGGAGTCACGCTGCTCCACGCGCTGTTGCGCGCGAGGCCGGGCCGGCCCGGCCGCCCATTCGGCGCGCAAGCCGCATCAGCAAAGGCGCCGCAAATTTGTTGGATCGCGCGATCTGGTTGCTGCTGCATCGCAGTGAGCTGTGGACGCAACTTGATGGCGAAACGCACGATCTGCTCGCCGCGCAGGCTGCGCCATACGATAGTTTTTTTGGCTGTATCGAGCGCTGCTTGCACGAACTCGGCCCGCTAGGGTCGGCAGCGCTGCAAGACGAGCTGCGCAAGAATGCTGAGACCGAGAACGAGGGCAGTGCGGTGTTGTCGCGGATTGCTGAGTTTCACGACCCTGAGCCCGAATCTGACATTGCTCACGAGTTCTCACTGGTGATAGCGAAGTTGCGGCTAAATGCGGTCGACGAAGAGCTGAAGCTGCTGTTCGAATCGGGTGTGCAATCACCCGACGCCGTGCGCCGTAGCCGCGAACTGATGGACGCGCGAAAACGGCTGAAAACCTGATGTTTACTGGTAATCCGGTACATCTGGCGATATAATCCTTGGTTGACGTTAGCGCGGCAAGAGCGACAGCAGCACCTCCGGGCCCCGGCCACCCTCTGATACAGGGTTCCCATTGCGGATTCACAGGCCACCCTTTCCCGCAAGGGCTGCACTCCAAATGATCGCCCAAGCTTGCCCGCTTGCCACTTGATCGGTGACGAACTGATCGGGTTCGGCATTGGCTTGTCGCGCCGTTTCGGCGCCGACCCACCACCATTCGAGGATTTGCATGACCGCGAAGAAGAGCGCTCCCGCCAAGGCAGCCCCAGCCGCTGCTCCCGCCAAGGCCCACAAGGCCGAAGCCGAAGACAAGAAGAAGAAACCCACGCCAGCTGCTGCTGCCAAGCCTGCGGCCAAGGCCGCCGTTGAAGCCAAGGGCAAGCCGGGTCGCAAGCCCAAGGCCGGCGTCGCTGCCTCCAAGAAGGAAGAAGTGCCTGAAGAGGACTTCTCCGACATCGAGGCCGACTTGCAAGGCGAGCCAGAAGTCGAAACCGAAGCCGGCGGGGAAGAAAAGGTCGCCAAGGTCAAGCCGCTGCGCATGAAGGTGTCGCGTGCGAAAGAACGCGCGCTGATGCGCGAGTTCGGCCTCGACGAGACCGCACTCACCGAAGAAGAAGTCGCCAAACGCCGCCAGGAGCTCAAGACGCTCATCAAGATGGGCAAGACGCGCGGCTTCCTGACGCACCAGGAAATCAACGACCACTTGCCTGAAAAGCTGGTCGACGCCGAAATCCTCGAAGCCATCGTGTCGATGCTCAACGACATGGGCATTGCCGTGTACGAGCAGGCGCCTGACGCCGCCACGCTGCTGATCGCCGGTGGTGGCACCACCACCGCGACCGAAGAAGAAGCCGAAGAAGCCGCAGAAGCTGCACTCTCTACGGTGGACAGTGAATTCGGCCGCACGACCGACCCGGTGCGCATGTACATGCGCGAAATGGGCACCGTGGAGCTGCTCACGCGCGAAGGCGAAATCGAGATCGCCAAACGCATCGAGGGTGGCCTGCAAGCCATGATGCTGGCCATCAGCGCCTCACCGACCACCATCGCCGAAATCTTGGTCTACGCCGACAAGATCGGCGCAGGCGAGATGCAGATCTCTGAATCCGTCGACGGTTTCGTCTCGGTAGACGAGGCCGACGACTACGTCGCCGAAGAAGACGTCGACTTCTTCGATGAAGAAGACGATGACGATGGCAACGGCGGCAGCAAGGCCCTCACCAAGAAGCTCGAAGAGCTGAAGACCGCGGCGCTGGCCAAGTTCGCCAACCTGCGGATCAACTTCGACAAGATGCGCAAGTCGTTCGAGAAGGATGGCTATCAGTCTGCCTCCTATAGCAAGTCGCAGCTCGCCATCAGCCAGGAGCTGATGACCATCCGCTTCACCGTCAAGACCATCGAGAAGCTGTGCGGCATCTTGCGTTCGCAAGTGGATGACGTGCGTCGCTACGAGCGCGAGTTGCGCAAGATCCTGGTCGACAAGTGCGGCATGCCGCAGGAATACTTCATCAAGCACTTCCCGCCCAACCTGCTCAACCTGAAGTGGGCTGAGAAAGAGGCGGCGTCTGGCAAGAACTACAGCGCCATCCTGACGCGCAACCTGCCCGCCATTCAGGAGTTGCAGAAGAAGCTGACCGATCAGCAAGCTCGCGCTGTCGTGCCGCTCGAAGACCTGAAGCAGATCAACAAGCGCATGAACGAAGGCGAGAAGTCTTCGCGCGACGCAAAGAAAGAAATGATCGAGGCCAATCTGCGTCTCGTCATCTCCATCGCCAAGAAATACACCAACCGCGGCCTGCAGTTCCTCGATCTGATTCAAGAAGGCAACATCGGCCTGATGAAGGCGGTCGACAAGTTCGAATACCGTCGCGGCTACAAGTTCTCGACCTACGCCACCTGGTGGATTCGCCAGGCCATCACCCGCTCGATTGCCGACCAGGCGCGCACCATCCGCATACCGGTGCACATGATCGAGACGATCAACAAAATGAACCGGTTGAGCCGCCAGCATTTGCAGGAGTTCGGCTTCGAGCCTGATGCGCCCACGTTGGCCGAGAAGATGGAGATCCCGGAAGACAAGATCCGAAAGATCATGAAGATCGCGAAGGAGCCGATCTCGATGGAAACCCCCATCGGCGACGACGACGACTCGCACCTGGGTGACTTCATCGAAGACACCAACAACACGGCGCCTATCGAAGCAGCGATGCAGGCCGGCCTGCGCGATGTTGTGAAGGACATTCTCGACTCGCTGACGCCGCGCGAAGCCAAGGTGCTGCGCATGCGTTTCGGCATCGAGATGAGCACCGACCACACACTGGAGGAAGTCGGCAAGCAGTTCGACGTCACGCGCGAGCGCATCCGCCAGATCGAGGCGAAGGCGCTGCGGAAGCTCAAGCACCCGAGCCGCAGCGACAAGCTGCGAAGCTTCATCGATACGCTCTAAGCGCAACGCGGCTTGACTGGAAACGCCCTTCGGGGCGTTTTTTCTTGCAGGGGTCCATCGAAAGGGCGAAAGCGGCGTTTCTCTGAACGCCCGCTCCCAGAACGCGAGCTTCGAGCCTGGTGCCGGCATCTTTGCCGCCAGGGCCCTGGGCGAAATCAGCCCCCGAAGAAGAAGGTCTCTTCCACCACCTTGCCATTCTTGACGGTGTAGAGCCCTACCTCGTCCATGCTCATGCGGGCCTGGCCCTTGGGCGTGACGTCCATCGTGAAGCGCACCACGAACTGGTTGCCGTGCACGTACGGGCCGCCCACCTCGACCTTGTGGATTTCATGGTTGGCGAACCACCACTCGCCCTTTTTCTCGACACCGGCGCGACCGCGGATTTCGGCCATGTCGCCTTCCATGGGTTCGCGCGAGACGATGTCGTCGGACCAGTAGAGCTTGCCTGCCTCTTCGAATTTGCCTTCCTTGCACAGCTGGGTGAAGGCCTTGGCCACTTCCTGGGTTGTCATGGGAAATCTCCTGAGTGAAAGGCATCACAGGATAGCCTAGCCTGATGCAGTGGTTGTGTCAGCAGCGTTATCGGCCGGGCAGGACGAGTTCGACCTCCAGACCGGGAGTTGCGTTCCGGAAGCGCAGGTGCCCGCCATGGGCTTGCGCAACCAGCCGGCAAAGGTACAAGCCCAGGCCGACGCCACCGGTAGCGCGCTCGCGCGCCGCATCCGGCCGCCAGAATGCTTCGGCAAGGTGCGGCAGCGCCGCCTCGTCGACGCCCGGGCCGTGGTCGCGTACCTTCAACAAGATACCCTGCCCGTCCGCTTGCAGCTTGACCCTCAGCGGTTGCGCCACCCCGCCGCTGTGGCGCAGCGCGTTTTCGAGGAGGTTGCGCAGCAGGAGGCGCATGCGTGTGCGATCCAGTGCCAGCAGCGGCAGGCCCGGATCGATGTCCAGCTGCACCTCGGGTTGCGCGCCCGTTCCCACCTGCAGGGCCACTTCGCGCGCCAGGTCACCCAGGTCCGTGGGCTCCAGGTGCAGCGCCGCATGGCCCTGCCCCAACCGCTCGCTCTCCAGCAGGTCCGTGACAAGGTCCCGCATTTCCGCCAGGTCGCGCAGCAGCGCCTTGCGCTGGGCTGCGACATCAGGTGTCTCCGGCAGCAGCTCGGTGTTCAGGCGCGCTCGCGTCAGCGGGCTGCGCAGCTCGTGACTGATCGCCAGCAACAGCCCCCGCTTGGCTTCAAGCATCTGGTGGATGCTGTGGGCCATGGTGTTG
>NZ_JBKJOQ010000128.1:0-57172 GCF_046595475.1 Rhizobacter sp.
CCTTCATCTACTCGTTCTTCGTCGAGTACTACGTGTCAGGGCTCACGGGGTCGGTGAAGGAGTAGCAGGGCGTTGCCTCAGCCACCCACCCAGCGCTCTTCCGAGGCCTTGAGGTGCGAGCGAATGGCCGACTGCGCGGCCAGCGGGTCACGCGCCTCCAGCGCGCGGTACACGGCTTCGTGCTCCTTCAGCGCGGTGTTCCAGGTGCGAGTGTTTTCGAAGCGCACGCTCAGGTGCGCCGAGATCGGGCTGTGGCGCTCGTCGAACAGCTCGGCCACCAGGCGCACCATCACCGAGTTGCCGCTCATCTCGGCGATCTGCAGATGAAACTGGCGGTCGTGCTCAAGCGGCGAGTGGCCGTGGGCAATCTGCGAGCGCATGCCTTCGATGCTCTCGCGCAAGCGCGACAGCGCTTCTGCGCTCACGTGCGCGCAGGCCAGCACGACCACGTCGCCTTCGAGTGCGGCGCGCGCCTGCATCAACTCCGTGGGGCTCTCGCCCATTGCAGCCGTGCCCTTGGCCGGGCGCTCGGGCGGGTTGCACACGTAGACGCCTGAGCCGCTGCGGATTTCGACGCTGGCCTCGATGTCGAGTGCAATCAGCGCCTCACGCAAGGAGGGCCTCGACACGCCCAGTTGCTGGGCGAGGTCGCGCTCGGCGGGCAGCTTGCTGCCGGGCTTGAACTCGCCGCGCTGGATCAGGTCGCGAATCTGGTCGGCGATCTGCTGGTACAGGCGGCGCGTTTCGATCGGCTTGAGCTGGGTGGGCGGGGTCAGGGCAGACGTGGGCACGGGGGAGGGTTCAAAAGTGGCCTGACCATGATACCTCAGGGTGCCAGCATGCAACCCTTGCATCGGCCAACGCGGGAGTGCGAGGGTCATACCTATGGAAAACACCTAAAAATGAGCACCGCTTCCTCGACGAATCAAGCGGGTTCGATTGTGATTTGGTAAGGCCAATCTAGTTTTATTGGTAAGGTGGCTTTACCAAAATACAAAGTCTGGCTAGCATCGACCGATTCGGTCAAAGGGGATCTCGTTGCCTGTTCAAGTCGTCCGCGCCATGCCAGAAGCCTCAGCCGAGATGCTGTTGCAGCTCGATGGCATCACCAAGCGCTTCTTCAACGTAGTCGCGCTCGATGGCGTGAGCCTGGAGTTGCGGCGCGGTGAAGTGCATGCCGTGTGCG
Source organism: Rhizobacter sp. (assembly GCF_046595475.1). Taxonomy (GTDB): domain Bacteria; phylum Pseudomonadota; class Gammaproteobacteria; order Burkholderiales; family Burkholderiaceae_C; genus Rhizobacter. The sequence goes on from NZ_JBKJOQ010000128.1 coordinate 1,187, forward strand.
GAGAAAACGGCGCTGGCAAATCGACCTTGATGAAAGTCATCAGCGGCCAGTTCGCCCCTGACGAAGGCACGTTGACCTACAAAGGGCAGGTACGGCGCTTCGGTTCCTCACACGAGGCCGAGGCTGCCGGCATTGCCATCATTCACCAGGAGCTGAACCTGGTGCCGCACCTGTCGGTGGCCGAGAACATCTACCTGGCCCGTGAGCCGCGCAAAGGCTGGTTCGTCGACCGCGCCCGGCTGCGCGCCGATGCCATGCGCTGCCTGCAACGCCTGGGCGTAGACATCCGGCCTGAAGCCATCGTGCGCACGCTCTCGGTGGCGCAGCGCCAAATGGTGGAGATTGCCAAGGCCTTGTCGCTCGATGCCGAGCTGCTGATCATGGACGAGCCCACCTCGTCGCTCACCGAATCAGAGACGGGCCAGCTCTTCAAGGTGATCCACGAGCTGCGGCGCAGCGGCGTGGGCATTCTCTACATCTCGCACCGCCTGGACGAGATGGCCGAGATCGTCGACCGCGTGACGGTACTGCGAGACGGCCGCTACATCGCCACCCATGACTTTGCCGACACCACGGTCGACGAGATCGTCGAGCGCATGGTCGGCCGCTCGCTGGAAGACAAGTTTCCGCGTGTCACCCGCGTGCCCACCGAAGAGGTGCTGCTGAAAGCGCACGGGCTGACGCGCAAAGACGTGTTCAACGACATAGGCTTCGAGCTGCGCCGCGGCGAGATTCTTGGCTTTGCCGGCCTGATGGGTGCCGGCCGCACCGAGGTCGCCCGGGCCATCTTCGGCGCCGACCCGCTCGACTCCGGCACGGTAAGCCTGGGCGAGCTGGCACTTTCCATCCAGTCGCCGCAAGACGCCATACGCCATGGCATTGCCTACTTGTCGGAAGACCGCAAGGCCCATGGCCTGGCGCTGAACATGACGATGGCCCACAACACCACGCTGGCCAACATGGCCGCGGTGTCCAGCCGCATGGGCTTCATCCGCTTCGCTGAAGAAGAGGCCGTGGCGCAACGCTATGTCGACGCGCTGTCGATCCGCACACCCTCTGTGCGGCAGATGGTGCGCAACCTCTCCGGCGGCAACCAGCAGAAAGTGGTGATCGGCAAGTGGCTGTTCCGCGATTCGCGCGTGCTTTTCTTCGATGAGCCCACGCGCGGCATCGACGTGGGCGCCAAGTTCGCCATCTACCAGTTGCTCGACGAGCTGGCCGCACAAGGCATAGGCGTGGTGCTGATCAGCTCCGAGCTGCCCGAGATCATGGGCATGACCGACCGCGTGGCCGTGTTCCACGAAGGCCGGCTCACCGCCGTCGTCAACACCCGCGAGACCTCGCAAGAAGAACTGATGCACCACGCCTCGGGGCGCGCCCGCCTCGAGAGCGTCATGCAGTGAAGTACCGAAGAAGAACATGAACGACCGACAAAAAGACTTGCTTCAAAAGTTTGCGGCGCTCGGCAGCCTGCTGATGCTGATGCTGGTGTTCTCGTTCGTCAGCGAGGCCTTCTTCTCCATGGGCAACGCGCTGACCGTGGCCTTGCAGGTGACTTCCATCGCCTACCTCGGCATCGGTGCCACCTGCGTGATCATCACTGGCGGCATTGACCTCTCGGTGGGCTCCATCTTGGCGCTCTCGGGCGTGGTGGCGGCGCTGGCCGTGAAGGCCGGCTGGCCGGTGCCGGCGGGCATGTTGGCGGGCCTGGTGGTCGGTGGGCTGTGCGGCCTGGTCAACGGCCTGTGCGTCACCAAGCTCAAGCTGCCGCCTTTCATCGCCACGCTGGGCATGATGCTGGTGGCGCGCGGCGTCGCCCTGCAGATCACTGAAGCCAAGGCCATCGGCGGCTTGGGCGACAGCTTCGCCGAGCTGGGCAATGGCTCGCTGTGGCGCGTGGTCCGTGACGGTGCCGACGGCTTCCCCGACGTCATCTTCCCCGGCATCCCATACCCAGTGCTGCTGATGGTGGTGCTGGCCATCGTGGTGGCGGTAATGCTCAACCGCAGCACGCTCGGGCGCCACCTCTACGCCGTGGGCTCCAACAGCGAAGCCGCGCGGCTCTCGGGCGTCAACGTGAGCCGCGTCACCGTGTTCGCCTATGTGCTGTCGGGCACCCTGGCCGGTCTTACTGGCTGCGTGCTGATGTCGCGCCTGGTCACGGCCCAGCCCAGTGAAGGCCTGATGTACGAGCTGGACGCGATTGCCGCGGCCGTGATCGGCGGCACCTCGCTCACGGGTGGCGTCGGCACCATCAGCGGCACGCTGATCGGCGCTTTCGTGATCGGCATCCTGCGCAACGGATTGAACATGGGCGGCGTGTCCGCCTTTGTGCAGCAAATCATCATCGGTCTGGTCATCCTGCTCACCGTATGGATCGACCAGATGCGCAATCGACGATGAAACCCCACCGGGCGACCACAGCCCGGCCCCCAGAAAGACTAGAGACAACTTTTCATTCACGCAAAGGATTTGAAATGAGCACCCTTCTGAAGACCCTGCTGGCCTCTGCGCTGGCCACCACCTTGAGCGTTGCGGCCGGTTCTGCCTCGGCCGCCGACAAAGAGATCGCCGTGATCGTCAAGACGGCGAACTCGGACTTCTGGCAGAACGTGAAGAAGGGCGCCAACGATGGCATCACAGGCGCCAAGGGCTACACCACCACCTTTCAGGGCGCGGCCTCCGACACCGACCTGGCCGGCCAGGTGGCGCTGGTAGAGAACGCCGTCAACCGCAAGGTGGCGGGCATCGTGCTGGCACCTTCCGACCCTGACGCGTTGATCCCGGCAATCAAGAAAGCCTGGGAAGCCAAGATCCCGGTGATCCTGATCGACTCGGCCGCGTCTGATGCGGGCAAGAAGTACTACCAGTCCTTCCTGGCCACCGACAACAAGACTGCCGGCGAGCTGTGCGCCAAGGCTTTGATCGCCAAGGTAGGCACCACCGGCAAGATCGCGATCATGTCGTACACCGCCGGCTCGGGCTCCGAGATCGGCCGCGTGGGCGGCTTCAAGGACTACATCGCCAAGCACTCCAAGCTGCAGATCGTCGGCCCGTTCTATTCGAATTCGCAGATGGGCACGGCGCTCAACCAGACCACCGACGTGCTGGCTGCCAATGCCGACCTGAAGGGCATCTTCGGCGCCAACGAACCCACCGCCATCGGCATGGGCCGCGCGCTGGTGCAGTCGGGCAAGGCTGGCAAGGTCGTGGCCATCGGCTTCGATGGCAACTCCGATTTGCAAGGCTTCATCAAGGACGGCACGCTTGAGGCCATCGCTGTGCAAAGTGCCTACCAGATGGGCGCCCTGGGCGTGAAGACCGCCATCGAAGCGTCGCAAGGCAAGAAGGTTCCTGCGTTCCTGGACACCGGCGTCGTGATGGTCACCAAAGACAACATCGACAAGCCCGAAGCCAAGAACGTTCTCTACTGAACTGAACCCCGACCGCAGAGAAGTGAGAGACAGGCATGAAGGTCACGGACAGCCGACGCCTCCCCCGGGTTGACTTGTCCGTGCCCGTCTTCGGCCTGGGCTGTGCCCAACTCGGCGGCCTGTTCCAGGCCAGTACGGCTGAGCAGGCCGCCGAGCTGGTGCAAGCCGCGTGGGCCGCCGGGGTGCGCTTCTTCGACACTGCGCCGTACTACGGCTACACGCTGTCGGAGCGCAGGCTCGGCGCTGAGCTGGCCGAGCGACCGCGCGACGATTTCATACTCAGTACCAAGGCCGGCCGGCTGATGCAGCCCGACGCCAGCGTGCGGCCCGGTGATGACGGCTTTGCAAACCCCTCGCCGTTCAGGCCGCAGTACGACTACAGCTTCGACGGCGTGATGCGTTCGCTAGAAGACAGCCTGCAGCGGCTGGGCCTGGCGCGCATCGACATCCTCTTCATCCACGACATCGGCCGCGTGACCCATGGCGAACTGCACGCAAGCCACTGGCGGCAGCTCACGCAGGGCGGCGGCTTTCGTGCGCTCGACCAGCTGCGCCGCGATGGTCGCGTGCGCGCGGTGGGCCTGGGTGTCAACGAGTGGCAGGCCGTGCACGAGGCGCTGCAAGAGTTCGACCTCGACATCAGCATGCTCGCCGGCCGCTACACCTTGTTGGAGCAGGCCAGACTGTCGCCACTGCTCGACGAGAGCGTCAAGCGCGGCCATGCCATCGTGGTGGCGGGGCCGTTCAACTCGGGCGTGCTGGCGGGCGGCGACACCTTCAACTACGGCAAGGCACCGCCTGAGGTGATGCTGCGTGTGCAGGCCCTGCAGGCCGTGTGCCGCGAGTTCGATGTGCCGTTGCCGGCAGCGGCGCTGCAATTTCCACTGGCCCACCCGGCAGTGGTGTCGTGCGTGGCCGGTGCGCACAGCGCGGCGCAACTGCAGCAGAACATCGCGTGGCTGCAGATGAGCTTGCCCGCTGCGTTCTGGGTCGCGTTGCGCAAGCGGGGGCTGGTCGACGAGCGTGCGCCCTTGCCGATCGCAGCGCCTGCCACGGCCTGACATGCAGCTGATCGATTCGCACCAGCACTTCTGGCGCCTGGCCGACCGCCAGGGCCAGTGGCCGCCGGCCACGCTGGGAGCGATTTACCGTGATTTCATGCCCGATGATTTGCTCCCGACCTTGCGCTGCTGCCGCGTCGACGGCACGGTGCTCGTGCAGTCACTGCCCACCGTGGCCGACACCATTTTCTTGCTGCAACAGGCCGACCACCACCCCTTTGTGCGCGGCGTGGTGGGGTGGGTCGAGCTGAAGGCCGCTGATGCCACTGCACAGATCGACAGGCTCGCACGCCACCCCCGTCTGAAAGGCCTGCGGCCGATGCTGCAAGACCTCGGTGACGATGGCTGGGTTGCCGACCCTGCGTTAGACCCCGCGGCCACCGCGATGTGCGGTCACGGCCTGTGTTTCGACGCGCTGGTGCTGCCGCGGCAACTTGGCGCGCTGACGTGGTTTGCGCGTCGCCACCCTCATCTGCCCATCGTCATCGACCATGCCGCCAAGCCCGCCATCACGACTGGGGAGTTTTCGCCCTGGCTAGATGACATGCGCTCACTCGCTGCCTTGCCCAACGTGCACTGCAAGCTTTCGGGCCTGCTCACCGAGGCCGGGCCCTACCCACATGCCCCGCGGGTGACGCCATATCTCGATGCGATCTACGCCCTCTTCGGCCCCAAGCGCCTGATGTGGGGCAGCGACTGGCCGGTGCTCAAGCTCGCCGACAGCTACGAGGCCTGGCTTGCGATGGCGCTGCGCTTTTGCGAAGCGCAAGACGGCTCTGGCGATGACACGCTGAGTGCCATCTTCGGCGGCAATGCACGCCGCTTCTACAAGCTCGATTAATACGACGAGACGACACACTCATGCAACGAATGGGAATGGTCATCGGCATCGCGCCGCAGCATATCGACGAATACACGCGCTTGCATGCCGGTGTGTGGCCGGCGGTGCTGGCGCGCATCCACCGCTCCAACATCCGCAACTACAGCATCTTTCTGCGCGAGCCCGAGAACCTGTTGTTCGGCTACTGGGAGTACCACGGCAGCGATTTCGAAGCCGACATGGCCGCCATTGCGGCCGATCCTGAAACCCAACGCTGGTGGAGCGTGTGCGGCCCCTGCCAGGTGCCGCTTGCTTCACGCCAACCCGGTGAACACTGGGCCTCGATGGCTTCGGTGTTTCATGTGAACTGATCAGAGGAGACCCATGCTCACCGTCATTTGCCAGACCCCCGGCACGCTGAGAGCCGAGGAACGCAGCCGCCCCGAGCGCGGCGCCGACGAGGTGCTGCTGCGCGTGAAGCGTGTCGGCGTCTGCGGCACCGACCTGCACATCTTCACCGGCGACCAGCCCTTTCTTGCCTACCCGCGCGTGATGGGCCACGAGTTTTCGGGTTTGGTCGAAGAGGCGCCCGCCGGCAGCGCCTTGCGCGCCGGCGACGCGGCCTTTGTGATGCCGTATCTGTCGTGCGGCCGTTGCATCGCCTGCCGCAGGGGCAAGACCAACTGCTGCGTCAACATCCAGGTGCTGGGCGTGCACCGCGACGGCGCCTTTACCGAGTACCTGAGCGTGCCGCAGCAGTTCGTGCACAAGGCCGAAGGCGTGTCGCTGGACCAGGCCGCGATGGTTGAGTTCTTGTCCATCGGCGCTCATGCCGTGCGGCGCGGCGACGTGCGTGCCAAGCAACGCGTGCTGGTGGTGGGGGCTGGGCCCATCGGCATGGCCGCGTTGATCTTCTCGCGCCTGCGCGGCGCCGAGGTCACCGCGCTCGACAAGCGCTGCGACCGGCTCGATTTCTGCCGCCAGCACCTGGGCGTGGCATCGGCGGTGCAGATCGGTGCTGACGATGAGTCCCAGCTGTCGGCACTGACCGATGGTGATTTCTTCGACGTGGTGTTCGATGCGACCGGCAACCCCAAGGCCATGGAGCGCGGCTTCAAGTTCATTGCCCACGGTGGTACCTACGTAATGGTCTCGGTGGTGCGCGACACCATCAGCTTCTCGGACCCAGAGTTCCACAAGCGCGAGGCCACGCTCGTGGGCAGCCGCAACGCCACGATGGAAGACTTCGAGACCGTGCTGACGGCGATGCGTGCCGGGCACATCCCCGATGCGGCCCTCAACACGCATCGCATGCCGCTGAGCCGCGTACCCACCGATTTCGCGACGCTGCTGGACCCGGCCAACGGCGTGGTCAAGGCGATCGTTGAATGCTGAAGGTTGGCGTGAGCTCAGAGATTCTTCAGTTCGGTACCAGTCGGTTCTTGCAAGCGCATGTGGACTTGTTCGTCTCGCAGGCGATGGCGAGCGGCCAGGCCCTGGGCGGCATTGCGGTCGTGCAGACCACGGGCAGCGCCGAGAGCGCAGCCCGTGTCGCGGCGCTGGCCGAGGGCAATGGGTACCCAGTGCGCATTCGCGGTGTACGCCGCGGCGCACCGATCGACGACACCGTGCATGGCGAGGCAGTACGCGAAGCCTTGAGCGCCGACGCGCAGTGGCCGCGCGTGCGCGAGCTGGCGTGCAGCGCGCAGGTGATCGTCTCGAACACTGGTGACAGCGGTTACCAGCTGGATGCGCGCGACGATGTCGGCTTGCTGGCCGATGCGGATCGCGTGCCGCACAGCTTCCCGGCCAAGCTCTTGGTGCTGCTGCATGCGCGCTGGCGCGAGCGACCCGAGGCGCCCTTGTCAATCTACCCCTGCGAGCTGATCTCGCGCAATGGCGACACCTTGCGCGGCATCGTGGCGCAGCTCGCGGGTCGGTGGGGGCAGCCGGCCGCGTTCAAGGCCTACCTGCAATCGCACTGCATGTGGGCCAATTCGCTGGTCGACCGCATCGTGTCGGAAGCGCTGCAGCCCATCGGTGCGGTGGCCGAGCCGTACGCCTTGTGGGCGATCGAGCGTCAGACCGGGCTGGTGCTGCCGTGCACGCACGAGGCCGTGCTGCTGACCGACGACCTGCCGCGCCATGAGCGGCTCAAGCTGTTGCTGCTGAACCTGGGCCACAGCTTCCTCGCCGAGCGCTGGCTGCGCTCGGGTGGCGCGAGCGACGAGACCGTGCTGCGGGCGATGAACCACCCGGTGCTGCGCGGCGAACTCGAAGCGCTGTGGGCCGACGAGGTGCTGCCTCTGTTCGATGCGCTGGGCCAGGGAGACGAGGCCCGTGACTACCTCATCGACTTGCGCGATCGCCTGCTCAACCCCTTTCTGGCACACCGCCTCGCCGACATCGCGCAGAACCACGAGCAGAAGAAGCAGCGCCGCTTCGCCCCCGCGGTGGCGCTGGCGCGCGAACTCAAGCTGCCGTTGGCACAAAAGCGCCTGCACGCGGCGCTGGAAAGCACTAACCTTGCGTGACCTCACCCTTGACTCTGTTCAGACAAGCCCATGAGTTTCGAACCCGCTCCCCTCATCTTGCTCAGCGACTCTGACAACGTCGCCGTGGCGCGCCATGAGATCCCTGCGGGCACGGCGCTTTCGGTTGGTGCTGAATGCGTCGTCAGCGAGAGCGTCATCCCCTCGGGCCACAAGATCGCGCTGCGTGCGATTCCCCAGGGCGAGGTGGTGCGCAAGTACGGCCAGGTGATCGGGCTGGCCACCGAGCCCATCGCCGCCGGCGCCCACGTGCACACGCACAACCTCGGCATGGGCGGCGACAGCCACGACCACCACATCGGCGCGAGCTACCAGCCGACGCCGAGCGCCGCATCGAACGCCAGCTTCATGGGCATCGTGCGGCACGATGGCCGCGTGGGCACGCGCAACTACCTGGGTGTGATCTCCAGCGTCAATTGCTCGGCCACGGTGTGCCGCTACATCGCTGAGGCCTTCAAGGGCGATGCGCTGCGTGACTACCCCATGGTCGACGGCGTGGTGGCCATCACCCACGGCAGCGGTTGCGGCATGGGCGGCAGCGGCGAGGGCATCGACCTCTTGCGCCGCACCTTGCGTGGCTATGCCGACCACCCCAACTTCGCTGGCGTGCTGGTCATCGGCCTGGGTTGCGAGGTCAACCAGATCGCGCCGCTGATCGACAGCCTGAGTGCACGCGAGCCGGGCCTTTTTGCCGGGCTCACGATTCAAGAAGAGGGCGGCACGCGCGAGGCGGTCGACCAGGGCATCGCGCTGCTGCGCGACATGCTGCCGCTGGCCAACGCGGTGTCGCGCAGTGCAGTGAGCGCGAGCCAACTCACGGTGGGTCTGCAGTGCGGTGGCTCTGATGGCTATTCGGGCATCAGCGCCAACCCCGCACTCGGCGCCGCGGTCGATCTGCTGGTGTCATACGGCGGCACGGCCATCTTGTCTGAGACGCCTGAAATCTACGGCGCCGAGCATCTGTTGACAGCGCGTGCCGCATCACCGGCCGTGGCCGACAAGCTGATGCAGCGTATTCACTGGTGGGAGGGCTACACCCAGCAGCACCACGGCGACATGAACAACAACCCCTCGCCGGGCAACAAGGCGGGCGGCATCACCACCATCCTCGAAAAGTCGCTGGGCGCCGTCGCCAAGGGCGGCAGCACTGGCCTGATGGCGGTGTACGAATATGCCGAGCCGGTGCGCACCCACGGCCTGGTGTTCATGGACACGCCGGGCTACGACCCGGTGTCGGCCACAGGCCAGGTGGCGGGCGGCGCCAACCTTATCTGCTTCACGACCGGCCGGGGCTCGACCTATGGCTGCAAGCCCACGCCCTCGCTCAAGATTGCGACCAACAACTCGTTGTTCAAACGCATGAGCATGGACATGGACTTCAACTGCGGCGAGATTGTCGAAGGTCGGCAGAGCGTGGCCGAGGCCGGCGCGGCGCTGTTCCAGTTGATGCTCGCCACCGCGTCGGGCAGCGCGACTTGCAGCGAGAAGCACGGCATGGGCGACAACGAGTTCGTGCCGTGGCAGCTGGGTGCGGTGATGTGATCCGTCGTTGACTCAGAGGAACGCAAGGGCGACGTCTTTTTGGACGCAAAGGTCGCCAAGGGAAGACGCAAAGGTCGCGAAGAAGGCGCCTAAGATTTTTCTTGGCGGCCTTTGCGTCAACTTTGCGACCTCTGCGTCCTCTTCACTCCCAGACCCGTCACGACAGCGCCCAGGCCATCGCCTCCCGAGGAATGATCGCCCCCAGGTGCTGGATTACCGTGCCGGCGAGCCGGTTGCCGAGCGCCGCGGCAGCAGCGATAGACCCGCCTTGCAGCCGCAGCGCCAGATAGCCCGCAGCGAACGAGTCGCCAGCCGCGGTCGTGTCCACAGGCTGCGCTACTCGTTCGACGGGTACTTCGATCACGGCATCACCCTTCACGCGTACCAGCGTCGGCGAAGCCCCGCGCTTGACCACCACCTCCGCACAAGGCAGCGCCAGTGCCTGCTGCAAGGTCTCGTCGGCCGAAGCCGTGCCGCGCAGCGCCGCCTCGTCATCGAGCGTGATGAGCGCGATGTCGGCCAGCGCATAGAGCCTGGCGAATGCGGCCTGGGCGCTCTCGCGGCTCGCCCACAAGCGCGGCCTGTAGTTGTTGTCGAAGATGATGCGTGCCCCTCGCTCACGCAGCCGCGCCAGCAGTGCCATCAGCCGCGGTGGAAGGTCTGGTCCCATGATCGCGAGGCTGATGCCGCTCAGGTACAGCACGTCGATGTGCTCGGCCTGTGCCTCCAGTGGCGACGGCGCGCCTTCAAAGTAAGCGCGCGCCGCGCTGCGCTCGCGCCAGTAGCTGAAGTGGCGCTCGCCATCGGCATCGGTGCGGATGCTGTACAGCCCGGTGCTGCGACCTGGCACCGGCCGCACCAAAGCGTTGCCTATGCCTTCGCCCTGCCACGCCTGCAACATGGGCTCAGCGAACATGTCGTCGCCAACCGCAGTGGCGTAGTCGATCTGCATCACATCGGCCGGCACCAGGCGACGCAGGTACACCGCCGTGTTGTAGGTGTCACCGGCAAAGCCTTGCGCGAGCACCCCAGGGGCTTGTTCGCGCAGTTCGATCATGCATTCGCCAAGGCAGGCGACGCGCGAAGAGGGCATGGGAATCGCTTGTTCTACTTGATGGCTTCGACGCGCTCGTAGAGCGATTTTGGCCAGGGGGCATCAGGGCTGGTCAAGGCCTTCTGTACCGCGGCAATGAAGGGGGCGCGGTCGACCTTCAGCACCGACACGCCACGCTTTTGAAAGTCGGTGACCAGACGGGTCTCGGCTTCCACGATGTCGTTGGTGGAGCGCGTGGACGCCTCCCACATCACGTCGGAGAAGAGTTTCTTGTCGGCGTCGGACAGCTTGGACCAAGTCGAGCTGCCGACGATGGTGAGCAGCGACTCGGTGATGTGCCCGGTCAGCATGATGTGTTTCTGTACCTCGTAAAACTTCTTGGCCTCGATGGTCGGCAGCGGGTTCTCCTGGCCGTCGACCGTGCCGTTCTGCAAGGCGAGGTAGACCTCGGCGAAGGCGATGGGTGTCGGGTTGGCGCCCACGGCCTTGGGGAACATCGTGAACAGCGGCGCATCGGGCACGCGCAGCTTCATGCCCTTCATGTCTTCGGGCTTGAGGATGGGCTTGTTGGCCGTCATGTGGCGCAGGCCGTAGTAGGTGTAGCCGACGATGTGGTGGCCGCCGCTCTTGGCTTCGTACTCGCCGGCCAGTTCCTTGAAGATGGGGCCGTTGCGAAAGGCTTGCCAGTGTGCGAAATCGCGAAAGATGAAGGGCCCCGCTGCGATGGAAAGTGGCGGGTAGGTGCGGCCCGCGAAGGCCGCGCCGGTGTAAATGATGTCCACCGTTCCCAACGTGAGGCCCTGGTTGATCTCGGTCTCCTTGCCCAGGGTGGAGGCAGGGAACACGTCGATCACGTAGCGGCCGGCGCTGCGCTTCTTGATTTCTTCGGCGGCCCACAGCGCTTGCTTGTGGAACGACTCGCCGATCTCGTAGACGTGCGCCCATTTGAGCTGGGTTTGCGCCCATGCGGCGGTGCTGCCGAGTGCCAGCAGCAGTGCGGTGGTGACGGTCTTGAGGCTCAGTCTCTTGGTGTTCATGCTTGTCTCCGGTGTGTGGTGTGTGGCTCGCAAGGCCACGATGATGAAGCTCAGCCCAGCAGGCGGGGCAGCCACAGCGAGATGGCTGGAACGAAGGTGACCAGCGCCAGCGAGAGCAACAACGGGATCAGCCAGGGCAGGATGGCCATCGTGGTTTGCTCCACCGACAGCTTGGCCACGCGCGCCAGCACGAACAGCACCAGGCCCATCGGTGGGTGCAGCAAGCCAATCATCAGGTTGAGCACCATCACCAGCCCGAAGTGGACTGGGTCGATGCCCAGGTGGTGCACGATGGGCAGCAAGACAGGCACGAGGATGGTGATGGCCGCGGTGGGCTCCAGGAAGCAGCCGACGAAGAGCATCAGTGCGTTGGCCAGCAGCAAGAACTTCCACGGTGCATCAGCGAAGGTGAGGATCCAGGTGGCGATCATTTCGGTGGTGCGCGTGGCGGTGAGCATCCAGCCGAAGATCGACGCAGCCGCCACGATCAGCAGCACGGTCGAGGTGGTCTCCACCGTGTCCATCGAGGCCTTGACGAACATCTTCCAGTTGAGCGTGCGATACCACAGCAGGCCGAGAAAGAGTGACCAGGCGCAGGCCGCGATGGCACCCTCGGTGGCGGTGAAGAGGCCGGTGGTCATGCCGCCGATCAGCAGCACCGGCGTCATGATGGGCAGCACGGCGTTGAAGCGAAACTTCCAGTCGGCCGCCAGCAGCAGGGCCAGGGTGAAAGGCACGGCGAGGGTCATGTTGGCACCTGCCTTGGCCGCCAGCCACAGGGCCGTCGGCGTAACCGCTACCAGGCCGAGTTCGATCAGCGCCTTGCGCACGCGCGGCCACTGCCACGCCACGTCGCGGCCCCAGCCTTTGCGGTGCGCGAACCAGGCCACGGTGAGCATCATCATGATCGTCATCACCAAGCCCGGCATCAGGCCGGCGAGAAACAGCGCACCCACAGACACGTTGGCAAACATGCCGTAGATCACGAAGGGCAGCGAGGGCGGGATGATGGGCCCGAGGGTGGCCGAAGCGGCTGTCACGCCGACCGCAAACTCGGCGTCGTAGCCGTGCTCGCGCATGGCTTTGATCTCGATGGTGCCCAAGCCGGCCGCATCGGCGACGGCCGTGCCGCTCATGCCGGCGAAGACCACCGAGCCGACGATGTTCACGTGGCCCAGCCCCCCGCGCAGCCAGCCCACCAGGGCGAGCGCAAAGTTGTAGATGCGCGTGGTGATGCCCGCGCTGTTCATCAGGTTGCCGGCGAAGATGAAGAAGGGCACGGCCAGCAGCGGGAAGCTGTCGATGCCACTGACCATGCGGTGGATCACCACGAAGGGTGGCGGGTTGCCGGTGGCGACCACGTACACCAGGGCCGCGCCGGCCATCGCAATGGCGACCGGGATGCCGGCGCCCATCATCGCGAGAAACAGCAACTTGAAGGCAGCGGCGTTCATGGCAGCTCCGCCAGCTCGGGCTGTTCGAGCACCGAGGCGCCACGTTTCCAGTTGGCGATGGCCACGTCGACCGCACGCCAGGTCATGAGCGCAAAGCCCAGCATCACCGCGCCGTACACCAGGCCCATGGGCAGCTCGACCACGGCCATGCGGCTGCCGCCGATCTTCATGATGAGCTGGCCGGTCATGGCCACGCAGGCGATGAAGAAGCTGATGCGCACCGCGTCGACCAAAGTCGACATCACCCGCATCAGGCGGTGCGGCAGCACGCGGTAGAAGTAGTCGATCTGGATGTGGTTGTTCTTGCGCACGCCGACGGCCGCGCCAATGAAGACCGTGCCGATGAGGAAGTAGCGCGCGATCTCTTCAGTCCAGGCGGCCGAGTCGTTGAGCGCGTAGCGGGTGAAGAATTGATAGAAGACGATCAGGCCGAGGGCCCAGAACAAGGCCACGGCAAGCCAGTCTTCAACTCTGTACTGCGAGAGGTCGATGGCTTCGTCGTGGATCTCGAATTCGCCTTGCGCATTCAAGAGCGGTGTTGCGGCGCTCGGCGTGGTGGCGGGTGAACTCATGCACTTTCTCCTGAGTGCCAGTTGGAGGCGAACCGCAATTCGGCGTTCTTCATGTGGCGGCGCATGGCATTGCGCGCCGCGATGCCGTCGCGCGAGACGATGGCGTTGAGGATCTCGGCGTGTTCGTCCACCGCCTGGCGCCAGATCTTTTTGCCGGAGAAGTGCGATTCAAGCTGCATGTAGAGCGGGCCGCGGCGCGCGTCCCACAGCTGGCGCGTGACCATCACCAGCGCACTGTTGGCGCTGGCCTCGGCGATGGTGAGGTGAAAGCGCTGGTCGGCTTCGAGCGAGATTTCGTTGTGCGAGGGCGCGCTGCGCATGTCGTCGAGGGCGCGCTTCATGCCGGCCAGTTGCTCCGGCGTGGCATGGGTGGCAGCGAGGTTGGCGCATTCGGATTCGACGACCCAGCGGGCGCGTATCAGGTCGAAAGGGCCTGGCAGCGGGGCGAGCGGGTCGACGAGCGCACTGCGACGGTGCTGCAGCACGAACACGCCGGCGCCGCCGCGCACCTCGACCACGCCCTCCACTTCCAGCGCGATCAGCGCTTCGCGCACCGAAGGGCGGCTGACGCCGAGCTGCGTCGCCAGGTCGCGTTCGGCAGGCAGGCGGGTGCCGGGCGGGTAGTCGCCGCTGCCGATCATCTGCATCAACTGGTCTGCAATGTGGCGGTAGAGGCGGCGGTTGTCCATCGATTGCAAGGGCGTGAGGCGGTTGTGAAATTGGTCTTACCAATTCAGCATTGCAGCGATTCAAAAAAACTCCAACAGGGTTTCTGCCAATGAAAGAATTGCTGAAGGCGCTTGTAAATTGGTCTGACCATGGTTCAAATCGGCGCACCTTTCGGAGACCCTTGATGAGCGCTTCCACGCCTGGCCGCCTGCACGGCAAGACCGCCTTGATCACCGCTGCCGGGCAGGGCATCGGCCGTGCCACCGTCGAGGCCTATGTGCGCGAAGGCGCGCGCGTCATCGGCGCCGACATCAACGTCGATCTGCTGGCGCAACTGGCTCGCGACACTGGCTGCGAAACACGCGTGATCGACGTCACAGATGCAGATGCCGTGCGCGATGCGGTGGCCGCCATCGGCCCGCTGCAGGTGCTCTTCAACGGCGCCGGCTATGTGCACGCCGGCACCATCCTCGATTGCGACGAGGCGGCGTGGGACTTCTCGTTCAACCTCAACGTGCGCTCGATGTACCGGCTGATCCGCGCCGTGCTGCCGGGCATGCTCACGCAAGGTGGCGGCTCGATCATCAACGTGGCCTCGGTGGCCAGCAGCATCAAGGGCGCGCCCAACCGCTTCGTCTACGGCACCACCAAGGCCGCCGTGATAGGCCTCACCAAATCGGTGGCTGCCGACTTCGTGAGCCGTGGCATTCGCTGCAACGCCATTTGCCCGGGCACGGTCGAGTCGCCCTCTCTGCGGCAGCGCATCGAGGCCCAGGCCCAGGCCGGTGGGCAGACCCTCGCGCAGGTCGAAGCCGCCTTCGTGGCTCGCCAGCCGGTGGGCCGCATCGGTCGCGCGAGCGAGATCGCGGCCCTGGCGGTGTACCTCGGCAGCGACGAATCGGCTTTCACGACCGGCACCTCGCAGGTCATAGACGGCGGCTGGTCCAACTGATCTTTCACAGCGAGAAGTACTTCCCATGAAGTTGATGCGACATGGCGCCAAGGGCGCCGAGAAACCTGCGCTCGTCGATGCGCAAGGCCAGGTACGAGACTTGTCGGGCGTGCTGCCCGACATCACCGCCGAGACCTTGACGCCTGCTGCGCTGCGGCGCCTGCAAGACATCGACGTGGGCCGCTTGCCCCTTGTGGCGCAACCCGGGCGCGCCGCGCCACCGTGGCGCGGCATGGGCAAGTTCATTTGCGTGGGCTTGAACTACGCCGACCACGCCGCCGAATCGGGCGTGCCGGTGCCGAGCGAGCCGGTGCTGTTCCTGAAAGCCACCAGCTCGCTCATCGGCTGCAACGACCCGGTGGTGCTGCCCCAGGGCTCGCTGAAGAGCGACTGGGAGGTGGAGCTGGGTGTGGTCATCGGCAGCGTCGCCCGCTACGTCAGCGAGGCAGATGCGTTGAAGCACGTGGCCGGCTACTGCGTGGTCAACGATTTGTCGGAGCGTGAGTACCAGCTCGAACGCGGTGGCACCTGGGACAAGGGCAAGGGTTGCGACACCTTCGGCCCCGTGGGCCCGTGGATGGTCACTGCCGACGAGGTGCCTGACCCGCAGGCGCTGGGCATGTGGCTGGAGGTCAACGGCAAGCGCTACCAGAATGGCAGCAGCTCGACCATGGTGTTCGGTGTGGCTCAGCTCGTGAGCTACATCAGCCGCTTCATGACGCTATACCCCGGTGACCTCATCAGCACGGGCACGCCGCCCGGTGTGGGGCTGGGACAGAAGCCCCCGCTGTATCTGAAGGCGGGTGACGAGATCCGCCTCGGCATCGAAGGCCTGGGCCAGCAGCACCAGCGCGTCTACGCTTGGGACCCGGTCTTGATCGACGGGTGACGGGTGACGGGTGACGGGTGACGGCTGACGGCTGACGGCTGACGGCTGACGGCTGACGGTGCGCGGGCAGTGTGCCTTCAACGCCGGCTGCCCAGCGACCCGAGCCAGTCGCAGCGCAGCAGGCCCGCAAGGTGCAGCCAGCGCCGCAGCAGCACGTACAGCGTGGGCGTCATGCAGAGCAGCAAGCAGCCCAGCATCGCGCCCGGCCACCACAGGATCAGCGCGGCCGGCTCGCCCATCCAGCCCGCCACCCACGCGGTCAGCACGCCGTCCCAGGCGTGGTACTCGATCGGGCTTTCGCGCTTGTGCGTCTCGTGCCAGAGCTTGACGGCATGAAGCTGGCTCAGCGTCACGGCGCACCTATTCGTCGAGCGTGGCCAGCTGGCGTGCCAGCGATTTTTCGTTGAACAACCATTGGCCGGGCAGCAGGCGCAGGCCTTTGTCGCTGGGCCACACCAAGGCTGGCACGCCTTGCACACCGATCGATTTCATGACGCGGCGCGCCCGCTCCATGCGCTTGGCCGTGAGGCTCGGCAACTGCGGGTCGGCCATGCGCGTGAGCCAGGTTTCGGGCTCTTCGCCCACCGATGCGGCCAGCGCCTGGGCGATCACCTCTTGGTCTGTGATGTCGCGGCCGGCCACGAAGCGCTCGCGCTGCAGGGCGTGCAGCGCATCGAGCTCGCGCAGCACGTTCCACTTCGACACTGCCGTGAGCGCCTGCGTGGCAGGGCCGCTGTCGAAGGGCAGCTCGGGATTGCGCAGTACCTTGCGTCGGTACATGTCGCTGAAGCGTTGGCCGCTCATGGCGGCAATGCGCGCGTCGGTTGCTTCGATGTGCTGGCCGAGCTCTTTGTCGACGCGCTTGTCGGGGTCACCCGCAAAAAGGCCGCTGGGCACCGGTTCGACGATGCACCCGCCCAGGTCGGCCAAGCCGTGGATGGCGGGCATGGCGCCGTAGCACCAGCCGCACATCGGGTCGTAGAGGTAGATCAGATGGTCGATCGCCATCCAGTCAGTATGCGACAGTGAAACGCCTCTTCAGGTGCCGGGGTGTTTCGATTTCGTCAACGATGGCCACCGCCAGGTCGGCCACCGAGATGCCGGCGGGCTGGTCGCCGGTCATCAGCACCTCGTCGCCGCCGATGCGGAACTTGCCGGTGCGCTCGCCCGGCGCCAGCATCACGGCGGGCGAGACGAAGCTCCAGTCGAGCGAAGTCTCTTCGCGGATCATGTTCAGTGCCGTGCGCGCGCCCAAGGCGCCTTCTTTCCACTCGGCGGGGAAATGCGGCGTGTCCACGCCCTGCACGCCCGGGGCCACGTACAGGCTGCCGGCGCCCCCCACCACCAGCAGGCGCTTGACCCCGCTGCGCTTCACGCCGTCGACGATGGCGCGGGTGCCTTGCACGAACAGCGCCTGGATTTGCGGCTCCTTCCAGCCCGGGTTGTAGGCACTGACCACGGCGTCTGCGCCTTCTACGGCCTGGGCCACCTGCCGGGCGTCCATCGCGTCGGCCGCGGCCACCGTCAGGTGCTCACGCGGGGCGTACCGGGCCGGGTTGCGGGCCAAGGCCGTCACGGTGTGGCTGCGCTGGAGCAGTTCTTCCAGCACCGCGGAACCCACGAAGCCGGTGCCGCCGATGAGTGCGATTTTCATGTCCATCTCCAATCAAGTTGCGATGGGGTGACGATATGAGCTTCACAATGGCAGCGGAAGTCTGTCAAATAGAACAAGATTCTTTAGCTGAACTTCACAATGGACGATCTGAAGCGGATGGCGGTGTTTGCCTCGGTGGTGCAGCACGGCTCTATGAGTGCGGCTGCGCGGGCCATGGGCATGAGCACCTCGGCCGTCAGCCAGCAGGTGCGGCTGCTGGAGCAGGCCAGTGGCGTGACGCTGCTGCACCGGTCTACCCGCAAGCTCACGCTCAGCGACGCCGGTGCGCGCTTCGCCGAGCACTGCGCGGCGCTGGTGGCCGCCGCCGCGCAAGCCCGGCAACAGCTGGTGCTGGCGCACGACGCCCCCACTGGCGAGCTGCGCATGTCGGCCCCGGTGGGCTTTGCGCGGCATGTGGCGCCGGCACTCGCACCGCTGCTGGCCGACCACCCTGCGCTCAAGCTGCGATTGTTGGTTGACGACGCCATGATCGACCTGATCGACGCCCGCATCGACCTGGCATTGCGCGTAGGCAACCTGCCCGATTCGAGCTGGGCCGCGCAGCGCCTGTGCGCCGTCGAAGGCATGCTTTGCGCTTCGCCCGACTATCTGCGTCGCCACGGCACGCCTGAATCGCCTGCGCAGTTGCTGCAACACCAGTGGCTGGTGGGCTCGCGCGACGGCTCGGCGCTTCGCTTCGACCTGCAAGGCCCTGGTGGCGAACGCGAGGCGGTGCGCGTGGAGGCGCGCGTTGCCAGCAACAACCAGCTCAGCCTGGAGCAGATGTGCATTGCCGGCCTCGGCCTGGGCCTGATGGTGCATCTCGACGTGTACGAAGACCTGCAAGCCGGCCGGCTGCAGCGAGTGCTGCCGGTTTGGCAGCTGACGCCGATGCCGGTGTGGGCCGTCACGCCCCAGCGCGGCAACCAGCCGGCCAAGGTGCGGCACGCCATCGCGGCTTTGCGGAGCTACCTGAGTGTTGCGCCGGGCGCGCTCTGAACAGACCCGATTCAACTTGTCGTGCGCGCGATGCACGACATCTGGTACCGCGAAGCCCGCAGCTCAGCCCGGCAGCGTACCCGGCAACAGAATGCGGCGGTCGACGTTGCGTATGTCGGTGTGGCCGCAAAACGCCATCGTCACGTCGAGTTCTTTGGCGATGAGCTCCAGGCACTGGGTGACACCGGCTTCACCCATCGCGCCCAGGCCGTAAAGAAACGAGCGACCGATCAGCGTGCCGCGCGCGCCCAGCGCCACCGCTTTCAGCACGTCTTGGCCAGAGCGTATGCCGCCGTCCATCCACACCTCGATGCGCGAGCCCACTTCTTGCGCGATGGAGGGCAGGGCCGAGATGGACGAAGGTGCGCCGTCGAGCTGGCGCCCGCCGTGGTTGGACACGATCATGGCGTCGGCCCCGCTGTCGGCGGCGCGGCGCGCGTCTTCGGCGTCCATGATGCCTTTGAGGATGAGCTTGCCGCCCCATCGCTTCTTGATCCACTCGACGTCGCTCCAGTTGAGCTTGGGGTCGAATTGCTCGCGCGTCCAGGCGCCCAGCGAGGTCACGTCGCTCACGCCTTTTGCGTGGCCGATGAGGTTGCCAAAGCTGTGGCGGCGCGTGCGCGCCATGCCCAGGCACCAACGCGGCTTGGTCATCAGGTTGAGGATGTTGGCCAGAGTGGGCTTGGGCGGTGTGGTGAGGCCGTTCTTGATGTCTTTGTGACGCTGGCCCAGCACCTGCAGGTCGAGCGTGAGCATGAGCGCCGACACGCCGGCGGCTTTGGCGCGGTCCATCAGCCTGTCCATGAAATCGCGGTCGCGCATCCAGTAGAGCTGAAACCAAAATGGCGCCGTTGTGTGTGCGCGTATGTCTTCGATCGAGCAGATGCTCATGGTCGACAGCGTGAACGGAACGCCGAATTTTTCAGCCGCGCGCGCTGCCAAAATTTCGCCATCGGCATGCTGCATGCCGGTGAGGCCGGTAGGCGCTATGGCCACAGGCATCGCCACCGCCTGCCCGGCCATGGTGGTCTTGAGCGTGCGGTTCTCCATGTTGACCGCCACGCGCTGGCGCAGCAGGATCTTCTGAAAATCGCTCTCGTTGGCGCGGTAGGTGCCTTCGGTCCACGAGCCGGAGTCGGCGTAGTCGTAGAACATGCGCGGCACTCGCCGCTGGGCGAGCAGGCGCAGGTCTTCGATGCAGGTAATGCGGGTCACGACAGCCCGCCGTCAGACCGGTACGTCGAACGATCCCCCGAGGGGATGCTGGCCGGCTTGGGAGCGGCCCGGCGCCCGTGCCGTGCGGCGCTCACCCGCGGCGGCGCCGGGGCACGAAGTTGAGCTGGGTGCTCGCCTTGACCGGCGTGGCGCTCACCTGCACGGGCACCACTGCCTGGTCTTGCAGCTGGTCGGGGTGCCACAGGGTGACTTGGGTTGCGCCATCGGGCACGCCCTCAATGGTGGCCACGCCGTTGCTGTCGGTCTTGGCGAACCAGGGCGTGTCGGCCACGTAAACCTGGCCGCGCATGGAGCCGTGGAGGTGGCAGCCAAGACCGATCGGGCCGGCGGTGTCGACCTTCACGTCAGCCGTGGACGTGCCCGAGCGCTTCTTGGCCGGGCCACTGGGGTAGGCGTCGGTGCCGCCACGCGCTTCGGCTATGGCGTCGGCATCGAGCCGCAGCTCGAAGGTCTTGGCCGGTGTGATGCTGCCCAGCGGGCCGCTGGGCTGCGAGCGCACGTGGTGGTCGTAGCTGTCTTTGTTGACGAAGCGCAGCGTGCTGCCCACCGGCACGACGGTCAGGAAGGGCACGAAGCGCGAGCTCTCTTGCACGATGATCACGGGCTTGCCCGCCGGGCTGGGCGCGGTCTTCACGGTCTGCTGAACGAGCACGACCACGTCGGCGGCGGGCTTGCCGTCTTTGTCGGTGACGGTGAGTTGCACAGTGCCAGCGTGAGCCCAGCCGGCGCCCAGGGCCAGCACCAGTGCGGCCACGGAAGAGGTGTGTTTGTTCATCGCGGAATGATAGGCGTGTAGGGGGGGGCCGTGAAGGTGGTGCTCACGGGGTGTTGACGATATCGCGGTGCATGGGGGCGAGCTTGGCCAGCAGCTGGTTCTGGGTGCTGAAGGCAATGCCTTGCGCGTCCATGCTTTGCTGCAGCACTTCGACCAAGGCGTTGAAGTTGCTCTTGGTGATGTCCATGCCGGCATGGGCTTTCTTCATGTCGGGGCCTTTGAGCTTGCAGGGGCCGCCCGAGACTTCGCAGAACTGCGCCACGAGCTGGGCCTTCACGTGCTTGTGGTCCACGTCTTTGAAGAACGGGCCCATGCGCGAGTCGGCGAGCAGCCGCGTCATGAAGTCGTCCATCAGCGCGGTGAGGCCGGGCTGGGCTCCTAGCTTTTGGTAGAGGCTGTCGTCGGTGGCTTGTGCGTGGGCGCTGCCGGCAAAGAGGGCGATGCAGACGGCGAGGCTGCGAAAGAGGGTGGTGAGGTGTTTCATGTGTAGCTCCAATTCAGAAGGCGATCTGGGCCGACAGGTAGGTGCCGGTCTGGCGGCGCGTGGCAACCCCCGGCACGATCTTGCCCAGGTCGACATAGGCCGCGGTGAGCGAGAAGTACTTGCTCGGCGCCCAGGCGATGAACAGGTCGGCCCAATCGTCTTCTTTCAGCGCGCCGGCGCCTAAGCCGCTGAAGTCGCGGAAGTTGTCGGGCTTGGCGCGGTACTCGGCGCCGATGGCGATGCGCTTGCTGAGCAGCCAGGCCACCGATACCTCGGGCTGCAGGCTGTAGCCGCTGTGGTCGGTGGCGCCAAAGCCAAGCAGGCCGTTTTGGTTGGCCTTGGTGGCGCGCAGGGTGCCGTTGACCAGGATGCCCGGTGCCAGGAACAGCTTGGTCGCGCTCACGTAGATGTCGGTGCCGCTGTCTTTGGCGCCGAGCGCGGTGAGCGTGCTGGCCAAGCGATCGGGGTGAGCCTTCTTTTGCTGCAGGCCCACAGCGATCTGCGGCATCCAGCTGTCGCTGTCGAGCACCGCATCGCCCGCCACGCGCAGCTTCAGGCCGAAGATGTCTTGCTTCAGGCGCAGGCCGTCGAGGCCGAGCGCGGGGCCCACCGGGCCGGTGTCGAAGTCTTGCCGTGCAAACGACACCTCGACGCGGTCACCGTAGCTGAGGGCCACGCCGTAGTCGTTGAGCGCGAAATCTTTGGTCTTCACCCGCGTGGCGAAGGCCGAGCCGCCAACCTCGCCTTCGGTGGCGTAGCCGCCGGTCACCGCCCATGGCGTGAGGCCGCCACCGGCCGCGCCGTCGATGCTGCTCACCCCACCCGTTAGCAAGAGCTTGCCGCTGTGAGTGCTGGGCGTGGTTTGCGCCAGGGCTGGCGCCATGGCCAGGGGCAAGGTGCAAACCAGCGCTTGCAGTGCTGTGCGGGAGGATCGGAAAGACATGCGCGTTCTCCTGAGTCGTGTTTATGGGTCTCAGCTTTGTTTTACGCCGTGTCGCAAAGCTTGGATGCGTTCAACGCGCAGGGCCGCGAAAGAGCGGTGCGTTGCGTGAAGAAGTTGGCACACAGAGGGTCAAACCTCGGGCGGTGCGGCGTCAAACAAGGGCATTGGGGCATGGTACGCAGCCGCTGGCTCTTGCGCCACCAGTGGGGGGTCGAGTGCCTGGTGCGGGTCGAGCAGGTCGGCGAGCTTGGCCAGCTTGCCTGCGCGCACGCCCAAAAGGCGCAGCCGGCGCGTCAGGTCGACCCGCTTCAGGCATTCGCCCGCGGCCCGGCGGATGCTGCGTGCGTCCATGGTGTGGGCCGGCAGGGTGAGGTCGCGGGTGACGATCTTGAAGTCGTCGAAGCGCAGCTTGATGCCGATGGTCTTGCTGGCGTAGCCCTTGCGCGAGAGGTCACCGGCCAGCGCTATGCACAGCTCGGTGAAGATCTCGCTCAATACATTGCGGTCGCGCACGGCGTGCAGGTCGCGCTCGAAGGTGGTCTCGCGGCTGATCGACACCGGCTCGCTGTAGGTGACCACCGGCCGCTCGTCTCGCCCGTGCGCCGCTTCGTGCAGCCAGGCGCCGTAGCTCTTGCCGAAATTGGCGACCAGAAACACCGGGTCGGCCGCGGCGATGTCTCCCACGGTGTGCAGGCCGAAGCTGGCCAGCTTCTCGGTGGCCTTGGGGCCTATGCCGTTCACCTTCTTGGCCGCCAACGGCCAGATGCGTGCGGGGATTTCGTCGTAGCCGAGCAGCGTCAGCCCGTTGGGCTTGTCGAGCTCGGAGCACAGCTTGGAGAGCAGCTTGTTGGGTGTGACGCCCACCGAGCAGGTGAGGCCGGTGGCCTTGCGCACCGCGTCTTTCAAGGCCTGGCCAGCCGCTCGGCCTTGGTCTTGCTGCGCCCCGGGGTGGTCGGTGAGGTCGATGTAGATCTCGTCGATGCCGCGGTCTTCCACCACGGGTGCGATGTTGCGCACGGCGGCCTTGAAGAGGCGCGAGTACTTGCGGTATTCCTCAAAATCGACCGGCAGCAACACGGCGTCGGGTGCGAGCAGTGCCGCCTTCATCGTGCCCATGGCCGAGAACACGCCGAGCGCACGCGCTTCATAGGTGCTGGTGGTGAGCACGCCACGGCCGGTGTAGTCGCGCAGCCGGGCGTAGCGCCGTGTGCCATCGGGCAGCAGCACGGGCCGGCTGTCACCTCCACCGCCAATGGCCACCGGCAGGCCCTTCAGGTCGGGATAGCGCAGCAGCTCGACCGACGCATAGAAGGCGTCCATGTCGAGGTGGGCGATCAGGCGCTGAGAGGGCGGGTCCATGGGAGGCGGCAAGCAGGCTGTATGTTCATAAGGCGAGTTTGTCTAGTCCCAGTTCGACGCAATGACTGGATGCCCATCCAGTACTCTACGATGCCTGCGCCGACTTGGGTAGAGGGGCACGACTTCTCATAGGTGTCAGGTCAGTCCGCGGCGCCTTGCCCGGGAGCTCGGCTTACCATGCCGCCATGCCCTACACCGCCCACTGCCTGTGCGAAGGCGTCGCGTTTCAGATCACCGGCAAGCTGGCGCCCATCCAGGTTTGCCATTGCTCGCAATGCCGCCGCGCCCAGGGTTCGGCGTTTGCCACCAACATGCCCGTTGCGCGCGCCAGCTTTCAGCTCGACCGAGGTGCCGAGCTGCTGACCGAATACGAATCGTCGCCGGGAAAGAAGCGCGCTTTCTGCAGCCGTTGCGGCTCTCCGGTGTACAGCCGGCGCGATGCGCAGCCCGAGACGCTGCGCGTTCGCGTGGGCCTCATCAACGAGCAATTGCCGGTGCGGCCCATGGCGCATTTCTGCACCGCATCGAAGGCCAATTGGTGGCCCATCGATGACGACCTGCCGCAATTTCCAGATGCCTTCGTTCCGCCCAAGACATGAGCACCGTACGCCACATCGGCCTGGTGGGTGACTACAACCCCGCCGTGCCCGCCCACCAAGCCATCCCGATGGCATTGCAGCTGGCGGCCAATGCCCTGGCCGTCGACATCGAGCACGAATGGGTGCCCACCGAAGAGATCGTCGATGCGTCTCGCGTGATCCCATTTGACGCGCTGTGGTGCGTGCCCGCCAGCCCTTACCGAAGCATGGACGGCGCCTTGTGCGCCATCGAGTTCGCCCGCCAGCACCTGCGCCCATTTCTCGGCACCTGCGGCGGCTTCCAGCATGCCGTGATCGAGTACGCGCGCAACGCAATGGGCTGGGCCGATGCCGAGCATGCCGAGACCTCGCCCGATGCGGCTCGAGCCGTGATCACGCCCTTGGCCTGCGCGCTGGTCGAGGCTTCGGGCGTGGTGCGCTTTCGTCCTCGATCGCGCATTGCCGCGGCGTATGGCGTGGCCGAGGCGGCCGAGGGCTACCACTGCCGCTACGGCCTCAACCCCGATTTCAGGGCGGCCTTGGCCTCGGGGCCGCTGCGCGTCACCGCCGAAGACGAGGCCGGCGACGTGCGCGCGATCGAGTTGGACGACCACCCTTTCTTCGTGGCCACGCTGTTCCAGCCCGAGCGCGCCGCGCTACGCGGGCGCTTGCCCCCGCTGGTGAACGCCCTGGTGCGGGCCGTCTCGGCGCGCGCGCCGGTGCGGTCGTCGGGCTGAAGGGCACGTTGCTCAGCGCGTGACCGGCGACATGATCTTCACGTCGCTGGGTGCGGCCAGCAACTCGGGCCCACGCGCCAGCAAGGCCTGGAAGTAGGGCTTGCCGAAGTGGGCGTCGAGGTCGGCGCGCGAGCGCCAGGTTTCATAGAACACGAAGGTCGAGGCCTCGTTGTCGGGCTGGGCGATTTCGTAGTGGATGCAACCGCTTTCGCGGCGTGTGGCCTCGGCCAAGTCGAGCAGCGATTGCCTCACCTCGGCTTCGCGGCCCGGCTTTGTCTTCAAGATGGCGACGACCTTGACGACGTTGGCTGCTGCTTCGCTTTCGGTGGTGGTGGTGCTGGGGGCAGTGGTGTTCATGACGCGAGACTCCAGGTGAACGATGGGGTGGGGTTGAGTGCCTGCTCGCGCAGTGCTTCTGTGCGAACGGCAGAGGGAAGATAGAGATAATCATTCGCCGCAGTAATGCCCGCCGCGGACATGCAGCCGTGCCTCGGCGTCATGAAACGACCCGCATCAAGGCCGCTGCCGTGCCGACAGAAACCAGTGAGCTCGTCATCTTCACCAGCGTGGTCCGGCATGGCAGCTTTGCCAAGGCGGCTGACGAACACGAGCTCACGCCATCGGCGGTGAGCAAGCTGGTGTCTCGGCTCGAAGAGCACCTCGGAGTTCGCTTGCTTCAGCGCACCACACGCAAGCTGGCACTGACCGACGTGGGCCAGTCTTTTCACGCGCGCGCGGTTCAAATACTCGCTGACCTGGCTGAGGCTGAAGCCGAGGTGTCGATGGCATCGCTCAGGCCGCGCGGGGTGGTGCGGCTCAGTGCGCCTACCGTCTTCGGCCGGTTGTACGTGGCGCCTTTGCTGTCGACGCTGCTGCAGCGCTTCCCCGATTTGTCGATCGATCTCAACCTGAGCGACCGCTTCGTCGATCTGGTGGAGGAGGGTGTCGATCTTGCCATTCGCATCGGCACGCTCAGCGATTCGCGCCTGGTCGCGCGGCGGCTGTGTGCCAACCGACGCCTGCTGGTGGCCGCGCCCAGCTACCTGGAGCTGCACGGCCGGCCCGAGACGCCTGCCGATCTCGCACGGCACGAGTGCCTGATCTTTACCGGGCTAAACCGCCCACGCGAATGGCAGCTTGTGGGGCGCGATGGTCTGGTCTCGGCGCCGGTAAATGCGCGCTTGGCGTCTAACAATGCCGAGGCCTTGGTTGAAGCCGCCCTTGACGGCCTGGGCATCGCGATGGGCGCGACCTTTGCAACACACGGCGCGCTGCGCTCGGGGGCGCTGGTGCGTGTGTTGCCTGAGTATGAATTCGAGCCGACCGCCATGTTTGCGGTCTTTCCGTCGGCGCGCCAACTGTCGCTCAAGGTTCGCGCCGTGGTCGACCTGCTGAGTGCCGCATTCGCCGACCCACCGCACTGGGATCACCAACTCGCACTGGCGCCACTTGAGTCATGATGGGGCTCGCGCCACCCCTCAATCCCGCCTGGTCTGCAGACACCGCAAATGCTCGATTTCGAAGTCCCTCCGGTTGAGTCGTCGCAGATGCGGCGGGCCGGCAAGGGCTTGCTGTCTCTCGCCTTGATGGACGCACGCAACCACACGCTGCGCTGGATGAGCGCGCTCGAAGCTGCTCTTGCCGACCCGCCGCTCAGCGTGCCCATGCAGCCCGAGCTGAACCCGCCCTTGTGGTCGTTCGGCCACCTGGGTTGGTTTCAGGAGTACTGGATTTCGCGCAACGTGCAGCGCCAGCGTGGCGAGCAAGGCGACCGCGACTCGCTGCGGCTCGCCTCCATAGACCCCTTTGCCGACGAGTGGTACGACCCACGGCTGGCGCCGCATGGGGCGCGATGGCAATTGCCGCTGCCGCATGCGCAGGCCACGCGCCACTACCTGGCCGACACGCTTGAGACCACGCTCGAATTGCTGGAGCACACCCCGGAAGAAGACGACGCGCTTTACTTCTACCGGCTGGCGCTGTTTCGCGAAGACATGCAGTGCGAAGCCTTTGCCGAGATGTCGCAGACGCTCGGCTTTGACTCCCGCTTGCTGCCCATGCTGAGCACGCTGGCGCCGCGCGACTCGCTCAGCTTCCCGGCCTCGCGCTGGACGATGGGCACGGCGCCCGGCGGCTTCGCATTCGACAACGAGCGCACCGCGTTCGAGCACGAAGTGCCCGAGTTCGAGATCGATGCCCAGCCCGTCACTTGGGCGCAGTACTGCGAGTTCGTCGAAGACGGCGGCTACGACGAGCCGCGCTTCTGGTCATCCGAAGGCTGGGCCTGGGTTCAGCAGGAAGGCCGCCGCACACCGCGCCATGTCGACCAGATGCGCCAGAGCGTGATGCTGCAGCGCTTCGGCAAGCTCACGCGCGTGCCGATGAGCCAGCCCGCCATGCATGTGAGCTGGTACGAGGCCGATGCCTGGTGCCGCTGGGCCGGCCGGCGCCTGCCCACCGAGTTGGAGTGGGAGGCGGCTGCCCACACGGGCTTGTCACGCGGCTTGCGTTACGGGCAGGTATGGGAGTGGGTGGCCAGCAGCTTTCGGCCGTATGCGGGCTTTGTGCCCGGGCCTGATCGCGGCTACTCGGCGAGCTCGTTCGGCACGCACAAGGTGTTGCGCGGGGCGTCGTTTGCCACGCGCGAGCGCATGCGCAATCCGAAGTTCCGGCGCTTCTTGCTGCCGCATCGGGATGATGTGTTCAGTGGGTTTCGGAGTTGCGCGGTTTAGGGGGCCGCACAGCCGATTCCCGGTTTGACAAAGGCACCGAAAGACGAGTGCACGACGACACCCCCACGGCTCCTCAACCACCCCGATTTGAGAGTCCAGCAGGCCTACACTCCCGCAAAGCTGCTTCAATTTCGCAGACAGCTTGGTTTCAATTTGGGGGCGCCCATGGGGCTGAGAGCCAGACTGAGCGGGTATCCGCGGGGCCGCCTCGTCTTGGCGTCGGTGTTCAGCGCGGGGCTGGTGATCACGGCGGTGATCTTCCTGTACCTGCGGGGGGTGGAGTTGGAGCGGGTGCGTACCCGCCTGGAGCGCGATACCGCGCTGCCCAGTGAGCTGCTCAAACACAAGCTCGAAGAGGCGCTGCTGATCACCCGCAGCCTGGGCCTCTTCCTGGCCAGCTCGCCTGACATGACGCGTGAGCGCTTTGCCGCTTTCGTCAAGCCGCTGATGCCACCCGACAGCGAAATCGCCACCATCGCCTGGGTGCCCGAGGTGCCGGCCGATAGGCGCGCTGAAATTGAGCGGCAGATGAGCGCCGAGCAGCAGGCGGGCGCACAGATCTTCGAAATCGGCCCCAACAAACGCCCGATCCGCGCCCAAGGCCGCAGCGTCTATTACCCCATGCGCCTGCTGGAGGTGTCGCGCCCCGAGGAAACGCGGCCCGTGTTGGGCTTCGACATGGGCAGCACGCCAGAGCGCCTGCAGACCCTGGAGCGAGCACGCGACAGCGGTCAGGTCGCCGGCAGCCTGCCCATCGTCTTGGCGGGCAATCAGAAGCCTGGTTTTTTTGCGGTCGCACCGGTTTACCGTGAAGGCCTGCCCACGGCCACAGCAGTAGACAGACGCATCGCCTTGCGCGGCTTTGCCATGGTGGTGTTCCAGTCAGACCGGCTGGTGCGACGGGCGTTTGGCGACCAGGGGTTGCAGGGGCTGAACTTCGATCTGGTGGACGCCGAGGCTCCGCCAGCCACGCGCACGATCTTTCGCCACGCATCGGCACGATCGGCCTCCAGCTTGCACCTGGGGGCCGATGCAGCCGCCATGAACGTCACCGACAGCTACGACTTCGGCGGCCGCGAATGGCAGACCGTCTTTTCACCCAGCGACACCTATCTGAGTGCGAACGTGTCGTGGATCTACTGGTTGGTGCTGCCGGGTGGACTGCTTTTGAGCCTCATCTCGGTGAGCTATCTGCGGGCCGGCTTCAGCCTGCAGTCGCGGCTGCAGGCCCAGGTGGCCGAGCGCACCCAGTTGCTGGAGCAAGAAACCTTGCGCACGCGCGAAAGCGCGGAGCGCTACCGCACGCTGTTCGAGCGTGCGCCCGAGGCGCTGCTGATCCTCGATGTCGATGCCTGGATGTGGGCCGCTGCCAACCCCAAGGCAAGCGAGCTCACGGGCTACTCACTCGAAGCGCTGTTGAAGATCCCGCCCGGGCAGATCTACGCCGGCGTGCAAGCGGATGGGCAGGAGATTGCCGAGAGCATGCGCACGAACAACGAGCGCGTGCTGGCCGGCGAAGAGCTCACCTTCGAGCGCACGCTGGTGCGCGCCGATGGCATGACGGTGCTCTGCGAAGTGCGCGTCGTGCGCTTGCCCGACCCGGCGCGCCGGCTCATACGCGGCAGCTTCATCGACATCACCGAGCGGCGGCGGGTGCAGAGAGAGCTGGCCGCGCATCGCGAGCGCCTGGAAGATCTCGTGGGCGAGCGCACGCGGGCATTGAAGGCGGCGCTGTACCAGGCCGAGAAGGCCAACAAGGCGAAGAGCACTTTCCTCGCCAACATGAGCCATGAGATTCGCACGCCCATGAACGCCATCCTCGGGCTCACGCACCTGCTGCGCCGCGACCAACCGGCGCCGGGGCAGGCCGATCGGCTCGACAAGATCCAGGCTTCCGCCACGCACCTGTTGTCCATCATCAATGACGTGCTCGACATCTCGAAGATCGAGGCCGGCAAGCTCGAGCTCGAAGACACCAGCTTCCATCTGGGCGCGATCCTCGACCACGTGCGATCTTTGATGACCGATCAGGCACAGGCCAAAGGGTTGGTCATCGAGGTCGATGCCGGCGAGGTGCCGATCTGGTTGCGTGGCGACCCGACCCGCCTGCGCCAGGCCTTGCTGAACTATCTTGGCAACGCCGTCAAGTTTGCCGATCGTGGTGTGGTGGGGTTGCGCGCCGTGCTGCTGAGCGAGCAGGGCGACGAATTGTTGGTGCGCTTCCAGGTGCAAGACGCCGGCATCGGCATTTCGGCCGCCAAGCTGTCTGGCCTGTTCCAGGCCTTCGAGCAAGCCGACGCGTCGACCACACGCCAGTACGGCGGCACCGGGTTGGGCCTGGCCATCACCCGACGCCTGGCCCTGCTGATGGGCGGTGATGCCGGTGCCGAAAGCGAGCTTGGCCATGGCAGCACCTTCTGGTTCACCGCCCGCCTGCAACGCGCCCTCGAGCCCATGTCGCCTCATGCCGGTGAACGCAGCAGCGAAGACAGCGAGATGGCGCTGCGCAGCCATCACAGTGGCGCCCGGCTGCTGCTGGCCGAAGACGATGCCATCAACCAGGAGGTTGCCCTGGCCCTGCTCGAAAGCGTCGGCCTGAAGGTGGACCTTGCCCACAACGGCTTCGAGGCCGTCGAGATGGCGACAGCCACCGACTACGACCTGATCCTGATGGACATGCAGATGCCCCTGGTGGACGGCCTGACGGCCACACGCGCCATCCGCAAGGTGCCCGGCCGTGCCGACACCCCCATCCTGGCGATGACGGCCAACGCCTACAGCAACGACAGAGCGGCCTGCTATTCCGCCGGCATGGATGACTTCGTCACCAAGCCTGTAGACCCGGCCGAGTTCTACAAGATCTTGCGCAAGTGGCTAGGCGGGTCAGGCACGCGTTCGGCTTGAACGCCAACGCGTCATACACCGCTCGCTCAGCAGCCAACGTAGTAAGAGTAGCTGCTGCTTTCGTCGCTGGCGCGCAGCCTGGCGTGCACCGCGGCGCAGCCCTTGCCGACATAGGTGCTTTCGCCGGAGCGTGACCCGGGCTTGTAGGTGGAGCCGCCCGCGCCGCCCGCGCCGCCCGAGCTGCTCGCCTGCAGCACGGCGTAGAAGTTGAAGAGCATCGGCCCCCCTTCGAGGCCGACGTTGCCGAACCGATCCCACCAGTAGCGGCCGGGGTAGACCGGGCCGTAGCGGCGCAGGCCGGCGACGTCTAGCGTATGCAGCTCGCGGCCGTTGATGAAGACGCCGGTGGTGCGGCCGTCGCCGCCGCGATCTCTGCGAGCGATGTGCGATGAAGCGTCTGCGCCCAAGGGCTCAAGGCGCGTAGCGAACCGCCTGGTCCCCTCTGCAGAAGCCGTAGAGCTGCAGGCCGGCTTGCCGCGCGATGTCGACTGCCAGCGTGGTCGGTGCCGAAATGGTGGCGAGCACTGGCACCCCCATGCGGGCGCACTTGCGCACCAGCTCGTAGCTGGCGCGGCTGGACATCACGATGAAGCCCTGGTCGTTGGCTCGGTTGGCCAAGGCGCGTTCACCGAGCAGCTTGTCGAGTGCGTTGTGGCGGCCCACGTCTTCCATCGCGTTGACGACGTCACCCTCTGGCGTGGCCCAGGCCGCCGCGTGGTGGGCACCAGTGAGCGCGTTGAGGGGCTGCCGGTCGGGCAGTTGCGCGAAAGCGCGCAGCACCGTGGTTGCTGACAGGCCCGCCACCCAGGTGGGCGGTGCCATCGGCTCGGGCTTCAAGTCCAGGCGCTGCAGGCTGTCGATGCCGCACAGCCCGCAGCCGGTGCGGCCCACCAGGTTGCGGCGCTGCTCTTGCAGGCGAGCCGCGGCACCACTGCCCACCGCCAGCTGAATCTCCACGCCTTCCGCACTGGCGACCACGTCGATGCCGCGGCATTCGTCGCGCGAAGCGAGCAAGCCCTCGGACAGGGCGAAGCCCAGTGCAAACGCCTCCAGGTCGGCCGGCGTGGCCATCATCACGGCGTGAGAAATGCCGTTGAACACCAAGGCCACAGGTACTTCGGCGGCGATGCGGTCAAGCTGAGAATGCGCATCGCCCGCGCGCAGCACCGAGACCTCACGCGTGGGCGCGGGCACTGTCATCGCATCAGGCCAGCACGCTGCGGTGGCTGGTGATGGCGTGCTGCACCGCGGGGTGCAGGCCGGTGTTGCCGCCGGCGTCGATGTGGGCCAGAAGCGCACGCCGCATGCGTGGCTCCCAGAATTTCTTGATGTGGATGGCGATGCCTTCTTCAGCTTCGACAGGGTCGGGCATGGACTCGAAGAAGTCGCCGATCTGGTTGGCCATCTTGATGAGGTTATCGGTGTGCATAGGCCTACTTGGCGCCCACTTCCTGGCTCGCCGAATTCAGCAACTCCTGTTGCACGCGATGGAAGCGGCTGTGCTCCTGCTGCCACGCCGAAGGCTGCATCACCGGCATCACTTGCACTGCCGTCACCTTGTACTCTGGGCAATTGGTGGCCCAGTCGGAGTTGTCGGTGGTGATCACGTTGGCACCCGATTCGGGGAAGTGGAAGGTGGTGTAGACCACGCCCGGCTGCATGCGCTCGGTGACGGTGGCACGCAGCACCGTGTCGCCGGCCCGGCTTTGTATGCCCACCCAGTCATCGGTCTTGATGCCGCGGTCTTCGGCATCGTGCGGGTGGATCTCCAACCGGTCTTCGCTGTGCCACTGGTTGTTTTCAGTGCGCCGCGTTTGCGCCCCCACGTTGTACTGCGACAGGATGCGCCCGGTGGTCAGCAACAGCGGGAACTTGCGCGTCACCTTCTCGTCGGTGGCCACGTACTTGGTGATGATGAAGCGGCCCTTGCCGCGCACGAATTTGTCGACGTGCATGGTGGGCGTGCCGTCGGGTGCGGTGTCGTTGCAAGGCCATTGCACGCTGCCCAGTTGGTCGATCTTGTCGAAGCTCACGCCTTTGAAGGTGGGCGTGAGCGCAGCAATCTCGTCCATGATCTGCGACGGGTGGGTGTAGTTCATCGGGTAGCCCAGCGCATTCGAGAGCTTGACCGTCACCTCCCAGTCGGCCAGGCCGGCCTTGGGCGGCATCACCTTGCGCACACGCGAGATGCGGCGCTCGGCATTGGTGAAAGTGCCGTCTTTCTCCAGGAACGACGAGCCCGGCAAGAACACGTGCGCATACTGGGCCGTTTCGTTCAAGAAAAGGTCTTGCACCACGATGCATTCCATGGCCATCAAGGCCTGCGCTACGTGCTGCGTGTTGGGGTCACTCTGCACGATGTCTTCGCCCTCGCAGTACAGGCCCTTGAAGCTCCCGCTGAGCGCGGCGTCGAACATGTTGGGTATGCGCAGGCCTGGCTCGGGCTGGATGGTCACGCCCCATGCGTCTTCGAACGAAGCACGTACGGTGCTGTCCGACACATGGCGGTAACCCGGCAGCTCGTGCGGGAAGGAGCCCATGTCGCAGGCGCCCTGCACATTGTTCTGGCCGCGCAGCGGGTTCACGCCCACGCCTTCGCGGCCCACGTTGCCGGTGGCCATGGCCAGGTTGGCAATGCCCATCACCATGGTCGAGCCCTGGCTGTGCTCGGTGACACCCAGGCCGTAGTAGATGGCCGAGTTGCCGGGGCGGGCATACAGGCGGGCGGCGGCGCGCACCTCGGCCGCGGGCACGCCAGTCACTTCTTCCATCATCTCGGGCGAGTTCTCGGGGCGTGCCACAAACTCGCGCCATTCGTTGAACGACTTCGGGTCGCAGCGCTCGGCCACATAGGCCTCGTTGACCAGGCCTTCGGTGACAACCACGTGCGCGAGGGCGCTGATCATGGCGACGTTGGTGCCGGGCTTGAGCGCCAGGTGGTGCGCGGCGCGTATGTGGGGTGACTTCACGATGTCGATGCGGCGCGGGTCCACCACGATCAGTTGCGCGCCCGGCCCTTTCCCGTTGCCTCGCAGCCGGCGTTTCATACGCGAGGCGAACACCGGGTGCCCATCGGTCGGGTTGGCACCGATGACCATGATCACGTCGGCTTGCTCCACCGATTTGAAGGTCTGCGTGCCGGCCGAGGTGCCGTAGGTCTGCCCCAGGCCGTAGCCTGTGGGCGAGTGGCACACGCGGGCGCAGGTGTCGACGTTGTTGTTGCCGAAGGCGGCGCGCACCAGCTTCTGCACGAGATAGGTTTCTTCGTTGGTGCAGCGCGAAGATGTGATGCCGCCTATCGAGTCGCGCCCATGCTCGGCCTGCAAGCGCTTGAACTCGCTGGCGGCGTGGTTGATGGCCACATCCCAGCTCACCTCTTGCCAGGGGTCGGTGATCTTCTTGCGGATCATCGGGTTCAAGATGCGGTCTTTGTGCGACGCGTAGCCCCAGGCAAAGCGGCCCTTCACGCACGAGTGGCCCTCGTTGGCCTTGCCGTCTTTCCACGGCACCATGCGCACGACCTCGTTTCCTTTCATCTCGGCCTTGAAGCCGCAGCCCACGCCGCAGTAGGCGCAGGTGGTGATGGCGCTGTGCTCCGATTGGCCGAGCCAGATCACGCTCTTTTCTTGCAGCGTGGCGGTGGGGCAGGCCTCGACGCAGGCGCCGCAGCTCACGCACTCGCTGTCCATGAAACTGTCGTTCTGGCTTGCTGCCACGCGCGATTCGAAGCCTCTTCCTTGAATCGTCAACGCGAAGGTGCCCTGTGTTTCTTCACACGCCCGCACGCAGCGGTTGCAGACGATGCACTTGCTCGGGTCGTAGCTGAAGTAGGGGTTGGACTCGTCTTTCTTGTCTTTCAAGTGGTTGGCGCCATCGAAGCCGTAGCGCACATTGCGCAGGCCGGTCACGCCAGCCATGTCTTGCAGCTCGCAGTTGCCGTTGGCGCTGCAGGTCAGGCAGTCGAGCGGGTGGTCGCTGATGTACAGCTCCATCACGCCCTTGCGCAGCTCCTGCAGCTTCGGCGTTTGGGTGCGCACGTTCATGCCGTTCTCGGCCGGTGTGGTGCACGAGGCGGGGTAGCCCTTGCGGCCGTCGATCTCCACCAGGCACAGGCGGCACGAGCCGAAGGGCTCCAGGCTGTCGGTGGCGCAGAGCTTGGGCACCTTGACGCCGACGTCCATCGCGGCGCGCATCAGCGAGGTGCCGGCGGGCACGGTGACCTGCTCGCCGTCGATGGTCAGCGTGACTTCTTGCTCTGACTCGCGCTTGGGCGTGCCGTAGTCGGTTTCTTTCAGGTGCTCGAGCATGATGATTCCTTCACGCGGCCTGGGCGTCTGGCGCCGTCAAGCCGAAGTCTTGCGGGTAGTGGTTCAACGCCGACAGCACCGGGTAAGGTGTCATGCTGCCCATGGCACACAACGAGCCATGAACCATGGTGTCGCACAGGTCGCGCAGCAGTTGGACTTGCTGTGGCCGGTTCTTGTTCATCGTGATCTTGTCGATGACTTCCACCCCGCGGGTGGAGCCGATGCGGCAGGGCGTGCACTTGCCGCAGCTCTCGATGGCGCAGAACTCCATCGCGTAGCGCGCCAGCTGCGACAGGTCGGCCGTGTCGTCATGCACCACGATGCCGCCGTGGCCGAGCACCGCGCCGAGCGCGGCGTAAGCCTCGTAGTCGAGTGGCACGTCCCATTGAGACTCGGGCAGGTAGGCGCCCAGCGGCCCGCCCACTTGCACGGCCTTGATCGGGCGGCCCGAGGCCGAGCCGCCGCCGTAGCCGTACAGCAGCTCGCGCAGCGTCACGCCAAACGCGCGCTCGACCAGGCCCCCATGCTTGATGTTGCCGGCCAACTGGATGGGCAAGGTGCCGCGCGAACGGCCCATGCCGAAGTCTTTGTAGTACGCCGCACCGCGCGCCAGGATGATCGGCACCGTGGCCAGCGTGATCACGTTGTTGACGACGGTCGGCTGGCCGAAGAGGCCCGCCACCGCCGGCACCGGCGGCTTGGCGCGCACGATGCCACGCTTGCCCTCCAGGCTTTCGAGCAGGGCAGTTTCTTCGCCGCACACGTAGGAGCCGGCGGCCTTGCGCACCTCCAGCGTGAAGTGGTGCGTCGAGCCCATCACATTGCGGCCCAGGTAGCCGGCCGATTCGGCACGACGCAGCGCCTCGTTCAGCGTGGCAATGGCGTGCGGGTATTCGGAGCGCACGTAGATGTAGCCCACGGTCGCGCCAGTGGCAATGGCCGCGATCACCATGCCTTCGATCAGCACGTAGGGGTCGCCCTCCATGGTCATGCGATCGGAGTAGGTGCCTGAATCGCCTTCGTCGGCATTGCACACGATGTACTTTTGCTCGGCGGGTGTGGCGAGCACCGTCTTCCATTTGATGGCGGCCGGAAAGGCCGCGCCGCCGCGGCCACGCAGCCCCGCGTCCATCACCTCTTGCACGATCTGCGCGGGCGCCATCGCGAGCGCGTGCTTGAGGCCGGCAAAGCCTTCGTGCGCGGTGTAGTCGTCCAGCGAGAGTGGGTCGGTCACGCCCATGCGGGCGAAGGTCAAGCGCTCCTGCTTCTTCAAGTAGGGAATCTCTTCGGTCGGCCCCTGGCGCCGCGCGTGCGCACCACCCACCAAGAAGCCGGCGTCGAACAGGCTCGCCGCGTCGCCCGCGGCTACCGGGCCATAGGCGATGCGGCCCTGCGGCGTCGCCACCTCCACCAAGGGCTCCAGCCAGAAGAGGCCACGCGAGCCGTTGCGCACCAGGGTGATGTCGATGTGGCGCCGTGCGGCCTCATCGGCAATCTCACGCGCCACGTGGTCAGCGCCCACCGCGAGCGCCGCCGAATCGCGCGGTACATACACCGTGATGCTCATGCACTGCTCCGCGCTTGGGCAATCAGCGCATCAAAGCGCTGTGGCGTGATGCGCGCATGCACCTCGTCGCCGATCACCATGGCGGGCGAAGAAGCGCACAGCCCCAGGCAATACACCGGCTCCAGCGTGAACGCGCCATCGGCCGAGTGCCCGTGCACCTCGCAGCCGAGCTGCTTCTGCGCGTGCGCCAGCAGCGCGTCGGCCCCCATGGCCTTGCACGACTCCGCACGGCAGATCTGCACCACCTTGCCCGCGGCCGGCTGGTCGCGGAAGTGGTGGTAGTAGGTGACGACGCCGTGCACCTCGGCACGAGACAGGTTGAGCACGCTGGCGATCTCGGGCACCACGTCGGAGGGGATGTGGCCCAAGGCATCCTGCACCTCGTGCAGGATGGGCAGCAGCGCGCCGGGCTCGCTGGCTCGGCGCGCGAGCACCTCGCGCACCCGGGCCATCTGCTCGGCTGAAGTCACGGTGCTCGTCGTCATCTATCCCCTTTCAGTTGAAGAACTTCGCCGTGCTCAGCAGCGTGCGGTACACGCCCCAGGCCAGGGGGATGCCCACGACCGCCCAGGCCAGCAGCACCACGCCAGTGGGTGTGTTGCCGCCCGAGCCCGGGCCGCTGCCCACCTCGGCCGCGCTGGCGCGCTCATGCGCCAGGCGCTTTTCTTCGGCCAGCTCGGCGTCGGTCATGAACCACTTGTCGGCCACCGGCTTGATCATCAGGTTGGCGATGAGCCCGATCACCAGCATGCCGACCAGGATGTACATGGTCTGGTTGTAGACCTGCTCGCGCGGGATGCCCAGCCCCAGCTGGTACTCGCGCATGTAGCCCACCACCACCGGCCCGAGGATGCCGGCCGTGGCCCAGGCGGTGAGCAGGCGGCCGTGGATGGCGCCCACCATCTGCGTGCCGAACAGGTCGGCCAGGTAGGCCGGCACGGTGGCGAAGCCGCCGCCGTACATGCTGAGGATGATGCAGAAAGCGGCAACGAACAGCAGCTTGTTGCCAGCTGCAGCGCTGCCCGGGGCGCTGAAGTACATGATGCCGCCGAGCACGAAGAAGACCACATAAGTCATCTTGCGGCCCATCTTGTCCGACAGGCTGGCCCAGAAGAAGCGCCCGCCGATGTTGAACAGGCTCAGCAGCGCGGTGAAGCCCGCTGCCACACCGGCGATCGCTGTGAGCTGCGTCTTGTCGAGCTCACCGAACTTCTTGGCCACACCGATCAGGCTGCCTCCGAACACTTCTTGCAGCATTGGGCTTGCCATGCCGATCACGCCGATGCCGGCCGAGACGTTCATGCACAGCACCACCCACACCAGCCAGAACTGGGGAATGCCCCAGACCTTCTTCACGTGCACATGGCGCTGCGTGATCATCGCGTTGCTGGTCTGCGCCGGAGGGGGCGTCCAGCCTGCAGGTTTCCAGCCTGTGGGCGGCACGCGGTAGCCGAAGGCACCTCCCAGCATGAAGACGAAGTAGACGAGAGCCATCACGACGAAGGTCTGCATCACGCCGACATCGGTGGCGCTGGAAAAACTCTTCATCAGGTCGGCGGCCCAGGGCGAGCCGATCATCGCGCCGCCGCCGAAGCCCATGATGGCCATGCCGGTGGCCATGCCGCGGCGATCAGGGAACCACTTGATCAGCGTCGACACCGGTGAGATGTAGCCCAGCCCGAGGCCGATGCCACCGATCACGCCCGAGCCGAGAATCATCAGCCAGAACTGGTGCAGGTGTATGCCCAAAGCCGAGATCAGCATGCCACCGCCCCAGCACACGGCCGCGACGGCGCCGGCCTTGCGCGGGCCGGCGCGCTCTAGCCAACCGCCCCACAGCGCAGCCGAGCAGCCGAGGAAGACGAAGAAGAGGGTGTACATCCAGCCCAAGGTAGAGATCCGCCAGTCGCAAGTGGTGGTGAAGAGCTCGGCGAAAAAGCCGACATCAGGCCCGCACTTGATGGCCTCCTTGATGCCGAGTGCCTTGGACAGCGGCAGCCAGAACACCGAGAAGCCATAGGCCATGCCGATGCACAGGTGGATGGCGAGCGCCGCCGGTGGCACCAGCCATCGGTTGAAGCCCGGCCCGGCGATCGTGCGTTCTTTGTCCAGCAAGCCTGGGGCGCCGCCAGCGGCACCCACCGTTCCCAATCCGACAGACGACATGTTTTTGTCTCCAAACTATTGTGGTGAACCTGCGCTCATATAGGCGGCCGCAGGCATAAGCGATGCACACAGGGCATACGCTTAAACGCGAATGTATTGATCACCTTGCTTCGACACAATAGGGGCACCACAGCGCAAGCCATAGGCGTTGCAAGACATAAGGACGAACCCGTGCACAAGGTGACGATCCAGCCGCGCTGGAGCATCGAGCGGCCCGATGGCATGGCCTTGGCGGCTCGCCTGGTCGACGTGCTGGTCGATGTGCACGAACACGGCAGCCTCTCGCGAGCGTGCAAACACTCCGGCATGTCGTATCGCCATGCCTGGGAGCTGATTCGCCAGGGTGAAGCCCTCTTTGGTCAGCCCTTGTTGACGATGGAGCGCGGCAAAGGGTCGAGCCTCACCGACCTCGGCGAGAAGCTGGTGTGGGCCGATCGGCGCATCAATGCGCGCCTGTCGCCCTTGTTCGTATCGTTGGCCTCCGAGCTTGAAGCCGAGATCGAGAAGCTGTGCTCTCCGCTGCACTCGCTGTTGCGCATACATGCCAACCACGGCTTCGCGGTGGAGACGCTGCGCACCTTTCTGGCGAGCGCTGAGGTGCCGCACGAGCTCAAATATTGCGGCAGCGTGGAGGCCGTGGCGGCTCTGCACGGGCTGGCCTGCGACGTGGCCGGCTTTGCCGTGCCGCTGGGCGAGTTCGAGCCGGCGGTGGTGGCGCACTACAGCCGCTGGTTGTCACCGCGCTCGCAGAAGATCATCCATGTGACCACGCGCCAGCAAGGCGTGATGGTGGCGCCCGGGAACCCGCTCAAGCTTTACGAGCCCAAAGACTTGGCGCGCCCCGGCGTGCGCTTCATCAACCGCCAGCCGGGCTCGGGCACGCGGCTGCTGCTAGACCTGATGCTGCGCAAACAGGGCCTGGAGCCTAGCGCCATCCATGGCTACGAGCAGTGCGAGTTCACCCACGCCGCGGTGGCGGCCTACGTGGCCAGCGGCATGGCCGACGCCGGCTTCGGCGTGGAGACGCCCGCGCGGCGCTTCAAGCTCGACTTCATCCCCAGCCAGACCGAGCGCTATTTCCTGCTGTGCGACGAGCGCGTGATCGACGCGCCGCTGGTGCAGCAGATGCTCTCTATCTTGCGCAGCGAGTCGTTCAAGACGGCCGTGAACCTGCTGCCGGGTTACCGCTCGGAAGGCTCGGGTACGGTGATGTCGCTGAGCGAAGCCTTCGAGACGTTGCAAGGGGCGACGCGAAAGAAGCGGGCGTAGCCCGCGAGGGCGCGAGGACTGCTGTCGCTCGAATGCATGCATGCCCAAGCCCTGCGTTTGAAATGACGGGCGTGACCCGGTTTGCCAGAGCATGCTTACTCGGAAGAAGCGCAGCTTCGTGGGTTTGAGTTTGCATGACATGACAGTGGCAAAGCCAGATTTCACGGGAAGGCAAGCCAGAGTCCGGCACAAATACAATTGCATCCCCCAAGCCGGACACAAGAAAAAATTTTGACAGCTACCCTGAAAAAAGCCCCCCTTAGCAAGCGACTTGCACAACCCGCGCTGAAGAACGAATTGCAGGTGACTGAAGCAACGAAAGCCGTGAAGCCCCAAATGAAGACCGTGCTTGTTGCTTCGTGCGGTTGGCCTACCGAAGCGATGCAACCTTTAAGGCGGCAAGCGACCAGGCGCTGAGGCGCCGCATAGCAGGCCGTTTTCGATTTGAGCTTCCTCAAGCTCGAAGGTTGCCGCGGCCACTGCGGCAGGCGTGCTCGACGACCCCAGGAAAGTTCACCACAGACTGGAAAGGCAGCTTGGCCATGCAGGCCGCGAACAAATCGCTGGCCATCCATGCTGCCAACCACGCCTGAACCGCAGGCAGCGGCTGGCCGCTGAACCAGCGCGGTTCCACAGCAGCAAACTGGCGCACGAAGGGGAAGATCGCGATGTCAGTGGCGCAAGGCGCGCTGCCCCCCAGAAAGGGCTGGCGTTGCAGGCTTTCTTCCAGAGGAGCCAACAGCACCGCCACGGCTTGCGAACGCGCCGCGTCGCGCGGCTTCGTTTCTGCTGGGCAGTGGTCGGGGTACTTGTAGCGATCCAGGCATTGCTTGAAGTCACCATCGTTGCAATGCAGCAGGTCGAGATTTTCAGGCGACTGGGCTCGGTACCACCAGCCTTGGTTGTCGTCTGTTTCCAGTGCCCACCGGATGATGTCCCAGCTCTCTTCCAGCACGCGGCCGTCGGCGAGCTGCAGCACGGGCACCGTGCCTTTGGGTGACAGGCGCAGAAGCTCGGCTGGTTTGTCGCGCAAGATGATCTCGAAAGCCTGGAACGCAAGCTTCGCCTGAAGCAGCGCCATGCGCGCCCGCATGGCATAGGGGCAACGGCGATAGGTGTAGAGCAGCGGCAAGGGCATGGCAGTAGGCGATCTCAGGGCGGGTTCGTGCCGGCTCGAGAGACGCCGCCTTGGGCCACGACAAAACCCAGCTCAGCTGAGGCTGCTCACGGGCAGCGCGTGTCCGCGCCGTTGGTGAGCGCGAGCAACTGGCTGCCGATCTCGTCGGCCAGCCGTTGCACCGCGCGCCGGTGCGCGGCGGCCAGGGCTACGAGGTCGCCGAGTGCCGGCTCGTGCACGCTGCTGCGGCACACGAGCCGCGGCGGCTTGCTGGAGTCGATGTGTGCCGACCACACGCTGTCGAGCCACACCTCCTTGCCGGCAATCGACTCGAAGCGCTGCACGTCTACCTTGACCCGCACGGTGTGGGTGCCCGGGACATTGCGGGCGTCGACCGCGGCGTAGCGCTGCGCCAGCCGCTCGAACAGGGCCGCGCGCAACTCGTCGCGCAGCGGTGACACCCATTGCTCGCCTTCGAGTATGCGCAGCGTCTCGTCGGGCAAGCGCACCACCCACTGCATCTGGTCAACAGAGGCGGGCACTTGCACGGGGCCCAGGTCTAGGGGCAGCGGCGGCAGTCCGGCCTCGGGCGCCTTGGCCTCGCGGGTGGTGAGCAGGCTGTGGTACTTGACCGGCGGCGTCGAAGAGCAGCCGGCAACAAGAAGAACGAGGGCAACGAGGGCGAGGTGTTTCATGGGTCAGCGGCGCTCCGAAGAGGCAGGGATCTTGGCGTCGTCGGGCTTGCCGCGCAGCAATGATTCGGGGTGGCGCTGCAGGTAGTCGGTGAGCACGCGCAGCGATTGCGCGGCCCGCTGCAGGTCAAGCAGGGTCTGCTCGGCGTTGCGCTGTATGGGCGCGCTCGGGTCTAGCAGGTTGCGGTCGGCACGGCCCAGCGTCTCTTGTACCGACTTCAGCGTGCGCCGCACCTCGGCGAGCGAGGCCTGCGCATCGGGGCTCAGCTTTTCGATGGCGCCGCGCGCCTGCGTCAGCGTGTCGTTGAGGTTGCGGCCGATGTCGTCGAAGGGCACCTTGTTGATCTTGGCCACGATCTCGGCAATCTGCGGCTGGATGTCGGCCAGTGTGCCGGGCACTGTGGGGATGGCTGGCACGGGCGTGTCGGTGTCGAGCACCGCGCGCGGCGCCTTGCTCGGGAAGTCGAGCGCCACGTACATGCCGCCGGTGAGCAGGTTGCCGGTGCGTGCCTGGGCACGCAGGCCGCTCGCGACCAGGCGGTGCAGCAGGTCGATGTCACGCCGCTTCTCGTCGCCGGTGGGGTCGTACAAGGCCTCGCGCACGGCGCCCAGCCGGGTCGGGAAGATCTGGGCTTCTACCTCCACCGGGAAGCGCCTGCGCTTGGGGTCGTAGTCGAGGCGTATCGCCTTCACGGTGCCGATCTCTATGCCCAGGAAGTCGATGGGCGCACCGATGTCCAGCCCCCGTATCGACTGGTCAAACACCATGCGCACGCGCTGCGGCGGGCCATCGGGTGGGGCGAGCGCGCCCTTGCGGTCGGCGAAAAGATAGAAGCGGCTGCCATCGGCCGCGGCTGGCAGGTCGCGCGAGCCGGGCGGCCGCTCGAACGAAACGCCACCCGACAGAACCGAGGCGAGCGTCTGCGTGTTGACGGTGAGGCCGCTGGTGTTGAGCGACACCTCCACACCGCTCGCGTTCCAGAAGCGGGTGCGGGCGTTGACCAGCTTGTCGTACGGGGCTTCGACGAAGATCTGCACCGACAACTCGTCTACCAGCGGGTCGAGTTTGTAGCCCACCACACGGCCCACGCGGTTGCGACGGTAGAAGATGGGCGATCCCACGTCCAGCGAGCCCAGGTCTTCGGTGCGCAGCACGAAGCCACGGCCGGGCTCGCCGCGCAACACGAAAGGCGGCGCTTCCAGGCCCACGAACTTGCGCCGCTGCACCTTCGACACGCCAGCGTCCACGCCGATGTAGGCGCCGGAGAACAAGGTCTCGATGCCGCTCACGCCGGCGGTGTCGATGCGAGGGCGCACCACCCAGAAGCGCGTGTCGTCGACCGCGATGTTTGACACCGAGCGATCCAGGCGTACCGACACGTGCACGCGGTCGCGGTCTTCGCTCAGCGTGACAGCTTCCACACGTCCGACCACCACTTCCTTGTAGCGCACCTCGGTCTTGCCGGGGCGAAGGCCATCAGCGGATTGGAAGTCGATGGTGACCTGCGGGCCGGTGGACAGCAGCGCGCGGATCAGCAGCGCGATACCCACGGCCAGGGCAATGATGGGCACCAGCCAGACCAACGACGGCCCGTGCCACTTGCGCGTAACGGGTTTGGGTGGAAGCGGTGGAAGGGGTGGGGTGGTTACGGTGTCGTCAGTCATGTGGCGCAGGTGTCGCGGGCTCCTCGGGCCAGGTCAAGCGGGGGTCGAAACTGCCGGCGGCGAGCATGGTCAGCACCACCACGGCACCGAAGGCGAGCAACCCTGCTTCGGGCCGCACGCCGCCAAAGGCGCCAAAGCGGATCATGCCGACCAGCAGCACCACGACGAACACATCGAGCATGGACCAGTGTCCCACCGCTTCGATCATGCGATACAGCTGTGCGCGCTCCAGTTGTTTCCAGCGTGAACCGACCTGCGCCGAGGTGGCGAGCAGGAGCAGGGCGCCGATCTTCAGCAAGGGCACGACGATGCTGGCGACGAACACGATCAAGGCCAGCACCCAGTCGCCGTTGGCGCGCAGCTCTTCGATGCCACCGAGGATGGTGTGCTGCGTGTCGCCGAACACGCTGGTGGTCGACATGATGGGCAACAGGTTGGCTGGCACATAAAGCAGCATCGCCGCGCCGGTGTAGGCCCAGGTGCGCTCCAGGCTGGCCGGGCGCCGGTGGTTGAGTGGCGTGGCGCAGCGTGGGCAGCGCAGCGGCGCGTCGGCGGCGGAGGGGCGGGCCAGCTGCGACACGCGGCCGCAGGTGCGGCAGCTCAGCAGGCCTCGCTGCGCACCGGTCTCTATGCCGGTCGTCTGTGCGCTGGTTTGCCCACCAGGCGGTGTGCCGCTCAGCACGGCAACGTCGGGGCTCGCCTCGCTCATCGGCTGGGCCCGAGCGTGCTGCTCAGCTTCCACATGGCGTGGGTGCCGGCGGCGGTGATCGACGTGAGCAGCAGGGTCAGAGCGGCATAGGCAAAGAGGCCGACGCCGGGTGTGGCGCTGGTGAGGCTGGCGCCGCGCACCACGGCCACCAGCGTGCCCATCATGAACACCTCGACCATGCTCCAGCGGGTGACGAAATCGAGCACGCGCATGGCCGGCACGAAGGCGGGTGGCACCCGCCCGCGAAAGAGTGACAGCAGCACGTAGATGCGCAGCAGCGTGAAAACGAGCGGAAACACCAGCGCCGTGGCCGCCGTGACCAACGCCACCAGGGGCTGTCCGCTTTGCCAGGTGTAGCGGATCGACTCGGGCAGCGTGGCCCGGTTCAGCACGCCACCCAGGTCGAGGGTGACGATGGGCGCGCTGTTGCCGATCACGATCAGCATCAGCGCGGCGAGTGCGAAGGCCAGCAAAGCCTGCATGCGAAATACGTGGCCCCGGCCCATGAGGGCGTTGCAACGTGTGCAGCGCGCCACGGTGCCGCGTAGCAGCTCCACGCGCTCATGCACAGCGTCGCATTCATTGCAAACCACCAGGTCGGGGCGTGCCACCAGCACGGGCTCGGTCATGCGCTCATCATCCTCGGCGACGGGTGAGCGGCCATCTTAGGGCAAGCCCTGGTCAGCTGGCGGTGTCGGCGGTTGCGTCGGCGGCGCGCAGCTTGCGGTAGATGGTGTTGCGCGCCACCCCCAGCTGGCGGGCGGCGCGCGAGATGTTGCCGCCGGCCGAACTCACCGCGCTGCGGATGGCGGCCATTTCCTGTTCCTGCAAGGTGGTGCTGGGCGGTTGGGGCTCGGGCATGGCCTGCGTTGC
The DNA here is from genome assembly GCF_046595475.1 of Rhizobacter sp. Taxonomy (GTDB): domain Bacteria; phylum Pseudomonadota; class Gammaproteobacteria; order Burkholderiales; family Burkholderiaceae_C; genus Rhizobacter. Next base: position 45,989 of record NZ_JBKJOQ010000128.1, read on the forward strand.
CGGCTGGAGCGGCATGGCGGGGCGCACCACCGCCACGGGCTCACTCGCTTGCGGCACCGCAACGCCTGTGGCCACCGAGACGGTGGGCCAGAAGGTCGGCCAGTTCAAGTGGGGGCGCGCGTAGAGCAACTCTCCAATGGCATCGCCCTGTTGCGGGTACAGGCACATGGGCTCGTCGGCGCGGCGGCGGCAGTGGTCGGCGATGCTGCCCACGCTGATGCCGAACACCGCCTCCAGGCCCAGGTTGCGCAGTGACGACATGTTCAGGCCCAGGTGCTCGAGCGCACTGCGGTTGGCGCCAAGGATGCTGCCTTCCGGCGACAGCGCGATCATGGCTTCGCGCATGGTGCCGAGCATCTCGGGCCGGCGGTGGAAGTGCAGGCGCAGGCCATTGCGAAACTTGTCGCTGAACCAGTGGTTTTCGATCATGCGGGCGGCCATGCTCACCATTGCCAGCGTGTGCGGGTGGTACGAGAGCTGATGCCCGCTCACGTCGAGCACGCCCATCATCTGCCCGGTGTGGTCGAAGATGGGTGACGCCGAGCAGGTGAGAAAGCGGTTGGCCGTCAGGAAGTGCTCATTGGCATGAACCAGCGTGGGCGCTTCCGTGAAGAGCGCGGTGCCCACGGCGTTGGTGCCCTTGGTCGACTCGGCCCAGTTCACCCCCGGCGACAGCGCCACCTGCTGCACGCGCTCCAGGAAGCCGTCGTCGCCAATCACCTGCAGCGTGTTGCCCTGGGCGTCGGCCAGCGCCACGATGCTCTTGGTGAAGAGGATCTGCTCGCACAGCATTTCCATTACCGGCGTGGCGTGCTCGAACAGGCGCTGGTGTTGCTCGCGTGCCTGGCGCGCCCCGTGGGCCGAGACGGGGTTGAGCTCGGGGATGGTGTTTTCGCGCAGCCCCATGGCACGGCAGCGCTGGTGCGACTGCTCGATGGCCAGCAGGTGGTCTGGCCCATGCGCGATCTCGAAGGGCCGCGCGTTGGCGGCCACTGAGGTCGGAGCGTATCGACTGCTGTCCATGGAGTCTCCTTGTCTTGCGGCCAGGGTGCGGGCGACTGCATCCGGCCCGGGGCCGGGCCGCGCCATTCTGCGTCAGTTTGGCGTCGGGCCGCTGTCACAATGGCGCCGTTTCCATAGGGGCGAAAAGGCACGGTGTTGAAGCGATCGGGCGGGTTTTCCAGAGCATGGTTACTGGCAGCAGCCTGCTTGGTCATCAGTGCAGGTGCCGAGTGGCGGCGCTGGTCAGCGGCCGCGACGGCTGCGGCCGTGCCCCTCAGCGTGGGGGTCACTGCCGCGCGCAGCTTCACGCTCATCCCGCGCAGCAGCACCACCATCCCCATGCCCGCCGGTGTGCCCGCGGCGCATGCCAGCGCGCTGGCCGCTCTGCCCGATGGTGACGTGCTGGCCTCGTGGTGGGCCGGACAACGCGAAAGCGCGCCTGACGTGAAGCTGTACATGGCACGTTGGCACCAGGGCCGCTGGAGCGATCCGCACGTTGTCGCTGACCGTTCGATGCTGGGCCGTGCCCTCCACATGGGCGTGCGGCGCATCGGCAACCCTGCGTTGTGGGTGGCCGCCGATGGGCGGGTGCATCTCTATGTGGTGGCCACCGGCCTGGGCGGCTGGGCCGCTGCGCGGGTGGTGCAACTGGTGTCCGACGATGCAGGCCAGCATTTCACGCCGCAGCGCGTGCTGCCGCTCACACCGCTCTTGAACACCAGCGTGTTGGTGCGCACCCAGCCGGTCGCACTGGCCGACGGCGGCTGGCTGTTGCCTGCCTACTTCGAGCTGGGGCACAAGTACCCCTTGGTCATCTCTTTCGACGCGCAGGGCGAGCCGCGCTGGGTGCAGCGCATCGGCCGGTCGGTGACGGCGCTGCAGCCAGCGCTCTTGCCCATCTCAAGCACCGAGCTGCGCGCCGTGATGCGCGACATCGGCCCCGACCACCGCGTGCAGCAGGCGGTGAGCCACGACGCCGGCCTCAGCTGGCAAGCGCTGCCGCCGTCGGCTTTGGCCAACCACGACAGCTCGGTCGCCGGCCTGCGGCTTGCAGGCGGTGGTTTCGTGCTGCTGCACAACGACGCTGTGCCCGGCGGCGGCTCGCCGCGGCAGTGGCTGCGCTTGTCCACCTCGCTCGATGCGCAAAACTGGACGCCGGGCTTGGATGTGCGGCGCGGCGAGTCAGGCGACGAGTTTTCCTACCCCAGCGTGCTGCAAGTGGGGCAGCAATTGCACGTGACCTACACGCAACAGCGCCGCGCCATCGCGCACCACGTCTACGACATTCAGTACGCAGAGGCCACGCCATGAGCCTGCCGTCGCTGGGCCTGCAGGTCTTGTATGTGCACTTCGCCTGGAGCATGGTGCTCGCGGCGTGCGGCGTGGGCCTGATCGCGCTGAGGCGACCCTTCGCCACGCGCTGGGCAACGGCCTGGGTGTTGCTGGCCTTTGCCGCCTGCGCCTTGCCTGGGCCGGCATCACCGTCGTATTGGTTGGGCCTGGCGTTTCACTTCCCGAGTGCGCTGCTGGTGGCGTGTTGTGCCATGTCCATCTGGACGAAAGGCAGGCAGGCAGAGGCTGAGCGCGTGCTGCCGGTCGGCCTGGCACTGATGCTGTTGCTGGCGGGCGCAATGCTCTACCTCGACAGCACCGGTTGGCTCAGCCTCGGTCTGTATGCGCGCGGTTTCGGGCCAGGGGCAGCGCTTGCCGGCCTGCTGCTCGGCATGGTGACGGTGCTGTTCGTGGCGCAGGGGCGGCATCAAGGCGTGGCGTGGGCGGTGGTACTCGCGCTGATGGTGTTCGCCCTGTGCCGGTTGCCCACTGGCAACATTTTCGACGCACTGCTTGACCCTCTGTTGTGGCTGTGGGCGCTCTTCAGCCTGTTGACACGTGTCGCACGCGCAGCCGCGTGGCGCTGGGTCAATGCCCGTTTCCAAACGACCTGATCCATGCTGCCTATCCGACCTCACCTTCGTCTCGCATTGGCCATGGCCGGCGTGCTGTTCATCGCCGGCACGCTCTCGCGCATGGCGTTTGGGCTCTGGTTTGCACCTGCGGGCATGCCGATATCGAATGCCTGGAGTGCCTTGTGGCTGGGGGCCCGTTTCGATGCACGAGTGGCGCTGGTCAGCGTGCTCTTGGTGTGGCTGCTGGGTGCCTTGCCCTGGCTGGGCCCGCGGTTGCGCCCGCCAAGGTGGCGCGGCTTGTGGTGGGCGTGCTGGATGCTGGCGGCGGCCGTCTGGGGCGCAGCGGTGATCTTCGACGCCGGCCACTACGCCTACCTGGCGCAGCGCCTGTCGGCCGTGGTGTTCTCGCTGGCACGCGACGCGGGCGAGGCCACTGGCATGGTGTGGCAAACCTACCCGGTGGTGTGGATCACCATCGGCTTTGCGCTGTGGCTGCTGCTGTGCCACGCGCTCTTTGGCTCACTGTGGGCTTGGGCCCTTCGCGTGCGGGCCGCTCGACCCTGGCCGGCGCGTGGGGCCGAGGCCGTGGTCGTGCTGCTGGCGGTGTTCGTGGTGCATGGCAAGTTCTCGCAATACCCGCTGCGCTGGAGCGATGCGGCCGAGCTGCCCAACACCTTCTTGCAGTCGCTCGCCTTGAACCCTTTGCACAGCCTGTACGACACCTGGACCTTCCGCGTGCAGCGGCTCGACGACGCGCAGATGCGCCCCGATGCTGACGCCATACGCGCTTTCGTCGGCCTGCCGGCGCTGAAGCCCGGCGAGCCGATCTCGTTCCTGCGCACCGTGCCGCCCCGGCCTGGCGCACAGCCGCTCAACGTGGTGCTGGTGCAGCTCGAATCGTTTGCCGGTCACAAAACCGGCGCGCTGGGCAACCCACTCGGGGCCACGCCGTCGTTCGATGCGCTGGCCAGAGACGGCCTGTTGTTCACACGCATGATGAGCGCCCACGCCCACACGGCGCGCGGCGTCTTTGCCATGGTGACCGGCATGCCCGATGTGTCGCGCGAGTCCACCGCCTCGCGCAACCCTGCGGCAGCCAACCAGCACAGCATCATCAACGAGTTCAAGGGCTACCAGAAGTTCTACTTCATCGGCGGCAGCACCTCGTGGGCCAATGTGCGGGGCGTGCTCTCGGGCAACATCGACGGCATAGACATCTATGAAGAGGGCCGCTACAAATCGCCTTCGGTCGACGTGTGGGGCGTGTCCGATAAGAATGTTTTCTTCGAAGCCAACCAGGTGTTCCGCGAGCAGAAGCAGCCCTTCTTCGCGTACATACAGACCAGTGGCAACCACCGGCCGTACACCATCCCCGACGAAGACAAGCAGGCCTTCAACCCGCCCGCGCCCACCGAGGCCGAGCTGAAGGCGCAGGGCTTCATCTCGAATGACGAGTACCGCGCCTTCGCCTACCTCGACTGGTGCATAGGCCAGTTCATGCTGCGCGCGCGGCAAGAGGCCTACTTCAAGAACACGGTGTTCGCCTTCATCGGCGACCACGGCATCATCGGCGCGACCGGCCCGCACCTGCCGCGTGCCTGGCAAGACCTGGCGATCACCCAAGGCCACACGCCCTTGCTGATTTACGCGCCGGGCCGCGTGGCGCCGCGTCGGGTGGACAGCTGGGCGCAGCAGGTCGACGTGCTGCCCACGCTGGCATCGCTGGTGGGCATCGGCTACAGGAACACGACACTCGGGCGCGACCTGCTCGATGCGCGCTTCGACGCCACGCGCGTGGCCTTCGAGTTCCAGTTCACCGGGCCCGGCGAGGCGGGGGTGCTGGTGGACCAGTACCTGCTCGCCGACCGCAAGCCGCTTGCGGCCTACGACATCTTGTCGGCGCAGCCCATGACCAACCTGCTGGCGAAAAAGCCGCTGCCGCCCGAGCTGGCGCAGCGGGTCGAGGCTTGGGGGCGCTTTCCTGCCGCCTATGGCAATGCAGCGCTTTACCTGCAGACGCACAATCCCCGCTTCAGAAATTGACCACCGAGGAGCGCTGCGCTGATGACCTTCTTGCAAACCGAGCGCCTGGTGCTGCGCTGCTTCGACGAAGGTGACGCGGCCTTCATTCATGAGCTGCTCAACGACCCAGGCTGGCTGCGCCACATCGGGGATCGCGGGATACAAAGCAACGACGATGCGCGCCAGTGGATCGCCACGCGTCTGGTCGACGGCTACCAACGCCAGGGCTATGGTTTCTGGGCGGTGCTGCGCCGCGACGACCCACAGCCCATCGGCCTGTGCGGCTTCATCAAGCGTGACACCTTGCCCGAGGTTGACGTGGGCTATGCGTTCCTGCCGGCTTACCGTGGCCTGGGCTACGCGGTGGAAGCGGTGCTGGGCTGCCTGCAGCATGGGCAGGAGGTATTGGGTTTCAAGCGCGTGCTGGCCATCACCTCGCCCGACAACATTGCCTCGCAGCGCCTGCTCGTGCACGCCGGCATGCGGCTGGAAGACCGCCGTGCGTTGGCTGGTGAAACGCGTGAGACCTGGGTCTACGCCTGGGGCGACGAAGCCTCCCCAGGCTGAGCCCTCACACGTTGCTGGTGGCCCGCACTTCAGCCAGGCTGGTCACACCCTGCAGCACCTTCTCGATGCCGTCTTGGCGCAGCGTGCGCATGCCTTCGAGCATGGCGGTGCGCTGCAACTCTTCGGCGCGTGAGCCGGTCTGGATCAGCCGGCGCACCTCGCGTGACACGACCATCAGCTCATGCAGGCCGGCGCGGCCACGGTGGCCGGTCTGGCCGCAGTGGTCGCAGCCGGGGCTGTGGTGCATGCGCAGCGCGCCTTGCGAGCCGAAGCGCGTGGTCCAGTCGGCGTGCAGCGTGTCGCGTTTGAAGTCGGGGTGCTCGCTCGGGCACACGTGCAGGTAGTCGTCGAGCAGCTCGTTCACCTCGTCTTCGGTCGCCAGGCGTGACTGGCGGCAGTGGTTGCACAGGCGGCGCACCAGGCGCTGGGCGAGCACGCACAAGAGCGAGTCGGCAAAGTTGAACGGGTCCATGCCCATGTCGAGCAGGCGCGTCACGGTCTCGGGTGCGCTGTTGGTGTGCAATGTGCTCAGCACCAGGTGGCCGGTGAGCGAGGCTTCGACACCCATCTGCGCGGTCTCTTCGTCGCGCATTTCGCCGACCATGATCACGTCGGGGTCGGCGCGCAGGAAGGCGCGCAGCGCTTTCGCAAACGTCCAATCGATCTTCGGGTTGACCTGCACCTGGCGCAGGCCGGGTTGGGTGATTTCAATCGGGTCTTCGGCCGTCCAGATCTTGCGTTCGGGCACGTTGATGTGGCTCAGTGCCGAGTGCAGCGTGGTGGTCTTGCCCGAGCCCGTGGGGCCCACACACAGCACCAGGCCGTAGGGGCGTTCCATCGCCTCTTTCAGGTGCTTGATGTTGTACGGCGAGAGCCCCAGGTTGTCGACCGGAATGGGCTTGGCCGAGGCCAAGATGCGCATCACCACGTCTTCGAGGCTGTTGTTGGTCGGGATGGTGGCCACGCGCAGCTCGATCTTGTGCTGCGGCGAAAACTTGGCAAAGTTGATCTTGCCGTCTTGGGGCTTGCGGCGCTCGGAGATGTCGAGGTCGCACATGATCTTGATGCGCGCGATCATGGCGTTGCGGTAGTTGGGCGGCAGCTCCAGGTGGGTGCGCAGCAGGCCGTCTTTGCGAAAGCGCACCTTGATTTTGTCGCGCCCCGGGTAGCTCTCGATGTGGATGTCTGACACGCCGTCTTTGTGCGCGTCGATGATCATGTTGTTGATCAGCTTCACCAGCGAATTGTCAGACTGCTCGATCTGGCGGTCGTCTTCCACCGAGAAGGCATCGTTGTCTTCCTTCTCCAAGGTTTCGACCAGCTTGTCGGTGTCATGCAGCTCAAAAGGAATCGGGTCGGCCGCGTTGACTGCGTTGAACTTCTGAATGCTAGCGGCGCCAATTTTCTCGTAGGCCTTGAAGAGCACGTCTTCCAGGCTGGCGCACTGGGCCAGCACGGCCACGCACTTCACCTGCGTGATGAACTCGATCTCGTCGACGATGGCGCGGCGGCGCACAGGGTCGTCCATCGCGATCACCAGGCGGCCCTCGCGGATCATCAGCGGCATCACTTGCACACGCACTGCCACCGAATAGGGCAGCTTGCGTATGGCGTCGTCTTCGAAGGGGAAGGCCTCAAGGTTGACCAGCGGGTAGCCCATCTTGCGGGCCAAGGCCGTTTGCAGGTCTTCGCGCGAGACGATGCCCATGCGCACCAGCAGCTCGCCCAACGGCACGCTGCGGTCTTGCTGTTGTTGGCCTAGCGCGTCTTGCAGCTGCTCGTTGGTGACCATGCCCAGCGAGGTGAGGGCTTCGCCTATGCGCACCATGGGCATGCGCGCCTGTTTTTCGATGGCGGCGAGCAACTGCTCAGGCGTGACCACCTGGCGCAGCAGCAAGATGTCGCCCAGCTTCTGGTCGCGCATCTGTTTCTGCACCCCGGCCGCCTGCTCGATTTGCTGGGGCGTGGCGGCGTTTTGCTGCACCAGCAGCTCGCCGATGCGCGGGCCGATCTCGTACGACGTGTAGCCGCCGCGGGGCACGAACAGGCGCTGCACCGCGCCCTTGTCGTCGACCGGCGGGAAGAGGAAGAGGCCGTGTGCGTTTTCAACGTGGCCGATGGTGTTGCCCTCCATCTGCGCGCCTTCGGGCAGCACCACGCGGTAGCTGCTGCGCGGGCGCTGCTCCAGCATCAGCGCGTGCTTCTCGTGGGTGAGCAAGGTGGTGGTGATGGGCTTGAGCGGCTCCATCACGCGCAGCGAGCGAAACTGGTTGAAGCGCAGCGGCATGGTGGTGCGCGCGGGCGGCACCTGCACGTGGGCCAGCTGGTCTTCGGGCACGAAGAAGATCAGGCGGCCGGCGACGGCCTTGCCGTTGGTGCCGACGAACTCGCAGCCTTGAGCCTGGCTTTGCTCCACCGCATCGGGGTAGGCCGCGAAGGGGGGCGTGGGCCAGTGGAAGGGGGCGTGGCGGGTTTTCTCGACCGGCTCGACGCGCAGCAATTGCGCCGCGGCATCGGTGGCGAAATCCATGTTCACGAAATCGGACAGATCAGACATGATTTTTCCCTGGGCGCGGGGGGCGCACGCGTGGCGAAGCGCGGAACGCTTTTCCGCGGGTTCATGGTAGGGAGGCACTCTTTGGCGGATGGCCCGAATTGCAGGGCCATGGCGGGCCTGTTCAGGCCTTCATGTGCAGGGGCAGGAAGGTGACGATCTGCGGGAAGAAGTACAGCAGCAGCACGGTCACCACCATCAAGCCGAAAAAGGGCAGCGTGGAACGGGCGATGTAGCCGATGTCGCGACCGCTCATGCCCTGAAGCACGAAGAGGTTGAAGCCCACCGGGGGCGTCACCTGGGCCATCTCGACCACCACCACGACGAAGACGCCGAACCACAACGGGTCGATGCCGGCCTTCTGGATGGTGGGCAAGATCACGCCGATGGTGAGCACCACCATCGAGATGCCGTCGAGGAAACACCCCAGCAGCACGTAGAACAGGGTGAGTGCGACGATCAGCTGGAACTTCGACAGCCCCAGCGAGCCTATCCATTCGGCCAGATGACGGGGCAGACCGATGTAGCCCATGGCCAGCGTGAGAAATGCGGCCCCCGCGAGGATGAGCGCGATCATGCAGTACAGGCGGGTGCCGCCCATCAACGCCTCTTTGAAGGTCTGCCAGGTGAGGGAGCCTTGCACGGCCGAGATGATGAGCGAGCCCAGCACGCCCAGTGCCGCCGCCTCGGTGGCGGTGGCCACGCCGCTGTAGATGGAGCCCAGCACCGCGGCGATCAGCAGCACCACCGGGAGCAGGCCGCGCGAGGCCTGCAGTTTTTCACGCAGGCTGGTGGCGGGGTCGGCCGGTGGCACGAGGTGAGGGTGGCGCAGCGCCCACAGCGCGATGTAGCCCGAGAAAATGGCCGCAAGCAGCAGGCCCGGCAGCACGCCGGCAATGAAGAGCTGCGAGATCGACACATCGGCCGACACACCGTAGACGATCATGATGATCGAGGGCGGGATCAACAGCCCCAGCGTGCCCGCGCCGGCCAGCGAACCCAGCGAGATGGCGTCGGGGTAGCCACGCCGCCTGAGCTCGGGCAGGCTCATTTTGCCGATGGTGGCGCAGGTGGCGGCGCTGGAGCCCGACACCGCCGCGAAGATCACGCAGCCCACCACGTTCACATGCAGCAAGCGCCCGGGCAGGCGCTGCACCCACGGGGCCAGGCCGCGGAACATGTCTTGGCTCAGACGTGTGCGAAACAAGATCTCGCCCATCCAGATGAAGAGGGGCAGGGCGGTGAGTGTCCAGCTCGACGCCGCGCCCCAGATGGTGACGGCCATGGCGTCACCGGCGGGGCGAGAGCTGAAGAGCTGCATGCCTATCCAGGCCACGCCGGAGAGCGTGAGCCCTATCCACACGCCGCTGCCGAGTATGAGAAACAGCGAGACGATCAGCAGCGCGGTGATGGCCAGGTCATTCATTGCGCAGCGCTTCTTCGAGGCTGACGTGTTGGCGCAGGCCGCGCAGCTCTAGCACCAACTCGTCGATGAAGGCGATGGCCAGCACCACAGTGCCGACCACCATGCCGATCTGGGGTATCCACAGGGGCGTGGCGTCGATGCCGGTGGAGATGTCGTTGAACACCCGAGACTGCCAGGCGAGTTTGCAGCTGTAGCCCGCGAAGAGCAGCGCCAGCAGGCTCGCTGCGGCAAGCGCCCAGATCTCCAGTGCGCGCCGCCAGCGGCCTTGCAACCCGCCCAATAGCAGGGTGACGCGGATGTGCTCGCCGCGCTTGAGCGTGTGGGCCAGTGCCAGAAAGCCCGCCCCGGCCATCAGGTAGCCGGCGTAGCCATCGGTGCCGGGCACGTTGACGTGCAGCTGCCGGCTGACGATAGAGGTGAGCACCATCAGCAGCAGCCCCAGCATGCACACGCCGGCGAGCGCGCCGCTCGCGCCATAGAGCGCGTCGAGCGTGCGGCGCAGGGCGGTGGGCGGGGGCGAGCCGGGTGTGGCCACCGCTTACTTGCCGCTCATTTGCGGAAGGCGTCGACGATGGCCTGGCCGTCAGGCCCGGCTTTTTGCAGCCACTCTTGCAGCATGGTGTCACCCACCATTTTCATGTCGGACTTCAGCTGGGCCGAAGGCGTCGCGATGGTCATGCCGTTTTTCTTGAGCAGATCGAGGTACTCGGTGTTCTTGGCACGCGAGACCACCCAGCCGCGCGTCTCGGCGTCGGCCGCGGCCTTTAGCAGCGCGGCCTGTGCAGGCTTGTCGAGTGCATTGAATGCCGCCTTGTTGACCAGCACGGCGTTCTTGGGCAACCAAGCCTGGGTGTCGGTGAAGTACTTCAGGTGCTCGTAGGTCTTGGTGTCGTATCCGGTGGAGCCCGACGACATGTACGCCTCGATCACACCCGTGGCCATGGCCTGCGAGAGTTCAGCGGCTTGCACCGTGACGGGCTGCGCGCCCAGCAGCTCGGCAATGCGCGAGGTGGCCGGGCTGTAGGCGCGCCACTTCACGCCCTTGAGGTCGGCCGCCGAGTTGATGGGCTTCTTGCTGTAGATGCCCTGCGGCGGCCACGCCACGGCGTACAGCAGCATCAGGCCCTGCTCGGCGAGCTTCTTCTCGAGCACCGGCTTTTGCGCCTTGTAGAGCTTGCCCGACTCGTCGTAGCTGTCGGCCAGGAAGGGCAGGCCGTCGGCGCCGAAGATCTGCCATTCGTTCTGGTAGTTCACCAGCAGGATCTCGCCGATCTGCGCCTGGCCCTGCTGCACGGCCCGCTTGATCTCCGGTGCCTTGTACAGCGAGGCGTTGGCGTGCACGGTGATCTTCAGCTTGCCGCCGGTGGCCTTGTCGACGTCGTCGGCGAACTTGATCAGATTTTCGGAGTGGAAGTTGGTGGCTGGGTAAGCGGCGGGCAGGTCCCACTTGGTCTGCGCAAAAGCATTCCCGCCCAAGGCCAGGGCAGCGGCAATCAAGGCATATTTGAATTTCATGGGCACTCCGTGACAATCGTAGGATGAAAGATCAGAGGATAAGTGCAAGTATCGCGCCAGCGCCACCGGTATTTCCCCCGGGAACGCGTGCTCGGCTGGGCGTGCTGATGCTCGATACGCGATTCCCCCGCCCGACAGGTGACGTGGGACACCCGCATTCCTGGGCAGTGCCAATCCGCATGAAGGTGGTC
>NZ_JBKJOQ010000129.1:0-42352 GCF_046595475.1 Rhizobacter sp.
AGGCTCATCGCTCGGGTACAATACGAAGGTTTACCCGCAACCCCACCGCCCAGCGACTCCTCTCGCTGTTTCCTGCCGAAAACTCCCTCAGTTTTCTCAACCGGTCTCGTGCTCGAAGAGCAGAGCTGGGCGCGCACAAATCGGAGAATCGTGTGCCCCCGCCATTGCTGCCAATTCAAGCCCAGGCTCTCCTCGCACTCGCGGACGGAACGGTGTTCCAAGGTGTGTCGATCGGCGCTGCCGGCCACACGGTTGGCGAGGTGGTGTTCAACACCGCACTTACCGGCTACCAGGAAATCCTCACCGATCCCAGTTACTGCCGCCAGATCGTCACGCTGACCTACCCGCACATCGGGAACTACGGCGTCAATCTTGAAGACGTCGAGGCGAGCAAGGTGTACGCCGCTGGCCTGATCATCAAAGATCTGCCGATCGTGGCCTCAAACTTCCGCCAGACGGTGAGTTTGTCGGACTACTTGAAGGCCGAAGGCACCGTTGCCATCGCCAACATCGACACCCGCCGGCTGACGCGTGTTTTGCGCAGCAAGGGCGCGCAGAACGGATGCATTTTCACGCTGCCGCTGGGCGAGGCGCTGACCGCCGCCCACGCCGACAAGGCAATCACCTTGGCGAAGTCGGCCCCCGCGATGAACGGTCTCGATCTCGCTAAGGTGGTGAGCCAATCCGACACCACTGAATGGACTCAAACCGAGTGGTCGCTCGAGGGCGGCTATGGCACGCTCAAGTCGCCACGATTCCATGTGGTCGCCTACGACTTCGGCGTCAAGCGCAATATCCTGCGTATGCTGGCCAGCCGCGGCTGCAAGGTGACCGTGGTGCCGGCGCAGACGTCATCTGCCGACGTGCAGGCGCACAAGCCCGATGGCATCTTCCTCAGCAACGGCCCCGGCGACCCTGAGCCTTGCGACTACGCCATCCGCGCCACGCGCGAGTTGATCGAAGCGGGCATTCCCACCTTCGGCATCTGCCTCGGTCATCAGATCATGGCGCTGGCCTCCGGGGCCAAGACCTTCAAGATGAAGTTCGGCCATCACGGTGCCAACCATCCGGTGAAAGATCTAGACGACGGACGCGTGAGCATCACCAGTCAGAACCACGGTTTTGCGGTGGACGAAAAGTCCCTACCCGCCAACCTGCGCCCTACGCACGTGAGCCTCTTTGATGGCACGTTGCAAGGCCTGGCCCGTACCGACAAACCCGCTTTCTGCTTCCAGGGCCACCCCGAGGCCTCACCCGGACCGCATGACATTTCCTACCTGTTCGATCGTTTCACCGCGCTGATGGAGAAGAACACAAATGCCTAAGCGCTCAGACCTCAAATCCATCCTCATCATTGGTGCAGGCCCGATCATCATTGGCCAGGCCTGTGAGTTCGACTACTCGGGCGCGCAAGCCTGCAAGGCGCTGCGCGAAGAGGGCTACAAGGTCATCCTCGTCAACAGCAACCCGGCGACGATCATGACCGACCCCGAGATGGCCGATGTCACCTACATCGAGCCCATCACCTGGCAAGTGGTCGAGAAGATCATCGCCAAGGAGCGGCCCGATGCCGTGCTGCCCACCATGGGCGGCCAGACCGCGCTGAATTGCGCGCTCGACCTGCACAAGAACGGTGTGCTCTCGAAGTACAACGTCGAGATGATCGGTGCGAATGAAAAGGCGATCGAGAAGGCCGAAGACCGCCTGAAGTTCAAGGACGCCATGACCGGCATCGGCCTGCATTCGGCCCGGTCGGGCATCGCGCATTCGATGGATGACGCGCTGGCCGTGCAGAAGCGCATTCAGCTCGAAATCGGCGGCAACGGCTTCCCGATGGTGGTGCGCCCGAGCTTCACGCTAGGCGGTACGGGTGGTGGCATTGCCTACAACCCCGAAGAGTTCGAAGAGATCTGCAAGCGCGGCCTCGACCTGTCGCCCACCAAAGAGCTGTTGATTGAAGAGAGCCTGATCGGCTGGAAGGAGTTCGAGATGGAAGTCGTGCGCGACCGCGCCGACAACTGCATCATCGTGTGCGCCATCGAAAACCTCGACCCCATGGGCATTCACACCGGCGACTCCATCACAGTGGCGCCTGCGCAGACGCTCACCGACAAGGAGTACCAGTTGCTGCGTAACGCCAGCATCGCCATCTTGCGCGAGATCGGCGTCGACACAGGTGGCTCCAACGTGCAGTTTTCCATCAACCCGAAAGACGGCCGCATGGTCGTGATCGAGATGAACCCGCGCGTGTCGCGCTCATCCGCATTGGCTTCCAAGGCCACGGGTTTCCCGATTGCCAAGGTGGCTGCAAAGCTGGCCGTGGGCTACACACTCGACGAGCTGCGCAACGCGAGCATCGCGATCCTGCGCGAGATCGGTGTCGACACCGGCGGCTCGAACGTGCAGTTCGCGATCAACCCGAAAGACGGCAGCATGGTCGTGATCGAGATGAACCCGCGCGTGTCGCGTTCATCGGCGCAGGCCTCGAAGGCAACGGGCTTTCCGATTGCCAAGGTGGCTGCAAAGCTGGCCGTGGGCTACACACTCGACGAGCTGCGCAACGACATCACCGGTGGTGCGACCCCGGCGTCGTTCGAGCCCAGCATCGACTATGTGGTCACCAAGATCCCGCGCTTCGCCTTCGAGAAATTCCCCGCCGCCGACTCGCACCTGACCACGCAGATGAAATCGGTGGGCGAGGTGATGGCCATGGGCCGCACCTTCCAGGAAAGCTTCCAGAAGGCCTTGCGCGGCCTGGAAACTGGCATTGACGGCCTGACCGAGCGCTCGACCGACCGCGACGAGATCATTGAAGAGATCGGCGAAGCCGGCCCCGAGCGCATCCTCTACGTGGGCGATGCCTTCCGTATTGGGATGAGCTTGCAAGAGGTATTCGAAGAGACCGCCATCGACCCATGGTTCCTGGCGCAGATCGAGCAATTGATTCAGGCTGAGCAGGCCATCGAAGGCCGAATGCTTGAGAGCCTGTCGACCGAAGAGCTGCGCTTTCTCAAGCAGAAGGGCTTTTCCGACCGGCGTTTGGCCAAGCTGCTCGGCACGCACCAGCATGCCGTGCGTGAAGCGCGCTGGGCGCAAAAGGTACGCCCGGTCTACAAGCGCGTCGACACCTGCGCGGCCGAGTTCGCCACGCAGACGGCTTACATGTACTCGACCTATGACGAAGAGTGCGAGGCCGAGCCCACTAACAAGAAGAAGATCATGGTGCTGGGCGGTGGCCCCAACCGCATCGGGCAGGGCATCGAGTTTGACTACTGCTGCGTGCACGCGGCGCTCGCCTTGCGCGAGGACGGCTACGAGACCATCATGGTCAACTGCAACCCCGAGACCGTGTCGACTGACTATGACACCTCGGATCGCCTGTACTTCGAGCCCGTGACGCTGGAAGACGTGCTCGAGATCGTCGACAAAGAAAAGCCGCTCGGCGTGATCGTGCAGTACGGTGGCCAGACACCGCTGAAGCTCGCGCTCGATCTTGAGCGCGCCGGCGTGCCCATCGTGGGCACCACACCCGACAGCATCGACATCGCCGAAGACCGCGAGCGCTTCCAGAAGCTGCTGCATGCCTTGGGCCTGAAGCAACCACCCAACCGCACTGCCCGCACTGAAGAGCAAGCTCTGCTGCTGGCGCAGGAGATCGGCTACCCGCTGGTGGTGCGCCCGAGTTACGTGCTGGGCGGCCGCGCGATGGAAATCGTGCACGGCGACAAGGATCTAGAGCGCTATATGCGCGAAGCGGTCAAGGTGAGCGAGAAGTCGCCGGTGCTGCTCGACCGCTTTCTGGACGACGCGATCGAGGTCGACGTGGACTGCATCAGTGATGGCGTCGATTGCATGATCGGCGGCATCATGGAACACGTCGAACAAGCCGGCATCCATTCGGGCGACTCGGCCTGTTCACTGCCACCGTATTCGCTGCCCAAGGCGTTGCAAGACGAGCTGCGCCGCCAGACCATTGCGATGGCAATGGCGCTCAAGGTCAAGGGTTTGATGAACGTGCAGTTCGCCATTCAAGGCGAAGGCGCCGACGCCGTGGTCTACGTGCTCGAAGTGAACCCACGTGCCTCGCGCACCGTGCCGTTTGTGTCTAAGGCTACCGGCCAGCCCTTGGCCAAGATTGCAGCTCGCTGCATGGTGGGCCAAAGGTTGGTGGATCAGAAGGGCCTGAACGGCAAGATGCCTGTCGAGGTCATTCCGCCTTACTTCTCGGTGAAAGAAGCGGTATTTCCGTTCAACAAATTCCCCGGTGTCGACCCCATTCTCGGCCCGGAAATGCGTTCTACCGGCGAGGTGATGGGCGCAGGCCGTACCTTCGGCGAAGCCATGCTCAAGAGCCAGCTTGGTGCTGGCTCACGCCTGCCCAACAAGGGCACGGTGTGCATCACGGTCAAGAGCAGCGACAAGCCGCGTGCGGTGGTCGTGGCCCGTGATCTAGTGGCGCTGGGCTTCGAGGTGGTCGCGACCAAGGGCACGGCGGCGGCCATTGCCGAAGGCGGCGTGCCGGTGAGGGTGGTCAACAAGGTCAAGGACGGCCGGCCACACATTGTCGACATGCTCAAGGCGGGTGAGATTCAGCTCGTCTTCACGACGGTGGACGAAACCCGCACAGCGATCGGCGACTCGCGCCACATTCGCCAGGCGGCGCTGGCCAATCGCATCACCTACTACACCAGCATGGCGGGTTGCGAAGCCGCAGTGGAAGGCATGAAGCACCAGGACGATCTGGTGGTGCTATCCCTGCAAGAGTTGCACGCTGAACTGCACTAGACTTTCGTCATCTCTCTTCCGTATCGGCCGCCGCCGACACTCCCGTAAGGGAGAAGGCGGCGGTTTTCATTTTGAGTTTCAAGGTTTCACCATGGCCACCATTCCCGTCACCACCCGCGGCGCGCAACTGCTGAAAGAAGAGCTGCACCGCTTGAAGACCGTAGAGCGCCATGCGGTGGTTCAGGCCATCGCCGAAGCCCGGGCGCAAGGTGATCTTTCAGAAAACGCCGAGTACGAAGCGGCCAAGGACAAGCAGGGCTTCATCGAAGGCCGCATCCTGGAGATTGAAGGCAAGCTCGCAGCAGCCCAGATCATCGACCCGAGCACCTTGAATACCGAAGGTCGCGTGGTGTTTGGCGCCACGGTCGATCTGGAAGACGAGGACTCGGGCACGGCCGTGACGTACCAGATCGTGGGTGAAGACGAAGCCGATCTGAAGCAAGGCCGTATCTCGATCGGCTCGCCCATTGCTCGGGCCTTGATCGGCAAGGAAGTCGGGGCCGTGGCCGAAGTGCAAGCTCCAGGTGGCGTCAAGAGCTACGAGATCATCAAGGTTCGCTACATCTGATGCGCTTCGACACCCGGCGTGTGGCGGCCTGCACCGCAGGCGTATGGGCCGGCTTAATTTTCGGCATCGCGGCGATTGGCGCGCCCGCGGGCTTTGCCAGCTTGGTGCCTGAGGCAGCAGGGCGCGTGGCGGGGCGCATGTTCATGCAAGAGGCCTATTTGAGCCTCGTGGTCTCGGTGTTGATGCTCTTGATGGTGCGCCACCTGGCGCGCATCAACTCAGAAGCGGGCCGGGGATCGGTGTTCAGCACCGACATCGTGTTGGTACTGGGTACCTTGTTTTGCACGATGCTCGGCTACTTTGCCGTCCAGCCCATGATGACGGCCGCCAGAGCCGGGCAGGGCATGTGGTCGTTTGGCGCTTTGCACGGGGTGTCGGCCGTGCTGTTCGGGCTCAAGGGGCTATTTACCCTGTCGCTGGCGTGGCGCTTGTCGAGCGCCTGAGGCCGATCATTCGGGCGCGGTGCGCTTGACGCTGGTGATGCGCTTTTTGGCCCGCTTTACTTCGCCGCCAGCAGCGAGGCGCTGGTTGCCCAACAGCTTGATTTTCTTGACCTGGGGGCGGTGATTGCCGCTCTTGGAAAACTTGAGGATCTTCACCACTTTGGGGCCGGGCTTGCGATCGTCGTCGCGCTCAGCCTTTTCTTTCGGGGGAATGGGGCGCCACAGTACCAGCAGCTTGCCTATGTGCTGAATGGGCGCGGCGTTCAGCTCATCGCTCAGCTGGGCGAAGAAAGCCTCGCGGGTTTCGCGCTCATCGGAGAACACGCGCACCTTGATCAAACCGTGGGCGTTGAGCGCGGCATCGGCTTCCTTGATCACAGCGGGGGTGAGGCCCTCGCCGCCGATGCGAACCAGCGGTTCGAGGTGATGGGCTTCAGCGCGTTTTTCCTTGCGCTGGACGGGGCGGAGTTCGATGGCAGGCATGCCTCTATTATCGTTGGCAAAGCTCGGCGCAAAAGCGTCGACTCAGGGGCAAGCTCATGAAAACTCAGACAAAAAGCAAGAAGGTCAACAAGGCGTGGCTGCACGACCATGTGAATGACACCTACGTCAAGCTGGCCCAAAAAGAGGGGTATCGGGCGCGCGCCGCCTACAAGCTCAAGGAAATCGACGAGACGCTCAAGCTCATACGCCCGGGTCAGCTGGTGGTCGACCTCGGGTCGACGCCAGGCGCCTGGAGCCAGTATGTGAGGCGCAAATTCGTTGGTACGGGCGCGGCCGCTGCGGGCGAACTGAACGGCACGATCATTGCGCTCGACGTGCTGCCGATGGAGCCGATCGAAGGCGTTCACTTCCTTCAAGGTGATTTCCGCGAAGAGGTTGTGCTGGCCCAGCTGCGAGCACTGCTCGGCGGCCGCGCTGTCGACGTGGTGGTGTCCGACTTGGCACCCAACCTGTCGGGCATCCAGAGCTCCGACGCTGCCCGCATGGAGCACCTGGTCGAGCTGGCCGTCGAGTTCGCCCAGAACCACCTGACGCCCAATGGCGCGCTGGTGACCAAGGTATTTCACGGCAGCGGCCACAGCGCACTCACCGATCTGTTCAAGGCAACTTTTCGAGTGGTCAAGCCCATCAAGCCAAAGGCATCGCGCGACAAATCGGCCGAAACTTTTCTGGTGGGCCTGGGTCTCAAGAACCCGGCAAATGATGCCGATAAGCGTTCGTGAAGTAGTGCCTTGGCTCCAGACCAAACACCTCGTTCACCGAGGGGAACATCAAGCCAGGCGACCCCCTTGTCTGGAATAGAATCCGCCCCATATCCCGTGGATGCGGGGCACGCCGTGCGCCTGTGCGGAAGTATTGATTTGCAGAAGGAGCCGCGGTGAACAATCAATGGTTCTCTAAAGTTGCTGTTTGGTTGGTGATCGCCTTGGTGCTGTTCACTGTCTTCAAGCAGTTCGACAAGCCTCGTGTCGCCGAGGGCGTGACCTACACGCAGTTCATGGACGACGCCAAGGCCGGCAAGGTCAAGCGCGTGGAAGTGCAGGGGCGCAACCTCAAAGTTACCCCGAGCGATGGCCAGAGCTACACCATTGCTCAGCCCGGCGACATCTGGATGGTCGGCGACCTCATGAAGTACGGTGTACAAGTCGCAGGCAAGGCAGATGAAGAGCCTTCCGTGCTGATGAACATCTTGGTCTCGTGGGGGCCCATGCTGCTGTTGATTGCGGTCTGGATCTACTTCATGCGCCAAATGCAAGGCGGCGGCAAGGGTGGAGCTTTCAGCTTTGGCAAGTCGAAGGCGCGCATGCTCGATGAGGCCAACAACACGACCACCTTCGCTGACGTCGCCGGCTGCGACGAGGCCAAGGAAGAAGTCAAGGAGCTGGTCGACTTCCTGAAAGACCCGCAGAAATTCCAGAAGCTCGGCGGGCGAATTCCGCGCGGCGTGTTGCTGGTCGGCCCTCCCGGCACCGGCAAAACCCTGCTGGCGAAGGCCATTGCCGGTGAGGCCAAGGTGCCGTTTTTCAGCATCTCGGGCTCTGACTTCGTTGAAATGTTTGTCGGTGTTGGCGCCGCGCGCGTGCGCGACATGTTCGAGCAGGCGAAGAAGAGCGCGCCTTGCATCATCTTTGTCGACGAAATCGACGCTGTCGGCCGCCATCGCGGTGCCGGCCTGGGCGGTGGCAATGACGAGCGCGAGCAAACGCTGAACCAGATGTTGGTCGAGATGGACGGTTTCGAGACCAACCTTGGCGTGATCGTGATGGCGGCAACCAACCGGCCCGACATCCTTGACCCCGCGTTGCTGCGCCCAGGCCGTTTCGACCGCCAGGTCTATGTAACGCTGCCCGACGTGCGTGGCCGCGAGCAGATTCTCAACGTGCACATGCGCAAGGTACCGGTCGGCCAAGACATCCGGGCCGACATCCTGGCTCGCGGCACGCCTGGGTTCTCGGGTGCTGATCTGGCCAACCTCGTCAACGAGGCGGCCTTGTTTGCGGCTCGCCGCAACGGACGGGTGGTCGACATGATCGACTTCGAGAAGGCCAAGGACAAGATCATGATGGGCCCGGAACGCAAGTCTATGGCCATGGCCGAAGACGAGCGCCGCAACACCGCTTACCACGAGTCAGGGCATGCTCTGGTGGCGCGTCTGATGCCGAAGGCTGACCCGGTTCACAAGGTGACGGTGATCCCGCGCGGCCGTGCGCTGGGCGTGACCATGCAGTTGCCTGAAGGCGACCGCTACAGCACAGACAAGATTCGCATGCTGACCACCATTTCCATCTTGTTCGGTGGCCGAATCGCCGAAGAGGTGTTCATGGGGGAGATGACCACCGGCGCCAGCAACGACTTCGAGCGCGCCACGCAGATCGCCCGCGACATGGTCATGCGTTACGGCATGAGCGAGGCCATGGGTCCGATGGTCTATGCCGAGAACGAGGGCGAGGTCTTCCTTGGCCGCTCGGTGACCAAGACGACCAATGTGTCTGAAGAAACCATGCAGCGCGTGGATGTGGAAGTGCGCCGAATCATCGACGAGCAGTACGCCACTGCCCGCCGCCACATTGAGGCCAACAAGGACAAGATGCACGCGATGGCCAAGGCTCTGCTTGAATGGGAAACCATAGACACCGAGCAGATCGACGACATCATGAACGACAAGCCACCACGCCCACCCAAGGACTGGTCTACGCCGTCCAGCCGATCGGGTGGCTCAGTGCCACCGGTCAACCCCGACAGCGCGCCGGCCGCGGCCTGAGCGACAAACCTGCGGTTTGAACCAAACGGGGCTTAGGCCCCGTTTCCATTTCGTGAGGCTGCATGCCAATGTGGCAGACCACCCGCTACCGCATCGACCTGAGCCACCCTCGGGTGATGGGCATCGTCAATATCACCCCCGATTCGTTTTCTGATGGTGGCCGGCACGCAACGACGCAGGCTGCCCTGGCGCGCTGCGAGCAGATGGTCAAGGAAGGTGTTGACATCCTCGATCTGGGTGGCGAATCGAGCCGGCCAGGTGCGGTGCCCTTGCCGCTCGAAGAAGAGTGGGCGCGGGTGCTGCCCGTGTTGAAGGGCGCACTCTCGCTGGGTGTGCCGGTGTCCGTCGACACGTACAAGCCCGAGATCATGCGTGCGGCGCTCGATCTCGGTGCCGACATCGTCAACGACATCTATGCGCTGCGTTGGCCTGGCGCGCTCGAAGCGGTGGCGTCCCACCCGTCTTGCGGCGTTTGCCTGATGCACATGCAGGGCGAACCTCAGTCCATGCAGGGCCTGCCGATTTACGGCGATGTGCTGGCCGAGGTAGGCGCTTTTCTGGCTGCCCGCGCAGCTGCCGCCCGGGTCGCTGGGCTGCACCCCGAGCGCGTGGTGCTCGATCCCGGCATCGGTTTTGGCAAAACGGTGGAACACAACCTCGCGCTGCTGGCGAGGCAAGAAGAGCTGCTAGCCTTGGGTTACCCCTTGATGGTGGGCTGGTCGCGCAAGAGCACCCTCGGCGTGCTGACAGGTAGGCCAGTGGGCGATCGGCTGGCGGCCAGCGTGGCCGCTGCGCTGGCGGCTGCGCTGCATGGCGCCGGCGTGCTGCGCGTGCATGACGTGGCTGCCACTGTCGATGCCCTCAAGGTGATGGGAGTGGCCGGGTTGCTGAGTTTGCCTGTCGATTCGGCTGCTGCACAATTCAGGGGCAAGGACAAACGAATCACATGAGCAGAACTTACTTTGGCACCGATGGCATCCGTGGCACTGTGGGGCAGGCGCCCATCACGCCCGATTTCATGCTTCGCCTGGGCCACGCTGTGGGCCGGGTGCTCAAGGCGCACATCACTCGGCCGACCGTGCTGATAGGTAAGGACACGCGCATTTCGGGTTACATGATCGAGTCGGCGCTTGAAGCCGGCTTTGCGTCAGCCGGTGTCGACGTCTTGCTCAGCGGCCCACTGCCCACGCCGGGTGTGGCTTACCTCACGCGCGCGTTGCGGCTCGACCTCGGTGTTGTGATCAGCGCTTCACACAACGCCTACCCCGACAACGGCATCAAATTTTTCTCCGCCCGCGGCGAGAAACTGCCTGATCAATGGGAGCGCGAAGTTGAAGCCGCACTGAGCGAGCCGCCGAACTGGGTCGAGTCGGTGCAGCTGGGCAAAGCCAAGCGCCTGGAAGACGCACGCGGCCGCTATGTCGAGTTCTGCAAGAGCACTTTCGGCCATGACCTGTCACTCAAGGGCCTGAAGGTTGTGGTCGACGCGGCTCACGGGGCGGCCTACCAGATCGCCCCTGAGGTGTTTCATGAGCTGGGTGCCGAGGTCATCGGCATTGGCTGCAGCCCGGATGGGCTCAACATCAACGACGGCTTTGGCGCGACTTCGCCCGCCGCATTGGTTCAGGCGGTGAAGGAACACCAGGCCGACTACGGTGTCGCACTAGACGGTGATGCAGACCGCCTGCAACTGGTCGACTCGACGGGCCGTCTCTACAACGGCGACGAGTTGCTGTACGTGATGGTGGCCGACCGCCTGGCTCAAGGCCAGCGTGTTCCGGGCGCCGTGGGTACCTTGATGACCAACATGGCCGTCGAGGTGGCGCTCAAAGCCCGCGACATCGAGTTCGTGCGAGCCAAGGTGGGTGACCGCTATGTGCTGGAAGAGCTGGCTGCTCGCGGTTGGCTGCTGGGCGGTGAAGGCTCAGGCCACTTGCTGGCGCTCGACAAACACACCACCGGCGACGGCATCGTGAGTGCTCTGCAGGTGTTGCAGGCCATCAGCCGCAGCGGTCAATCGCTCGCCCAGTTGCTGGCACCTGTCACGCTCTTTCCCCAGGTGCTGATCAATGTGCGGCTGAAGCCTGGGCAAGATTGGAAAATAACCGAAGGCCTGGCCGAAGCCCAGGCTCAGGCTCAGAGAGAGCTAGGCGCCAATGGCCGACTGCTGATCCGCCCGTCGGGTACCGAGCCGCTGGTGCGGGTGATGGTCGAAGCGCGTGACGCCGCGCAGGCACACAGTTGTGCCGAGCGTTTGGCTGCGCTTTTCCATGCATGACGGTATTTGTGACTTTTAAATGACTGTCATGTGACGATGACAGTGAGGCTGAATGTGTCACGACGTTGTCACATCTAGTTTTTACAGTCGCACCATTCCATCAGCCCACTCTCTGGAAAGGTGCATTCATGAACACAACCTCGATCCGTTTTGCCGCGACTGCTGTCGCGCTGACCCTGGCCGCTGGCACTGCAATGGCGCAAGACGTCACTGGCGCTGGCGCTTCCTTCCCCGCCCCCATCTACGCCAAGTGGGCCGATGCCTATAACAAGGCGACCGGTGCCCGCATCAACTACCAATCGGTCGGCTCCGGCGCTGGCCTGAAGCAGATCCGCGGCAAAACTGTCGACTTCGGCGCGTCAGACATGCCGCTCAAGGACGACGAGCTGCAAAAAGACGGCCTCATCCAGTTCCCCACTGTCATCGGTGGCGTGGTGCCGGTGGTCAACATTGCCGGTATCAAGCCCGGCCAGATCAAGCTGACCGGTCTCGTGTTGGGTGATATCTATCTCGGCAAGATCACCAAGTGGAACGACGCTGCACTGACGGCGTTGAACCCCGGTGTGCCCTTGCCTGATGCAGCGATCTCGGTGGTGCGCCGTGCCGACGGTTCGGGCACGAGTTTCATCTTCACCAACTACCTCTCGAAGGTGAATGAAGGGTGGAAGACCAAGGTCGGCGAAGGCACGGCCGTGAACTGGCCCACCGGCGCTGGCGGCAAGGGCAACGAAGGCGTTGCAGCGTTCGTCAGTCGCCTGCCCAACTCGATCGGTTACGTCGAGTACGCCTACGTCAAGCAAAACAAGATGACCTATACCTTGCTGAAGAACAAGGACGGCGCTTTCGTGGCCCCGGACGACATCAACTTCAAGGCCGCCGCCGCGAATGCCGACTGGGACAGGAGCTTCTACCAGGTGCTGACCGAGCAGCCGGGCAAGGAAGCCTGGCCGCTCACGGGTGCCACCTTCATCCTGCTGCACAAGGTGCAAGACAAGCCTGCACAAGCCGTGGCCACGCTCAAGTTCTTCGATTGGGCCTACGCGAACGGCGACAAGGCCGCGGCCGAGCTTGAATACGTGGCCCTGCCCGACGCGGTGAAGAGCCTGGTGCGCAAGCAGTGGCACGAGGTGAAAGACGCTTCGGCAAAGGCCATCAGCCTGCAGTGACCTGACCCTCGCCTGAGCCTTCGGAGGCACCGTGGCCGCTACACTTCCAGCATCCCACTACGACCCGGACAAGATGCAACGCACTGAGCCGCTGGGGCGCCCACCGGCTGTGCGGCGCAACGTGCCTTGGGCCGACACGGTGTTCTCCGTGCTCGCGCATGGCGCGGCCATCCTCACCTTGCTCTTGCTGGCCGGCATCATCGGCTCACTGCTGATTGGTGCCGCACCGGCGATACGCGAATTCGGCTTGGGCTTTCTGTGGAGCAGCGACTGGGACCCCGTGCAAGACAAGTACGGCGGCCTGGTGATGATCTACGGCACGCTGATGACCTCGCTGATTGCACTGATCATCGCGGTACCGGTGAGCTTCGGCATTGCGCTCTTCCTCACCGAGCTGTCGCCGAACTGGCTGCGCCGCCCGCTGGGCATCGCGGTGGAGCTGCTGGCCGCCGTGCCGTCGATCGTTTACGGCATGTGGGGTTTGCTGGTGTTCAGCCCAGTGCTGTCGACGTACGTGCAGCAGCCTCTGCAGGCGATGTTTGGCAACACGCCTGTGCTCAAGGGCTTGGTCTCCGGCGCGCCAGTGGGCATCGGCATTTTGTCGGCCGGCATTATCCTGGCCATCATGATCATTCCGTTCATCGCCTCGGTGATGCGCGACGTATTCGAGGTCACACCCGCCATGTTGAAAGAGTCGGCCTATGGCCTGGGCTCTACCACTTGGGAGGTGGTCTTCAAGGTGGTGTTGCCCTACACCAAGACCGGTGTTATCGGCGGCATCATGTTGGGCCTGGGGCGTGCGCTGGGCGAGACCATGGCCGTCACCTTCGTGATTGGCAATGCCAACCAGCTCAATGGCCCGTCACTGTTCGAGGCGGCCAACAGCATCACCTCGGTGCTGGCCAACGAATTTGCCGAGGCAAGCGAAGGCCTACACCAAGCCTCGCTGTTGTACCTGGCACTCGTGCTGTTCTTCATCACCTTCGTGGTGCTGTCCCTGTCCAAGATATTGCTGGCACAGTTGAAGAAGGGCGAAGGGGCACGCTCATGAGCAGCCTGACCTTGCATGCCGATCGCCTGGCCAAGAACCGCCGTCGCAAGGCCGTCAACGCAATCGCACTCACGCTGTCGATGGCGGCCATGGCCTTTGGCTTGTTCTGGCTGGTCTGGATACTGATCGAGACCTTCCGTCTGGGCTTCGGTGGTTTGGTGTGGTCGGTTTTCACCGAAATGACGCCCGCGCCGCAGGCCGAGACCGGTGGCCTGGCCAACGCCATCATGGGCTCTCTGATCATGGTGTCGATGGCCACGCTGATCGGCACGCCCATCGGCGTGATGGCGGGGGTGTACCTTGCCGAGTATGGGCAGAAGGGTTGGCTCGGCAGTGCTACGCGCTTCATCAACGACATCTTGTTGTCCGCCCCCTCCATCGTGATTGGTCTTTTCATCTACGCCGTGGTGGTGGCCAAGATGAGGAGCTACTCCGGTTTTGCCGGTGTGCTCGCCCTGGCCTTGATCGTGATCCCGGTGGTGATTCGCACCACCGAAAACATGCTCTCGCTTATTCCCAATGCGCTGCGTGAGGCGGCTTACGCGCTGGGCACGCCCAAGTGGAAGGTGATCTTGACTGTCACGTTGAAGTCGGCTCGTGCCGGCGTGATGACCGGAGTGCTGCTGGCCTTTGCGCGCATCTCGGGCGAAACCGCGCCGCTGCTTTTCACCGCACTGTCGAACCAGTTCTGGTCAACCAACCTCGGCTCGCCGATGGCAAACCTGCCGGTGACCATCTTCAAGTTCGCCATGAGCCCCTATGAGAACTGGCAAAAGCTCGCCTGGGCAGGTGTGTTCCTGATCACGCTGGGCGTACTGGCGCTCAATATCCTCGCGCGCATCTTCCTGCGCAACAAGCACTGAATACCGGAGTTCCATCGCATGGACACCAAAGCCGACAACTTCGTGACCGGCCAGCCCAAGCTGGCGGTGCGCGATCTCAACTTCTACTACGGCGCGTTCCACGCGCTCAAGCACATCAACCTTGAGATCCCCGAGAAGAAGGTCACTGCCTTCATCGGCCCCTCGGGCTGCGGCAAGTCAACGCTCCTGCGCACCTTCAACCGCATGTTCGAGTTGTATCCCGAGCAGCGCGCCGAGGGCGAGATCATGATCGACGGCGAGAACATCCTGAAGTCCAAGCAAGACGTTTCACTCATCCGCGCCAAGATCGGCATGGTCTTCCAGAAGCCCACGCCGTTCCCGATGTCGATCTACGACAACATCGCCTTTGGTGTGAAGCTGTTCGAGTCTTTGCCGCGTGTCGAGATGGACGAGCGGGTGGAGTGGGCGCTGAAAAAGGCGGCCCTGTGGAACGAGGTGCGCGACAAGCTCAACCAGAGTGGCTCAGGTTTGTCGGGCGGGCAGCAGCAGCGCTTGTGCATAGCGCGCGGTATTGCCATCAAGCCCGAGGTGCTCTTGCTCGATGAGCCCTGTTCAGCGCTCGACCCCATCTCTACCGGCAAGATCGAAGAGCTGATCCATGAACTGAAGAACGACTACACCGTGGTCATCGTTACGCACAACATGCAACAGGCGGCCCGTTGCTCTGACTTCACGGCCTACATGTACCTTGGCGACTTGATCGAGTTCGGCCCGACCTCGGAGCTTTTCATGAAGCCGAAGAAGAAGGACACCGAGGACTACATCACCGGCCGCTTCGGCTGATGCCCAGGAGAGCACATGTCAGAAAAACATCTTTCAACGCAATTTGATGCCGAGCTGAGCGGCATCTCGACGCGGGTGCTCGAGATGGGCGGCTTGGTCGAGTCTCAGGTGGCGCAGTCGGTTTATGCCTTGACCAACTTCAGCGGTGAAGTTGCCACCGAAGTGCTGCGCAGCGAAGAGCGCGTGAATGCGATGGAGATGGAGATCGACCGAGACCTGTCGACCATCATCGCCCGCCGCCAGCCGACCGCACGCGACCTGCGCCTGCTGATTGCCATCTCGAAAACGATTGCCAACCTGGAACGCGTGGGTGACGAGGCCGCACGCATTGCGCGCACGGTGCAGCGCCTGATCAACACCGGCGTGTCGAGCCGCCTGCGCCTGCCGGTGAATGACCTGGCCTACGAGGCCGAGCTGGCCGTCGCACAGCTGCGCAAGGCGCTGGATGCGTTTGCGCGCCTCGACATCATCAAAGCTGTCGAGGTGCTCAAGCAAGACGACCAGATCGACCAGGAGTTCGATGGCCTGATGCGCAAGCTCATCACCTACATGATGGAGGACCCGCGCACGATCTCGTCGAGCATCGACCTGATCTTCGTGGCCAAGGCGATTGAGCGCGTAGGCGACCATGCGAAGAACCTGGCCGAGGTCATCATTTATATCGTCAAGGGCACCGACGTGCGGCACAACCCGGTCGAGACAGTCGAGTCGATGGTCAAGTGAGGAATTTGCGATGAAACACCTTATGTTGCTGGCCGAGTGCTGGCCCGCTGCGAAGCCGGGCCGCATTCCCTTGGGGGATCGACCGCGCTGCTCCCCGGGCGAGGGGCGGATATGAGCCAGGTTTTGGTGGTGGAAGACGAATCGGCTATCGCCGAGTTGATGTCGATCAACCTGCGACACGCTGGCTACGAAGTGGTGATTGCGACCACTGCGGATGAAGCGCTGTTGCAGGTGGACCGCGTGCTGCCCGACCTGGTGGTGCTCGACTGGATGCTGCCCGGCCAATCAGGCTTGCAGCTGGCCAAGCGCTGGCGCTCTCAGGCTCGCACACGCGAGTTGCCGATCATCATGCTGACGGCGCGCGCCGAAGAGGCTGACAAGATTTCCGGCCTCGATGCGGGTGCCGACGACTACCTGACCAAACCGTTCTCGACCCATGAGCTGATGGCGCGCATACGCGCTGTGCTGCGCCGCAAGGCGCCCGAGGCATTGGACGCTGCGGTCGAGATCGGCGTGCTCAAGCTTGACCCCGCCACGCGGCGTGTCGCACGCGACGGGCAAGAGGTGCGCCTGGGCCCGACTGAGTTCCGCCTTCTGCATTTCTTCATGACCCATCCCGAGCGCGTGCACAGCCGGTCGCAGCTGCTCGACCGCGTGTGGGGCGACCATGTCTTCATCGAAGAGCGCACGGTGGACGTTCACGTCAAGCGCTTGCGCGAGGCACTCAGCCCGGTGCACTGTTCGCACATGATTGAAACCGTGCGCGGTGCAGGCTACCGCCTGACGCAACAGGCGCAGACACTCTCCGCATAGACGACCGTGAACTGGCTGCTGCAAAGATTGTTTGCGGGTGCCTGCGCCATCGCAGGGGGCGGCTTTCTGGGCTTTCTGGCCGGCGAGGCGGTGCATGCGCCCGTGGTGGGAGCGGTCTTGGGTGGAGCCGTCAGTGTCAGCCTTCTGAGCCTGGTCGACACGCTGCGAGGCTACCGGCTCATCCGCTGGCTCAGCGGTACGCAAGAGCAAACGGCGCCGCGCGACACCGGGTTTTGGGGCGAGATCGCTTACCGGGTCGAGCGCTCCATTCGCAGCCGCGACAAGAGCCTGCAATTGGAGCAGATGCGACTAGGGCAGTTTCTCTCGGCGATGGAGGCATCGCCCAATGGTGTGCTGCTGCTTGACGATGCCGATCAGATCACTTGGTGCAACTCGGTCGCCGCCGACCACTTCGGGCTCGACCCCACGCGAGACCGCCGCCAGCGTGTGACCAACCTCGTGCGTGCGCCGGCCTTCGTGGCGTATCTGCAGGCCGGGCAGTTCGGCGAGCCGGTGTTGATTCCTGAGCCCAGAGGGCGTGGCACCCTGTCGATACTCGTGCGCCTGTATGGCGAAGGGCTCAAGCTCGTCCTCTCGCAAGACGTGACCCAGCGCGAGCGCTCCGACGGCATGAGGCGCGATTTCGTGGCCAATGTGTCGCACGAGATCCGAACGCCGCTCACCGTGTTGTCAGGTTTCATCGAAACCATGGACAGCTTGCCGCTTACTGAAGTTGAGCGGCGCCGTGTGCTGACGCTCATGTCGCAGCAGACCCAGCGCATGCTGACGCTGGTGAACGACCTGCTTACGTTGGCCCAATTGGAAGGAAGCCCACGTCCGGCCAGTGATCGTTGGTTGGCGGTCGGCAAGCTGTTGAACCAAGCGCATGCCGATGCTTCGGCACTGTCGACGGGGCGCCATCAGTTCACCGTTTCCGACGCGGATGGGGCGCAACTGGCGGGCATCGAGAGCGAGCTGATGAGTGCGGTGGGTAACCTTGTCACCAATGCCGTGCGCTACACGCCAGAGGGCGGCCGCATCACCGTGGCCTGGCGGTTGCGCGAAGACGGCTCGGGCGAAGTGACTGTCAGCGACACTGGCATTGGCGTGGCACGCGAGCACATCGCTCGGCTGACCGAGCGCTTCTATCGCGTCGACGGCAGCCGTTCGCGCGAAACGGGCGGCACAGGGCTTGGGCTGTCAATTGTCAAGCACGTGGTGCAACGCCACGGCGGTGAGCTCGACATTCACAGTGAGCTGGGGAAAGGGTCGAGCTTCAGCCTGGTGTTTCCGGCTGCGCGCGTGCGGCTTATCGAGCCGACGCCGATGCGGGCGCTGCACCTGGGCTAGCAAAGCTTTCGCTGTTGCGACGATAGACAGCGATGACCTCTTCTTTGTCGGAGGGGCGTTGTTCGCGGGCCACCAGCAACCAGCCGGGCCCGGCTTGTGCGCGATGAGTGATGGTCTCGCTGAGCAGAAGAAACTCGCAAGACGTCTTGCTGGCGGGCGCCGTGCCGTCGACGCGGTAGTCACCAAAGTATTCCAGCGCCGCCAGCTGCGCGCGTGACATGCCAGGCGCGGCGATGCAGGTATCGCGGGGTACGAACTGCATCACCCGCGTGATCAAGGGCCTGTAGCTTCGTGCGTAGTCGAAGAGGGGCAGGCCCAGCGTCATCAGCAGCAACCAGCACAGCGCCACGCCGCTCGCCGGCAAGACCATGCTCTTCCACAGCGGGTGCCGGTGGCGCCCTGTGCGCCATTGCACCAGCCATAGCCAGGCGAGGGTGGCGAGGATGGCCGCCACCAGGGCGAGGGTCGAGAAGTGCGGTACGAACCCTGGCGCAAGCCTCATCACGTTGGCCGCTGGTTTGGCGGGAAAGCCGGTGTAGACCGACAAGTACACGACCCAGATTGCCAACGCCCAGACGCTGAAGAAGAACACCGAGAACCAGTCGATCGCCGAAGACGTGCCGCGGTGCAAGGTGGGCAGTGCAAATGACGCCAGCACGGCCAGCGGGGGCAACACCAGCATCAGCGCTCGATCAGAACCACCCATTGCAACGCAGGCCAGCAGGCTCACCAATGCGCAGCTGAGGGGAACGGCGATGTGGCGATGCAAGAGGTGAGAGCGCCAGCGCCACAGTGTCCACAGCGCCAGTGGCCACGCAGGCCACATGAACCACGCGAAGAGCCGCAGCACGCTGAAGGCCTCGGCGGCGTTGTCATATGGCTCAAACCGCCAACCCCAAGCACCCAAACTGGTGGCGACCACCGCAGCGAGGACCCCCGCGACCGCAACCCATGGCGTGAAGCGCCGAGCCGGAGCATGGCTTGAGCGCGCGCAGGTGATGGCGCCGGCCACCGCCAACAACATGGCAATGCTGGGCGCGCCGCTCGCCGCCAGGGCGGGCAATGAAACCAGCACTGCCACCCGGCTTTGGAAAGGCCGAAACGGGCTGGCCGCCAATGCATAGAGAAACAGCGCGACGCTTGCCAACTGGCCCAGCTCGGGCGTGGTCTCGTGGCCCAGTTGAAGCAGGCCCAAGGACGCCATCAGCGCCAGCAATGCGCCATCGGCTATCGCTCGGGCGTAATTGACCGGGCTGGCCTCTCCGCCAAAAGCGAAGGGCACAGGCTGGGCGGCATCGGTGCGTGCGAGGTGGTAGGTGCTGTACCAGGTCAGCAGGAAGCTGAAGCCGAGCAGCATGGCAAACGGGATGCGGGCGGCCAGCTCTGGCGCGACGAACCCTCCAGACAGCTTGATGAAAACAGCACCCAGCCAGTACGGCAGCAACGCCGCCTCACTCGGCAGGCCACCGACCAGTGGCGACAACCACGCGGTGTGGTTCTGCGCGATGTTGACCATGTAGCCGAAGGCGGTGATGTCGGCGCTCTTCCATGGATCGCGCCCGAACAGACCCGGCAGCAAGTAGGCCGCACAGAAAAGCAGCAGTGCGAATCGCGGCAACCGGCGCGCCGCGCGCTCAGTGACCAGGGCAGGGTTCGGAGTGTTCAAGATGTCACGGTATTTGACTGACGGCGATGATGCAGCAACTTGGGCGTGGCGTTGATCCGGCCATGAAAAAAGGCAGCCGAAGCTGCCTTTTCATCTTCCCGTGCGGGACGCTTATTTCTTGAGGTGCGCAAACTTGTTGCGAAACTTCTCGACGCGGCCGCCGAGCGAGTCGATGCTCTTTTGCGTACCGGTGTAGAACGGGTGCGACTCGCTGGTGGTTTCCACCTTAAACAAAGGCACCTCTCGGCCGTCTTCGAGTTTGACTGTTTCCTTGGACTGAGCGCAAGAGCGCGTCACGAACTTGAAACCGTTGGACAGGTCGACGAAGCACACGTCGCGGTAGTTGGGGTGAATGCCGTCTTTCATGGGAGCCTCTTCGCTGTGAGTGCCGGGAGCCACGCCAAACCTTTTGGCGCACTTTCCAGAATGCGGAAAACCCGCGATTATGCCATAGGGCGAGCTGGCATCAGCCGCCGCGCCGCATCATGTCGAAGAAGTCGTGGTTGTTCTTGGTCGACTTCATTTTGTCGAGGATGAACTCCATCGCCTCGATCTCGTCCATGGGGTAGAGCAGCTTGCGCAAGATCCAGGTCTTTTGCAGGATCTCGGGCTGCAGCAGCAGCTCTTCACGACGGGTGCCGCTCTTGTTGATCAGGATCGACGGATAGACCCGCTTCTCGGCCATGCGGCGGTCGAGATGGATTTCGCAGTTGCCCGTGCCCTTGAACTCTTCGTAGATCACTTCGTCCATGCGGCTGCCGGTGTCGACCAACGCAGTGCCGATGATGGTCAAAGAGCCGCCTTCTTCCACGTTGCGCGCTGCGCCAAAGAAGCGCTTTGGGCGCTGCAGGGCGTTGGAATCCATACCGCCAGTCAACACCTTGCCCGACGAGGGCAGCACGTTGTTGTAGGCACGGGCGAGGCGGGTGATCGAGTCGAGCAGGATCACCACGTCTTTTTTCATTTCGACCAGGCGCTTGGCGCGCTCGATCACCATCTCGGCCACCTGCACATGGCGGGCGGCGGGCTCGTCAAAGGTAGAGCTGATCACTTCACCGCGCACCGTGCGCACCATCTCGGTCACTTCTTCAGGCCGCTCGTCGACGAGCAACACGATCAGGTAGACCTCGGGGTGGTTGGCAACCAGTGCGTGCGCCAGCTGCTGCATCATGACCGTCTTGCCGGTCTTGGGCTGTGCCACCAGCAGGGCGCGCTGGCCTTTTCCGATCGGTGCGATCAAGTCAATGATGCGGCTGGTGATGTTCTCTTCCGTCTTTATCTCGCGCTCGAGTTTGAACTGTTCCTTGGGGAACAGCGGCGTCAAGTTCTCGAACATGATCTTGTGCTTGCTCTCCTCGGGCGTTACGTCGTTCACACGATCGACCTTCACCAGCGCAAAGTAGCGCTCGCCGTCTTTCGGGACCCGAACCTCACCTTCGATCGCGTCGCCCGTGTGCAGGTTGAAGCGGCGTATCTGGCTGGGCGACAGGTAAATGTCGTCGGTCGAGGCCATGTAGCTGGCATCGGGCGCGCGCAGGAAGCCGAAGCCGTCGGGCAGCACTTCAAGCACGCCATCACCGAACACCTGCTCGCCGCCCTTGGCGCGCTTCTTCATGATCGCGAACATCAGCTCCTGCTTGCGCATGCGGGCGACGTTTTCGATTTCCAGCTCTTCGCCCATCGTGATGAGGGCGGAGACGTGGAGGGCTTTCAGTTCGGAGAGATGCATGGGCGATGACCCTGGGGTGATTGCCGGGCAGGCTCATTCAAGCCTTGACCGGTGTTGCGGTTGAAGCCACCGGCGGCTTCAGATCAGCCGAGGTGAAAACGCGCGTTGCAAGCGAAGACGCTAACGGAGAAACGAAATGCTGGAGTGGGGGGCCGAACCGACGCGCCTCAAACGGGCGTGGTGGCTAAGTCTTCAGGCGGTGGCGTCTGGCGGGCCTTATGAGCCCTTGGCCAGTGCCACCGCGATTAAGCAGATTATAGATGACCGTCCAGGAAGGCCGTCAACTGGGCTTTCGATAAGGCGCCCACCTTGGTGGCGGCCAGCTGGCCGTCTTTGAACAACATGAGGGTCGGGATGCCGCGAATGCCAAACTTGGCCGGCACGTCACGGTTCTCGTCGACATTCATCTTGGCGATTTGCAGGCGGCCGTCGTAATCCTTGGACACTTCGTCCAGAATGGGCGCGATCATCTTGCAAGGGCCGCACCACTCGGCCCAATAGTCCACCAGTACGGGCTTGCTTGCTTGCAGCACGTCGCTGTCGAACGATGCATCGGTGGTGTGTTTGATCAGTTCACTGCTCATTGTCTGGTCCTCTTCTGTGCCACTCCTTGCGAGCGGCGAAGTGGAAAGATTCTGACACAAAGCCCCCTCTGGCGTGCCCCGCGGCACCTTCAACCTTTCTATGGTGTCGATAGCCCATTCATCGCTTGATCTACCTCTTGAAATGCCGTTGACCTGGGCAGACATTGCCTCCCGCGCCACCCTGTGGGCGCACGCGCAAGGCCTCGATCTGCGCTCAGCCATCGTGCTCGTGCCTTTCGCCCAGCACCTGGCCCCGGCTCGGCGCGCCTGGGTGAAGCAAGATGGGTGGCAGCCGCGCGTGGAAACCACCCACACGCTGGCCGCAGCGTTGGCCCCCGTACCGCGCGCAGACGACGGGCAGCTCACGCTGGACGTGAGCACCGATCGCCTGAACGCCGCGCGCATGCTGCGCTCGCAGTCTTGGGTGAACAAGGACAGGCTGGCTTTTGACGAAGCGGTGACTGCGGTGGTGGTGACTGCCCATGCGCTGGTCAAGGCCGCCGCGGCCGTCTCGCCCGAAGCCCGCGCAGCACATTGGCAGCAGGCGCGAGACATGCTGGCCTCTTCGGGAGGCCCCGGCGCCAGCGAGCGAGCGTTGGCGCGCTTGGCATTCGAGTGGGCCGCTCTGGCGCCGCCCCGCGCGACGGATGAGCTCTTTTCCCTGAATCCAGCGGCTTGGATCGTGGTGCAGGCGGGCGGTGAAGACGCGCTGACGCAAAGGCTCGCGTCATCGGCGCCCAGTCTTGTGCTCGACTGCGACTCCGGTATCGACACCTCCATCGCGGTCCGCCTTTCGCTGCAAGCTTGCAATGGTTTCGAGCACGAAGCCGAGTGCGCGGCTGCTCAGGTGTTGTCGCACTTGCAGCAAGGCGTTGTGCCCGTTGCGCTCGTGGCGCAAGACCGCGTGCTTGTGCGCCGCGTGCGCGCCTTGCTCGAGCGCCAGCAGGTGAGCGTGCTAGATGAAACAGGCTGGAAGCTGTCGACCACGCGCGCGGCAGCGCAAGTCATGGGCCTGTTGCGTGCGGCCAGCCCGGTGGCGACGACCGACGTTTTCCTCGACTGGCTCAAGGCTGGCGCCTGGCCTGGCGTCGCCGAGCTGGAGCTGGCCTGTCGTCGCGCGGGCTGGAGCCGGCTCGGCGCGATCGACCCCACACGCCTCAATGCCTCCGCCGCGCTGCTCTACGCGAAGGCAGCCACTGCACTTCAGCGGTTGCGCGTCGAGCGGCGCCAACCCCTCTCGCTCTGGTTGTCAGCCCTGCAAGCCGCATTGCGAGACAGCGGCGCGTGGGAGCCCCTGACGCTAGACGAAGCAGGCCAGCAAGTGCTGAGCGCATTGCGACTGGCCGAGCCTGCGGCATGGTCGAGCCAGCAGGCGGCGCAAACCATGATGTCGGTCGATGACTTCGATGCGTGGGCTGACGGTGTGTTGGAAGAGGCATCGTTCGTCCCTGAGCCGCCACAAGAGCCCGCCAGCGTGGTCATCACGCCGCTTGCCCGTGTGATGCTGCGGCCGTTTGCGGCCATCGTGTTCCCAGGCGCAGACGACCATCATCTCGGCGCAGGTCTCTCGCCGCAGCCCCTGCTGACAGACGCCCAGGCCTTCGCGCTGGGCATTCCGAGTGCAGCGCAACGGCGCGAGAACGAAGCCCTGGCGTTCGCCCATGCGGTGAGCGCGTGCGAGGTCAGCCTGTTCTACCGCCGCAGCGAAGGTGCTGAGCCGCTGTCGCAAAGCCCCTTGGTAGAGCGGCTTGCCTTGCGGCTGCAGCGTGCGGGGAGGCACTTTGACACCTGGGCCGACCCACGGCAGCGCCTGTCGATCACCCCTGCACCGATCACCATGCCGGCACCGCGCGGTGCGGCGCTGCTGCCACCGCGCCTCTCAGCCAGCGCTTGCGAAGCGCTGCGCGCCTGCCCCTATCGCTTTCACGCTTTGCATCTGCTGCGCTTGCGCGAGGCTGAAGAGCTCGACGACGAGATCGAAAAGCGCGACTACGGCACCTGGCTGCACGCCGTGCTGATGACCTTCCACGAGCAGCGCAGCCAACCCGACACGCCCGCGGCCGAGCTCACACGCCTGATGGCGATCGCGCAGCAGCACAAGCTCGCGCTCGGCCTGGACGATGCCGATTTCCTGCCCTTCGACGCTGGCTTTGCCGAGCTTGCGCCGCGCTACATCGCCTGGTTGCACGAGCGCGATGCGCAGGGTGCGCAATGGTCTCAAGGCGAGCTTGCGCGAGAGATACAGCCCGAGGGATGGCAAGGCATTGCGCTCTACGGCCGCGTTGACCGCCTTGACCAACTGCGCGGCAGCGGCATGGAGCTGATCGACTACAAGACCGGCAGCGCCGGTGCACTGCGCGAGAAAGTGAAACGGCCTTACGAAGACACCCAGCTTGCTGTCTACGCCGCCCTCATGCAGCCCGAAACGCGTGGGCCGCTGCAGGCGATGTACCTGGCCCTGGCCCGCAAGATAGAAACCATCGCGCACCCCGATGTGCAACAGAGCGCGAGCGCGCTGGTGCACGGCTTGGGGCATGACTTGGCGCGCATACGCGGCGGTGCCGGCATGCCGGCCCTGGGCGAAGGCCAGATCTGCGACTACTGCGAAGCACGCGGCCTGTGCCGCCGCGACCATTGGGCGTCCTCATGAACGCGCCGGCATACCAGGCCGACGGCCAGCCGATCACGCGCGAGGCCTTCTATGCAATCGCCTGCGACCCGCAGCGCAGCGTGGTGGTCGAGGCTTGCGCAGGTGCAGGCAAGACCTGGATGCTGGTGTCGCGCATCTTGCGGGCCCTGCTCGAAGGTGCCAAGCCGCAAGAGATTCTCGCCATCACCTTCACCCGCAAAGCTGCAGGCGAGATGCGCGACCGGCTGAACGACTGGTTGCGCGAGTTTGCGCAAGCGCATTTGAGCGATGAGCAGCGTGCGCACGAGCTGATGCTGCGCGGCATGGAGCCGGCCCAGGCGAGGGCGCTGGCGCCCGCCTTGGCGGGCTTGTTTGAGGCCGTGCTGGCCAGCGGCCGTGCCGTCGAGATACGCACCTTCCACGCCTGGTTTTCGCAGCTGCTGCGAGCGGCCCCGCTCGACCTACTGGCCGAGCTGGGTTTGGCGCCCGGCATGAGCTTGATGGAAGAGCTGGACGACCACCTTGCCGCGGTGTTTCGCCGCTTTCACAGCGCCATCCTCGCCGACCCCGCACTGCACGCCGACCACGCCGCACTGGTGCACGCACGTGGCCGCGACCAGGTGCGCGCATGGTTCGACGCTGCCTTGCAAAAGCGCGTTGAGCTTGAGCTGGCCGACGAAGCTGGCGTGCTCGAAAGCAGCGTGCCTGCGCCTTCCGGCGAGGGCCACCCGACGCTCCCGCTCGCAGGTGTTCGCTGGCGAGAAGGCATGCGCGAACTGGCCATCGCACTGGCTCTGGGCGGCGTGAAAGCCCAAGACGCTGCGACTGGCATCGTCATGGCACTGGCGCACACCGACACGCAGGCCATCTACGCCGGCCTTCGCGATGCCTTGTTCACCCAGAAGCTGAGCCCGCGCAAGCTTGGCACGCTGCCCTCGCTCGCGGCCGCGCAAGACGAGCTCGAAGACATGGCGGTGCAAGTGCGGCAGTACGAGGCCCACCTCGAACACCTGCGGTTGGTGCGTTTGTCGCGCGTGCTGCTGCGCGAGCTCTCCGCCTACAAGCGTGCGCGTGGCTTGGCCGACATGGCCGACCTTGAGCGCTGCGCGCTTGCGTTGCTGCGTGACGCCACGCTGTCGGGCTGGGTGCAAGAGCGGCTGGATACCCGCATACGCCACGTGTTGATCGACGAATTTCAAGACACCAGCCCGCTGCAATGGCATGCCTTGCACAGCTGGCTGTCGGCCTACGCTGGCGCGGGCGGCGGGCAGAGCGGGCAGCGCCCCCCTGGCGTTTTCATCGTGGGCGACCCCAAGCAAAGCATCTACCGCTTTCGCCGCGCCGAGCCGCGCGTGTTTGTCGCGGCGCGCCAGTTTGTCAGTGAAGGCCTGGGCGGTGCCTGGCTCGCCTGCGACCACACACGCCGCAATGCGCCAGAGGTGCTGGATGCCATCAACCAGGTGTTCACCCGCGCCACCGAGCAGGGCGAGTACGACGGCTTCCGCACGCACACCACCGAGCTAGGCGCCGTGCCGGGCGCTGGCGTGCTGGCGCTGCCGCCTGTGCTGCGCCCACCCAAGCCTCCGAAAGGCCAAGCCTCTCAAGACGCGCCACTCGCCGAGTGGCGCGACAGCCTCACCACGCCATTGCAAGAGCCCGAAGCGTTGCTGCGCGAGCAAGAGGCGCGCTGGGTGGCGCAAGCCGTGCACGAGTTGCTGCGCACGGGGCAGGCACGCGCAGGCGAAGTGTTCGTGCTGTGCCGCAAGCGTGCCTCGTTGCGCCTCGTGGCGCAGGCGTTGCAAGCCTTGCACCTGCCGTTTGCCGCGGCCGAAGACTTCGCGCTGATGGACGCCCCCGAAGTGCGCGACCTGGTGGCGGTGCTGGACGCGCTGGCTTCGCCTTCGCACCGCCTGTCGCTGGCCCATGCGCTGCGCAGCCCCTTGTTCAGCGCGAGCGACGATGATCTGGTGGCACTGGCGCTGGCCGCCGCACACACCGGCGATTGGTGGGGCGCGCTAACGCTGGCAGACCACACCGATCGCCCGTCGCTGCAGCGCGCCCGCCAGCTGATGCTGACCTGGCAAGACGCCGCGCAACGCCTGCCCCCGCACGACCTGCTCGACCGTATCGTCTTCGAGGGCCAGTACCGTGAGCGTGTGGCTGCCGTGGTGCCGGCCGAGCGGCGCGTGGCTGCGCTTGACGCCATCGCAGCGCTGTTGAGCCAGGCCCTGATGCTCGACGGCGCACGCTACGCCACGCCCTATAACTTCGTGCGCACCCTCAAGCGCCGGGCAATCAAGGTGTCGGCCCCGGTGCAGCCCGATGCGGTGCAATTGCTCACCGTGCACGGCGCCAAGGGGCTCGAAGCCAAGATCGTCTTCGTGATGGATGCGCAGCCCGAAGCCAGCAACCCCGACACCGCCACCTTGTTGGTCGACTGGCCGGTGGAGGCCGAGCGCCCGCTGCGTTGTGCCTTCATCTATGCCGAGTCGCAGTGCCCGCCATCGCTTGTGGCGCTGCTGGCGCAAGAGAAGGTTGCGCGCCAGCGCGAAGAGCTCAACGGGCTTTACGTGGCGATGACCCGTGCGCGCCACAAGCTGGTGTTCAGCCGCACCGAGCCGCACCGGCCCACGGCCTCTTGGTGGGAGCGAGTCGAAGGCCAGGTGCAGGCCTGGTGGCCCGTGGCGGCCGAGCCGTCCGCGCAGCCCCGGGCGAGCGATGCGATCACCTTGCCGACCTTGCCGAGCTGGGTGGCCACGCCGGTGCTGCCCAAGCCCATGCGTGGCGAAGACAGCGACGTGTCGCGCCTGGGCCAGGCGGTGCACCGGGTGCTCGAATGGGCAACGGCGCCCGGCGCCGCATCGCCCGACATCGAGCATCTGGCCGCTGCCGCTGCGGGCGAGTTCAGTGCCCCAGCGGCCGAAGTCGCGCGCATCGCCGGCGCCATCTGGCGCAGCCCAGGCTGCCGCCCGTTTTTCGGTGGCCCCGGCTTGCTGTGGGCCGGCAACGAAGTGCCAGTGGCCGACGCCGGCGAGCTGCTGCGCCTCGACAGGCTGGTGCAACGAGAAGAAGAAGGTGGCCAGCGCGTGTGGTGGGTGCTCGACTACAAGCTCGCGCTGCAGCCGCAGGCCCAGCAGGCCTACCGCGAGCAGATGCTGCGCTACCGCGGCGCTGTGCAAACGCTGCAGCCGGGCGAAGCGGTGCGCTGTGCCCTCGTCAACGGCATGGGGAACGTGATCGAGATCACCTGATGCTGCGCTGCCAGAAGCGCACACTGGTGATCACCAAATAAGGCTGTCTTTGCGCGCCTGATCCGCGTACTGCGTCACGCTGCCGGGCGGTCAAATATGGTTACACCTGCCTCTTTTGGGCCTGTGCCGATGCGCTTCCATGCCTGATACCGACCCCTCAGCAACCAAGCCGACTCCCACGCGGATGTTCGGCCGCTTCGAGCTGCGCCAGCTGCTGGGCAAGAGCGAGCGCACGATGGTATGGCTCGCCTTCGACCCGCGCTCCCAGCAAGACTTGGTGCTCACGCTGCCGCGGGTGCAACCGGCCACCGCTGCGGCGCTCGAGCTCTGGCTGGTCGACGCCAAGCATGCGGCTCGGCTGAACCACCCGAACCTGGCCCATGTGGTGGAAGTGGGTGTGCAGGACCACTGGCCCTACACCGCTGTTGACCGAGCCTTGGGCTCTACGCTGGGCGAACGACTCGCTGAAAAGCGCCCCCCGGCACCTGACGAAGCGGTGGGCTGGGTCATCCAGTTACTTGAAGGACTGGCCTTCGCCCACGAAGCCGGCCTGGCCCATGGCGACGTGCAGTTGCACCAGATTCTGGTGAGCGAGCACGGCACCGTGCGGGTGATGGCCTTGGGCGCGAGCCTCACCGCCACCGCCAGCTCCGACCATGCCAATGACCGGGCCATGCCGCTAGACCCCAACCGCCTGCGCTCGGCGCGGCAAGCGGGCGTGCGTGACGTGCTCGCCGCCGGCATCCTGCTGCACCACTTGCTGGTTGCTGCGCCTGCACTCGACGAGCCCGACACCGCCCGGGTGATCGACCGCCTGCCGCCGCACGGCCGCGAAATGGTGCGCCTGCCCTGGAGCGTGCCCCAGCCTGTGCCCGAGGCGTTGCGCGCCATTGCCAACCGCTGCACCACGGCGCAAGAGCGTCAGCGTTATCACAACGCCAGAACCCTGCTGGCTGCCCTCATCGGCTGGCGTGAAGCTGCCGCACAAGACAACGGCGGCGCACTGGCATTGCTCATAGACCGTCTGCACAGCGTGGGTCACCTGCCGGCGGCGCCTGGTGTGGGCGCCCGAGTGGCACGGCTGGCGGTGGCCAACAACCAGCGCACCGACGAGATGGCCGAGCAGATCCTGCAAGACATGGGGCTCAGCTTCGAGCTGCTGCGCACCGTGAACTCGGCGCAGGTGCAAGGCACGCAAATCGCCGGCAACGGCCCGGTGCTGACCATACGCCGCGCCGTGGCGCTGGTGGGGCTGAAAGGTGTGCGGCAGGCGGCGGCGTCGCTGCGCGCCTGGCCAGG
Organism: Rhizobacter sp.; assembly: GCF_046595475.1. Taxonomy (GTDB): domain Bacteria; phylum Pseudomonadota; class Gammaproteobacteria; order Burkholderiales; family Burkholderiaceae_C; genus Rhizobacter. The sequence goes on from NZ_JBKJOQ010000129.1 coordinate 29,268, forward strand.
CCCGTTGTCTGAAACGCATGCCTCGGCGTTGCAAGCGCTGATGGAGCGCGTGCGCCTCGCGGGCCACGCCGCGCAGGCGCTTCGCCCTGCAGGCTACGACCCCGAGGTGGTCTACCTCATCGCCATCCTGCAAAACCTGGGGCGATTGATGGTGCAGTACCACTTCCCCGAAGAAGCTGAGCAGATTCGCCAGCTGATGCAAAGCCAGCCTGCGGCCGAGCCGACCGAGCCCGACCTGCCCGGCATGACCGAAGAGGGCGCCGCCTACGCAGTGCTGGGCGTGGACATCGAATCGCTCGGGGCCGCCGTGGCCAAGCACTGGGGCCTGGCCGACGAGGTGCTGCACATGATCCGCCGCCTGGACATCACCCGCGCAGTGCGTGTGGCCGACAGCGATGGCGAGATGTTGCGCCTGGCGGCGAGCGCGGCCAATGAAGCAGTCGACGTGGTGACGCAGCAGCCGGCCAATCGTGTGGGGGCGGCGCTAGGCCACGTGGCGCAGCGCTACGTGCGCGCCTTGTCGATCACGCTCAAAGACATCACCGAAGGCCTGCAGGCCGCACGGGGCACCGTGCGCAGCGGGCCTTCAGCGCCGGTGCCGCGCGCACCGGCTCGTGAAGACGTGGCGCAGGGTGAGCCCGGTACCACCGAGTTCTCTGCCTTGCTCGCCTCGCGCAACCGCTGAACACCATGCCCACCCTCACCACCGACAGGATTGGCCGCTTCGAGCTGCGGCACGAGCTGGGCAAAGGCGCCCAGGCCACGGTGTGGCTGGCCTTCGACCCGCGGCTTGAGCGCGAGGTGGCCGTCAAGCTGATGCATGCAGATGCCGACACGCTGGTGGTTGACCAGTGGCTGCAAGAGGCGCGCAGCGTGAGCCGGTTGCACCACCCGCACATCGTGCCGGTGTTCGAGGCCGACGTGCACCAGCAGCAGCCTTACCTCGTGTTTGAGTTTGTGCCGGGGCGCACGCTCACGGCGCACCTGCGCGCGCGCGGCGCATTGCCCGCGCGCGAAGCAGTCGAGATGATGCTGGGTGTGCTAGATGCCTTGCAGATGGCACATGCCGCGGGTGTGGTGCACCGCGACCTGAAGCCGTCCAACATCTTGGTTGATGGCAACGGCCGTGCGCGGGTGATGGACTTCGGCATTGCCGCCCGCCTGCAAGAGCAGACCCACAAGCAGCAGGTGGTCGGTACGCCGGGCTACATGTCGCCTGAAGCCACGCACGGCATGAAGGCCTCGCCGAGCATGGACATCTTTACAGCCGGTCTGGTGCTGGCCGAGATGCTCTCGGGCAAGCAGCTGATCACTGAGCGCGACCCCTATCGCGCGATGTACCGCGTGGCAAATGAAGACTTGATGCTGCCCGCGGGCACGGCGCCCGATGCCGACGACAGCCTGCGTGCCATCGTGCAGCGCAGCCTGGCGCGTGACGCCTCCAAGCGCCATGCCAGCGCGGGTGATTTTCGCGACGCGCTGCAGCAGTGGCTGACGCCGGTGGCCAGCAACGAGGGGTCGGCGGCGAGCAGCGGCACGCTCGAGTTCTTGTTGCGCCGCATGCGGCACAAGAGCGATTTCCCGGCGATGTCAGATTCGGTCGGCCGCATCCAGCGCGTGGCCAACTCAGAGAACGAAAGCCTTGCCAGCCTGTCCGGCGAAATTTTGAAAGATGTGGCGCTGACCAACAAGCTCTTGCGCATGGTCAACACCGCCCGCTACAGCCAGGCGGGTGGCGGCAGCATCAGCACGGTGTCGCGCGCGGTGGCGCTGATCGGCTTTGCCGGCATCCGCAACATGGCGCTGAGTCTGGTGCTGCTGGAGCACATGCACGACAAGGCGCATGCCAATTTGCTGAAGGAAGAGTTCTTGCGCTCGCTGATGGCGGGCTCACTGGCCAATGAGCTGTGCGGCCCGCAGCGTGAGGGCGAAGAGGCTTTCATAGGCGCCATGTTCCAGAACCTGGGGCGTTTGCTGACCGAGTTTTATTTTCCCGACGAAGCACGGCAGATACGCGGCCTGGTGACTGCGGCCGGTGCCAAAGGCACTGCCACAGCGGCGCGCACGTCGAGCCACGAGCACGCGGCGTCGATCAATGTGCTGGGCCTGAGCTTTGAAGAGCTGGGCCTGGGGGTTGCCAAGAGCTGGGGCCTGCCTGAGGGGCTGCAGCGCTGCATGCGCCGCCCCAAGGGTGAGCCGCCGGCACGCGCCTGCGACAAGGCCGACCGCGCCCATTGGGTGGCCGTAGCGGCCAATGAAGTGACCGATGCCTTGATGAAGGCTGAGCCTGGCCGCGCCAGCGCCAGCATTGCCGCCGTGGCCGAGCGCTACACGAAGGCGCTGGGCATCAGCGCGCGCGACGTGCAGGCCGCGGCCATGCTTGCGCAGGGGCGGCTCATCGAGCTGGCGCAGGCGATGAACCTGCATGCGCAACCCGGCTCGCCGATGCGCCGCCTGCTCGAACAAGTGGGCAACGGCACGGCCGCCGCAGTGGAGCACGACAGCCTCACCGAACACGCCTTGCACGCCACGATGCCGCTAGAGCGCACCGCCACCGAGGTCGACGTGCCCCTTGCGTTTGATCACCAGGTGGCAATCGAGATGCTGGCCGCCGGCATTCAAGACATCACCAACACCATGGTGGAAGACTTCAAGCTCAACGAAGTGCTGCGCATGATCCTTGAGACGATGCTGCGCGCGCTTGGGTTTCGCCGGATCATCTTCTGCCTGCGCGACCCCAAGACCGAGACACTCACCGGCCGCTTCGGCCTGGGCGATGGCGTCGAAGCGCTGTCGCCCAAGTTCAGGGTGCCGCTCAAGGCTGCAACGGGTGTAGCCGTCGACCTCTTCGGCGCGGTGTGCATCAAGGGTGCTGACACACTCATCTCTGATGCCACCGTGCCGCAGATTGCCTCGCGTCTGCCCGCTTGGTATCGGCAAGCCATCAACGCGCCGGCCTTCCTCTTGCTGCCACTCGTGTTGAAGGGTGCACCGTTCGCACTGATTTACGCAGACAAGGCACAACCCGGTGCGATCGAGCTGGGTGAGAAAGAACTCTCACTCTTGCGTACTTTGCGCAACCAAGCCGTCATGGCTTTCAAGCAGGCCACCTGAAGCACGGCGGCATCGAGCAAATGGGCTATGCCTGATGTCGTGATGCCGGTCACGCTCGCATCGCGCCTGACACGTTCCCCCTGGTGCCCCCCTTGTAAGGAAACGTATCGACGTGGCACGATCGTGCACTGTCAACAGTCACTCGCTATCGCTGAGAACAAAACATGACCCAACCCAAATGGACTCGTCGCCACGCCCTGCATGCCATCGCCGCCGCCGGCGCTGCGGTTTCGTTGCCTCTGCGTGCGCAAGATGCGGCAGGCGGTGGCGCCGCTTCTGGCGCAGCGCATGACCCCAACGAGATCCGCATCGGGCAAAGCGCTCACCTGACGGGCCCTCTGGCACCGTTTCTCCTCCCGGTGATCAAGGGCCAGCAGCTTGCGATCGATGAAGTCAACCGCAAGGGCGGCATTCAAGGCCGGCCGGTGCGGCTGATCTCGCTTGACGACGCCTACGACGTCAAGAAGTGCGTCGAGAACGTCAACACGCTGATCGACAAGGAAAAGGTCGTGGCCCTGTTTGGCTTGGCCAGCACAGCCAACGTGGCTGCCACGCTGCCCATCCTGAGCGAAAAGAAGGTGCCGCTGGTGTGCGTGTACACCGGCTCACCCACGCTGCGCGCGAAGCAGCACCCCTACTTCTTCACCACCATGGCGAGCTACCGTGATGAAGTGGTGCAGATGATCCGCAACCTGATCACGCTGCAGAAGTCACAGATTGGTCTCGTCTACCAGAACGCCCAGTTTGGCCAACTGATGAAGCCGGTGGTCGAAGAGGTCGCCAAGGAGCTGGGTGCCACCCTGGTGGTGCAGTCTCCTCTCGAAGCCAACGGCAGCGATGCAGTGGCATGCGCCCAGTCGCTGGCCGCGGCCAAACCGCAGGCCATCATCTTCATGGCCTTCGGCCCTTCGATGATTCCCTTCGTGAAGGCCGCACGTGTCTATGTGGGCGTGCCGATCTACGCGGTGTCAATCTCCAACGCGCCACCCATCCTGAAGGCCTTGGGCGACGACGCACGGGGCCTCGCGTTCACGCAGAACGTGCCTTACCCCTTCCGCCAGACCACCGTGCTCACGCGTGACCTGGCTGCTGTGCTGGCGCGTGAAAAGATCGAGCCGGGCTACGACTACATGTTCGGCTACCTCAACATGCGCATCCTGCTCGAAGGCATGCGCCGTGCGGGCAAGCAGGTCACGTCGGCCAACATCGTGAAGGGCATGGAAAGCATGACCAAGTACGACATGGGTGGCTACCCGGTCAGTTATGGCCCGAACAAGCACCATGGATCGAGCTTCGTCGAGATCGCCATCGTGGGCCCGGGTGGGCGCTGGATTCGCTGAGCAGCACTTCGAGCTTCAGCCCCGAACGGCAGGCCTTTGGCCTGCCGTTTTTTGATGCTCATGGGCTTCATTGAGGCGGCCCGCACCGTCGGGCCCCGCATGCGCTACATGCGCTGAGGGTTTGCGCCTCGCCCGCTGCTACACCAGCGGGCGGGGCGCCGGCTTGCCGTCCCCGTAGAGGTCGGCGGTGCGTGCCAGGGCCTTGCTGTCTTTCAAGAACAGCAGACCGTCTTCGAGGTGGTGCAAGCCGCGGCGCTCGAGCTTGCGCAGTGTCTTGTTGGTGTGCACCAGCGACAGGCCCAGCGCATCGGCAATGTGCTGTTGCGTGAGCGGGAAGGGCACACCACCCGCGCCGGCATCAGGCAGCATCGCGCCAGCGCGCTTGAAGAGCACGATGAGCAAAGCGGCGATGCGCTCTTCAGCGTTTCGCCGGCCCACCGAGAGCAGGCTGTCGTCGACAAGAGACTGCTCCTGCGCAATCAGCCAGGTGATGTTGAAACCCATCTGCGGCTGAGTGCGGTGCAGCTCCCACAGAGCGTCTCGCGAGAACACGCAAAGCTGCACGTCGCTCAAGGCCTGCACGCCGTGCGTCAGGGCGTCAGACATTTTTTGCTGCGCGCCGATGAAGTCGCCTGGCAGCAGGAAGTTGAGGATCTGCCGGCGCCCGTCAGACAGCGTCTTGTAGCGAAACGCCCAGCCGGACCACAGCGTGTAGAGCGGCGCGTCTGTCTGGCCTTCGTGGATGACGCTCTGCCCGGCATGTACGCTGATCTGTGCGCGCTTGAGCGACTGGATCAACGCCACTTCGGCTGGTGCGTGCGGTGTGAACAGCTCGAGCGCGCGCAGGGGGCAGTCTTTGCAAGGAACGATTTTCATGCCGTGCTCGCTTGGGGCCGGTCGGTGAGGCGGAGTATCCGCCACTCGTGGTTATGTCATTCGACACAGCTGGGCAGGGTGTCGGAGGCTAGATTCCGGCAACTCTTTTGTGCGCTCATGACCCCAGGCGATCCCATTTTTTGTGTGCTGTGGACCAGCCAGCTGTCACCCCTGCTGGCGCCCGGCGACGTGCCCGAAATATGGCGCTCGTCGCGTGAGCGCAGCCAGCGCCTGGGCTTGACGGGCGCCATGGTCTTCGACGGCGAACGCTTCTGCGAATTGCTGGAAGGTGAGGCGAACAAGATCCTCGCGGTGTGCCGGGACATCGAGTTCGACACGCGCCATGTGGGCATGCGCGTGCTGCACGCGGCCTCTGCCATTGCATTGCGTCAGCTGGCGGCCTGGTGCAGCGGCTACTGCGAGGTCACCGAGCTCGAACCCTTCAGTGGACCGGCTGCCCTGGAAGGAGAGCCCGCTGTGAGCGCCTTCTTGTCGCTTTTGCCTCGTTGCGCCCTGACGCCCTGAGGTCGGAAAGCTCCTACCTGCTGCGGGCACTTGATCTGACCGAGAGGCGCGCAGCGCGCCTGTGTTCCGGCTGAAGTGCTCAGCCTATCGTTCCGCCCACGTTCAATCCACCAGGAGAAGATCATGAGAGAAACGATACGCAAGAGCCAGGTTCAAGGCGAGGGCGATTACGAAGCAGCCCGCCGTTTCGACAAGGCTGCAGGCGGTTTTGCGCAGTCCGGCAAGGTCGAGCCTGCCGCGCGCAAGGCCAAACCGCGCAACGCACGCGAGGCCAGCGAAATGGAGCAGGCCGAAGACATCGGCAAGTCGCATTCCAAGGGTGAAGACCCCGGAGTCAGCAGGTGAGCACCAAGCCACCTGGGCAAACGCGCACGTCCATCGACAAGCAGCCGGTCCCGCGGCTGCCTCATGAGCACGATGAATCGTCCGACAGCCAAACCGACGGTGTGCGGCCGATCATTCAGCAGGCGCATGACGATCTGGCATCGGGCAAGGTCGACACTGACCGGGGCGCGCCAATGGATGAGGCTTACCAACGTCAGAAGAACAACAAAAGCGAGCGCACGTGAAGGCAAGAAAGCAGATGCAAGACAGCAGCTACAAGGCCAAGTACCTCGTGCTTCTGCAGGATCAGACGGTGCAACGCGCGCTGCTGTTTGGTGTCGATCACCGATACCTGACCGAAGTGATTGACGACGATGGCCTCGTGCTGGACAACCTTACCCGCTCGGGCACGGCCTGCAGGCCGCCGGATGGGCTGGCTGAGGAAGCGTCTACGTTAATGCGTGGGCCCGCCGCAGAGCACGTGCGATGCTTTGCGCTTGGCTGACAACGCGGGCGGCTCATGAAGCGCTACTTGGTAAGTTACTTGGCGGTGGCCGTGGTGCTTGTGGCACTCGACATGCTCTGGCTGCGCGGCATCGCCAGCGACTGGTATCAGCAAGGCATCGGTCACCTGATGAGCGCGAAGCCGAACCTGTGGGCTGCTGGCCTGTTCTACCTGCTGTACCCCGTTGGCATCGTGATCTTTGCCGCCATGCCGGGCGCGGGCGAGGCCTGGTGGCGGGCGGCAGTGATGGGGGCGCTGTTCGGCCTCTTCGCCTATTCCACCTACGACCTCACCAATTTGGCCATTCTCAAAGACTGGCCGCTTGGATTGACGGTGATTGACGTGGCGTGGGGTGCGCTGGTCAGCGGCTTGTCGGCCGCGGCGGGCCGGGCGGCTTCGGGCTTGCTCCGACCTGCTGATGTGGTGTTGGGGTGACGAGCCTTACCCCCGGCACTGGTTGCAACGCTTAGGGCTGCTTCGTTCCCAACCTGACCCGTTTGGGCGCGCTTCCATGCGGGGAGGCCCGTCAGGGCGGATTGTAGGGGAGGCCTTGATGACCTTTTCGCACTCAGCGCAATTGCAGTGCGTCGTCCCCGAACTCAACCTGGATGGGCTCGATGATGAGCTTCTTGGGCCCGGCTTCCACGCGGCCTGCGATCAAGGCCTTCACGCCCTGTGCCTCGGCCACCTGCACCGTGCGCTCGGCGTCTTCGGCCCTCACGAAGAGCGCAAACCCTGCGCCCATGTTGAGCGTGCTGTAGGCCTCTTGGTCGTCTTGCTTGGCGTGCTGCTGAATAAACTTGAGCACCGGCGTCACCTCGGGCACCGAGTGGATGCGGTAAGTGTGCGTGGCGGGGTGGCGCAGCAGCTTGCGCCAGCCGTGGCCGGTGATGTTGGCGCAGTAGTGCGGCGTGATGCCGGCCTTGTAGAGCGCCTCGGTTACCGGGGAATAGAGCACAGTGGGCGCGAGCAGCGCTTCGCCGTAGCTCAGGCCTGGCGAAATTTCGGTGAGATAGCCCTGAGGCAGCCGCTCGACCAGCTTGCGCGCGAGGCTCAGGCCGTTGGCGTGAATGCCGCTCGATGCGAGCATCACGATGGCGTCGCCCGGTGCGAGCTTGTCGCCCACCGAGAGTCGCTCTTTCGGGTTGATGAGGCCGGTGCAACTGGCCGCGAGATCGATGCGGCCCTCGGCCACGATGCCGGCGAGCGCCGGCGTTTCGCCACCGCCCCAGGCCACGCTGCACACGTCGCAGGCGCGCTTCCAGCCGGCCACGAGAGCTTGCGCTCGTTGGGCGTCCGAAAACCAGTCGGAGCCGCCCGCGGCCCAGTAGGCCTGCACCACCAGCGGCGTGGCCCCGACCGTGATCAGGTCGTTGATCGCCATGGCGATGGTGTCTTGCGCAATGCTGTCGTAGTAGCTCTTGCCCGTGAGGGCTTTCATCTCGTCGGCGACCAGGGCTTTGGAGCCCAGGCATTCGACGATGGAGGCGATGTAGAAGGGGCCCACGTCGACCACGTAAGCCGACTCGCCGCGCGAGGCTTCGACCTCGCTGAAGCCATGCGCGGCGAGGTGCCCGCCCGTGGCTTTGGCCGCGCGCTGGGCCGCCACCTTCAACGGGTCGATGAGGTCGTAGTTGACGCCAGCCTGCTCATAGCTGAGCGTGCTGTGGTCGGTGGTCTGGGGGAGCTTGGGGTTCATCGAGAAGGCGCGAGCTGGCAAAGGCGGGATTATCCGGCAGCCGAGCACCCTCACCTCGGCGTGACTTATAGAATGGCCCGATGTCCTATCTCGTCCTTGCCCGCAAGTACCGCTCGCGCGATTTTGAAGCGCTGGTCGGCCAAGAGCACGTGGTCAAGGCGCTCACCAACGCGCTCACACAACGGCGCCTGCACCACGCCTATTTGTTCACCGGCACGCGCGGTGTGGGCAAGACCTCGGTCTCACGCATTCTGGCCAAGGCGCTCAACTGCACCGGGCCTGATGGCAATGGGGGCATCACGGCTCACCCCTGTGGCGTGTGCAGTGCCTGCCGCGACATCGACAGCGGCCGCTTCGTTGACTACATAGAGCTAGACGCAGCCTCCAACCGCGGCGTCGAAGAAATCTCGCAGCTGCTCGACCAGGCCGTCTACAAGCCGGTGGTGGGCCGCTTCAAGGTCTATCTCATCGACGAAGTGCACATGCTGTCGAACACCGCGTTCAACGCGATGCTCAAGACACTGGAAGAGCCGCCCGATTATTTGAAGTTTGTGCTGGCCACGACTGACCCGCAGAAGGTGCCGCCCACGGTGCTCTCACGTTGTCTGCAGTTCAACCTGCGGCCAATGGCACCACAGACGGTGCAAGAGCACCTGGTCACCGTGCTGGCCGCCGAAAACATCGAGGCCGAGCCCGGCGCGCTGCGTTTGTTGGCGCGTGCGGCGCGCGGCTCGATGCGAGATGCCTTGTCGCTCACAGATCAGGCGATTGCCTTCGGTGCCGGCACGCTGTCTGAAGCCGGCGTGCGCCAGATGCTGGGCGCTGTCGATCGCAGCCATGCGGTGCGTCTGGTCGAAGCCCTGGCCGCAGGGCAGGGCGCCGAAGTAATTGCTGCGGTCGATGGTTTGAGGAGCCTTGGCCTGTCGGCGACCGGCACGCTAGAAGAAATGGCGGCGCTGTTGCAGCAAATGGCCGTGCTGCAAGCCGTGCCCGATGCGCTCGACGAGAGCGACCCCGATGCCCCCACGGCGGCGCGCCTTGCCGGCCTGCTCGCGCCCGACGAGACGCAGTTTCTCTACAGCATCGTGCTGCATGGCCGCGCCGAGCTGGGCTTGGCACCTGACGAATACAGCGGCCTCGTGATGGTGCTGTTGCGCATGCTGGCCTTCAGGCCGGGCAGTGCAGGCACATCCCCCAAGGCCGTGGTGCCGGCGGCCCGGCCCGGCATTGCGGCCCCCGCGTCGGCTCTTGCCCCCCCCGTTGCGGTTCCCGCGCCTGTTCCTGCGATCAGCAAGCCACTTGCTGCGCCTGTGGCGGCAGCGCGCCCGGCCGTCATGGCGCCGCCCGCTGTGGCACGGGCCAGCAGCGAGCCGCCCCCTTGGCTAGACGCACCCTACGAAGACGAAGAACCTGCTGCCCCCATGGCAGCGCGCGAGCCCGAGCCGCAACGGCTGGCACCCGCGGCCGCGCCGATTTTTGCGCCCACGCCGTTGGGCGATCGTTGGGTGCGGGTGGTGGGGCAGATGGTGGAGGCGGGCACCATTGGCGCGCTGGTGCGCGAGCTGGCCATGCAAGCGCAGTGCTTGGCCATCGAAGATCAGGCGCAGCCGCCGGTGTGGCGGCTGCGTGTGGAGCGAGAAACGCTGCGCGCGCCTGTGCAGCGAGACAAGCTGCAGGCCGCGCTGTCCGACTTGCTGAAGCACTCGGTGCAGTTGCAAGTGGAACCCGGCGTCGCCAGCGACACCCCTGCGCAGCGCGCTGCAGTAGAGCGCGCACGCCGCCAGAACGAAGCCGAACAGATCATTCACAACGACCCACTGGTGCAGGCCTTGATGCAGCAGTTCAAGACCGCGCGCATCGTGCCCGGCTCGGTTAAACCCCATTGATTCAGGAGAAGTTCACATGATGAAGAACCAATTGGCCGGGCTGATGAAGCAGGCCCAGGCCATGCAAGACAACCTCAAGAAGGCGCAGGAAGAGCTGGCCCACATCGAGGTCGAAGGCCAGTCGGGTGCGGGCCTGGTGAAGGTGACCATGACCTGCAAGCACGACGTGAAGCGCGTGACCATCGACCCCAGCCTGCTGGCCGATGACAAAGACATGCTCGAAGACCTGGTGGCAGCCGCCTTCAACGACGGCATTCGCCGCGCTGAAGAGGTGTCGCAAGAGAAGATGGGCAAGCTGACGGCCGGCATGCCCATGCCGCCCGGCATGAAGTTTCCGTTCTGAATTCATGACCATAGCCCTCACAGCTCAGGGTTCCTTCTCCCGGAGGGAGAGTGGGCAAGGGATAGAGGGTGTCCTTGGCTGAGCCCGCACTCGATGGCCTGATCGAAGCCCTGCGCCGCTTGCCTGGCGTGGGCCAGAAGTCGGCGCAGCGCATGGCGTTTCACCTGCTGCAGCACGATCGCGAAGGCGCCCGACGCATTGCACAGTCGCTGCAAGGTGCGGTTGATAACATCCGCCACTGCGAGCGCTGCCATACCTTTACCGAAGCGCCCGTTTGCCACACCTGCCTAGACGACACCCGAGACAAGCGTCTGCTGTGCGTGGTGGAAACGCCTGCTGATCAGGCTGCGATGGAGCGCACCGGCAGCTACCGCGGCCTCTATTTCGTGCTGATGGGCCACCTGAGCCCGCTCGACGGCATCGGTGCGCATGACATCGGCTTGCAGCAACTGCTAGACCGCGCAGCCGACGGTTCAGTCGAAGAGGTGATCGTCGCGACCAACTTCACCGCCGAAGGCGAAGCCACCGCACATGTGTTGGTCGAGACCCTGAAGGCCCGCCAACAGCGTGTGACGCGCCTGGCGCGTGGCGTGCCAATTGGCAGCGAGCTGGAATACGTGGACCTGGGCACCATTGCCCACGCCCTGAGCGACCGGCGCTGAATCAGCGCTTGCTGCGGCGGCTCTTACGCTTGACCGCCGGCTTCTTGCCTTTTGAGCTGCTGCGCACGCTGGGTTGACGCTGCGGCACGAACACCACCACGGCCTGGCCGGGTGAAAAACTAGCGCCGGTGGTGGTCTTGTTCCATTGCGCCACCTGCGCTGTGCCCACGCGGTAGCGCTTGGCCACGCTGGCCACAGTGTCGCCCTTCACTGCCCGGTGGGTGACCTTGCGCGGCGGCAAGGCTTCCGGTGCAAGCGACATGACGGCGTTGTCGGCCAGATGCAGCGACACGTCTTTCAGCAAGTGCTGCGCACGCGGCACGAGCAGCGTGGAGCCCGCCTTGACCAGCATGTGCGGCGGGATTTTGTTGACCTCGCGCAGCTCGGCCTCGGTCATGCCGACCTCTTTGGCGGCGTCGCCGGGTTTCAGCGTGCGCGGCGCGACCCAGGCCGTCCAGGTGGCAAAGGGGCCGCTGTGAGCCGCGACGTTGCGCAAGAAGAGGCTGGCGTTGTCGTACGGCAGCAGCAACTGCGGCGTGCCGGCTGCCAGGATCACCGGCTTGTTCATTTGCGGGTTGAGCACGTGGAATTCATCGCTCGTGACGCCGGCTAGCTGGATGGCTACCGACACGTCGAGGTCGCGCTCGATGGGCACGCTCAGGAAGTAGGGGTGGTTGGCCAATGCGGGCAACCCGATAGAGAAAGCCTCAGGGCGCATCACGATGTTTTTCACCGCTTGCAGCTTGGGCACGTAGTAGGCCGTCTCGTTGGGCATGCGCAGGCTGAGGTAGTCGGTGGGCAGATGAGCGCGCCGGTTGCGTGCGATGGCGCGCTGCACATTGCCTTCGCCCCAGTTGTAGGCGGCCAGCGCCAGGTGCCAGTCGCCGAACATGTCGTGCAGCTTGCCCAGGTAGTCGAGCGCGGCGCGGGTGGAGGCGAGCACGTCGCGCCGGTCATCGCGAAACACGTTTTGCCGCAGCTCGAAATGCTTGCCGGTGGCGGGCATGAACTGCCACATGCCAGACGCCTGGGCCGACGAGATGGCCTGCGGGTTGAACGCACTCTCGATGAAAGGCAGCAGCGCGAGCTCGGTGGGCAGCCCGCGCTGCTCCACCTGGTCGACGATGAAATGGAGGTACCGGCGCGCCCGCACCACGATCGCCTGCACCAGTTCGGGCCGCGCGGCATACCACGCCGCCTGCTGGTCGACGAGCTTGCGGTCCACGAGGCCGGGCATTGCAAAGCCCAGCCGGATCCGCTCCCACAGGTCGTCCGTCTGCCCGAGCAGCTTGTCGATCCGCGGGTTCGCGCCCGAGGCGCCGGCCTGCAGCACGGGAGGCTCGCCCGAGAGGTTCACGAACGGGTCCAACGACGCAAACGCGGCCGGCGGCCAGGCCAGGATAACGGCCAGCGCGAGCTTTCTTGCGGTCAGGTTTCGGGGGTACGGCATGGGGGACTCCAGAACCCGTCAATGCTAACGGCTGGCGCCCGCCCGGGTCAACGCAAACCGCAGTGCTCCTCACGATTGATTACATGACCGAAGCGCTCGGATTCCTGGCCGCTTTCGGGGTGACGGTGGTGTCCATCCCGCCGCTCGTGCGCGCCGCGCCCGCCTGGGGGCTCGTGGACGTGGCCAACGGCCGCAAGATCCACGAGGGCGAGATCCCGGTGATCGGCGGGATCGTGATGGGAATCGTTTTCCTGGCCGCCTACCTCGGGATCGCCGCCGCCGGGGGGCAGGAGGTGCGGTTCGGGTTGGCTCTCTCGATCGCCATCGTGCTGACCGGCGGGATCATCGACGACCTGCACGA
>NZ_JBKJOQ010000028.1:0-15701 GCF_046595475.1 Rhizobacter sp.
GCCGGCCATCGCGCGGCACCGCGCCGGCCAAGGCGTGACGGTGGTGGTGAGCCCGTTGATCGCGCTGATGCACGACCAGGTGGGTGCGTTGGAAGAGGCGGGCGTGCACGCCTCGTATCTCAACTCCACGCTCACGCTGGAAGAAACGCAGAAGATCGAACGCGAGATGATGAGCGGCCGCCTGGTGCTGCTCTACGCCGCGCCCGAGCGTGTGACCACGCCGCGCTTTCTGGCGCAACTTGATTCGCTCTATGAGCGCGGCCTGCTGAGCCTCTTCGCCATAGACGAGGCGCATTGCGTGAGCCAGTGGGGGCATGACTTTCGCGAAGACTATCTGTCGCTCAACGTGCTGCACGAGCGCTATGCCAATGTGCCGCGTATCGCGCTCACCGCGACGGCCGACGACCTCACGCGCGCCGACATCATCGAGCGGCTGCAGCTGCAGAAGGCGCGTGTCTTCATCAGCAGCTTCGACCGGCCGAACATCCGCTACAGCATCGTCGAGAAAGACGACGCGCGCGCCCAGCTGCTGCGCTTCATCAACGACGAGCACGAGGGCGACGCGGGCATCGTCTACTGCCAGTCGCGCAAGAAGGTGGAAGAGACCGCTGAGTGGCTCAAGCGGGAGGGCATCAATGCACTGCCGTACCACGCGGGGCTAGACGCCGACGTGCGGCGCCGCCACCAAGACAAGTTCTTGCGCGAAGACAGCATCGTGATGGTGGCGACCATCGCCTTCGGCATGGGCATAGACAAGCCCGACGTGCGCTTCGTGGCCCACCTCGACCTGCCCAAAAACATCGAGAGCTACTACCAAGAGACGGGCCGCGGCGGCCGCGACGGTCTGCCCGCCGACGCGTGGATGGCCTACGGCCTGGCCGACGTGGTGAACCAGCGTCGCATGATCGACGACAGCCCCGCAGGCGAAGAATTCAAGCGCGGCCAGGTCGGCAAGCTCGAAGCGCTGCTGGCGCTGGCAGAGGCACACGACTGCCGGCGCGTGCGGCTGCTCTCGTACTTCGGCGAGAGCAGCACCCCGTGCGGAAACTGCGACAACTGCTTGAACCCACCGGCCACGTGGGACGCCACCGAGGCCGTGCGCAAGGCGCTGAGCTGTGTCTACCGCTTTCACCAGAACGGCGGCCAGCGCTTCGGTGCCGTGCACCTGATGGACGTGCTGCGCGGCAAGGCCACCGACAAGGTGGAGCAGTACCGGCACCAAAGCCTCTCGACCTTCGGCATAGGTGCCGACGTGAGTGAGGCGCAATGGCGCGCCGTGCTGCGCCAGCTCATCGCGCTGGGCCACCTGCGCACCGAAGGCGAATACAACACGCTGGAGCTCACGCCCACTGCACGCGACGTGCTGCGCGGCGGCATCACCCTGCTGCTGCGCCAGCAGAGCGACACGCCCAAGCGCGGCAAGAGCGGCGGCAAGACCGGCAAGATGGTGCGCAGCAAAGACAAGCCGCCGCCCATCGCACTTGACGACCAGGCCACCGAGCGCTTCAGCGCGCTCAAGGCCTGGCGCGCCGAGGTCGCCAAGGAACACGGCCTGCCGGCCTACGTGATCTTTCACGACGCCACGCTGGCCGAGATGGCGCGGGCGCAGCCGTCATCGCTAGACGATTTGTCAGAGATCAGCGGCGTGGGGGCAAAGAAGCTCGAAGCCTACGGGCGCGAGATTCTGCGGGTGCTCGAATCGGCCTGATGGGTACACGGGGCACATGGGCATTGCCGCCAGTCTGTCGCGGGATTCCATAAGCTTGGGGCCTGTTGCTGCCGGAGGCCTCTCATGACACATTCAACCGCACGCATTGCCCTGTGCACCCTCGCCCTGTTGGCCGGCTGCGGTGGTGGTACCGGCAACGACAGCTCGGGCAACGCGCAAACCCCGGTCGGGCAGGAAACGGCGCAGTCGGTCAGCGCCAACACCCTGGTGCTCGGGCAAGACTCGGCCGACGCCAATGTGTCGGTACTGCGCACCGCGCAAGCTGTTGTGGCCAGTGGCCAGGCCAGCGTGACGGTGGCCTGCGGCGGTGGCGGCACGGCCGTGTTCACCGTCAGCAGCGGCTCGTTGGCAAGCCTGACCAATGGCGTGCTCGATGCTGGCGAGCGCTACAGCATCTTGTTCAGCAACTGCCGTGTGTCAGCCGGCTCCGACAGCGTGAATGGCCTGATGAGCCTGGAGGTCATCCGCGCTTCAGCGAGCGAGCTGACCGTGCAGACCAGCACGCAAGGCATTGTGGTCGCGCGGCCGCATCGCACGCTCACGCTGGACGGCAGCTCCACCCTCACGCAATCGGTGGCCACACAGGGTGCCACCGTGATCACCACCCACCGCTGGGTGTCGCCGCAGATCGCGCTCACCAGCCTGCACAACGCGCGGCTGAGCAGCCTCACGCTGAGCGATGTAGACCTCACCCAGACGACGAGCACCATCGGAGGTGTGCCCGGCAACAGCACCAGCAGCGGCAGCCTCACCATCACGGTGGGCTGGCCCCACAACAGCTGGTCGGCCACCATCGCCACCCAGGGCACCGCCATCTATGACGCGAACGGCGTGGCCACGCAGGGCAGCTGGCGCATGAGCCTGCCGCATGACCGCCTTGACCTCACGGTGGCGGGTGGCATGGCCACCGTCACCATCGACCATGGCCCCGACGGCAGCATCGACCTGAGCTTCATCTTCGCTGTGCCGGCCCTGGCCGAGGAAGCGGCCTGAGCTTGCGGGCTCAGCGACGCCGGTGGCTCAACCCGCGAAGTTGCGGTAGGTCGACATCAGCCGCGCATAGGCCGACATCACGCGCTCGAAACACTTGGGGTCGCGCTTGACGTGGGCGTCGTACAGGAAGCCGGAGAGCAGCGCGAAGATCTCGAACACCAGCTGCTCGGGGTCGGTATCGGCGCGCAGGTGGCCGCGATCCAGGGCCTGCTTGGCGGTGCGCTCCAGCGTCTGGCGCCAAGCCATCATGCCGTTGACGAGCCGGGTGCGCAGCACGTCGGGGTGGGCGTCGGGGTCGTCGTCGAAGGTGTTGACGGCGTAGTGCGAGGCGATCAGCGCGGTGAGCTCGTTGCCGTGGTGCACCCAGCGGTGGATGATGGCGTTGAGCCGCGGCAAGCCTGCGGGCTCAGACAGCGTGGGCATGAAAACGGTGAGCGCAAAAATGCGCTCGTACTCGTCAAGCACCAAGATCTGCAGGCTCTCGAGCGAGCCCACGCGCACAAAGACACCGCTCTTGCTGATGCCCAATTTTTGGGCAATGGAATTGAGGGTGAGTTTTTGCAGACCTTGGTTGACCGCGATGTCCATGCCGGCAGCCACAATGGCTGCGAGCGTTTGCTCACTCTTCTCGCGCTTCCTGACCATCCCCGGCACTCTCTGTTCGTACTCGTTTGTGAGCCGAAGTATACGGACGGAGGTACGCGCTTCTCCCTTCAGAAGTAAGCAGGGCCAGAGCTGTCAAGTAGTGCCGTGAGTTATGCACAGGGCACCGTAGTCGCAGTGCAACAAAGGCTACAGCGATGGGTGGCGCGGTTCGAAAAGACAAGCAAGCACTTGTCTTTCGAAAGCCGCCCATGCTTAGCCTTCTTCGTCTCGCCGCCTTCGCAGTCGCCGCCATGACACTGGCGCCGTGCGCCATGGCCGACACGATAGGCCTGCACATCGGCAGCCACCACATGCCGGCCAAGAACTACAACAACTCGAACCCCGGCATGTACTACCGCACCGATGAGGGCTGGACGGTCGGTGCGTATCGCAACTCGCTGCGCAACAACAGCGTGTACGCCGGCTACACCTGGAAGTTCGGCGCACTCGACGTGACCACAGCGGGCGTCACCGGCTACTTCCACAAGGTGCAGCCGCTGCTGGTGCCTTCGCTGTCGCTCTTCACCTACCGCGGCGTCACACCGCGCGTCGCCTACATCCCGCGGGTGGAAAAGCGCATCGGGTCCCACGTGCTGCACTTGATGGTGGAGTACTGAAGAGCTTCAGCGGCGAGTCGTTTGCGCAAGCTGCGGTCTGGCCTCATCTGAACTGAGTCAACTGAGTCTCAGCTTCGCTTGAGCCGCGCCAGCTCTTCGCTGACCAGCCGCACCACCAGCTTGTCCAGCGTCTGCACCGAATACTGTTTCACGTCGTGAACCGTCTGCGAGCCAGGGCCGCTGCCGGGGTTGCTCGCGTCGCGGTAGGTGAGGAAGACAAAACGCCCCGCGGTGTACTGCGCCATCTGGCGGTAGATGTACTCGCCCACCGGGTCCAGGCCGCTCGCGCCCACAGCGAAGAGCTTGATGCCCTTGGACAGCGCGGCCTGCATGTCGCGGTCGTATTGCGGGCCACCGTAGTCGAGGTGAGGCGGGGCATCGGCCACCAGCACCACCATGCGCGCGGCCTGCTGGCGCCAGCTCATGCCGTGCACCACCTCATGCAGCGCTTCGTTCAGCGCCTCGGGCGTGTCGCCACCCCCGTGCGCCTGCACGTTGGCGAGCTGCTGCTGGAAGGCGCCCAGGTCGTCGGTGAAGTCGTGGGTGCGGGTGATGAATGCATCACCGCGGTCGCGGTAGGCCACCAGGCCATAGCAGATGTCGGGCTGGCCGGGCAGCTGCGAGATCTGCTGCGCCATGGCGCGCATCGAGTGCTTGAGCTTGGCGATCTCGTCGCCCATGGAGCCGGTGGCGTCGATCAGGAACACCAGGTCTAGCCTCATGGGTGCGTTGACGTTGGCGCCCAGGCGCACCTGCACCGATTGAGATTGACCGCGCATCAACACCGCGCGGCTTTGCACGCCTCCTTTGCGCACGGCCACACCGAGCGTGCGCTCTTCGCCGTAGCCGCCGCTCTCCATGAAGGCGCGTGGGTGCAGCCACACGCGCCCGGCGGTGTCGGTGCGGGCCCACATCACCGGCTGGGCCACGCCGGGGCGCTGCACGGCCACTTCGGCGTCGTGCACCGGGTTGCCGCGTGCATCGGTCACTTCAAGCAGGTAGCGCTCGCTGATGTCGCGCTCGCGCACGGGCAGATGGGCGTTGCGCTGGCGGTAGGCGAGGTACTCGCCGAAGTCGGCGTTGTCGTCGACCATGCCGGCGGTGACCGTGGCGTCACGCTGCGGGCGTTGCACGGGCTGCGGCTCGCTGGGTGGCCAGGGTGGCGGGGTGAAGGCACTGCCGCCAGCATCAGCTGACGAACGGGCCGGCGGCGCGCTCTCGGGCAGGCGGGATTCGGCCTTGCCCGCAGCCGCGGCGCCCACTGCGTCACGCCGCTTGATCGATGAAGCCAGCTCATCGCGGGACGACTCCCCCTCGCGGCCACGTCGCCAGCCCGCGCCCTGCTGCGCACCACCACCAGGCACTTCGCGCATGGAAGGCAGGCGGTGGCAGTGCGTGGCCGAAGGCGCGTCGAAGGCTGGGGGCGTGAAGTCGATGGCGCCGCCCTGCGGCGCGTCTTGCCAGGCCGGCGGCCACATCTCGCGCTCTGCCGAGTTGGCAGCGCAAGCGGCCAGCAAGAGGCTGATGACGAGTGCCGGTAACACGGCGCGACGCGGGGGTGGGGTCATGCTCATGGAAGTCTCCGTAAGTGTTGAGGTCACCTGGCATGACACGCGGCACGCTGGCGAACGGGGTGAATGCAGAGCGAAAAGAAAACTTCGCCGCAAAATCACCCCATCGCCCGACCCTGGCCGTATCAACCGTCAGTGAGGCAGACTTCCCACCCGATGAGCACGGCGCCCGAACCCACCGACGACGCACTGATGACCGCCTATGCGCGCGGCGATGCGCCTGCGTTCGAGCGCCTGTATGCGCGCCACCAGGCCGGGCTGTACCGTTTCATCCGTCGCTTGCTTGGCCCTGCACTTGCCGCGCAGGCCGACGAGATTTTTCAAGACACCTGGCTGCGCGTGGTCAACGCGCGCCAGCAATGGCAGCCGCAGGGCGCGAGCTTTCGCACCTGGCTGTACACGCTGGCCAACCATCGCGTGATCGACATCTGGCGGCGCAGTGGCCGTGAGGTGTCGCTTGCAACAGAAGACGAATCGCCATGGGAGCCCGACGGCGGCGGCGCCGCCTGGCAGCAATGGCCTGCGCCTGCGAGCACCACGCCGCACAGCGATGAGCTCGCCTTCTGGCGCCGCGCCGGCGAGCGGCTGCTGGGCTGCCTGGACGAGCTGCCGCTCGCACAGCGCAGCGCCTTCTTGCTGCACCACGAAGACGAGCTGCCGCTTGCTGAGGTCGCGCGTGCGCTGGAGGTCGGTTTCGAAACCGCGAAGACGCGGTTGCGCTATGCCATGAGCAAGCTGCGCACCTGCATGGGGGCTTACCTCGCACCGCTCCACGGGAATGCGCCGTGACCGAAGAACAGGCGCGCGACGCCCATCTGCGCGAGGCCCTTCGGCACGCGCCTGATGCGCGGGTGCAACCGCCGGCTGCGTTGAGTGCCTTGATCTTGAGCGAGGCGCATGCCAAGGCGCGCGACGCGTCCACCCCCGTCCGGCCGAAACCCACAGGCTTGCGTGCGCTGTGGGGCTGGCTCGCCCGCCCCGCCGTGGCCACCGGCTTCGCGGGTGTGATGGCGGCGACCCTGGTGGGCATGATGTGGTGGGACCAGCCTATGGACGAGGCGATGCCGCGCCGGCCCGTACCCGCCACGGCTGCAGTGCCAGCTGCAGCGCCGCCCCCTGCAGTCGCCATGGCGCCGGTGCAAGCCCCGGCCGCCGAAGCCGAACGTGCCATTGCACCGCCGGCGGCACCGCCCGCGGCCTTGCGCAAAGCCGCGCCTGCAGCCGACACGGCAGCCCTCAAGGCCGACAAGAAGGAATATGCCGCGCAAGCCGCCAAGCCTGCCGCCGCCGAGCAGCGCGCGAACACCCCGTCAGCGGCGCGCGAAGAAGCGGCCGCGGCGGCGCCCACCTCGCCGGCGCCGCGGCCCATGCCCAGCGTGGCCAGCGCCGACATCGCCAGCGAGGGTGCGGGTACGGTTGCGGCTGCGGGTGCAGCGGGCAACCTGGCCAAGTCGCGGTCGGCCGACGAGCCCAAGCGCCAGCGCGCCCTGGCACCGGCCCCTGACGCGACCCCCAACAAGGCCAGCATTCCCGCCCCCCTCGACGAGCTGCGCCAGAGCTTCGCAGAGACCGCGCCCACGCTCGCCCAACTGCGCAGCGCCATCGCTGCCGAGCCCACACGCTGGGCCTGGCAACGTGATGGCGCTCCCCCGCAAGCCATGAACGACGCGGTGAGCAGCTGGCTGGCCCAGCTGGATGTCAGCGCGGGCGACCGCTGGCAGCCGGTGGATGCGAGCATGCTGCGCGCCAGCCGCGAGATCCTCCTGCTTCGCGACGGCCACCTGCAGCACGGCTTCCGGCTCGTTGAAAGCGGTGTGTTGTGGCAGCGCGCGCACGACCGCTGGCAACTGGTGACACTGCCGCCGGCGAGCCTGAGCGTGCTGGAGGCGAACGCTCCCTGATGGCGATTACGGCTGGTTCGTGAAATCGTTCCCTCAAATGGTCAAAGCCGTTTAAAGAGGCTTGGCTACATTGCAGGTTGTCAAATGCACACCCCGCTCACAAGACGGGTCGCAAAGCGCCAGACAAGCGCCGGGGGGGAACAAGCAGTGGTTCACGCGGAGGGAAGGCACAAAGCGCCTTCGCCCGAGAGGGAACACGTTCGCCCCATGGTGCCCGTCGTCGCCAGGCGGGTGCGTCTAGACACCGTTTTCCCATGTCCTTGCGGCGCCGTCTCGGCCGCGGGCCGTGGCCGTGTTTGATCGCATCGCCATTGGAGGCTTCTTGAACAACGCTCGCTCTACTGCCGCAACCACGCGCGCACATTTCCATCTCCCCACCCTCGCCGCATTCGCCCTCGCGGTGGTCATGGCCGCGTGCGGCGGCAGTGATGACCAAACCGGCCGGCCGTACACCCCGGCGGGGCCACAAGCGACGCAACCGGGCAGCGTCACGGGTCGCGTGCTGTCGGCCAGCGATGGCCAGCCCGTGGCTGGCACCACTGTCGCGGTCGACGGCGCCCCGATGACCACAGGCACCGACGGTTCGTTCGCGTTTGCCGACCTGACCCAGATCGATCGACTCTCGGTTGCGATCACCGCCGCGGGCTATGCGCCGACCGTGCGCATCGCCTCCGTGACCGGGGGCATCATCACCACGGTACCGACTCAGCTCGTGCCAGTGGCTGCCACGGTGAGCCTCAATGCTGCCGCGGGCGGCACCGCGACCGTGCCCGGCTCCCCTGCGCAGGTGACCTTCCCTGCCGGCGCCGTCGTCACAGCCGCCGGCGCAGCGCCCACGCAGCCGGTGCTGGTGCAGATCACCCCCATCAACCCAGCCCAAGACCCGAACCTCGTGACGGGCGACTACCGCACCACCAACAGCGGCGCCGCGGCCTGGCTCGAAAGCTTCGGTGCCCTGTCGGTGGTACTGACCGACGCGGCCGGAGGCTCTTACAACCTCGCCACGGGCCAGAGCGCCACCATCCGCATCCCGGCCGCGACACGCGCGAGCACGCTGCCGACGACCATTCCGTTGTACGGGTTCAATGAGAGCACGGGACTGTGGGAACGCGACGGCACGGCCACGCTCGCCGGCACCGCCCCGAACCAGTATTACGAAGGCACGGTCACCCACTTCACGACCTGGACCGCCGACGACATGATCAGCACCGTGCAGGTGACCGGCTGCGTGCAAGACGCTGCCGGGCGCCGCGTGGCACGGGCGCGCGTCGAGATCGACGGCGTGACGTACTCGGGCACGAGCAACGCACTCACCGACCGCTCCGGCAACTTTTCCGTGCCAATGCGGCGCGACGCCACGGCGGTGCTGAGTGCCCGGTCGGCCTCGCTGCTGTCGAATGCCCGCGCGGTCACCACCGCCTCGAACAACGTGGCGCTTGGCTCAACCTGCCTGATCTTTGCCGAAGGGGCGATCGGTATCAAACTGAGCTGGGGCCAGCTGCCTTCAGACGTCGACTCGCACCTGCTCACTCCGCAGGGCACGCACATCTATTACCTCAACAAGGGCTCGCTGACCGCCGCGCCGTATGCCAACCTCGACATCGACGATGTCACTTCGTTCGGCCCGGAGATCGTCACCATCCGTCGTCCGGCGCGCGGCACGTACCGCTACTTCCTCAAAAACTTCTCCAACACCTTCAACCCGGGCATTACAGCGTCGCCGGTGAAAGTCGAGGTCACGTACAACGGCAACACGAGCGTCTTCACGCCCGGGGCTGGCGAAGGCGCGCTCACCAACTGGCATGCGTTCGACATCGTGGTCGACAGCCTATGCGCTGTGACGATCACGCCGGTGAACACCTGGTCGGCCACTGAGCCTGTCAACCCGAACCAGAACGGCGGAGCCGTCACCTACTGCAACTGACGACACCACGTCTCGCGGCCGGTGCCACACCGGCACGAGGGCGAGCCCGACGGGCTCGCCCTTTTTTTTGGTGCCTGTACCCGTGCGGCATGGCGGTGGATGTCAGCAGGCGAGCACCCGTGCGTCGCTATCATGATCGGTTTCGCCCCCAGCATTCATGCCGCCCCGCACCCCCGCCAAACCCAAGACGCCCGAGGCTTCAATCGAAGCCCCAATGATCCGCGTACGGGGTGCACGAACGCACAACCTCAAGAACATCGACCTCGACATCCCGCGCAACAAGCTGGTGGTCATCACCGGCTTGAGCGGTTCGGGCAAATCGAGCTTGGCCTTCGACACGCTGTACGCCGAAGGCCAGCGCCGTTATGTGGAGAGTCTGAGCGCCTACGCGCGCCAGTTCCTGCAGCTGATGGACAAGCCCGACGTGGATGTGATCGAGGGCCTGAGCCCTGCCATCAGCATCGAGCAGAAGGCCACCTCGCACAACCCGCGCTCCACGGTGGGCACCGTGACCGAGATCCACGACTACCTGCGCCTCTTGTATGCGCGCGCCGGCACGCCCTTCTGCCCCGAGCACAAGCGGCCGCTGCAGGCGCAAAGCGTGAGCCAGATGGTCGATGCCGCACTGGCGCTGCCGCAAGACACCAAGCTGATGGTGCTCGCGCCGGTGGTGCGCGACCGCAAGGGTGAGTTTGCCGAGCTGTTCGCCGACATGCAGGCGCAGGGCTACATCCGCTTTCGCGTGGATGGCACGGCCTATGAAGCGGCCGACGTGCCCAAGCTGAAGAAGGCCGAGAAGCACGACATCGATGTGGTGATCGACCGCGTGAAGGTGCAGCCCGGTTTGCAACAGCGCCTGGCCGAAAGCTTCGAAGCCGCGATGCGCATCGCCGAAGGCCGCGCGATGGCGCTGGAGATGGACTCTGGCCGCGAGCACCTGTTCAGCAGCAAGTTCGCCTGCCCCATCTGCAGCTACTCTCTAAGCGAGCTGGAGCCGCGCCTCTTCTCCTTCAACTCGCCGGTGGGCGCCTGCCCCAGCTGCGACGGCCTGGGCCAGGTGACGGCCTTCGACGCCGAGCGCGTGGTGGCCTTCCCTACGCTCAGCCTGGCAAGCGGCGCGGTGAAGGGCTGGGACCGCCGCAACGGCTACACCTTCTCGCTGCTGGAGAGCGTGGCCAAGCACTACCGCTTCAACATCGACACGCCCTTCGAAGACCTGCCGAAGAAAGCACGCGAGGTACTGCTCTACGGCTCGGGCACTGAAGAAGTGAGCTTCACATACGAAGCCGAAGGCGCCGCGGGCAAGACGCGCAGCGTGAGGCGCAAGCACCCCTTCGAAGGGATCATCCCCACCTTGCAGCGCCGCTATAAAGAGACCGACTCAGCGGCGGTGCGAGAAGACCTGTCGCGCTACCAAGCCGCGCGGCCCTGCCCCGATTGCGGTGGCACGCGGCTGCGCACCGAAGCGCGCAATGTGTTCCTGCAAGGCGATGATGACGAGCAGGGCGAGCCTATCTACCGCGTCGAGCACTTCACGCTGCGCGAGTGCCTGGCCTACTTCGAGTCGCTGCAGCTCAAGGGCGCCAAGGCCGAGATCGCCGACAAGGTGGTGCGCGAAATTCGTTCGCGGCTCAAGTTCTTGAACGACGTGGGGCTCAATTACCTGAGCCTAGACCGCAACGCCGACTCGCTGAGCGGCGGCGAGTCGCAGCGCATACGCCTCGCCTCGCAAATCGGCTCGGGCCTGACCGGTGTGATGTACGTGCTCGACGAGCCCAGCATCGGCCTGCACCAGCGCGACAACGACCGCCTGATCGGCACACTGCGCCACCTGCGCGACATCGGCAACAGCGTGCTGGTGGTCGAGCATGACGAAGACGCCATACGCGCCGCCGACCACGTGATCGACATGGGGCCCGGTGCCGGCGTGCACGGCGGGCGGGTGATTGCGCAAGGCACGCCGCAAGACGTGGCCAACAACCCCGAGTCGCTCACCGGGCGCTACATGTCGCAGGTGCTGAAGATCGCGGTGCCTGCGCGGCGCCACCGCCTCGCCGATCAAGAAGCGCCGCACAGCCTGCGCATCGTCAACGCACGCGGCAACAACCTGAAGGGCGTGACGGCGGAGATCCCGGTGGGCCTGTTCACCTGCGTGACCGGCGTGTCGGGTTCAGGCAAGTCGACGCTGGTCAACGACACGCTGTACGCCGCCGTGGCGCGCAAGCTGTACGGAAGCCACGCCGAGCCCGAGCCGCACGACGCGATCGAAGGGCTCGATGTGTTCGACAAGGTCATCAGCGTCGACCAGAGCCCCATCGGCCGCACGCCGCGCAGCAACCCGGCCACCTACACCGGCCTCTTCACGCCCATACGCGAGCTGTTTGCCGAAGTGCCCACCGCCCGCGAGCGCGGCTACGGCCCGGGTCGCTTCAGCTTCAACGTGGCGGGCGGGCGCTGCGAAGCCTGCCAGGGCGATGGGGTGATCAAAGTTGAGATGCACTTCCTGCCCGACGTGTACGTGCCCTGCGACGTTTGCCACAGCAGGCGCTACAACCGCGAGACGTTAGAGGTTCAGTACAAAGGCAAGAACATCACCGAGGTACTCAACCTGACAGTGGAAGACGCGCATGGCTACTTCAACGCCGTGCCCAACATCGCCCGCAAGCTGCAGACCCTGCTCGATGTGGGTCTGGGCTACATACGCCTCGGCCAGAGCGCGACCACGCTGTCGGGCGGCGAAGCGCAACGCGTGAAGCTCGCGCTCGAGCTGAGCAAACGCGACACCGGCAGCACGCTGTACATACTGGACGAACCCACCACCGGCCTGCACTTCGCCGACATCGACCTCTTGCTGAGCGTGCTGCACCAATTGCGTGACGCCGGCAACACCATCGTGGTGATCGAGCACAACCTCGACGTCATCAAGACCGCCGACTGGTTGATCGACATGGGCCCCGAAGGTGGTGCGGGCGGCGGCACCGTGGTGGCCGTGGGCACGCCCGAAGACGTGGCGGCCAACCCTTCGAGCTACACCGGGCACTACCTGAAGCCGCTGCTGCGCTGAACGGCACCTTGCCGTGCTGCAACGCGGCATGAATCATGCGAAGTTCACCTACTGGCAAGGCGCCTGCGCTTGCACTACATTCCGCCAGCCCGACCACTGAGCTCCGCCTCACCCCGCGACGCACCCATGCCGCCTGCGCCACTGCCAGCTGACGAATCACACCGGCTGGCAACGCTGCACGCAACGGGCATCCTCGACACCGCACCCGAAGAGAGCTTCGACACCATCGCGCAATGCGCGGCGCTGCTGACGGGTTGCTCCATCGCCGTCATCAGCTTGATCGACTCGGGCCGCGAATGGTTCAAGTCAGTGCACGGCTGGGACGACCTTCCGGTGCGCGAGATCCCGCGGGCCATTTCGTTTTGCAACCACGTGCTGGTCAGTGCGGGCCTGTTCGAGGTGAGCGACGCCTCGCGCGACCCGCGCTTCGCCCACAACCCTTTCGTCACGGGCGTGCCACACATTCGTGCCTACGCCGGCGAGCCGCTGTGGGTGGACGGCGCCAAGCTCGGGGCGCTGTGCGTGATCAGCCCGCAGCCGCGCACGCTGAGCACGGAGCAGCGCGACGGCCTGCGCCGCCTCGCGCGCATGGCGAGTGACCTGCTCGCCAGCCGCCGCAGCCCGCCGCCCGCAGATGAAGAGCGTGCACGCCTGCTCGACTTTGCGCGCGCCTCGGGCGACTGGATGTGGGAGACCGACGCCCAGCTGCGCTACACCTGGGTCTCGGCCACCTTCGAAGCGGTGACGGGTCTGCCGCCGGGTTCGATGAAAGGCCAGCTGCTTGCAGACTCACCCCTGCTCGACGGCCTGGGCCAAGCGCTCGGCGGCCAACGCAGCCTGCATGTCTTGCTGAAGCGGCACCAGCCGGTCACCCGCGTGATCACCGACAAGCCCACACCGCGCGGCACGCTGCAGGTGTCGCGCAGCGCAGTGCCGGTGTTTGATGCGCAGGGGCAGTTCTGCGGCTACCGCGGCACGGCGCGCGACGTGACGGCGCACATTGCCGGTGAGCGCCGCACGCATGGCCAGGCCGAGCTGCTGCGCAAGCTGTCGTCGCAAGTGCCCGGCGTGATCTTCCAGCTGTGGCTGCACCCTGACGGGAGCACCAGCTACACCTATGCCAGCGACGCCTCACGCGAGCTGTTTGGCGCCGAACCACCGCGCAATGACAGCGGCGGTGACGGTGACGGTGATGTGATTTGCCGCTTGCTGCACCCCGACGACCTGCCCGACTACATGCCCAGCCTGGTCGCAGCGTCGCGTACTCTGGTGCCATGGCAGCGTGAGTTCCGCATCATCCGCGCGGGGGCCGTGCGCTGGATCGAAACACGCGCCGTACCCGAGCGCCACCCGGCCGGCGGCACGCTGTGGCATGGTTTCTCGTCTGACGTGACGGCGCGCAAAGAGATCGAGCTCGCCCTGCGCAGCAGCGAAGAACGCTGGAGCCTGGCCGCTGAAGCCGCCGGCATTGGCATCGCCGAGTTCGACCTCGGCAGCGGGCAACTGAGCTTGGACGCTCGCGCCTGCGCCAACCACGGCCTGAAGTTTCCACAGACCTCGTACACGCTCAGCGACTGGCTGGCGAGCATCCACCCCGACGACCGCTACACCGTGCAGGCACGCGTCGACCAGACGCTGGACACCGGCGGCATGCTCGAAACGCGCTACCGCATGCAGCGGGCCGATGGCAGCGAAGCCACGCTGGAAATTTTGGCGCGCTGCACACATGGCGACGGGCACCGCGTGAGCGGCCTGGTGGGCACCTGCCGCGACGTGACTCAGCAGGCCGCGCATGAGCAGCTGCGCAGCGAGAAAGAGGCCGCCGAGCGCGCCAGCCGCGCCAAGAGCGAGTTTCTCTCGCGCGTGAGCCACGAGCTGCGCACGCCGCTCAACGGCATCTTGGGCTTCGCACAGCTGATGGCCATCGACCGTGTGCACCCGCTGGCCGCCGACCAGGCGCGGCGGCTCGACAGCGTGCTGCGCGCGGGGCGCCATCTGCTGGAGCTGATCAACGACATGCTCAACCTGGCGCGCATCGAGCAAGAAGACTTCTCGCTGCAGCGCACACCGGTCAACCTGACCGCCACGCTGCAGACCTGCTTCTCGCTGATCCAGCCGCTGGCCGACAGTGCCGGCGTGCGCCTGGTGGCGCCGTCCAAGCGCGCGTACTGGGCACAGGCTGATGCTCGCGCGGTGGAGCAGGTGCTGCTCAACCTGCTGTCCAACGCCATCAAGTACAACCGGCCGGCCGGCTCGGTGAGGGTGTCGCTGTCGCGCAGCGGAGTGCAGATGCAGGTGGCCGTGAGCGACGAAGGCGAAGGCTTGAGTGAAGACCAGCAATCGCACCTGTTCCAACCGTTCAACCGCCTGGGTGCCGAGCACCGGCGCGTGGAAGGCACGGGGCTCGGGCTGGTGATCGCGCGCGAGCTCGCCGCCTCGATGCACGGCGAGCTGCGGGTGCACAGCGAGCCGGGCAAAGGCTCGACCTTCACGCTGCTGCTGCCCTCGGGCGTGGCGCCACCCGCCTCAGTGTTGGGCAGTGGCCGTGGCGAACCGGCACAAACACAGCCACCTTCAGCGCGCCGCCAAGTGCTCTACATCGAAGATGAGCCGCTCAACGTGCTGCTAATGCAAGAAGTGTTCAAGTCACGCCCGCAATGGGCGCTGCAGATCGCAACCGACGGCCAATCGGGCCTGGCGGCCGCGCGCGATGGGCAGCACGACCTGCTGCTGATCGACATGAACCTGCCCGACATGAGCGGGCTGGAGCTGATACGGGCCTTGCGCAGCGACGACAAAGGCGCTCGTTTGCAGTGCATCGCACTGTCGGCCGATGCCATGCAGACGCAGATAGACGCGGCGATGGCGGCCGGTTTCGACGGCTACTGGACCAAGCCGATCAACGTCGCCCACATCCTCGACGGCCTGGGCCAAGCACTCTCAGCAACTGGCTCGTAGGGGATGACAACGGCCGGCGGCCGTTGCGTTGCAGGCTGACTTCGCGCAGCGAAGTTAAGGTGCAAAGCGCCGGCCGGAAACAAAAAAGCCGGTGCACTGCACCGGCTCTCTCAATCAGCGTTGCCGCGATTTACTTCAGATGACCGTTGATCAGCTTGGTCATCTCGAACATCGAGACCTGAGCCTTCTTGAAGATTTCCTTCAACTTGGCGTCGGCATTGATCATCGTGCGCTTCGCCTTGTCTTGCAGGTCATTCTTCTTGATGTACTCCCACACCTTCTTGGTCACTTCCGTGCGC
>NZ_JBKJOQ010000042.1:0-43403 GCF_046595475.1 Rhizobacter sp.
TCAACCGTTTCGCGCCGCCTTCGAACAGCGGGATGGTGTTGTCGTAGCTTTTCGACATCTTGCGGCCATCGAGTCCCGGCAACGTCGCGACCGATTCCTCGATCACGGCTTCGGGCAGCACAAAGAATTCCTTGCCGCCACCGAACAAGTGGTTGAAGCGCGCGCCGATATCACGCGCCATCTCGATGTGCTGCACCTGGTCACGCCCGACGGGCACGCGGTGGGCGTTGAACAGCACGATGTCGGCGGCCATCAGGATGGGGTAGCTGTACAGGCCCATGGTGATGTTGGCGTCGATGTCTTCGCCGGCGGCTGTGTTGGCATCGGTCGCAGCCTTGTAGGCATGGGCCCGGTTCATCTGGCCCTTGGCGGTGACGCAGGTGAGCAGCCAGGTGAGCTCGGGCGTTTCGGGGATGTCGCTCTGGCGGTAGAAGGTGACGCGCTCGGTGTCGAGGCCGGCGGCCAGCCAGGTGGCGGCAATCTCCAGCCGTGAGCGCTCGATGCGCGCGGGGTCGTCGCACTTGATCAGCGCGTGGTAGTCGGCGAGAAAGAAGAAGCTCTCGACGCCGGCTTCCAGGCTGGCCTTGATGGCCGGGCGAATGGCGCCGACGTAGTTGCCGAGGTGGGGCGTGCCGGTGGTGGTGATGCCGGTCAAGACCCGTTGAATCGCGCGTTCAGTCATGACGTTTCACGAGGGAAAGAGGCGGATTGTAGGAGGCTCAACGCTACACTGCCGCCCGTGAAAAACATTGTGATTCTGATCTCGGGGCGTGGCTCCAACATGGAGGCCATTGTTCAGGCCTGCGCAGCTGAGGGCTGGCCCGCTCGGGTTGCTGCCGTGGTTGCCAATCGACCCGATGCCACTGGTTTGGAGTTTGCTCGCGCGAGTGGCATTGCCACAGCAGTGATCGACCACAAGGCGTTTGCAGACCGGGAGGCCTTCGATGTCGAGCTGGCGCGCGTGCTGCACGGTTTCAAGCCCGACGTGCTGGTGCTGGCCGGCTTCATGCGCATCCTCACGCCTGGCTTCGTGAAGCAATTCGAAGGCCGCATGGTGAATGTGCACCCGTCGTTGCTGCCTTCGTTCACGGGCCTGCACACGCACCGCCGTGCCATCGAGGCCGGTTGCAAGTTGGCCGGCGCCACGGTGCATTTCGTGACGGCCGAACTCGACCACGGGCCCATCATTGCGCAGGCGGTGGTGGCGGTTTTGCCAGGCGACAGCGAAGCCACGCTGTCAGCGCGAGTGCTGGCGCGCGAGCATGTGATGTATCCACGTGCCGTGCGCTGGATCGTGCAGGGCTTGCTGCGCCTAGAGCGCGGCGCGGTCACACACATCAACGGCGAGTCGCAGCTGCTTTAGTCAGACCAGGCTGGCCGCGATGTTGACGGTGAGCGCCAGGATCGCCGTGTTGAAGGCGAACGACAGCACCGCTTGCATCAGCACCAACCGGCGCATTGAGGTGCTGCAGATGGCGACGTCGGCAGTCTGCGACGCCACGGCGATGGTGAACGAGAAGTAAAGAAAGTCCCAGTAGTCGGGTGGTTGGGCGTCGGGCTCGGCGGGAAATTGCAAGCCGTGGCCGTCGAGACTTCGATAGAAAAGACTGGCATAGCTGAGCGAAAACAGCGTGGGCAGCAACAGCCACGCTCCTGCCACGGTGGCCAGGGTGAAAGCAATGTGCGGCCACGCCTGGCTGGCGGGCGTTCCTTTGACCCCCGCCAGCTCCAACCCGATCGCTGCCATGCTCGCCATCACCGCGGCGATCACGGCCGCCAGCACGGCACCGGCACCTTCGGCCTGGGCGATGGCGGTGCGCCGCAGGTGGTGGTGGTCGCCGCGCGACATCACCCAGAACGCCTGCGCCAAGTAGAGCCACACGGCGGCATTCCAACCTAAAAGCAGGCGCGTCACGGTCTGCTCACTGGGCGCGAAGCACGCCACGACCGCGCCGACTGCCGCAGAGGCCAGCAGGTGTGGCCGCGCTTTGATCTGGTTGACAAGGGCTTTCATATGGCGATGAAGCGTGGCTGCAGTCGCCCGCCCACCACGAGACGTTCGAAGAACATCGCGTGGGGCCGCACCCACAAGCCGCTTTGGTTATACAGCGGCCGATAGACGACCAGAGGCTCCAGCGTTTCGCTGTGCCGCGCGACGCCGATCACCTCGTACTCGCCGCCCTTGTAGTGGCGGTATCGACCCAAAGGTGTGTTGGGCAGGGGAGGCAGATCGTGGTCGCTCATGGGCGCCAAGGATAATCGGGCAATGCACCCCAACGCCTTGCTCGAACTCGCGACTGATCTGCTGCACAAAGTCTTGCAGTTCGACACCCCCGCCGACCGCATCGTCTCTGACTTCTTTCGCACCCACCGCGCGCTGGGCCAACGTGAGCGCCATACGCTGGCTGAAACCACCTACACCGTGCTGCGCCAGCGCCTGCTGTTCCAGCACCTGGCGCAGTCCGGCAAGGGCGAGATGGAGCGCCGCCTGGCCCTGCTGGCCTGGCAGGGCAACGACGGCTTCTTGCGTGCTGCCCTGAGTGAGCCCGAGCAGCAGTGGCTGGCCCAGGTGCAGACAGTCGACCGCGCCGCGCTACCGGAGAAGCTGCGCCACAACCTGCCCGAGTGGCTGGCTGACATCCTCAAGGCCGCGCTGGGCGATGACTTCTGGCCCCTGGTGAACAGCCTCAACGAAAGCGCACCGCTGGATCTGCGGGTGAACACCTTCAAGGCCAAGCGCGAAGAGGTGCAGAAGGCGCTCGCCGAGGGCCGCATCGAAGCGACCCTCACGCCCTATTCGCCGTGGGGTCTGCGTGTCCAGGGCAAGCCCGCACTTAACAAGCTCGATGTGTTCTCCAAGGGAGAGATTGAGGTGCAAGACGAAGGCAGCCAACTGCTGGCGCTGCTGACCGACGCCAAGCGCAGTGAAATGGTGGTCGACTTCTGTGCCGGCGCTGGCGGCAAAACCCTGGCTCTGGGCGCGGCCATGCGCAACACAGGCCGGCTTTACGCCTTCGACACCTCGGGCCACCGGCTTGCCGCGCTCAAACCTCGGCTGGCGCGCAGCGGCTTGTCGAATGTCTACCCGGTACAAATCGCCCACGAGCGCGACGACCGCATCAAGCGTCTGGCCGGCAAGATTGACCGGGTGCTGGTGGACGCTCCGTGCTCAGGGTTGGGCACCTTGCGCCGCAATCCAGACTTGAAATGGCGGCAATCACCTCAGTCGGTTGAAGAATTGCGTGTGAAGCAGGCTGCAATCCTGACCAGCGCTGCGCGCTTGCTTAAACCGGGCGGACGGCTGGTCTATGCCACGTGCAGCCTGCTCGAAGCCGAAAACGAAGCCATCGCTGCAGGGTTCAGCGAGGCACATCCCAAGGAGTTCAAGCTCTTGGCTGTGGCGCCTTTGCTGGAAAAGGCGCATGTGGACGAGTCGGAAACTCTGGTCAGCGGCGATTTCTTGCGGCTCTGGCCCCATCGCCATGGCACCGACGGCTTTTTTGCCGCCGTCTGGGAGCGGGTCTAGGCTTGAATCGCCTGTACTCGGCGTCAGATAGGGAAAACTATGCCGGACAAAGGCACTTAGTTTTCAGGAGTGTCCCTGGGGCCCTCACTTACAATGGGGTACCTCGTCCTGTTTGACGGTTCAAAGGCTTTTTGATGAACGAATTGATGTCTGTGTGGAATGGCTTGATCGCCTGGCTTGCCAATGGCTTGATCGAGACCACCTGGTGGCAAGTTGTGTTGTTCACCTTGGTGACGACTCACATCACGATTGCTTCTGTCACGATCTTCTTGCATCGTGCTCAATCTCACCGCGCGCTTGATCTGCACGCGATCCCGTCCCACTTCTTCCGTTTCTGGCTCTGGCTCGGCACCGGCATGGTGACCAAGGAGTTTGTCTCCATCCACCGCAAGCACCACGCCAAATGTGAAACCGAAGAAGACCCGCATAGCCCGCAGACCCGTGGCATCAAAAAGTTGCTGCTTGAGGGCACCGAGCTCTACCGCGCGGAGTCGCTGAATAAGGAGACCATGGAGAAGTACGGCCATGGCACTCCCGACGACTGGATCGAGCGCAACCTTTACACCCGCTTTGCGTGGCAAGGCGTGGGGCTGATGCTGGTTGTGAACCTGATGCTCTTTGGCGCGATCGGGCTGACCGTCTGGGCGATCCAGATGGCTTGGATTCCCGTCATGGCCACCGGCATCATCAATGGCATCGGGCACTTCTGGGGCTACCGCAATTTCGAGTCCGCCGACGCCAGCACGAACGTGATTCCCTGGGGCATCCTGATTGGCGGCGAGGAACTGCACAACAATCACCATACCTATGCCACTTCGGCGAAGTTTTCGGTCAAGAAATACGAATTCGACATCGGCTGGGTGTACATCCGCGGCATGGAGATGCTGGGCTTGGCCAAGGTGCGCAAGACGCCACCGATGCTGAAGATGGGCGATGTCAAACCAGTGGCCGACTCCAAGACGCTTGAGGCGCTTATCGCCAACCGCTACGAAGTGATGGCTAAGTACGCGCGCGGCTTGCGCGACGCTTGTCGTACAGAGGTCAAGCGTCTCAAGTCTGAAGGCGCCCA
The DNA here is from genome assembly GCF_046595475.1 of Rhizobacter sp. Taxonomy (GTDB): domain Bacteria; phylum Pseudomonadota; class Gammaproteobacteria; order Burkholderiales; family Burkholderiaceae_C; genus Rhizobacter. The sequence goes on from NZ_JBKJOQ010000042.1 coordinate 4,596, forward strand.
TGGCAGCACCAAGCTCGCTGACATGCGCTTGGCGCGCCGTTGGCTGCACCGCGATGCCGACAAGATCCCGACGCACTTGAAAGCCCAGGTCGACAGCGCACGCGATCACAGCCCGGCACTGGTGAAACTGGTGTCCATGCGTGAAGAGCTGCGCTCGCTCTGGACGCGCACCAATGTGTCGGCTGAACAGCTCGTTGCCGATCTGCAGGCCTGGTGCAAAACGGCTGAAGAGAGCGGTATTGCTGCGCTTCAAGAGTTCGCACTCAAGCTGCGTGCCGCCCACGCCTAATTTAGGCTTTATCGGCAAACAAGGAGAAAGGCCCGCATAGCGGGCCTTTCTCTTTTGCGACCGAACTGCACGCAACAAAAAACCCGCTGAGCCACAGGCTGAGCGGGTTTTCGTGGAACCGGAAACCGAATTACTTCAGCTTGGTTTCCTTGTACATCACGTGCTTGCGAGCTTTGGGATCGAACTTCATGATCTCCAGCTTTTCGGGCGTGGTCTTCTTGTTCTTGTCGGTCGTATAGAAATGACCAGTGCCGGCTGACGATTCCAGCTTGATTTTTTCGCGTCCACCTTTTGCCATGACTTAGCTCCGTGTCAGATTTCGCCGCGGGCGCGCAGGTCGGCGACGACTTGCTCGATGCCCACCTTGTCGATCAGGCGCAATGCGGCGTTGGTGATGCGCAGGCGCACCCAGCGATTTTCGGTTTCGAGCCAGAACCGGCGGTAATGCAGGTTCGGCAGAAAACGGCGCTTGGTCCGGTTGTTGGCGTGGGAAACATTGTTGCCCACCATCGGGCGCTTACCCGTGACTTGACAGACGCGTGCCATGACGCTTCTCCGTGTGAATTTCGAAACTGGGGCCGATCGGGGCGCTGCGGCTGGACGGCGCGCAGCACTGCTTTCCGTTTTCGGCAAAGACGACGATTATAGCCAGCTTTTGGCGCTGTGCCTACGCTGCTGTTTCAGTGGCCCAAAAAGCGCTGCGCATCCAATGCGGCCATGCATCCGGTACCCGCGCTGGTGATGGCCTGACGGTAGATGTGGTCCTGCACATCGCCGGCCGCAAACACGCCTGGCACGCTGGTCATGGTCGCCAGCCCGTTCAACCCGCTTTGGGTGACGATGTAGCCGTCTTTCATCTCCAGCTGGCCCTTGAAGATGTCGGTATTGGGTTGGTGGCCGATGGCGATGAAGCAGCCTTTCAGCGTGAGCTCGCTGGTGCCGCCGCCTTGCGTGCTCTTCAGGCGCACACCGGTCACGCCAGAAGCATCGCCCAGCACTTCATCCAGCGTTTGCCACAGGTGCAGTTCCATCTTGCCCGATGCCACCTTCTCCATCAGCCTGTCGACGAGGATGGCCTCGGCGCGAAATTTGTCGCGGCGGTGGACCAAATGCACCTTGCTTGCGATATTCGACAGGTACAGCGCTTCTTCCACTGCGGTGTTGCCACCGCCCACCACGCACACGTCTTGCTCGCGATAAAAGAAGCCATCGCAGGTCGCGCAGCCGCTCACGCCGCGCCCCATGAAGGCCTCTTCAGACGGCAGCCCGATGTACTTTGCGGATGCGCCGGTGGCGATGATCAAGGCATCACAGGTGTAGGTGCCCGAGTCGCCTTTCAGCGTGAACGGGCGCTTGGAGAAATCGACTTGGTTGATGTGGTCGAAAACGATCTGCGTGTTGAAGCGCTCGGCGTGCTGCAAGAAGCGCTGCATCAGCTCAGGCCCCTGAACGCCCATCACGTCGGCAGGCCAGTTGTCGACTTCGGTGGTGGTCATCAGCTGGCCGCCCTGCGCGATGCCGGTGACGAGCATGGGCTTGAGGTTGGCGCGAGCTGCGTAGATGGCCGCGGAATAGCCTGCAGGGCCAGAGCCCAGGATAAGGACTTGGGCGTGGTGAGTGGTTTGGCTCATGGGAAAAGGGCTGGTGAAAACGTGAAAGTGGATGCAAGAAAGAGTCAGTCTGACATGGGGTTGACGCCGACTGGCGTCAATTCGTGTAATCGTGACAATATCGATATTTAGTGGAAGCGTTAGTTTTCCACGTTTGAATCCTTAGACTGCGACATCGACAAAAGGAGGTTCTCCGATGGCCATGTTGTCCAACCTGGACTTGATTCGGCGCGTTCCGCTGTTCTCACTGCTCACCAATGAGCAGGCCTCAGCCATCGCCGACAGCGTGGTGAAGCGGCGTTTTCGCCGCGGTGAGATCGTGGTCGAACACGGCAAGAAGTCGAACGCCCTGTTCATCTTGCTGACAGGCCGTGCACGGGTGCTGACCTCTGATTCGCGCGGTCGCGAGGTGATTCTGGCGGTGCTGCAACCCGGCCATTACGTCGGCGAAATGAGTTTGATCGACAACGAGCCGCACTCAGCCACCGTGCGTGCCGAAGTGCAGACCGACATGCTCATCCTGGGCCGCGCAGAGTTCGCGCGCTGCCTGCCTGAAAACTCCAGCCTTTCGTACGCGATCATGCGCGGCTTGGTGCAGCGCCTGCGCAGCGCTGACCGCCAGATCGAGTCGCTGGCCTTGCTTGACGTGTACGGCCGGGTAGCGCGTTCGCTGCTCGACATGGCCGAAGACGACGGCGATGTGAAGATCATCCGCAACAAGGTCTCGCGCCAAGACATGGCCAAGATCGTCGGCGCCTCCCGTGAGATGGTGAGCCGCGTGATGAAAGACCTGGAAGACCGCGGCATGGTCGAGACCCAGGAAAACGGCTCGGTCATCATCAAGGAACGCCTGACCGGCTGAGCTGCTGTGCCGCCCGGGGCATTGAGCTTGCCCTCGGTGGCTTCGGCCACAATGTCTGCATGACATTTCCGCTTGGATCGCTACGCCCAGATGCCGGCAATGCCACGTCGGCCGCGGGCACCTACGCCCGTGACGGGTCTCTTAGTGCCGTTGTCCCCCTCGCCCCGATAAGCCTGCGGGCAAGGTTCGGCGTGTTGGTGGGTGGCGTGCTGTGGCTGTTGGCCTTGATCGCCCTGGCAACACATAACCCGGCCGACGCCGCGTTCTCCACTTCGGGCAGTGCGGCGTTGCCGCTCAACAAGATTGGCGCGCTGGGCGCTCGCTTCTCCGACCTTGCGTTCGTACTGTTCGGCTACTCCGCTTGGTGGGGGCTGGCGGTCGCGCTGCGGGCTTGGTTGAGCGCTCTGGCCCGCGTGTTGCGCGGCGGTGATACGCAAGGCGTGCACCGGCCACACTTTCCGCTGTGGATGTTCTGGGTCGGCGTGCTGCTCTTGTTGAGTGCTAGCAGCGCATTGGAGTGGACGCGGCTCTATCAGTTCGAAATACGCGTGGCCGGTGGCAACGCAGGCGGCGTGATGGGTTATTTGCTCGGCCCCGTGAGCCAGCGGCTGTTGGGGTTTGCGGGCTCGGGCGTCTTGTGGATCGCGGTGCTCGTGGCAGGCTTGTCGCTGGCTTTTCGCTTTTCGTGGTTGCGTGCGGCCGAAGGCATAGGTCGGTGGGTTGACTCGCTGCGTGAGCGCCGCGTCGAGCGCATCGAGCGTGCCGAAGATCAGCGCATCGGCGAGCGGGCGCTGCGCGAGCGCGAGCATGTGGTCGAGGTCGAGCATTTGCTGCACGAAGACCATGTGCCCATCGTCATCGAGACACCGATGATCGAAGTGCCCAAGTCGGAGCGCGTGGTCAAGGAGCGCCAGAAGCCGCTCTTCACCGAGCTTGCCGACACCAAGCTGCCACAGGTTGATTTGCTCGATGCATCGCCTGGCCGCGTGGAAAGCGTGATGCCCGAGACGCTGGAGATGACCTCGCGTCTCATCGAGAAGAAGTTGAAGGACTTCGGCGTCGAAGTGCGCGTGGTGGCGGCCTCGCCCGGCCCGGTGATCACGCGCTACGAGATCGAGCCGGCCACCGGTGTGAAGGGCGCGCAGATCGTCAACCTTGCCAAAGACCTGGCGCGTTCGTTGAGCCTCGTGAGCATCCGTGTGGTCGAGGTGATCCCGGGCAAGAATTTCATGGCGCTGGAACTGCCCAACGCCAAGCGGCAGACCATCCGCCTGAGCGAGATCCTGGGCTCGCAGGTCTACAACGATGCGGCCTCGCAGCTCACCATGGGTCTGGGCAAAGACATCATCGGCGCACCCGTCGTGGCCGACCTCGCCAAGATGCCGCACTGCCTGGTGGCCGGCACCACCGGTTCGGGCAAGTCGGTGGGCATCAACGCAATGATTCTGAGCCTGCTCTACAAGGCCGAGGCACGTGACGTGCGGCTCATTCTCATCGACCCGAAGATGCTGGAGATGAGCGTCTACGAAGGCATTCCGCATTTGCTCGCGCCCGTCGTCACCGACATGAAACAAGCGGCCAACGCGCTCAATTGGTGTGTCGGCGAGATGGAGCGGCGCTACAAGCTCATGAGCAAGCTGGGCGTGCGCAACCTCGCCGGCTACAACAAGAAGATTGCTGAAGCTGCCGAGCGTGGCGAGGCACTGGGCAACCCGTTCAGCCTGACGCCCGAGCAGCCCGAGCCACTCGAGCGCCTGCCTTTCGTGGTGGTGGTGATCGACGAGTTGGCCGACCTGATGATGGTCGTGGGCAAGAAGATCGAAGAGCTGATCGCGCGCCTTGCGCAGAAGGCGCGCGCCGCCGGCATCCACCTGATCTTGGCCACGCAGCGCCCGAGCGTCGACGTGATCACCGGCCTCATCAAGGCCAACATCCCCACGAGCCTCTCTTTCCAGGTCAGCAGCAAGATCGACAGCCGAACCATCCTCGACCAGATGGGCGCTGAAGCGCTGCTCGGCATGGGCGACATGCTGTACATGCCTTCGGGTACCGGCCTGCCCATTCGTGTGCACGGCGCGTTCGTCAGCGACGACGAAGTGCACCGCGTGGTGAACTATCTCAAGCAGCAAGGCGAGCCCAACTACATTGAGGGCATTCTCGAAGGCGGCGTGTTCGATGGCGATGGCGACGTGTCTACCGCCGACATGCCCGGCGGCGGTGGTGGCGAAGCCGACCCGATGTACGACCAAGCTGTGGCCATCGTGTTGCAGCATCGGCGCGCCTCAATCTCGCTGGTGCAGCGCCATCTGCGCATCGGCTACAACCGCGCAGCCAGATTGCTGGAACAAATGGAAAAATCGGGGCTCGTATCTTCCATGTCCACCAATGGCAACCGCGACCTCATCGTCCCGGCCCGCGCCGAATGAAAAAACTTGTTGCTGCTTCGTTGCTGATGTTTGCTGCCGCAGCGGCTCACGCCGATGCCGTCGACACGCTGAAAGAGTTTGTGCGCGACGTGAAGACCGGCCGCGCCGACTTCACGCAAACCGTCACCTCACCCGACGGCGCGAAAAAGAAGACGTCGAGTGGCAAGTTCGAGTTCTCGCGGCCCAATCGCTTTCGCTTCAACTACCTCTTGCCCTTCGAGCAGGTGATCGTGGCCGATGGGCAGAAGGTTTGGATATACGACGCTGACCTGAACCAAGCCAGCTCGCGCAAGTTCAGCCAGGCGCTCGGGGCCACGCCCGCAGCGCTCTTGGCCGGCGGCTCGTTCGACAAAGATTTCGACCTCGCCCCCTTGCCCGCGAAAGACGGGCTCGACTGGGCCGAGGCCACGCCCAAGGCCAAGGACGGCAGCTTCAAGTCGGTGCGTGTCGGCTTTCGCGGCAAGGCGCTGGCAGCCGTAGAGGTGGTCGACGCCTTTGGCCAGCGCTCGCTGTTGCAGTTCAGCCGGTACGTGGCCAATGAGCCGATGAAGGCCGACGCCTTCCAGTTCATCGTGCCCAAGGGCGCGGACCTGATCGAGCAGTAGCCCTCAAGGCGACGCGGCCGCCATTTCCTTGAGCGCCCGCGTCGACGCGTCTATCCATTCCCGGTTCATGTCGCGCGAATGCGCGGTGCCGCGTTTCGCGTCGGCCAACACATGCTCGAACGAAAGCTTGGCTGCGGCCAGGTTGCCGCGCCCGCGCTGATACAGGCCGTACTTGCAGCGCGCCTCCAGCGAGCCATCGGTCGCAATCACGTTTTCGAAGGCTTGCACCGCTTCCAGCCGGCCGGCACCCTGCAATGCCTCGGCGTGCATCAGCGCGAGATCACCTGCTTTTTGCTCCGGCGACGCGGCGAACAGACGCTCCAGCGTTGCCACCGCATCAGCATGCTTGTTGGCTTCCAGCTGTGCGATCGACAGTCCCTTCAAGAACGCCACATCGTTGGCATAGGCGCCCGAGGCAGCCTCGCGGTAGTGGCTGATGGCTTCGTCTGCCTGCCCCTTGGCCAGCAGCGCGCGGGCCAGCTGCGCGCGGTTGTAGGCGGTTGGCGTGCGGTCGAAAGCTTCGGCCGCGTCACGCAGCTCGCGGTTGGGGTCGACCAGCCCTTGCATCACGCGCGCGGCCTTGCGGCCCGTGCGGGTGTGGTGCATGTTGGGCATGTACTCGGCGAAGAAATACACCAGGCTGCCCAGCGCCGGGAAAGCAAACAAGACCATCAACCAGTACATGGGCCGGCCGCTGCGCACCGCATGCACCGCAAAGAAGGCGGCGATCGCCAAGTGAATGAAGGCCAGGATCGGCATGGTGTGGTTCCTCCCAGAATGTGCTGCGGCTGTTGATCGCCGGATGGCGGAATTCTATAAAACCTATCTGCCGCCGCGGCGACAATCGCCGCATGGAGTCCCTACCGCTGCCCCTGGGCGATGACGATGCGCAGCCGCCACTCGCCGAGCGCCTGCGCCCCAAGACGCCGGCCGACGTGATCGGCCAGCAGCACTTGTTGGGCGAGGGCAAGCCGCTGCGCGTGGCCTTCGATTCGGGCCGCTTGCATTCGATGATCTTGTGGGGTCCGCCCGGTGTGGGCAAGACCACACTGGCCCGCTTGATGGCGGATGGCTTTGACGCCCAGTTCATCCAGATTTCGGCGGTGCTCGGCGGTGTGAAAGACATACGCGAAGCCGTCGAGCGCGCCCAGGTGGCACAAACCAGCGCACGGCGCACGGTGGTCTTCGTCGACGAGGTGCACCGCTTCAACAAGGCGCAGCAAGACGCCTTCTTGCCCCACGTCGAGTCGGGCCTGTTCACCTTCATTGGCGCGACCACCGAGAACCCTTCGTTCGAGGTTAACTCGGCGCTGCTCTCGCGTGCCACGGTGCATGTGCTCAAGTCACTGGGTGATGAAGACATGCAGGTGCTGCTGGCGCGGGCGCAAGAGTTGTTGGCTTCGCCACCGCTCGCCGACCCTGCGCGCGATCGCCTCGTGGGCTATGCCGATGGCGACGCCCGCCGCCTGCTCAACGCCTACGAAAACCTGGTGAGCATGGCGGGCCCGGTTGCCACCATCGACGAAGCCCAACTCGAGCGCTCACTCGGTGAACAGCTGCGCCGCTACGACAAGGGAGGCGAGCAGTTCTACGACACCATTTCGGCCCTGCACAAGGCCGTGCGCGGCAGCGACCCCGATGCCGCGCTGTACTGGTTCGTGCGCATGCTTGACGGCGGTGTTGACCCGCGCTATGCCTCGCGCCGGCTTGTGCGCATGGCCAGCGAAGACATCGGCCTGGCCGACCCGAGAGCCCTGCGCATGGCGCTCGACGCGGCCGAGACGTTTGAGCGGCTCGGCTCACCCGAAGGCGAGCTGGCCTTGGCGCAAGCCGTGGTGTTTCTCGCCATGGCGCCCAAGTCGAATGCCCTGTACACCGCTTACAAGGCTGCGCGGAGCTTCGTCGCGCAAGACGGCACTCGCGCGGTGCCTCTGCATTTGCGCAACGCACCGACAAAGCTCATGAAAGACCTGGCCTATGGGCGCGATTACCGCTATGCGCACAACGAGGAAGGTGGCTTCGCCGCTGGCGAGAGCTACTGGCCCGAAGGCCTCAAGCCACCGCGTTTTTACGAGCCGGTGGCGCGCGGCCTTGAGCTGCGCATCGGTGAACGGCTTGAAGAATTGCGCCGTCTGAACGACGAAGCCCAAGCCGGGCTGCCCAAGAAAAAGCGCTGATGCCGTACGGGGAAACGCGCAGGCTGAAGCACTGAAACCGGCTCATAGAATCCCCCGCAGCCACGGCTACCAACACGGCCGTCAAATGGACAGAGGCCCCAACGCGGCAAGACCGCGGCGGGCTTTTTGCTAGAGAAGCATGGCGGGGTTCAAAAGACCAGCCGCTTTAGGTTTTCCCAGGAGACTCCTCGATGGACACTTTCATCCAGCAGATCATCAATGGTCTGGTGCTCGGCAGCGTGTATGCGCTGGTGGCACTGGGCTACACCATGGTCTACGGCATCATCAACCTCATCAACTTCGCCCACGGTGAGGTGTTGATGGTGGGCGCACTCACCAGCTGGACGGTGGTGAGCATGCTCGCCAGCACCGGTTGGCCGGGCTGGCTGCTGATGTTGATCTCGCTCATTGCCGCCATCGTCGTGTGTGCCGTGCTCAATTTCAGCATCGAGAAGATCGCCTACCGGCCGTTGCGCAGCGCGCCGCGCCTGGCCCCGCTGATCACGGCGATGGGCATGTCGCTGCTCTTGCAGACGCTGGCCATGATCATCTGGAAGCCCAACCCCAAGCCGTATCCGATCTTGCTGCCTTCGGAGCCCTTCAACATCGGCGGGGCGGTGATCAACACCGTGCAGATCGTCATCCTGGTCACCACCGCCGTCACGCTGGCGGGGTTGATGTACCTGGTCAACCGCACCAAGCTCGGCCGCGCGATGCGCGCCACCGCTGAAAACCCACGCGTCGCCGGCCTGATGGGCGTGCGACCCGACATGGTGATCTCGGCGACCTTCATCATTGGCGCTGCGCTCGCTGCGCTGGCCGGCGTGATGTACGCCTCCAACTATGGTTCGGTGCAGCACACCATGGGCTTCCTGCCCGGCCTGAAGGCCTTCACAGCCGCGGTGTTCGGCGGTATCGGCAACCTGGCCGGCGCCATGGTGGGCGGTGTTCTCCTGGGTTTGATAGAGGCGCTGGGCGCCGGTTACATCGGCGACCTGACGGGCGGTGTGTTGGGCAGCAACTACCAAGACATCTTCGCCTTCATCGTGCTCATCCTGGTGCTCACTTTGCGGCCGCAAGGCCTGCTCGGCGAGCGTGTAGCCGACCGCGCCTGACCGCTGGAGCCTCTCATGAAACTCAGAGACAACAAGCTCAGCGTCTTCCTCATCGCCGGCGTGTTGCTGCTCATCGCGCCGCTCATCGCACAGCAGTTTGGCAATGCCTGGGTGCGCATCATCGACATTGCCTTGCTCTATGTACTGCTGGCGCTGGGCCTGAACATCGTGGTCGGCTATGCCGGCCTGCTCGACCTGGGTTACGTGGCTTTCTACGCGGTGGGCGCCTATATGCTGGGCTTGCTGGCGTCGCCGCATTTGTCAGAGACTTTCCCGGGCATTGCGGCCGCTTTCCCTGGCGGCGTACACATGCCGTGGTGGGCTGTCATCCCACTGGGGGCGTTGCTTGCCGGTACCTTTGGCGTGGTGCTGGGCGCGCCCACGCTCAAGCTGCGCGGTGATTATCTGGCCATCGTGACGCTCGGTTTCGGCGAGATCATCCGCGTGTTCGTGACCAATCTCGACGCCCCGGTCAACATCACCAATGGCCCCAAAGGCCTGAGCCAGATCGACCCTGTCGAGATCCTCGGCTACGACTTCGCCAAGACGCATACCGTTTTCGGTTTCGAGATTCCGTCGGTCACCAACTACTACTATTTCTTCTTGGCAATGGTGGTCATCAGCGTGGTCATCTGCTACCGGCTCGAGCGCTCGCGCATCGGCCGCGCATGGATGGCCATACGCGAAGACGAGGTCGCCGCCAAGGCCATGGGCATCAACACCCGCAACCTGAAGCTGTTGGCCTTCGGCATGGGCGCTACCTTCGGTGGCGTGTCGGGCGTGCTGTTCGCGAGCTTCCAGGGCTTCGTGTCGCCCGAGTCGTTCAGCCTGCAAGAGTCGGTGATGATTGTTGCCATGGTGGTGCTGGGCGGCATTGGCCACATCCCGGGGGTGATCATCGGCGCGCTTTTGCTCGCTGCCTTGCCCGAAGTCTTGCGCTATGTGGCGGGCCCTTTGCAGAGCATGACCGACGGCCGGCTCGACGCCTCCATCCTGCGCCAGCTGCTGATCGCACTGGCCATGATCGGCATCATGCTGGCGCGCCCGCGCGGGCTGTGGCCCACGCCTGAGCACGGCAAGGCGGCGCCGATGGAGCAGACGAAGTAAGGAGCCGGCATCATGACAACAAACAGCGTACTCAAAGTCAGTGGTGTCTCCAAGCGCTTCGGGGGCTTGCAGGCTTTGTCCGACGTAGGCATCAGCATCGAGGCCGGCCAGGTCTACGGCCTGATCGGCCCCAACGGCGCCGGCAAGACCACCTTCTTCAACGTGCTCACGGGTTTGTACACGCCCGATTCCGGCAGCTTCGAGCTGGGTGGCAAGCCCTACAAGCCCACCGCGGTGCACGAGGTGGCCAAGGCCGGCATTGCGCGCACTTTTCAAAACATTCGCCTCTTCTCCGAAATGACGGCGTTGGAGAACGTGATGGTCGGCCGCCATGTGCGCACCGCCTCGGGCCTGATCGGCGCGGTGTTCCGCACGGGCAGCTTCAAGGCCGAAGAGGCGGCCATTGCCAAGCGTGCGCAAGAGCTGCTCGACTACGTGGGCATAGGCAAGTACGCCGAGTTCAAGGCGCGCACGCTGAGCTACGGCGACCAGCGCCGCCTTGAGATCGCACGCGCGCTCGCCACCGACCCCAAGCTGATTGCGCTCGACGAGCCGGCCGCCGGCATGAACGCCACCGAGAAGATCGTGTTGCGCGAGCTCATCGACACCATCCGCAAAGACGGCCGCACCATCCTCCTGATCGAGCACGACGTGAAGCTCGTGATGGGTCTGTGCGACCGCGTGACCGTGCTCGACTACGGCAAGCAAATCGCTGAAGGCACACCAGCCGACGTGCAACGCAACGAGAAGGTGATCGAGGCCTACCTCGGCGCCGGCCACAAGGCACACTGAACATGACCACCACATTCCTCAAAGTCAGCGGCCTGAAGGTGGCCTATGGCGGCATACAGGCGGTAAAGGGCGTGTCGTTCGAGGTCAACGAAGGCGAGCTTGTCAGCCTGATCGGTGCCAATGGCGCAGGCAAGACCACCACGCTCAAGGCCATCACGGGTTTGCAGCCAGTTGCCGCTGGCGAAATCGAATACCTGGGCCACTCCATCAAGGGGCAAGGCCCCTGGGATCTGGTCAAGCAAGGTCTGGTGATGGTGCCCGAGGGACGCGGCACTTTCACGCGCATGTCGATCACCGAGAACCTGCTGATGGGTGCCTTCGTGCGCAAAGACAAAGAGATCGACGCCGACATCGACAAGGTGTTTGGCATCTTTCCGCGCCTGAAGGAGCGCCGTAACCAACTGGCCGGCACCATGTCGTGCGGTGAGCAGCAGATGCTCGCGATGGGCCGTGCGCTGATGGCCCGGCCCAAGGTGCTGCTGATGGACGAGCCTTCGATGGGCTTGTCGCCCATCATGGTCGACAAGATCTTTGAGGTGGTGGCCGACATTGCCAAGCAGGGCGTCACGATTCTGCTGGTCGAGCAAAACGCCAGCCGCGCCTTGCAGCTCGCCAACCGGGGCTACGTGATGGAGTCGGGCGAGGTCACGATGAGCGGCGAGGCATCTGCCTTGCTTAGTGACCCTAAAGTGCGCGCCGCCTATCTGGGCGAATAGCCAGCACGTTTCTGCCAGACGACCAAAGTCACCTCCGGCTGTTTGAAGGAGGCTTTCGCGCGGCCCCGAATCTATACTTCTTCGCAGCCCGTCTTGGCATGTCACCCGTGAGAGGTTTCCACAATGAACTCAACTCTGTTCAAACAACTCGCACTTGCTGCGGCGGTGAGCACGCTGCTTGCGGGCTGCGGCTCCACAGCCCCCTCCATGGGGGGCAACAAGGGCACTGTTTCGGGTTCGGCCGGCGGTGAGTCTGCGCAGAACAACAACAGCCAGCTTGAGAAGTGCGGCGAGACGCTCGGCACCATCGCGCTGGAAGAAGAAACCAACGCGCCCTGGTATTACGAGCTGCGGCGCAACCAGCTCGGCTCTACGCTGCCAGTGCTGCGCCTGATGATCCAGCAGAGCAATTGCTTCGTGATCGTGGAGCGTGGCCGCGCGATGAACAACATGATGCGTGAGCGCCAGCTCGAATCTTCCGGCGAAATGCGCCAGGGCAGCAACTTCCAGAAAGGCCAGATGGTCTCGGCCGACTACACCCTGAGCCCGGCCATCCAGTTCTCTGGCCGCACGGGTGGCGCAAGTGCTGGCCTGCTCACCGGCAAGCTGGGCTTGCTCGGCGCGGTGGCCGGCAACGTAAAGCGCAACGAGGCGTCGACCACCTTGCTCTTGATCGACAACCGCTCTGGCGTGCAGATCGCTGCATCTGAAGGCACGGCCGGCAACTTTGACTTCGGCATGTTCGGCGCGGCCTTCACCGGTGGCTTGGCTGGCGGCGGGGGCGGCTACTCCAACACGCCACAGGGCAAGGTGGTGGTGGCGGCGTTTGCCGATTCGTTCAACCAGATGGTCAAGTCGCTGCGCACCTACAAGGCGCAAACCGTCAAGGGTGGCCTGGGCACCGGCGGTCGCCTGGGTGTGGACGGCGGCAGCACGCCGGCCTCACGCGAGATCAAGAGGTAGCCCCCGCTTTCGTCAAGGCTCGGGCCTGGCCCCGAGCCTGTCGCGATTCAATCGCCGTGCTTGTCGGCTTCTGAGGTGAAGCTGTCGGCATAGAACTCGTCGAGCGGCAGATTGCAGTGCGCGACGAAATCCCTTTGTGCCGAATCCACCATGATCGGGGCGCCACAGGCATACACCTGATGGCCCGAAAGGTCAGGCCAATCGGCCATCACCGCCTGGTGCACGAAGCCGGTGCGGCCCGCCCATGCGTCTTGCGCTTGCGGCTCGGAGAGCACTGGCACATAGCGCAGATTGGGCATCGTTCGTGCGGCCTCTGCGCACCAGTCGTTCATGTAGAGGTCGACCTTGCTGCGGCAACCCCAGTACAGCACGGCAGGCCGCGTGATGGCCTTGAACCGCATGTGCTCGATGATGGCTTTCACGGGGGCTAAGCCGGTGCCGCTGGCCAGCAGCACGACGGGCTTGGCGCTGTCTTCGCGCAGGAAGAAGCTGCCGAACGGGCCTTCGAGGCGCAAGATTTCTTTCTCTTTCATCGCACCGAACACATGATCGGTGAACACGCCGCCCGGCATGTGGCGTATGTGCAGCTCGATGCCCGGTTTGTCGCCTTGCATGCCGGGTGCGTTGGCCATGCTGTAGCTGCGGCGGTGACCGTCGCGCAGCACGAACTCGATGTACTGGCCGGCGCGGTACTGCAGCGCATCGTTGGCGGGCAGCTGCAGCTGCAGCACCGCCACGTCGTGCGTGGGCTTGGTGAGGGTGGTCACGCGGCACGGCATCTTGCGCACCGCGAAATCGCCGGCTCCGGCCACAGTGCGTGCTTCAAGGATCACGTCTGTTTGTGGCGCTGCGCGGCAGGTGAGGGTGTAGCCAGCTTCTTCTTCAGCCGGGCTTAGCGCCTTGGCCTGGTGAGTGCCGTGAATCACCCGGCCTTCGATCAGCTTGCACTTGCACGAGCCACAAGCGCCATCGCGGCAGCCATAGGGAAGGCCCACGCCTTGGCGTATGGCTGCCACCAGAATCGGCTCGTCGCGCTCGACGGTAAAACTCACTCCACTGGGCTGGACGGTCACGTTGAACGTCATCGGATAACCTCGCTCGCACAAAACACAAAACAGCCGGCGATTTTGCCCGCTTGTTACTAGGCGCGCCCGTCCATGCCCCTTCTGGCCAGCTTTCCCACCCGCTTCAAACGACCGACGTTGCTGATCATCGGGTGCGGCGACGTAGGCCTGCGCGTGGCTCGGTTGCTGAGCGGGCAATGGCGCCTGCTCGCGCTCACCTCAAGCCCGCAGCGCGCGCCTGCCTTGCGCGAAGCGGGTGTGTTGCCCCTGATCGGCAACCTGGACTCACCCGAGACCCTGGCACGCCTGGCCGGCTTGGCCGACGCGGTGCTTCACCTCGCGCCGCCACCGGGGCTAGGCGAAACCGACACGCGTACTCAGCATTTGCTGCAGGCTCTGGCGCGCAAAGGCCTTGTGCGGCGCATCGTGTACGCCAGCACCAGTGGCGTGTATGGCGACGCGCAAGGTGCGCGTTTCAACGAAACGCGAGCGGTGAACCCAGCCACCGATCGCGCCCGGCGCAGAGTCGATGCAGAGGCCCGCATGCGCTGGTACGGTCGCGCATTCGGAGTGCGGGTCAGCGTGCTGCGCATTCCGGGCATCTACGCCGGCGACCGGCCTGGCGGCCACCCGCGTGAGCGCTTGGCGCGCGGCACACCCGTGCTCGCGGGCGAAGACGACGTGTACACCAACCACATCCACGCCGACGACTTGGCCCGCGCCTGCGTGGCTGCGCTGCACCGCGGCCTGCCGCAACGCATCGTGCATGCGAGCGATGACACCGAGTTAAAGATGGGTGACTACTTCGATCTGGCCGCCGACCTGTGCGCGTTGCCACGCCCACTGCGGGTGCGGCGGGCAGAGGCTGGCGAGCAGCTTTCGCCCACGCAGATGTCGTTCATGAGTGAGTCGCGCCGCCTCGACAACCAACGGCTCAAGCGCGAGCTGCGCTTGAAGCTGCACTACCCGACAGTGACCGAAGGCCTGCTCGCCTGAAGCGCGGAACTCAGCGGCGCCGCTGATTGAAGGGCGTTTGCCCGCGCCAGTAGCGGATAGTGAGGAAGCCGCCGACCATGCCGCCCAGGTGGGCCAACGAGCCCAGCCCACCGGCCAGGCCCAGCACCAGCGAGATGGCACCGAAGACCGCCACGAACACCTTCATCTTCATCGGGATGGGCGGGAAGAGCGGCATTATGGTGCGGTCGGGGAAATACATCGCCGTGGCCATCAGCAAGGCATAGATGGAACCCGAGGCGCCCACCAGGCTGTTGTTGCCCATACCGGGCAGGGCCGTGGCAATCACGAAGGTCAGCCCGCCGAAGACGGCACCGATGGCGAGAAAGCTCAAGTAGCGCTTGCGGCCCCACATCATCTCCAGTTCGGCACCGAACATCCACAGACCCAGCATGTTGAAGAAGAGATGCAGCGTGTCGCCATGCAAGAAGGCATAGGTGAGCAGCTGCCAAGGCCAGAAGAGGCTGCTGCCCACAGGGAAGAGCGCGGTCCAGTATGCGATGGGCGTGAACTGCTGCAGGCAGAAAATGCCCGTGCAAGCCAGCATCAGGAACTGCGTGATTGGTGGAATCGGGGGCATGCGTTAGGCGGGAAGAATAAAGCGGCAAGGGTACCCGGTTTGCCCGGAGACGCCTGAGAGCTGTGGCAAAATCTCGCCCTCTGCTGCACCGGCCTCGGTGGCGAAATCGGTAGACGCGCGGGACTCAAAATCCCGTTCCGCAAGGAGTGTCGGTTCGATTCCGACCCGAGGCACCATCCATCATCACGGTTCGAACTTCAGGGTTTGAACTTGTCCGCAAGCTGCGCCCAGCAGCCCGAGTAGACGGCGTCGAGTGCGCCTCCATTCAGCGCAAAGCTCGTAGGCACCAGGCGGTAGCGGCTCTCGAACATGAAGGCCAAGGTGTTGTCCAGCTTGTGCGGCGCCAGCGGCGCCGTGCTGGCTTTCTCGAAGGCTTCGGCGTCGGGCCCATGCGGCACCATGCAGTTGTGCAGAGACGCGCCCCCGGGCCGAAAACCTTGCGGCTTGGCGTCGTACTCGCCGTACACCAAGCCCATGAACTCGCTCATGAAGTTGCGGTGGTACCAGGGCGGGCGGAAAGTGTCTTCCGCCACCAGCCAGCGCGGCGGGAAGATCACGAAATCGCAGTTGGCCGTGCCGGGTGTGTCTGAGGGTGACGTGAGCACAGTGAAGATCGACGGATCGGGGTGATCGAAGCTGATGGAGCCGAGGGTCATGAAGTGGGCGGTGTCGTACTTCACCGGCGTGAGGTTGCCGTGCCAGGCCACCACGTTGAAGGGTGAGCGCGCGAGCGTCGAGCGCCACAGGCACCCGCCGAATTTTTTGATCAGATCGTGGGGCCCGGCGCTGTCTTCGAAGCTCGCCACCGGGGCCTGGAAATCGCGCGCATTGGCCAGGCCATTTGAGCCTATGGGCCCCAGCTCGGGCAGGCGAAAAAGCGCGCCGTGGTTTTCGCAGATGTAGCCGCGAGAAGGGCCGTCGAGCAGAGCCACGCGAAAGACGATGCCGCGGGGAATGAGTGCGATCTCGCCGGGGGCAATCTCGAGCACGCCCAGCTCGGTGCGTATCGACAAGCGCCCTTGTTGCGGCACCAGCAGCATTTCGCCATCTGCATTGACGAGCGCGCGCTGCTGCATCGAGCGATTGCAGGTGTAGATGTGGACGGCCATGCCCGTCTGGCTTTCGACGCTGCCATTGGTGGCGAGGGTGCTGATGCCGTCGACAAAGTCGGTCGGTGTCTCAGGGATGGAGAAGGGGTGCCAGCGCAAGGGCTCGGGCGGCATCACCGCGCTTTGTGGGGCCGCGCTCAGCCAACTCGCCTGCTCAAAGGCCTCATAGCGGCCTGACACGACGGAGGGCTGCCGGCGGTACAGCCAAGAGCGCCGGTTCTCATGGCGCGGCGCGGTAAAGGCCGTGCCCGACACCAGCTCGGCATACAAATCGAATGGTGCGCGCTGCGGGCTGTTGCGCCCTTGTGGCAGCGCGCCGGGGACCGCCTCGGTAGCAAATTCGTTGCCAAAGCCGCTCTGGTAGCGATGAACATCGTTCGTCATGGGGCGCATTCTGCCGGGGCGTGCCGCGCATGTCACCGCTTCCCCATGGCCTTTGAAGGCCCTGCCACAATGCGTCGAGAACAGAACTGCCCAAGAACAGCATGGTGCGATACAAGACGATTGAAGACGCGATCGGGCACACACCACTTGTGCGCCTGATGCGTGTGCCGGGCGTTGACAACGACAAGCGCGGCAACGTGATACTGGGCAAGCTGGAGGGCAACAACCCGGCGGGCTCGGTGAAAGACAGGCCGGCCATCAGCATGATCCGACGGGCCGAAGAGCGCGGTGACATCAAGCCCGGCGACACCCTCATCGAGGCCACCTCCGGCAACACGGGCATTGCGCTCGCGATGGCGGCTGCTATTCGCGGTTACCGCATGGTGTTGATCATGCCGGAGGACCTGAGCATCGAGCGCGCGCAGACCATGAAGGCCTTTGGTGCCGAGCTGGTCCTCACCCCGCGCAGCGGTGGCATGGAGTACGCGCGTGACCTGGCCGAGCAGATGCAGCGCGACGGCAAAGGCCGGGTGCTCGACCAGTTCGCCAACGGCGACAACCCGCGCGTGCACTACGAGACCACAGGCCCCGAGATCTGGGCCGACACCGAAGGGCACGTCAGCCATTTCGTGAGTGCGATGGGCACCACGGGCACCATCACAGGCACCTCGCGTTTCCTGAAGGAGAAGAAGCCCTCGGTGCAAGTGATCGGCGCCCAGCCGGCCGAAGGGTCACGCATTCCGGGCATACGCAAATGGCCTGAGGCCTACCTGCCAAAGATCTACGACCCGACCTGCATCGACGAGACCGTCAACGTGACGCAAGACGCGGCTGAAGAGATGGCCCGCCGGCTCGCACGCGAAGAAGGCCTGTTTGCCGGCATCTCTGCTGCTGGCGCTTGCTGGGTGGCGCTGCAAATCGCCAAGACGGTGGAGAACGCCACCATTGTCTTTGTCGTCTGCGACCGTGGTGACCGCTACCTGTCCACCGGCGTTTTCCCCGCCTGATCAGCCCTATGAAGCATCAACACACCTACTGCCCCAACTGCGCCACGCCGCTGCAGCAACTGTCGATCGACGAAGACGGCGGCCCCAAGGTTCGCACCCGCTGCCCAGCCTGCGAGTGGACGCACTGGAACAACCCGACCCCCGTGCTCGCTGCGGTGATCGAGTTGGCCGACCGCGATGGCCAGGTGCTGCTGGCACGCAATGCGGCCTGGCCTGGCCGGTTCTTCGGGCTCATCACCGGCTTCATGGAGGCGGGTGAAACGCCGATGGGCGGCATCGAGCGCGAAGTGGGCGAAGAAACCTCGCTCAAGGTCGATGCGCTCAAGCTGATCGGTGTCTATGACTTCCAACGCATGAACCAGGTGATCATTGCCTACCACGCGGTAGCGCACGGCGAGATCGTGTTGTCGCCGGAGCTGGCCGAGTACAAGACCATGGCTCCCGCCGAGGTGAAATGCTGGCCCGCGGGCACGGGTCAGGCGATGGCCGATTGGCTTATCTCGCGCGGCATCACGCCACAGTGGATGGACCTGCCGCCACGTCGGCCCACTGAATGAGGCTCAGCCCATGGACTTTCACAAAGAACTCGACACCCGCGGCCTGAACTGCCCGTTGCCCATCCTCAAGGCCAAGAAGGCCCTGGCGGACATGAGCAGCGGTGACATTCTCAAGGTGGTGGCCACCGACCCCGGCTCGGTGCGTGACTTTCAGGCCTTCGCCCGGCAAACGGGCAATGAACTCGTCGAGCAGTCAGCGGCGAACGACGAGTTTGTGCATTACCTGCGTAGGCGCTGAGCGCGGGGGCCGAGCGCCGGGCCGCTCCCAAGCCGGCCCGCACCCCCTCGGGGGATCGGTCGGCGTACTTGCCGACCGAGGGGGCGTCATCAGATTTCGACCGAACGCAGGTACTCGCGAAAGCCCGGGCCCAACTGCGGGTGCTTGAGCGCCAACTCCACATTGGCCTGCAAGAAACCTTCCTTGCTGCCGCAGTCGTAGCGCTTGCCTTCGTAGCGGTAGGCAAACACCTTCTCGCGGCGCAGCAGGCCGGCAATGCCGTCGGTGAGTTGGATCTCGCCACCCACGCCGCGCGGCTGGTTGGCGATCTCGAGGAACACTCCGGGTGTGAGGATGTAGCGGCCGGCCACCCCCAGGCGCGAGGGCGCGTCTTCGGGGGCGGGCTTCTCGACGATGCGGCTCACATCCATCAACACATCGTTGACCGGCGTGCCGTCCACGATGCCGTAGCGGCGCGTTTGCTCGGCCGGCACCTCTTGCACAGCCAGCAACGAGACGCGCCACTCTTCGAATTGCTCGGTCATCTGCTGCAGCACGGGTTTTTCGCCGACCATCAGATCGTCGGCCAACAGCACGGCGAAGGGGTGGTTGCCGACCAGGCGCTGGGCGCACAGCACGGCGTGGCCCAGGCCCAGCGCCTGAGGCTGGCGCACGTAGATGCACTCCATGTCATCGGGTTTGACCGATCGCACAACGTCCAATAGTTCCTGCTTGCCCGCCTGTTCGAGGGCTACTTCGAGCTCGAAGGTCATGTCAAAGTGGTCTTCGATCGGGCGCTTGTGGCGGCCGGTCACGAAGATCATTTCGCGCACACCCGCTGCGTAGGCCTCTTCGACGGCGTACTGGATCAGCGGCTTGTCGACCACCGGCAGCATTTCTTTGGGTTGTGCTTTTGTCGCGGGCAGAAACCGGGTCCCCAGGCCTGCCACCGGAAAGATCGCTTTAGTGACTAACATTTGCTTACAATCATGAAAGTAGGGGAAGTGCTTCGAAGATTGTGTCACGCGGTTTGTGACGCGTCGTGTTGTGACGCGGATGCACCGAGCATGGGTGGGATTGCATGGATGTTTTGATCATTGAGCCGCTGGAAGCCGAAGTCACTCAGTGGCTGGCAGCGCGCTATTCAGTGCGCTATGCACCTGAGTTGCTGCGCGACACCCGCGAGTTCCGCCAATCACTCTACAACGTGCGTGCCCTGATCCTTCCTTCGGTGCTGGCGCTGGATGCGCCTACGCTGCACTACGCCCCGGTGTTGCGGGCGGTGGGGCGCGTAAGCGGTGGTGCAGAAAATATCGATCTCGACGCCTGCTCGCGGGCCGGCATCGAAGTTGTGCGCAGCCTCACCGCCACCGCGCAGGCCGAGGCCGAATTCATGATCGGTGCCATGCTTTCGCTGCTGCGCCGCGTGCCCGTGGAAGGCGCTGACGGCATGCTGGTGGGCCGCGAGCTGGGGGCCTGCACCGTGGGCCTGATCGGCATGCCGCCCGCGGGCAAGGCCATGGTCAACATGCTGAGCGGCTTCGGCTCGCGCATGGTGGGCTACGACCCCTCGCTCCATGCCACCGACGGCGTGTGGGAGCGCTGGCGTGTCACCCCGCTGGGCTTGCGCGACCTGCTGGAGACGAGCGACGCGGTGTGCGTGCAGCTCAACTACTTCAGCCGTTACCAGGGCCTGCTGGGCGAGCGCTTCTTGCCCTTCTGCAAGCCGAACCAGGTGATCGTGAGCGTGGCGCACTCTGGCGTGTTCAACGAGCGCGCCCTGGCCGACGTGCTCATCAGCGGCCGTGTGGCGGCGGCCTGGCTCGACAGCCTGGAGCCCGGCGCGCTGGACGAAGGCCGACCGCTCAGGGGCATGGACACCCTGCAGATCACGCCTCGTGTGGCCAGCACCACCCGCGAATCGCGCTTGCGAAGCTCGTGGGCCGTGGCCAAGCGCATCGACGAGCTGCTTGCGGCCACCCCACCCGCACCGCGCGAATTCAGGTCGACCGACCCAGGCGTGCCAACTGATCTTGCAGCCGAGCAAGAGCCGCAGTGAAGTCGGCAATGCGCTGCTGCTCCTGAGCCACCACGGCAGCCGGCGCGCGCGCCACGAAAGACTCGTTAGACAGCTTGCCGCTCGCCTTGGCGATCTCACCTGTGAGGCGGGCGATCTCTTTGTTCAGGCGCTCGGTTTCGGCCACCACATCGATCTCTACATGCAGCGCCAGGCGCGCCTCGCCATGCACGACCACGGGTGACTGCTGCGTGGCCAGGGAGAAGGCCGCTTCGTCGTCGAGCACGTTCACTTCCGACACCTTGGCGAGAGCCTTCAGCACCGGCGCAGCTTCGCGCAAAAAGGCCTGGTCACCATAGCCGTTGAGCGGCACGCGCACGGCCGGCGAAATCTGCATTTCGCTGCGCAGCGTGCGGCAAGCACCCACCATGCCCTTGAGCTTGTTCATCCACGCGTCGGCTTGGGCATCGATGCGGTCGAGTTGCGCCTTTGGGTAAGCGGCGTTGACGATGCTGTCGGTCGCCTTGCGGCCCGCTATCGGCGCCACCGTGTCCCACAGCTCGGCGGTGATGAAGGGCGTGATGGGGTGCAGCAGGCGCAGCATGGTTTCCAGCACGCGGATGAGCGTGCGGCGCGTGGCACGCTGCTGTGATTCGTCGCCCGTTTGAATTTGCACCTTGGCGATCTCGATGTACCAGTCGCAGTACTCGTCCCACACGAATTGATAGATCGTGTTGGCCACGTTGTCGAGGCGGTAGTCGGCAAAGCCTTGCGCCACCGCCGCTTCCACGCGCTGCAGCTCGCTCGTGACCCAGCGGTCGGCCTGGCTGAAGCTCAGGTAGCCGTGGGCCGACCCGCCCGGCGCGCAATCGGCCTTGGTGTGCTCCTTCAGCCCGCAGTCTTGCCCTTCGCAGTTCATCAGCACGAACTTAGTGGCGTTCCAGAGCTTGTTGCAGAAGTTGCGGTAGCCCTCGCAGCGCTTGGTGTCGAAGTTGATGTTGCGGCCCAGGCTCGCGTAGCTGGCCATGGTGAAGCGCAGCGCGTCGGCGCCGTAGGCCGGCATGCCTTCGGGAAATTCTTTTCTCACCCGCGCCGCCACCTTGGGCGCGGTCTCGGGCTTGCGCAAGCCCACCGTCGATTTCTTCACCAGCGTGTCGAGGTCCACGCCTTCGATCAGGTCGACCGGGTCGAGCACGTTCCCTTCGGATTTGCTCATTTTCTTGCCTTCACTGTCGCGCACCATGCCGTGGATGTACACGGTCTTGAAAGGCACGCGGCCGGTGAAGTGGGTGGTCAGCATGATCATGCGTGCCACCCAGAAGAAGATGATCTCGTAGCCTGTGACCAGCACGCTGCTGGGCAAGAAGAGATCGAGCTCCTGGGTCTTCTCAGGCCAGCCCAGCGAAGAGAACGGCACCAGCGCTGACGAGTACCAGGTGTCGAGCACGTCTTCATCGCGGCGCAGCTCGCCGCTGTAGCCCGCCTGCTGCGCTTTTGCACGGGCTTCGGCTTCGTCGTGCGCCACGAACAGCTCGCCGTTCGTGCCGAACCACGCGGGAATCTGGTGGCCCCACCACAGCTGGCGCGAAATGCACCAGTCTTGAATGTTCTTCATCCACTGGTCATAGGTATTGACCCAGTTCTCGGGCACAAACCGCACTGAGCCTGACGCCACCGCATCGACCGCCTTCTGCGCAATCGACTTGCCATCTGGCCCCGGCTTGCTCACCGCCACGAACCACTGGTCGGTGAGCATGGGCTCGACGATGGCGCCGGTGCGTGCGCAGCGCGGCACCATCAGCTTGTGCTTCTTCACTTCGACCAGCAGGCCCAGCGCTTCCAGGTCGGCCACCACCTTCTTGCGGGCGACGAAGCGGTCTAGCCCGCGGTAGGCCACGGGCGCGTTGTGGTTCACCTTGGCATCGAGATCGAGCACGCCAATCATCGGCAGCTTGTGACGCTGGCCCACGGCGTAGTCGTTCACGTCATGCGCCGGGGTGACCTTCACCACGCCGGTGCCGAAGGCGCGGTCGACGTAGTCATCGGCAATCACCGGAATCGTGCGGTCGCACAGCGGCAGCGTGACTTGCTTGCCGATGAGCGCGGTGTAGCGCTCGTCTTCCGGGTGCACCATCACCGCGGTGTCGCCCAGCATCGTTTCGGGCCGCGTGGTGGCCACCACCACTTCACCGGAACCATCGGCCAGCGGGTAGCGTATGTGCCAGAGAAAGCCATCTTCTTCTTCGCTTTCGACTTCCAGGTCAGACACCGCCGACTTCAGCACCGGGTCCCAGCTCACCAGCCGCTTGCCGCGGTAGATCAGGCCCTGCTCGTAGAGCGTGACGAAGGTCTGAGTGACCACCTGCGACAAATCGTCGTCCATGGTGAAGTACTCGTGCTTCCAGTCAACAGAGGCGCCCATGCGGCGCATTTGCTGCGTGATGGTCGAGCCCGAGACTTCTTTCCACTCCCACACCTTGGCCACGAAGTTCTTGCGGCCCAGGTCGTGGCGGCTGATTTTTTGCTGCTCCAACTGCCGCTCCACCACGATCTGCGTGGCGATGCCGGCGTGGTCGGTGCCCGGTACCCACAGCGTGTTGTCGCCCTTCATGCGGTGGTAGCGCGTGAGCGAATCCATGATGGTCTGGTTGAACGCATGGCCCATGTGCAGCGTGCCCGTCACATTGGGCGGGGGCAGCTGGATGCTGAACGATGGCTTGGCCGCATCGAGCGTGGGCTCGTAGGCGCCGGTGCGCTCCCAAAGGCTGCCCCATTTGGCTTCAATGGCGGCGGGTTCAAACGATTTGGCAAGTTCGGTCATGGGACAGATGGGCCAGGAAAGCGGCGCCACGAAAGGTGAGCGGGGGAGGCCGGAATTGTAGGCGGCGTGCTTGGCGCACCGGCTATGCTTCCGGGCCACAAGGGGGTGCATTTCATGTCCAAACTCAGCAAAGTCTTTCTGACCCTGGCCTTGTTGGTCGGGTTCGGGGCGGCGCTGTTTTTCGCCCTGCGCGGGCAAACGGCGGCCGTGGCCGAGCTGGCCGTTTCGAGCGCCACCGATCTCACCGGTGTGATCGCGCTCGATGTCGAGCCCTTCTTCAAGGACGAGCGGGTGCGCAAGATCCTGGCCGACAACCGCTTGCCCGTGGCTTTCACCCGCGTGGGCAGCCGCGAAATGGCCACCAAGGTCGTGCCCGGCCAGATGCCTGACTTCCTGTTCCCTTCGGGCGTGGTGGCGGCCAACCAGGTGAGTGACGCGGCACGCAAAGCGGGCGTTGCAGTGGCGCAGTCGTCGCCGTTCTACTCGCCGATGGTGATCGCCAGCTGGGCGCCCATTGCCCACATATTGGTCGCCAACGGCATGGCCAAGCCGCTGGGTGACCGCACCTACGGCGTCGACATGGCCCAGCTCACCGCGGCCATGCTGGCCAAGAAGAAGTGGAAGGACCTGAAAGACGCCAAGGCCTATGACGTGGGCCGCAGCGTGCTGGTGTCCACCACTGACGTGCGGCGCAGCAACTCGGCCGCCATGTACCTGGCGCTGAGCAGCTACGCGGTGCAAGGCGACGTGGTGACCGACCGCGCCACCGCGGTGCCGCTGGCCGCCAAGCTGGCCGAGCTGTTCAAGCGCCAGGGCTACCAAGAGAACTACGTCAACGGCAACTTCGACGACTACGTCGCCATCGGCATAGGCAAGACGCCCATGGCCTTCATCTACGAGTACCAGCTCGTCAACTACGCGCTGGAGAAAAAGGGCATTGGTGCCGACATGGTGCTGCTCTACCCCCAGCCCACCATCGTCAACAAGGTTGTCTTCATCGCGGTGAGCGAGCGCGCCAAGGCCCTGGCCGATTTGCTGGCGCGCAATGCCGAGCTGCAGCGCATTGCGGTGTCTTACGGCTTCCGGGTGGCGGACAGCGGCGTCTTCATGCAGGCCGTCAAGCAGACCGGGTTGGCGGTGGAGGAGCGCATCACGCAGGTGATAGACCCGCCGTCGTTCGAGCTGATGGCCGAGATGATCGACGTGGTGACCAAGGAGATGGCGCAATGAAATGGATGCTTGCCCTGCTCGCGCTGGCCTTGGTGGCCTGCGGCAAACAAGAGCCCCAAGCGCCGCCGGCGCTCGACAAGCCGGCCTTTTCCGTGCTCGCCACCAGCGACCTGAAAGACGCCCAACCCTTGGAGCAGATGGTCGAAAAGGCCACCGGCGTGCGCCTCAAGTTCAGCTTTGGCGGCACCATGGAAAGTACCGAAGCGGTGCTCAGCGGCAAGACCGCGGCCGACGCCGCCTGGTTCGCCAACGCCAAGTACCTTTTGAGCGACCCCGCGGGCCAGAGCCGCGTGAAGCTGCAAGACAAGATCATGCTGTCACCCATTACCGTGGGTGTGAGCCAGACCGCGGCCAAACGCCTGGGCTGGGACGACCCCGCGGTGGCCGCCAAGGTGGGCTGGAAAGAGATCACCCAGGCCGCATCGCAAGGCAAGCTCGTCTACGCACTCTCCAACCCCGCCACCTCGAACCAGGGCTTCATGGCGCTGATGGGCGTGGTGGCAGCAGCCAGCAACAAGGCGGAGGCCTTGACGGCGGCCGACGTTGACCGCGGCGCCATCGCTGGCTTTTTGAAGGGCTACAAGCTGGTCGGAGACAACTCCACCTACCTGGCCGAGAAGTTCATCGAACAACAGGGCTCGCAACCCGGCCAGGTCAACAGCTTCATCAACTACGAAAGCTGGCTGCTCTCGCTCAACAGCGGCGGCAAGCTGCGCGAGAAGCTGGTGCTGGTGTACCCGCATGAGGGCGTGTCGACCGCCGACTACCCTTTCATGCTGCTGAAAGACGAGCGGCGCGACGACTACGAGAAGGTCGTGGCTTACCTCAAGGGCCCCGATGCGCAGAAGTGGCTGGCGCGCCAGACCCTGCGCCGCCCAATCAACGGCGAGGTGGCCGCCACCGTGGGCGACCTGTTCCCGAAGGAAGGCATGCGCATCGAGCTGCCGTTTTCACCCGATCGCCAGCTGGCCGATGGCCTGATCGACGCCTACCTCAATGAGTTCCGGCGCCCCATCGCCAGCACCTTCGTGCTCGACACCAGCGGCAGCATGGAAGGCCAGGGGCGCCGTGCGCAGCTGGTGCAGGCGCTGCACTACGTGGCCGGTGCCGACAGCTCGCTGACGGGGCGCTTGGCCAAGCTCACCAACCGCGAGCGGGTGTGGATGCTGCCTTTCTCTGACCAGCCGGGGCGCATGACCTACTTCGAGCTGCCGGCCGGCCGGCCGCAGGCCAAGGGCGTGCAGGTGCAAGAAGACTCTGAAGCCAAGCAGGCCCTTTTGGCCGACGTGCGCACCTACGCCGACAACCTGCGCATGACCGGTGGCACGGCGCTTTACGACAGCGTGCTGGCCGCCCTGCAGCACATGCTGGCGCAGAAGGCCAAGAACCCGAGCTACCAGTACTCGGTGGTCGCGTTCACCGATGGCGAAAACACAAAAGGCAAGAGCCTGGAGCAGTTTCAGCAGGCTTATGCCGCACTGCCCGAAGACGTGCGCGGCATTCCGGTCTTCATGGTGCTGTTTGGCGAGGCGAAAGAGGCTGACCTGAAGGCGCTGGTGCAGACCACCGGCGGCAGGGTTTTCGATGCGCGCAAGACGCCGCTGTATGCGGTGTTCAAGGACATACGGGCTTATCAATGAGTGCAGACGGCGAGTGATGATCGACAAGCTGCTTCGTGTCTTGCTGAGCCCTGCCAACTGGGTCGGGCTGGCCTTGGCCACCGTGGTGCTCGTGCTGAAAGCACTCGACCTCATCGGCATTGCAGGCCTGCCGCTCGCGGTGCTCGGCTACGCCGCCGGCTTCGTGTCGGGTGGTCTGTGGCTGGGATTCCCCAAGCTGAGAGGCCCGATGTGGGAAGACGCGCTCGAATTCAGTGACGACGGCGATGCCCGCGAAGCCATGAGCCGAGCGCTCAGCGGGGTGCGCGGCCTGGTCCAGTACAACCCCGAGAACCGTCTGCCCGCCAGCCTGCAAGCCAAGGCGCTGGAGCTGTGCAAATCGCTCGAAGGTTTGCTGGCACAGTGGGAGCGCAGCAAGGGTGCGTTGTCGCTGCAAGAGGGCTTCCATGCGCGGCACATCGCCATCTCCTATCTGCCTGATGCGCTGAAGGCCTACCTTTCCATCCCCACGCAATACGCCAGCAGCCGCGTGCTGCAAGATGGCAAGACGGCACAAGACATCTTTCGCGACACGCTGGTGGAGCTCGAAGGCAAGGTGACCCAGCTGGGCGACGACTTGGCCAGCCAAGATGCTCATGCCTTCCTGGTGCATTCGAAGTTCCTGCATGACAAGTTCGGCAACCACGCGTTGCTTGAAACATCTACCCCGACGGAGGCCCCCAATGCCAAACTTTGACGACACCCCCACCGTGGCCACGCCCCTCACACCCAACTTCCAGCTCACGCCACCCGAAGTGATCACGCCGGTGCCGGCCGAGGCCACCCAGGCCGCCGTCCCTCTGAAGCCCGCCCTCGCCACCGCGGTCGACGACCAGGTCGACCGTTTCATCGACGCGCTGATGACCGAAGACGTGCACAGCAGCGCCTTCAAAACCAAGCTGGACAGCGCCTTTGCGCTCGGCCGTGAAGAGATATCAAACGCTGCGGGCCTGATGCAAGGCCGCTTCTTGCAGCGCAACTTTGTGGGCGCCGAAGACAGCTCGGCCTACAAGGCGATCGGTGACATTCGTGGCCATCTCGACAAGCTCAACCCCGGCAACGAAGGTGACCTTCTGGCGCCGAACAAGATCCTCGGCATCATCCCCTTCGGCAGCAAGCTGAAGGCCTACTTCCGCAAGTTCGAGAGTGCGGGCTCGCAGCTGCAAAAGTCGATGAGCCAGCTCTACGCCGCGCGTGACGACGTGCAGCGCGACATCGTCGACATCGAAGCTACGCGTACCAAGCTGTGGGACGCGATGCAGCAGCTTGCCGGTGCCGCCCACTTCGCCACAACACTAGACACCAAGCTGGCCGCCCGCGTGAACGAGCTGCAGGCCACCGACCCGCAACGCGCCACCGCCTTGCAGCAAGAGGTGCTGTTTTACGCGCGGCAAAACCTGTCTGACATCCTGACGCAGCAGGCGGTGTGCGTGAATGGCTACCTGGCACTCGACGTGCTCAAGAAGACCGGCCGCGAAATGATGAACGGCTGCAGCCGCGTGGCCACCACCGGCATGAGCGCGCTGGCTGTGGCGCAGACCGTGGCGCGTGCCACCGGCAACCAGATCCAGGTGATGGAAATGCTGCAGGGCGTTAACGCCACCATCGGCAGCCTCATCAGCGAGACCGGCAAGCAGCTCAACAACCATGTGGACGCCACCGCGCAGTTCGCCAGCAACCCCATGATCGGCATCGACAAGATCAAGGAGATGTTCGACCAGACCTTCAAGGCCATGGACGCGATGGACACCTTTCGCGCCAAGGCCATTGACGTGATGGGCCAGAACAACGCCATCATGGCCGAGCAACTTACGCGCAGCGAGCAGTACCTCGACCGCGTGCGCCAGCAGCAGGCGCGCGAGGCCGGCAAGGCGCAGATTCAGGGGCCTGTGGCGCTGTAAAGAGGCTCTTCAGTCGATCAGCTGCAGCTCTCGTGCGCGGGCGATGGCTGCGGTGCGGCAGTTCACGTCGAGCTTGGCAAAGGCATTGCGCAGATGCCACTTGGTCGTGCACAGCGCGATGCACGAGGCTTCGCTGATCGCCTTGTTGCAATAGCCCTTGGACACCAGCTTCAAGATGTCGATCTCGCGCACCGTCAGCGGCTCCAGCGGCGGAGCAGGGCGGGCGATGGTGCTGCTGCTGAAGTGCATTGGCCTGTCGCCCGGCGCCGGTGCCGCCGGCTGCTTGATGTAGCTCGTCGGCGGTGGGCCCAGCAAGCGGCCGGCGCTCGACGCGGCCGCGATCAGCTCCGGCAGCGCCGGAACATCATCGAACACCGCGCGGCCGAAGCCGAGGGAGCGGGTGGTTTCCAGGCAGCGGTTGAGCCCGTCGAAGGCTTCTTCCACGCGCGCGGCGCGCCAGTGGCAGACCGCCTGGGCGAGCTCCAGCGGCATTTGGCGGTAGACGTGGCCGGCGCGCTGGGCGCTGTCGCGCAGCACCTGCAGCAAGGCCTGGCATTCGCCCTGGCGTTGGGCGTGCATCCACAGCAAGGCCTGCGCAAACCCGCGGCGACCCCAGGGCTCTTCGTACTCGCGGGCAGACTTCCAGTCGCCGCGCGTGGCGTGCTGGGCGAGGCCGAATTCCTTGCCCGTGGCGTCCGCCCGCTCAAGCTCGCCCTGCAGCAGATGCAGGCGAACCTTTTCGAAGCACAGCTGCGCCAGGAAGCTCGGGTGGCTACCGTCCTCGACGACGCTGTGCGCGTAGTCGAGTAGTTGAAAGGCTTCTTCATGCCGGCCCTGGATGGACTTGAGGCGGGCGAGCACCGTGTAGGCAGTGACGAAGTTCTCCACCGTCGATACCGCCGAGATGAACGGGAGCAGCTCCACCAACAAGCCCTGCGCTTCGGCGAGCCGGTTCCGCTCGTAGCGAGAACAGGCGAGCGCGATGGCGGCGTTGACCCAGGCCGGGCTGCGCGGGGCACCCTTCACGGCCGCGAAGATGCGCTCGCATACCTCGCCGGCCGCCTTGAAGCGGCCCTGCGCGCGATCTGCCTGGCACACCAGCGTCTCGCCGTAGCTCATGACATAGACGTTATTGGCCTGCTGGCCCACGTCGCGGCCGCGCAGGGCCAGGCGCCTTGCAGCGTCGAACTGGTTGCGCCGCAGCAGGCGCGAGGCCTGCGCTGTCATGAGGATGCCGGTGTAGAAGGCGTCGGGGCTGCCGCCTGTGGGCACGTCGACATCGAAGGTCAGTGGCTCGTCTGAGGTATCGGCACGCATCACCATGGTCAGCAGCTTGAGGCGGAACTGCTGCGCCTCCTGCTCCTCACGGCTGCCGGCCAGGCCTACGCGTGCCGAATGCGCTCGCGCCTGGCGCAGCATCTCGCCAGCACTGGCGAAGCGCCGCGAAAGAATCAGGCTCAAGGTGTAGGCGCAGCTCAAGCCGTTGTCGCTCAGGATCTCAGCGGGTGTCAGCTCTTCGGCCCAGCGCCGGATCTCGAGCATTTCACCGTTCTCCATCCAACTGCGGGCGCAGCGTGAGGTGAGCTCCACGCACCAAGCGCGGTCGCCCGCGGCGAAGGCGTGCACCAGTGCCTCTTCGGTCATCTGGTGTTCGGCGAACCAGTGGCTGGCTTTCTTGTGCAGCGCGGGGATGCGCTGTGGCTGCTCCCGCGCCAGGCTGCTACGGAGAAAGTCGAGAAACAGCAGGTGATAGCGATACCAGTGGCGGTGGTTGTCGAGCGGCTGCACGAAGAGCTGCGACTGTTCCAGCTGTTCCAGCAGGTCGTCGCTGTGGGTGACGCCCAGCAGCGCATTGCACAGGTCACCGTTCATTTTGTCGACCACGGCGCTGACGAGCATGAACTCGCGCAGCTCTGCTGGTTGGTCATGCAGCACCGCTCCCGCAAGGTAGCGCACCACGTCTTGATGCGAACCACTGAAGCGCTGCAAGGCATCGCTGAGGTGGGTCGGGTCGTCGGCCGACAGCAGCGCCAGCTTGGCGCCCGCCACCCAGCCTTCGGTGCAGCCGTGGATATGCTCGGCGTCGGCGGCCGCCAGCTTGCGCCCGTGCAGCTTGAGGCTCAGCTCCGCAATGCCCGCCACCCCCAGGTTGAGATCGAGGGTGCCGAGCCGGGTCAACTGGTCCTGCAGCTTGAGTTGACTGAGCGGCAGATTCGGCATGCGCCGGCTCGAAATCACCCATCGCACATGGGCAGGTGAATGCTGCAGGATCTCGCGGAAGGCGTGCAGCACGGTCTCGCCGCTGAGCCATTGAAAGTCGTCTAGCACGATGGCCAGGTCAGCCTCGATGCGGCCCAGGCTTTCGAGGAACACCGCGGTCACGTGTGCCAGGGGCAGCTCCCCTTCATCGCCCAAGGGTCCGGTGACATAGGCCTCGAACTCGGGCACGGCGGTGCGCACCGCGGCGACCAGGTACGAGAAGAAACTGCGCGGGTCGTTGTCATGTGGGTCCAGCGAAAGCCAGGCCACGGGGCGCTGTGTGCTCGCGCGCGCATGCCATTGGCTGAGAAGCGTGGTCTTGCCCGACCCGATCTGCGCCACCAGCAGCAGCAGCTTCTTCTGCGCCGCCTCGTCGATCGCGCCCAACAGGGTGTTGCGCTCGATCAGGGCCGAGGCGAGTTGCGGTGGCCGCAGCTTGGCGTGAATGAGGTGGGCGCGCGGTAACAAGGCGGGCGCACTTTCAAGACGGGGGGATGGCAGCTCGCTTGCGTGCACAGGCCTGTTCAATGCTGGCTCCTCTGCTGGGTGCGCAACAGCGCGCGCCGCCACGGGACTCTAGCGGCCAGCGCTGCGTGAGCCAAGCGTGTTGCCACCAGTGCTCACAATTTCTCCCCCATCCTTTTGAACGGTGCAAGCGCCCGATGCCGCAGCTACCGTGCCGGCAGCCCCAGACCTCGGGGAAAAGTCGCGCGCCAGAGCGACCGAGGGAGTTCATCCCAACAACCACGATGGAGACACGATCGATGCTGAACAACCTGGATACGCCCAAACGAAAAGGGCGGCTGAGTGCCCTGTGGGCCCTGATGGTGGTGCCGGCCCTGCTGGTGCCGGCGCAGGCCGCGCCCGTCGAGTTCGAGAGCGGGCATGTGCGGCCGATCGCCATGTCGCCCGACGGCACGCGACTCTTCGCAGTCAACACACCCAACAACACCCTGGAGATATTCAACGTAGGCTCGGGCGGCATCACCGTCGCGGGCCGCGTGCCAGTGGGCCTGGAGCCGGTGGCCGTGGCCGCGCGCAACAACGGCGAGGTGTGGGTGGTGAACCACCTCTCCGACAGCGTGAGCGTGGTGTCGCTGGTGGGCGGCGTGCTGCGTGTCACGCGCACGCTGCTGGTGGGCGATGAACCGCGCGACATCGTGTTCGCAGGTGCCGGCCAGCGCGCTTTCATCACCACGGCGCACCGCGGGCAGCAGCGCAGCGACCCGTCACTCGCCAACGTGCCGGGGGCGGGCGACCCACAGCTCACCACGCCGGGTGTGGGCCGCGCCGACGTATGGGTGTTCGACCCCGCCTTCCTGGGCGTTTCGGTCGGTGGCACACCGGTCAAGATCATGAGCTTCTTTGCCGACACACCACGCGCCTTGGCCGTGAGCCCGGACAAGAACACGGTCTACGTGGCGGCGTTCAAGTCGGGCAACCAGACGACGGTGATCAACCCGAGCTACATCTGCCCCGATTTCTCTGCGACGCCTTGTGTGCGCAACGGCGTCACCGTGCCCGGCGGTTTGCCCGGCCCGGGAACCAACGCCGAAGGCAAGCGTGCGCCGGCCACCGCGCTCATCGTCAAGTACGACAACACTTCGCAGCGGTGGCTGGACAACGTCGGCCGCGACTGGAGCATGGCGGTGGGGTTCGCGCTGCCCGACCTCGACGTGTTCGCCGTCGATGCCAACGCGCTGACCCAGAAGGCGGCGGTGGCACACGTGGGCACCACGCTCTTCAACATGGTCACCAACCCGGTCACCGGCAAGCTGTATGTGTCCAACACCGAGGCGATGAACCACCTCCGCTTCGAAGGTCCAGGCGTCTTCGGTGGCAGCACGGTGCAAGGCCAGATCGCCAAGACGCGCATCACGGTGGTCAACGGCAGCACTGCCACACCTCGCCACCTCAACAAGCACATCGACTACAGCAAGCTCGCAAGCCAGGCCGGCTTCGACGCAAGCGCCAAAAACCACAGCCTGTCGACACCGCTCGACATGGTGGTGAGCCGCAACGGCGGCACGCTCTACGTGGCCGCCTTCGGTTCCAGCAAGGTCGGCGTGTTCGGCACCGCTGCGCTGGAGGCAGACACCTTCAACCCACCGGTGGACAGCGCGCGCTACATCACGGTGAGCGGCGGCGGCCCCAGCGGCCTGGTGCTCGACGAGGCCCGCAACCGACTCTACGTGACCACGCGCTTCGACAATGCGGTCAAGGTGATCGACCTGGCCCAGCGCCGCGAGATCGGCGCCGCTGCCATGCCCAGCCCCGAATCGGCCGCCACCATCGCCGGCCGGTCGGCGCTTTATGACGCCAACCTCACCTCGGGCAATGGCGAATCTTCATGCGCGAGCTGCCACACCTTCGGTGAGAAGGACGACCTGGCCTGGGATCTCGGCAACCCGGACGACCGCGTGGCCAAGAGCCCCATCCCGCTCAATCTGTCGAGCGTGTCCACCACGCCCGGCGTGCCGGGCGGGATCGACATCGGCAAGATTCAGTTCCTGGTGAGCAACCTGAACGGCACCAACGTCGTTGACGATTTCCACCCGATGAAGGGGCCGATGACCACGCAATCATTGAGGGGCATGAGCAACTCCGGGGCCATGCACTGGCGCGGCGACCGATCCAACGGTTTCTTCGGTGTGGACGGCTACACCGGCTCGCCCGACAACACAATGAAGCGCGCCGCCTACGGCGACGACGAGGTGCTGAACTTCAAGAACTTCATCGTCGCCCTGGGCGGCCTGCTCGGCAAGCCCACGCCGCCCACTGGTCCGACCGCGGAAGACGTGCAGATCATGGAGAAGTTCACCGCCTTCCAGCTGCAGGTGCAGTTGCCCCCCAACCCGGTACGCGCGCTCGACAACTCGTTCACGGCGGCGCAGGAGCGCGGCCGCGTGATCTACATGGGCCCGCTTAATGCTGACGGCAGTACGCGTTCGTTCGATGGCTTGCCGGGCCTGCAACCGCTGGCCGACCAGGCGGGCACCGGACCTGCCTCGTTCACCTGCCAGGGCTGCCACCGACTGGACCCTGCCACGGGCCATTTCGGCACCCAAGGCGAGGCCAACTTCGAGGGTGAGACGCAGATCCTGAAGGTGCCGCACCTGCGCGACCTGTACACCAAGGTTGGCATGTGGGGCACGAAGGAGGTCGACATCGTGCGGATTCCGGGCTCGCCACCCATGGGCGACCAGGTGCGTGGCTTTGGCTTCATCCATGACGGGCAGTTCGACACGCTGTTCCGCTTCATGAACCTGCTCAACTTCAGCGACCCGCAGGTTCTGTACGAGAAGTTGCACAAGGGCAAGCCGACCGACGCCCTTGCGCTGCGGCTGATGGGCAGCAGCTTCGGCATCATGGGCTTCCCCTACGACGCGGCGGCTGCCGCGCCGATGCAGCGCGACGTCGAGCAGTTCCTGCTCGCCTTCGACAGCGACCTGGCGCCGGTGGTGGGGCAGCAGGTGACCTACGGGCCGCTCACCACGTCGAGCGCCGGGGCGCGCATCGACCTGCTGAAGTCACGCGCCCGCGCCCCCTTCACCTCTAAAGTGCTGGGTGGGCTGAGCAAAGAGTGCGACCTCGTCGTGCGCATGCCGAGTGCGGGCGTCATGGTGGGTTATCTGTACGACCCGGCGAGCGACCGCTTCAAGAACGCCAGCGGCGCTGCCGTAACCGACGGCCAGCTGCGCATCAACGCGCTCGCTGGCAGCCAGGAGGCGACCTACACCTGTGCTGTGCCAGGCACCGGGCCACGCCTGGCCTTCGGTACCTGATACAGGGAGGACCTGGTTCAAAGGAAGAACCGAGTCTATTGGTGCCCGCGCATGCAGATGCGCGGGCTTTTTTTTGTCCGGCGCGGGGCTGGTCGGCCGCGAACCGAGAGGCCGCGCCCGCGGCCCCTACATCAGCAGGTGCTCGCCCGCGTTGTCGCCCCCGAGGATCACGTAGTTGACCTTGCGGATGTCGGCCAGCCGCGTGCCGCCGGCGTAGCTGATTGAGCTCTGCACGTCTTCGCGCATCTCGCGCAGCGTGTCAGCCAGCTTGCCCTTGATAGGCTCCAAGATGCGCTTGCCTTCCACGTGCTTGTACTCGCCCTTGTTGAAGTCGCTGGCCGAGCCGTAGTACTCCTTGAAGAGCTTGCCGTCGACTTCCACCGTTTGCCCCGGCGACTCTTCGTGCCCGGCAAACAGCGAGCCGATCATCACCATCGCTGCGCCGAAGCGAATGCTCTTGGCGATGTCGCCGTGGTCGCGTATGCCCCCGTCGGCAATGATGGGTTTGGTGGCCACGCGGGCACACCACTTCAGCGCGCTGAGCTGCCAGCCACCGGTGCCAAAGCCGGTCTTGAGTTTGGTGATGCACACCTTGCCCGGGCCCACGCCGACCTTGGTGGCATCGGCGCCCCAGTTTTCCAGGTCGATCACGCCCTCGGGCGTGCCCACATTGCCGGCAATCACAAAGGTGGACGGCAGCTTGTCCTTGATGTGGCCGATCATGCGGCGCACGCTCTCGGCATGGCCATGCGCGATGTCGATGGTGATGTAGTCGGCACCCAGGCCCTCAGCCGCCAGCCGGTCAATCACCGCGACGTCCTCCGGCTTGACGCCCGAGCTGATCGAGACAAACAAGCCTTTGTCGCGCATCCGCCGGGCAAAGGCGATGGCGTCCAGATCAAAGCGGTGCATCACGTAGAAATGGCCCGACTGGGCGAGCTGCTCGGTGATGTGTTCATCGACCACCGTCTTCATGTTGGCCGGTACTACCGGCAACTTGAAGCGCCGGCCGCCGAACTCGACCGAAGGGTCGCAGTCAGCGCGGCTCTCTACCCGGCATTGACGGGGCAGCAGCAGGATGTTGTCGTAGTCGAAGATGTCCATGGCGGTTTGCTTTCGTGAGGCGGTGATTTTGCCGCCTGGTGCGCCGTTGCCAAGGCCAGGGCCAGGCGCCGTGATCGGCGATCGGCACCAGCGCCAGGCATTAGCGGCAGGCGTCGGCAGCGACTGCCAGCAGGCGGCCGTCCGGCCCCTCGATCCAGGCGCGGGCCTGCAGGCGGGTGGGTTCGGCGCTGGTAGGCCAACGCAGGGCACGCAGGTGGGTCAGCGGCTTGCCGGGCTGCAGCGTACCCAAGGGCAGTGGGCCTGCCACACTGCGCAGCAGCGATCTGGCGACAGGCGTGCCGTCGCTGCCGGCGTCCACCTGTTCGACCAGGGCCAGCCAGGCGGTGCTGCCCGCCGGCAGGGCAGTGCCTGGGCGGGTCTGCAGCGTGAGCTGTACACCGAAGTAACCTTGCCAGGCCGGGCCGGAGCTTGCCTTCAAGCGCAGGCCCGCCAGCGGCGGCGGTGCGGCGTGCGCCTGCTGCAGCGTTTGCGACGTGCCGGGCAAGGCCAGACCCAGCCGCGCGATCCGGTCTGCCGCCTCGGGCAAGGCGGCGGCGGCCAACGGGGCGCCCTCAGCGCCGGGCGAGATCCAGTCGAAACGCCAGGTGGCTGGCCCCGGCTGGATGGCGCCAGGCGCTGCTGGCGGGACCTGCGCAGTCGGCGTTGACCAGCAATCGGCGCAGTCGGCCGAAAACAACCGCTCCAGCGTGGCGGCCTGGGTGGGTGGGCAGGCACTGCGTGGCGCTGCGGCTGTCGGCTTTGCAGCAGCCGCAGCGCCGCAGACCAGCGCCAAGACCAGCGGCAGGATAACGGGGCACGGCCTGCGCCCGGCTTCTAGAATCGATGGATGCATGAACAGTATTCTCAGGCCGATTCGGGAGGCGACTTCGCTGCCGATCCCGCCGCCGTGCCCGGCACCGGGTCTTTGCTCAGGGGTTTAAATCCGGAGCAGTTGGCCGCCGTCACCTTGCCGGCCCGACCCAGTCTGATCCTGGCCGGTGCCGGCTCTGGCAAGACCCGTGTGTTGACGACCCGGATTGCCTGGCTGATGGCCACCGGACAGGTGTCGCCGGGCGGGCTGATGGCGGTGACTTTCACCAACAAGGCGGCCAAGGAGATGCTGCACCGGCTCTCAGCCCTGCTGCCGGTGGCGGTGCGCGGCATGTGGATCGGCACTTTCCACGGCCTGTGCAACCGTTTTTTGCGCGCCCACTGGAAGCTGGCGGGGCTGCCGCAGTCGTTCCAGATCCTGGACACTGCCGACTCGCTGTCGGCAGTCAAACGCATCATCAAAGCGATGGCGCTGGACGAAGAGCGGTTTGTGCCCAAGCAGGTCAGCTGGTTCATCGCCGCGCGCAAGGACAACGGCGAGCGGCCCAAGGACGTGGCCGCGCAAGACCCGCAATCGCGCAAGATGGTCGAGATCTACCAGGCCTACGAGGACCAGTGCCAGCGCGAGGGTGTGGTTGATTTCGCCGAACTGATGCTGCGTACCTATGAGTTGATGCGTGACAACACCGCGCTTCGCGAGCACTACCAGCACCGCTTTGCGCACATCCTGGTCGATGAGTTTCAGGACACCAACCGGCTTCAGTACGCCTGGATCAAGATGTTTGCGCCGCCGCCTGATCGGGCGACGACCACGTCAGCCTCGGGCAGCGGCCAAAGCGTGTTCGCGGTGGGTGATGACGACCAGAGCATCTATGCCTTCCGGGGTGCGCAGGTCGGCAACATGGCCGATTTCGAGCGCGAGTACCGCGTCGCGCATGTCATCAAGCTCGAGCGCAACTACCGCAGCTTTGGCAACATCCTGGACAGCGCCAATGCGTTGATCGCCCACAACACCCGGCGTCTGGGCAAGAACCTCAGCACCGAAGCTGGCCCCGGCGAGCCGGTGCGGGTGAGTGAGGCCACCAGCGACTACGCCGAGGCGCAGTGGCTGCTGGAGGAAGCGCAACACCTGCACCGCAGTGGCACCGCGCGCAGCCAGATAGCCATCCTCTACCGCAGCAACGCCCAGAGCCGGGTGATGGAGAGCGCGCTGTTCAACGCCGGTGTGCCGTACCGGGTGTACGGCGGCCTGCGCTTCTTCGAGCGCGCTGAGGTCAAGCATGCGCTGGCCTACCTGAGGCTGCTGGAGAACCCGAACGACGACACCTCTTTCGTGCGGGTGGTGAACTTTCCGACCCGTGGCATCGGCGCACGCACGGTGGAGCAATTGCAGGACGCTGCCCGGACCAGCGCACGCAGCCTGTACCAGAGCGTGGGCGCGATCGCCGGCAAAGCTGGCAGCAACCTGGCGGGCTTCAACGCGTTGATCGACAGGCTGCGTGAGGCCACCCGAGGCCTGACCCTGCGCGAGATCATCGAGCAGATGTTGGCCGACTCCAGCCTGATGGACTTCTACAAGGCCGACCGGGAGGGCGCTGACCGCATCGAAAACCTGCAAGAACTGATCAACGCCGCCGAGGCTTTTGTCACGCAAGAAGGTTTTGGCAAGGACGCCGTGGCGCTGCCGGTGGACGAGCACGGGCCGGGGTCCATGGCGGCGGGCAACCCCACCACCGGCACGCCTGCCGCACTGGCCGCGGTAGACCTGGCGCCCGACGCAGAAACGGGCGAGATCGTCTCTCCGCTCGCTGCCTTTCTGACACATGCCGCGCTGGAGGCTGGCGACAACCAGGCACAGGCCGGTCAGGATGCGATCC
The DNA here is from genome assembly GCF_046595475.1 of Rhizobacter sp. Lineage (GTDB taxonomy): Bacteria > Pseudomonadota > Gammaproteobacteria > Burkholderiales > Burkholderiaceae_C > Rhizobacter. The sequence continues at coordinate 42,673 of NZ_JBKJOQ010000042.1, forward strand.
AGCTGATGACGGTGCATTCGGCCAAGGGCCTGGAGTTCGATTGCGTTTTCATCACCGGGCTGGAGGAGTCGCTTTTCCCGCATGAAAATTCGATGAGCGACGCTGACGGTTTGGAGGAGGAGCGTCGGTTGATGTACGTGGCCATCACCCGGGCCCGCAAGAGGCTGTACCTGAGCTTTTCACAAACCCGGCTGCTGCACGGCCAGACCCGCTACAACGTCAAGAGCCGTTTTCTGGAAGAGTTGCCTGAGGGTGCGCTGAAATGGCTGACGCCGCGCAACGCCGGTTTTGGCTCGGGTTATGCCAAGGAGTACCAGCAGGCCTGGCAGCGCGGCACGGGGTCCGGGTCGGTGGTGGGTGCTGGACGGGTGGCCGGGCGACCGGCGCCTTACACCCAATCGGCAGCGCTTCCGGCACCGCCGCCCATGCTCAGCAAGACCCCTCCCTCACACGGCCTGCGTGTGGGCCAGTCGGTGTTTCACACCAAGTTTGGCGAGGGTGTGGTGCTGACGCTGGAGGGCAACGGCGCCGATGCGCGCGCCCAAGTCAACTTTGGCCGCCACGGCGCCAAATGGTTGGCGCTGGCGATCGCCAAGTTGACGCCGGTGGATTGAGGGGCGGTTGGCGGCTCTTTGCTGACTTTCGGCTGGTGTGGATGCGGTCGTTCGACGTTCGACGTGCGGTGTGCTGCGTGCGGCGCCAAGGCAGCCAAGGCCGTCGGGCAACCGGCT
>NZ_JBKJOQ010000087.1:0-31534 GCF_046595475.1 Rhizobacter sp.
AAACGATGACATTCCGCTCAACGCGGGCTGCCTGAAGCCATTGCAAGTGATCATCCCCGAAGGCTCCATGCTCAACCCGAGGCCACCCGCTTCGGTGGTGGCGGGCAATGTGGAGACTTCCACCTGCATCACCAACACGCTGTACGGCGCGCTGGGGGTGATGGCCGCAGGCCAGTGCACCATGAACAACTTCACCTTCGGCAACGCCAAGTACCAGTACTACGAGACCATCTCCGGTGGCTCAGGGGCCGGCGCCGATTTCGACGGCACCAGCGTCGTGCAAACCCACATGACCAACTCGCGCCTCACCGACCCCGAGGTGCTGGAATTCCGCTTCCCGGTGCGGCTCGAGGGTTACGCGATACGCGCCGGCTCAGGCGGTGCGGGGGCGCACAAGGGAGGCGATGGCGGCGTGCGGCGGGTGCGTTTCCTGGAGGCCATGACGGCGTCCATCTTGTCCAACGGCCGCCACACCGGAGCCTTCGGCATGGCGGGTGGCCAAGCCGGGCAGGTGGGTGTCAACCGGGTCGAGCGGGCCGATGGACGGGCCGAGCAGCTCGACCACATCGGCTCGGTAGAGATGCAGCCCGGCGATGTGTTTGTGATTGAAACCCCCGGTGGTGGTGGTTACGGCACGCCGGGTTAAGTGGCAGAGGCAGGGCCTCGCAAGTCATTGAATTCTGGTTTCATCGTGCCGACTCAACAAGGCAGTGCTGCGTGCGGCCCGTCGGCCAATGAATCGCGCCAGATGATTTCTGGCGCGAACTCACGTGCCACCGGCAGCTCCAGCCCGTAGCACTGGTTCAACAGAAAGCGGCACGCAGCCGAGGCGGCTTTCGCAATTGGCACGTTCACCGTGGTCAGCTTGGGCGCGGTGTAGCCCGATACATCGGCATTGTCAAAACCCATCACCGACAGCTCGCTCGGCACGCTGATGCCGAGCTTGGCCATGCACGAGATCGCTGCCATGGCCATCACATCGTTGGCGCAGAAGAGGGCGCTGTAGTCGCGCGGTGCTCTTGCGAGCAGCGTTTGCGCGGCAACATAGCCGCCATTGAAGCTGAAGTCAGCGTCAACGCGGCGGCGCTTGGGCACGCGCACACGGTGCTGCGCCAGCTCGTCGAGAAAGCCGGCCATGCGGGCCTCGTTGTCGGGCGCACGGTGCGGGCCGCTGATGAGGGCGATATCGCGGTGGCCCTTCATCAGCAGCGCACGTGCGGCCAGACGGCCGCCGAGCTCGTGGTCGGTGCTGAAGCAGTGGCCCGGCATGGCTGGGGTGCTGCGGTTGAGCAGCGCGAGCTTGGGGTGCTGCGCGTAAAGCTCGGTGAAATCAGCGTCGGTGAGGTCGTTGCTCATCACCAGCACGCCGTCGCATTGGCGCTCCAGCAGGAAGCGTATGCCGTCGATCGCCTGCTGGCGCGCGTCACCGTGGCCGCAGCCGTTGGCGGCCACCATGTGGTGGTCGACTGCGCGCAGCTCGCTGTCTACCGTCAGCAAGATCTCGCCGTAGAAGGTGCCGGAGAAGTCGGGCACGTAGACGCCGATCATGCCCAGCGTCTTGCTCGACAGCGCGCGTGCCACGTTGGAAGGTCGGAATTGCAGCGCCGCCACGGCTTCGTTGACCTTGGCGAGCGCCTTCTCCGACACCGGCCCGCGGCCCGAGATGGCGCGTGATGCCGTGCCCAGGCCAACCCCGGCCAGGCGCGCAACGTCTTTGATGGTCGCCATGCGGTGTCAGAGCCGCGCTTGGGTTTTCGGGTCGAAGAGCGAGACCTGCGTGGCGTCGATGGCGAAGCCGATGCGGCGGTCTTGCTCGGGCACAAACTGCGCGTCGGCGTCGACTGCGAGCGACACGCCTTGCGCGTCTAGCCACACCACTTGGTTGGCGCCCATGGGCTCGACCAGGGAGATGCTGGCGTGGCCCGCAGGGTCGCTGCCCTGCGGTGACAGCGTGATGTGCTCCGGCCGCACGCCCAGCACCGCGGGCTGCTCGTGCATCACCCCCGATGCGAACGGATACGCCGACACGTCGACCCGCAACGTAGGTGAGACGAAATGCAGCATGCCGCTGTTGCGCTCCAGGCGCCCCTCGACGAAGTTCATGCTGGGCGCACCGAGGAAGCCGGCGACAAACATGTTGACCGGCCGGCCATAGACGCCTGCGGGTGAGTCGATCTGCTGGATCTTGCCGTCTTTCATCACGGCGATGCGGCTGGCGAGCGTCATGGCCTCGACCTGGTCGTGTGTGACGTAGATCATGGTAGCGCCCAGCTGTTTGTGCAGCTGCTTCAACTCGCGGCGCAGCTCGCCACGCAGCTTGGCGTCGAGGTTGGACAGGGGCTCGTCAAACAGGAACACGGCCGCCTCGCGCACCAGCGCACGGCCGATGGCCACCCGCTGGCGCTGGCCGCCCGAGAGCTGCGCTGGTTTGCGCTGCAGCAAGGGCGTGAGCTGCAGCATGGTGGCCGCACGCTCCACGCGCCGTGCGATCTCTGCCTTGGCTATGCCGGCGATGCGCGGGCCGAAGGAGAGGTTTTTCTCGACCGTCATGGTCGGGTAGAGCGCGTACGACTGGAACACCATGCCGATGCCGCGGTCCTTGGGGTCGGCCCAGGTGACGTCTTTGCCGCCGATGCCGACGTGGCCCTGGTGCACGTCGATCAGGCCGGCAATGCTGTGCAGCAGGGTCGACTTGCCGCAGCCCGAGGGGCCCAGCAAGACGAGAAATTCGCCGCTCTGCACATCGAGGTTGAGCTGGCTGATGACGCTGACACCGGAGAACTGGATGTCGAGGTTTTCAATGGTGACGTTGGACATATTTTTTTCTTCAGGCGGGCTGGTGTCGGGCTAGCCTTTGACGGCACCGGCAGCAATGCCGCGCACAAACCAGCGGCCTGAGACCAGGTAGATGGCCAGCGGCAGCAGCGAGGTGAGCAAGGTGGCCGCCATGTTCACGTTGTACAGCCGCTCGCCGGTGGTGGTGTTGATGACGTTGTTGAGCTGAACGGTCATGGGCAGGTTGTCGCGGCCGGCAAATACCAGGCCCAGCAGGAAGTCGTTCCAGATGTTGGTGAGCTGCATGATGACCGCTACGGCAATGATGGGCAGCGACATCGGCAGCATCAGCTGGAAGAAGATGCGCCAGAAGCCACCGCCGTCGATGCGCGCCGCCTTGAAGAGCTCGATGGGCACGCTGGCGTAGTAGTTGCGGAACAGCAGCGTCATCACAGGCATGCCAAAGGCGGTGTGTATGAGCACGATGCCGGTGAGCGTGCCATACAGCTCCACCGTGGCGAGTGAGCGCACCAGCGGGTACAACATCACCTGGTAAGGCACGAAGGCGCCGAACATCAGCACGCCGAAAAGAATCTCGGCCCAACGCACACGCCAGAACGAGAGCGCATAGCCGTTGAGCGCACCGAGAAAGATCGACAGCACCGTGCTGGGCACGACGATCTTCACCGAGTTCCAGAAGCCCACCTGGATGCCGCGGCACTCGAGGCCGGTGCAGGCGCCAGACCACGCTTGTATCCAGGGCTCGACTGTGAAGTGCATGGGCAAGGCAAACAGCTGGCCGAGGCGTATCTCTTCCATCGGCTTGAGCGAGGTGACGAGCATCACGTAGAGCGGCACCAGGAAGAACGCCGCCGCGCTGATGAGCAAGGCGTAGAGGCCAAGCCGCGCCGGGGTGAAGGCCGGCCTGCGCCGCGTGGCGCGCGGTTGAACCGGTGAATTGAGCACGGCGCTCATGCGCGAGCCCCTCGCCGCGCCTGCACCGAGCGGGCGTACCACCAGGGCACCAACAGTGCGAGCACGGTCAGCAGCATCACGGTAGATGCTGCCGAGGCCAGGCCCACGTTGGCGCGGTTGAAGAGGTTGTCCATGATGAATTTGGCCGGCACTTCGCTGGCGGTGCCAGGGCCGCCCAGTGTCATGGCAACCACCACGTCGAAGACCTTGACCACACCCACCGACAGCAGCACGAAGGCGGTGCCAAAGGCGGGCCCCAGCTGCGGCAGCACCACGCTCAGGTAATAGCGCCAGCGCGGCACGCCGTCGATGCGGGCCGCATTCCACAGCGCCTCATCAATGCCGCGCAGGCCGGCCAGCAACACCGCCATCACCAGGCCCGAGGCCTGCCACACAGCGGCCATCACCAGGGTGTAGATGACCTTGTCTTGATTGACGATCCAGTCGAACTCGAAGGCGGGGAAGCCCAGGCCGCGCACTGTGGCCTGTATGCCCAGCTGCGGGTTGAGCACCCATTGCCAGATCAGCCCGGTGGCCACGAAAGACATGGCATAGGGGTATAGAAAAATGGTGCGCAGCACGTTTTCTCCGCGCACCCGCTGGTCGAGAAACACAGCCAGCAGGAAGCCCAGCACCAGGCAGGCCGCGATGAACAGCACGCCGAAGACGGCCAGGTTGTGCAGCGAGATGACCCAGCGTTCGGTGTCGAACAGCCGCTCGTATTGAGCAAAGCCGACGAAATCGTTCTTCGGGAAGATCTTGGAGCTGCTGAACGAGATGCGGACCGACCACAGCACCGTGCCGATGTAGACACCGAGCACCGTGATCGCCATCGGCAGCAGCGCGAGCTGTACCGCCACGGCGCGCCTGCGGCGCGCCGGTTTCGAGCTGGCCATCTGGGGCCTCCGTCACATAAGAAGACCTGATTGGCGACGAACCTCAGCCAAGCTCGGTTCGGGGTGAGGTATAGAGCCCAGCGCTGGCCTTCGATACCTCAGGCCGAACGGAACTGGGCGAACAGATTGGGAGCTGAGGTTCGTCGCTGGTCAGGTAAGAAGAAAACGCCGTTCGCGTTGAGCCTGTCGAAACGCCTGCCGGCATGCGGGCAGGCCCTTAGCCAAACTCAGGGTGAACGGGTGAACGACCTTAGCGCTTGGCGACCGCGCCTTGCAAGGCCTTCACGGCGTCGTCGACCGACTGGGTGCCGTTCCAGAATTTAGTGATCACGTCTTGCACGGCGCCGACCATGTCGGGCGTCATCAGCATGTCGGGGTTGGCGATCTGGCGTGACGGGTCTTTCATGGCACTCACGCCAGCTTGGGCGCAGATGTCCATCTTGCTGCTGTCTACGTCGGTACGAACCGGTATCGAGCCTTTCTTGTTGTTGAACGCCACCTGTGTGGCGGGCGAAGTGAACACCGTGGCCAGCTTGTGCTGGGCGGCGATGGCGTCCTTGTTGCTGGTCTTGGGGAACACGAACACGTCACCTGCCACCATGTAAGGTGCATTGGCGCCGAAGCCGGCGAAGCAGCCAAATTCTTTGCCCGCCGTCTGATTGGCGGCAGCGAATTCGCCCTTGGCCCAGTCGCCCATGATCTGGAAGCCGGCCTTGCCGCTGATGACCATGGCGGTGGCGTCGTTCCAGTTGCGGCCCGGCGAGCCCGGGTCGACATAGCTTTGCAGCTTCTTCAGTGCGGTGAGGCTCTTGCGCATCGGCTCGGCGTTCACGCTGGCGGCGTCATGGTCCTTGAAGAATTTGAGGTAAGCATCCTTGCCACCCACGTGCAGCAGCACGCTGTAGAAGGTGATCCACTCTTGCCAGCTCTGGCCGCCCACGGCAAGCGGCACCAGGCCAGCGGCCTTCAGCTTGTCGAGTGCGACGAAGAGCTCTTCCATGCTTTTAGGCTCAGAGGCCACGCCGGCCTTTTGCAGGGCCGACTTCGAGTACCAGAACCACGTCGGGTTATGGATGTTCACTGGCACCGCGTAGTAGTGGCCCTTGACCTTGATGCTGTCGATGATGGGCTTGGGCAACCACTTGTCCCAGCCCTCTTTCGCAGCTACGGCGTCGATGTCGTTGAGCTGGCCCTCGGCGATCACGTCGTGGTACTGCTTGGAGGTGTTGAACTGCGCGGCCGTCGACGGGTTGCCGCCGGCAATGCGGCTGATGGCGGCCGCGCGCGCATTGTCGGCACCGGCCACGGCGCTGTCGACCCAGGTGCCACCGGCCTTGTTGTAAGCATCGGCCAGCTCTTTCACGGCGGCGGATTCACCACCCGAAGTCCACCAGTGAATGACTTCAGCCTTCTGTGCATGAGCACTGCCGGCGGCGGCGAGGGCGGCCACGAGGGCCAGTTGTTTGAATGTGATTTGCATGTTGTCTTCTCCGGTTGATGTGGGCCAGGGCCCTCTTTGTGATTGCGGTTGGGGGTTTGCGTTAGGGATTGCGCGAGGTTAAGCGCGCCTTGAGAAACGCCTGCAAAGCCTTGGCGCTTTGCTTGGGCGTGCGCTGCTGCGTCTCGTAATCGACGTGCACGATGCCGAAGCGGCGTTCGTAGCCGAACGCCCATTCGAAGTTGTCCATCAGCGACCACACGAAATAGCCGCGCACGTCGACGCCGGCCTTCATGGCGCCGTCAACAGCAGCGAAGTGGCGGTTGAGGAAACTGATGCGCTGCGGGTCGTCAACCTTGCCGCCGACCACCACGTCGTCAGAGGCCGTGCCGTTCTCGGTGATGTAGATCGGCGGCAGGGCGGGGTAGCTGGCCTTGATGCTGACCAGCAGCTCTTGCAACCCTTGCGGGTAGACCTCCCAGCCCATCTGCGTGCGCTCGACGTGGGGCAGCGGCGTGTCGATGAAGCCGTGCGCGCCGTCGCTGCGCACGTTGGTGCGGAAGTAGTAGTTGATGCCCAGGTAGTCGAGCGGGCGGCTGATGATGGCCATGTCGCCCGCAAGCACCAACGGCTCGGTGCCGGGCCACAGGCGGAACAGATCAGCGGGGTATTCACCTTTCAGCAGGGGGTCGAGCACCCAGGCGTTGTGTTGCACCTCAAACAGGTGGGCGGCCTCGCGGTCAACGGGTGAATCGCTGTTGGGCGTGCCGCGGCCGATGTTGGCGACCAGGCCGCGCTTGGCCGCGGGGTCGTTGGCTTGCAGCGCCGGCAGCGCGAGGCCGTGGCCCAGCAGCAGGTGGTGCATGGCCTGGGTGGCGTAGCGGCCGTCGGCAAGGCCGGGCGCGTGCTTGCCGTCGCCGTAGCCGTGATAGGCCGAGCACCACGGCTCGTTGAGCGTGGACCATGCCGTCACGCGCCCTTGCAGCTCGCGGCTCACGAGGTCGGCGTAGTCGGCGTAGCGGTAGGCGGTGTCGCGGTTGAGCCAGCCACCGCGGTCTTCCAGGTGCTGCGGCAAGTCCCAGTGGTAGAGGGTGACGAAGCGCTGCAAGCCCTTTTGTTCAAGCCGGTCGAGCAGGCGTTTGTAGAAGTCGAGACCGGCGCGGTTGGGCTTGCCGTGCTCGTCCATCACGCGCGGCCAAGCGATCGAGAGGCGGTAGGCGTCGACACCCAGCGAGGCCATCAGCTCGACGTCTGCTTCCCAGCGCTGGTAGTGGTCGCAGGCGACGGCGCCGGTATCGCCGTGTAGCACCTTGCCAGGCGTGGCCGAGAAGGTGTCCCAGATCGACGGCAGGCGGCCGTCAAGCTCGGTGGCGCCCTCGATCTGGTACGACGCGGTGGCCACACCCCATAGGAAACCGGGCTGCGCCATGCGCGACCCTGCGGGTGGCGCGAGGCTCGGCGTGTCAGGCATGGCCCGGGTGGGAGTGGCGGCGGTAGACATCGGCGCGAGGTCTTTCTTCAGCAGCTGGCGGTCAGGGGTTTGTGAATTTGATAAAAGTGGAACCGATTCCACTTTCGGGCGTGATTACACCAGCCACGGCAATCGAAGTCATGAGGGTGAACCCTGGACGGTCGATTTTGGAGCGCGTCTTTGGGTCGTTTGTCGGGCTGGCCGCAGCGCCAACTTGTTACGCTCCCACGCCGAGAGTTGAGCCATGATCCGCAGCGGCTGTAAGAAGCCGCTGCCACGGGTCGACGGATGGGGTCGTTTCCATCTTTCGACACCTCAATCCCCACAACGGAGAACACACATGAACCAACGCTTGATCGCCTCGACCGCCCTCGCATCCCTGCTCGCACTCGGCCTGATCGGCCAGGCTTCTGCGGAAGAGAAAGCCAAGGAAAAGTGCTTCGGCATTGCCAAGGCCGGCCAAAACGATTGCGCCAACCTGTCGGGCACGCACTCTTGCGCCGGCCAATCCAAGGCCGAGAAGGGCGCCGACGAGTGGAAGTACGTGGCCAAGGGCACCTGCAAAGACATGGGCGGCGTTGACGCCGAAATGGCCAAGAAGGCCGCCAAGAAGTAATTCACGCGGCTTCGCGTGAACATGGGCGCTGCGCCGCATGCGATGGTCGGGGTTGGCTTGCGCCAGCCTCACTACGCCGAGCTGCTGGAGCGGCGCCCTGACCTCGGTTTCATCGAGGTGCATTCCGAGAATTTTTTTGCCGACGGCGGTGCGGCGCTGGCCGTGCTGCACGAGACGCGCTCGCACTATGACGTGAGCCTGCACGGCGTGGGCTTGTCGCTAGGCTCCGCGGCAGGGCTAGACCCGTGGCACCTGGACAAGCTCGCGCTTTTGGTTGATCGCATCAACCCCGTGCGGGTGTCAGACCATGCGAGCTTTGCGCGCGCCCCGCAGCGCACAGGCGGCCCCGTGCTGCATGGCAACGACCTGCTGCCGCTCGCCTTCACCCACGCGTCGCTTGCCATCATGGTGGCCAATGTGTCGCATGTACAAGACCGCCTGAAGCGCCCGCTGCTGGTGGAAAACCTCTCCGCCTACCTGAGCTTCGCCGAGCGCGACTTCAGCGAAGTCGAGTTCCTCAATGAGCTGGTGCTGCGCAGTGGTTGCCGCTTGCTGCTCGACGTGAACAACCTGGTGGTGAACGCGCTCAACGAGGGTGCGGTCGACCCCGTGCGCCAAGCATGCGAGTGGGTTGATGCCATCGACACCGACGCGGTCGGCGAGATCCATCTCGCCGGCTACAAGGACATGGGCGACATCGTGATCGACGACCATGGCAGCCGTGTGCACGAGCCGGTGTGGCAGGTCTATCGCCACGCCATCGCGCGCCTGGGCGCTGTGCCCACGCTGATGGAGTGGGACACCGATGTGCCCGCGCTCGACGTGCTGCTGGAAGAAGCGCGCGCTGCTGGGCGCTTGATGACTGGTGGCGTGTGTGAGTGAACTGGAGCGGCAGCAGGCCTTGATGGCGGCGCTGCTGGCCCGCGATGAAGGCATGTCGCTGCAGGGCTGGCTGGGCGACACCAGTGAGCGCCGGCAGCGCGGCATGCAGGCCTACCAGGCCAATGCCGGCGCCTCGGCCGAGCGCGCTTTGGCATCGTCTTTCCCCACCGTGCAGGCACTGATGGGCGATGAATCGTTTGCCGCCTTGGCGCGTGCGTTCTGGCACGCCCGGCCGCCTGTGCGTGGCGACCTGGCCTGCTTCGGCGAAGGCTTGCCCGCCTTCATTGCCGACAGTGAGCAACTCATCGACGTGCCTTATCTCGCAGACAGCGCCCGGCTCGACTGGCTGCTGGCCGTGGCCGAGCATGCCGCTGATGCGACGACAGACGTGGCGTCGCTGAACCTCATGGCCGAGCTCACCCCGCCTACGCTCAAGCTCGAACTGATGCCCGGTGTGGCGCTGCTCGCCAGCGCCTACCCGGTGGTGAGTGTGTGGCGGGCGCACCAGGCAGGTGAAGACGCGGCCGCGCAGTGGGCAGCAGCGCGCCTGGCCCTCGCGGCGGGCACTGGTGAGTCGGCCGTGGTCTGGCGATCAGGCTGGCGCGCGCAGGCGATGGTGGTGGGTGCTGACACCGCGCGCTGGATGATGAGCCTGCTTCGAGAAAGCACCATCGCCGTGGCTCTCGACGCCGCTGGCGAGCGTTTCGAGTTCGAGCCCTGGCTGCTGCTGGCGTTGCAGCAGGGCTGGCTGTTGCGAGCCAGACGCGCAGCTTGATTTCATCCACCCGCTGCAAGATGTGCGCGCGCTCACCGACCAAGCCTTGAGCGCAGCGTTTCCTTTGGTGCCGCGCACTGGAATCAACAGAGCCCTAGAAAGCAACCCATGTACAACACCGCCGTCACTCCCTTGCTGAACCTGTGGGGCCGCTTCGTGGCCGGGCTGGAGATGCTGCAACCGCTCGCCCAGCTGGCGGCGCGTTTCTATGTGGCGCAGGCTTTCTTTTTGTCCGGCCTGACCAAGATTCACGACTGGGACACCACGCTCGCGCTTTTCGCCGACGAGTACAAAGTGCCGTTGCTCTCGCCCATGGTGGCGGCCATCGCCGGCACCACCGGCGAGCTGGTGCTGCCGGTGCTGCTGCTGCTGGGCCTGGCCGGGCGCTTCGCAGCGCTGGGCTTATCGGTAATGAATATCGTGGCCGTGGTCAGCCTGGCCGAGATCGCGCCTGCTGCCCTGCAGCAGCATGTGTTCTGGGGCAGCTTGCTGTTGGCGCTGGTGCTGTGGGGCCCGGGCCGCTGGTCGCTCGACCGCGTGCTGGAGACGCGCTTGATGAAGGGCTGACGCGTAAGCGCCAGCGCTCAAAGCTCGCGTGGCTTGAAGGTGATGAGCATCGGTGACGGCACGCTGCCATCGGTGTCGCGCGGCAAGATCTCGGTCTTGTCGATGGCGCGCAGCACGGCTTCGTCCCACTCTTTTACGCCGCTGCTCTTGGTGATCTTGCGGGCGATGATGGTGCCGTCAGGCGCGGCGCGCACTTCCACTTCTGTCGCAGGGTTGCCTTCGATGGTGTCGGGGAAGAGGATGTTGGGCTTGATGCGCGCCTTGATGCGCCCTGCATAGCCTGCAGATGGCCCGGCCGAGCGGGCCGCGGTGCCGCTGGGGCTGCCGCCATCGGCGCCCATCATTTCTTTGATGCGGGCCAGGTTTTTGTCGCGCTGTTCGTCGAGCTTTTTCTGCTTCTCAGTTTCGACCTTGGTCAGCTTGGCCTTCTCTTCTTCAGCCTTCTTCTTGTCGGCCTTTGCTTTCTCGGCTTTCTCTTCCCGCTCGCGTTTTTCTTCTTCCTTCTGCTTCTTCAGCTTCTCCTGCTTGGCCTTCTCGATCGCGATCTGCGGGTCGGGCACGGCCGGCTTGGTTTCTGGTTTCGGCTCGGGCTTTGGCTCGGGTTTGGGCGGCACCACTGGCTTGGGCGTGGGCTTGGGGTCAGGCTCGGGCGCAATGTCGCGCTGCGCAGCCACCTGCGGCACTGCAGCCCACAGCTCGGCTTCCACGCCCTCGGGCTCACTGGCCCGCCAGTTCACTCCGAAGGCCAAGGCGATGATCAGCCCCACGTGCACGATGGCCGACAAGGCCAGCCCGCGGCTGGTGCCATCGGGCGACTTGGGTTTCAGGGTGTCGCGTACCAACGGGGCCAAGGTCGTCACGGGCGCGCCTGTCAGCCGTTGCTCTTCACCGACAGGCCCACGCGCTGGACACCGGCTTTTTGCAAAAGGTCCATCACCCGCACCACGGCTTCGTACTTGACCGATTTGTCGGCGGAGATCACCACCGGCACCTGCGGGTCGCCACCTTGCGCCGCGCTCACGCGGTCGGCCAGGTTCTTGAGCGTCATGGTGGAGGCGTCTTTGTTGTCGATGCGCAGGCGCAGGGCTTCGTCTTTGCTCACCACCACCTCAATCACCTTCTTGGGCTGCTGCTTGCTCTTGCCTATGCTGGGCAGGTCGACCACGCCGGTGGTGATGAGGGGCGCGCTGACCATGAAGATGATCAGCAGTACGAGCATCACGTCGATGAAGGGCACCATGTTGATCTCGCTGATGGTGCGGCGGCGCGCACCGCGCATCGGGCTGACGGCGGCCATGTCAGTGCGCAGCCTGCGCGGCGGCCGGCAGCGGCTGGCTGGCGTTGCGCTGCAGGATGTTGGAGAACTCTTCGATGAAGGTCTCCATCTGCATGGCGATGCGGTCGATGTCGCGTGCGAAGCGGTTGTAGGCGATCACCGCCGGGATGGCGGCAAAGAGGCCGATGGCCGTGGCCACCAGTGCCTCGGCAATGCCCGGCGCCACCGTGGCCAGCGACACCTGCGTGAGGTTGGCCAGGCCGACGAAGGCATGCATGATCCCCCACACCGTACCGAACAGGCCCACATAGGGCGACACCGAGCCCACCGAGGCAAGGAAGGAGAGGTTGGACTCGACCACGTCAAGCTCGCGCTGGAAGCTCGCCCGCATGGCGCGGCGTGAGCCGTCGAGCAACATGCCGCTGTCGATCACGCGGCGCTCGCGCATTTTCATGAACTCGCGCATGCCCGACGCAAAGATACGCTCCATGGGCGCGCCCTCGACGCGGCGGCCGGCGTCGTTGAAAAGGTCGTTGAGGTTCTTGCCGGCCCAAAACTCACGCTCGAATTCTTCATTCGTGGCGCGCACCTTCTTCAAGCCGAAGAGCTTGCCGAAGATCACCGTCCAGCTGGCGAGCGAGACGATCAGCAGGCCGGCCATGACCAACTGCACCACGAAGCTCGCGTGCAATACCAGGCTGATGATGGAAAGGTCTTGGTTCATGCGATGGCGTTGATGAGTTCAGTGGGAATGCGGCAGGGCCTGAAGGTTCCGGTGTCGACACAGCCGATGCGTATCTCGCCCTCGGCCAGCCTCTCGTCACCGCGCCATGCCACCTGTGCAATGTTCATGCTGGCCAAGCCTGCATGCTGGATTTGTACGGTAACACTCAGCAGATCGTCGAGCCGGGCCGGGCGCAGGTAGCGCACCTGGGTCTGTGCCACGACGAACATCACGCCCGTGCGCGCGCGCAGGTCTTCTTGCGAGAAGCCGAACGAGCGCAGCCACTCGGTGCGGGCGCGCTCAAAAAACTTGAGGTAGTTGACGTAGAAGACGACGCCGCCGGCGTCGGTGTCTTCCCAGTAGATGCGCAGGGTGTGCGCGTAGGTGTTGGCTGCAGACATGAACGCGAGTCAGACGGCGACCTGCCGTCGGTCTCGCGGATTATGGCTGCACGCGCTTGTACACCGGGCCCCAGAGCGGATGGCCTTGCTCGGACTTGCTCAGTGCGAAGGCTGGGTCGGCCTTCTTGGCAGCGCGAAACGCCGCTTCGCAGTCGGCCGTGCGGCTGCTGGTGCAGTAGATGAAAGCGAGCGTCTTGTGGGCGGCACCGCGGTCACGCGGTGACACCAGGCCGGTCTGCAGCGCCAGGTTGAGCTGCTTCTCGGCTTCGGCGTACTGCGCGTCTTCATAGGCGCGAATGCCGCCTTGCAGCGCTCGCTCAGCCGGCCGCGAGGTCACGTCGAGCAGGCCCACCGGGGCGGCGGTGGGTTGCGAGGCGCACCCGGCCACGAGCGTCACAAGCAAGGGCACGCACACACGCAAGAACGCGAAGGCAAGCGGCGTTCTCATGATCCGAAGCGGTGTTTGAGTGAAACGGGCTGGCCAGCGACGATGTTGACGGTGGAGCTGTAGGGTGCAAATTCGTCATTGCGAATGATGACGGTGTGGCGCCCTTCAGCGAGCGTGAGCTCGCTGAGTGGCGGTGCGATGCCCACTGGCTTGCCATCGACCTCGATCTGGCCCCAAGGGCTGACAGCCAGGCGCAGCACGCCCGTGGCAGCGACCACGCCAGAGCCGGTGGTGGCGAGGCGGCTTTCGCGCTCGCGCGATTCGCGTGCGCGGCGTTCTTTGGCAGTCTCTTTGAGAATGATCGGTTTGGCGGGCAGTGCTGCAGCTTGGGCCACACGGGGTGCTTCGACCGGGGGCGGTGCCACCGCGGGCGCCGCGGCAATGACGGGCGGCGGTGCGACCGGGGCAGGGTCTGGAACCTGGGCCGTTGGGGCTGGCATCGCGGCAGTCGAAGCGGCGTCGATGGGGGCTGCTGCCGCCACGACAACGGTCGAGGCCATGGGCGGTGGCGCCGTCACCACCACCGCGGGTGCGGGTGCGGGTGCGGTGGCCAGCTTCGCCGCATCGGGCGCGCCGGCGTGAGGGGCCAATGCCCACCAGGCTGCACCGGCCACGACCAGTGCAGCGATGGCGCCCAAGGCCCACACGATCGGGCGTCTGGTCGGTGTGGACGATTCGTCGGTTGGGTCTGCGTTTTCCTGCGCGTGCTCTTCAAGCCAGTGACGCAGCTCGCGCGACAGCGCGCGGGCCGAGCGGTAGCGGTCTTCGGGGTTCTTTTCCATCGCCCGTGCGGCGATGTCGGACAGCGCCTTGGGCACCGTGGCGTCGACTTCGTTGGCCTTGGGCGGGTCGAACTCGACCACGGCGTCGGTGATTTCTTTGAGCGATGCGCCGCGGAAGGGGCGCGTGCCACTCAGCAGCTCGTACAGCACCACACCGAGCGAAAACACATCGCAGCGCCGATCCACGGGCTGCTGGCGCACCTGCTCGGGCGACATGTAATAAGGCGAGCCGCCGGCCACGTCGCCTTCGGCATGGGCCTCATGCTGATGCGCGACGCGGGCGATGCCGAAGTCGAGCACGCGCGGCTGCGTGCGGCCCACCATGAAGATGTTGGCGGGCTTGATGTCGCGGTGAACCACGCCCTTCGAGTGCGCGTAGGCAAGTGCGTCGGCCACGCGGCGCACGACGAGCGCAGCCTGGGTGGGCGTGGGCTTCCAGCCTTCGAGGCGCAGCTGGCGCAGGTCGCGGCCCTTGAGCAGCTCCATCGCGATGTAGGCGCCTTGCTCGCTCACGCCGGCGTCGAACACCGTCACGATGTGCGGGTGGCTCAGGCCGCCTGCGGCGCGCGCTTCGTTCAGAAACAGCGCGTTGAAGGCTTCACGCTCTTCGGCAGCGATCTCGAGGTTCAGGGTCTTGATGGCGATCAGGCGCGACAGCAGCGGGTCGTGCGCAGCGAAGACGCGGCCGAGGCCGCCTTCGCCGATCTGGTACTTGAGGGCATAGCGGCCGATGTGGCCGATGGTGGGCAACTGGTCGGCGGCCTTGTTGGGCGGGTTGGCATTGAACGACGCTGCAGGCTGCACCGGCAGGGCGCCCAGATCGGTGTCGCTCCAGGGCGCCGAATCGGGCGACTGGGGCGTGCCATTGGGGCCAGGGGCAGACGGTTCAGAGGCTAGGCCGGACATGGAAGAGCTTGGGTTCGTCATTCAGCGGGGCAGTAAGCAACCACCATCACGTGAGCTTAGTCCAACACCGGTGCGCTCAGGCACCAAAAAGCACCGCGTTCGCGCATTAGTAACACCCCTTTACGAAAGAGGCTGTGAGCTTTCTCACTCAGGCGACAAGCGCTGTGCGCAAGCGTGAAACGGCCTCTTGCAGGCTGGCCATGCTGCTTGCATAAGAAAAGCGCACATAACGCTCACCCGCATGGGGGCCGAAATCACGCCCGGGCGTGATGGCCACGTGGGCGCGCCGCATCAGGTCGAAGGTGAAATCCCAGCTGCTGGGCGCAAGCGCCGAGCAATCGGCCCAGGCATAGAAGGCACCGTCGGGCATGACGGGCACCTTGAAACCTAGCGAGTCGAGCGCAGGCACCAGGTAGTCGCGCCGGGCCTTGAACTCACCTCGGCGGCGCTCGTACTCGGCGATCGACTCGGCCTCGAAGCAAGCCAGCGCAGCGTGCTGGGCGACAGCCGAAGCACAGATGTAGAGGTTTTGCGCGAGTTTCTCGATCGGCGCAACCAAGTCTTCGGGCACCACCATCCAGCCCAGACGCCACCCCGTCATGCTGAAGTATTTGGAGAAGCTGTTGATGGAGATGATGTCGGCACCCTGCGTGAGGGCGCTGTGGCCATACGCTTCATCGAAGCTCAGGCCGAGGTAGATCTCGTCGACGATGGTGAAGCCGCCACGGCTGCGCACGGCCTGCGCGATGCGCGCCATTTCGTCGCGCGCAATCGAGGTGCCAGTGGGGTTGGAAGGCGAGGCCAGCAGCACGCCCCGGGTGCGCGGCGTCCAGGCTGCTTCGACGCCCGCGGCGTCGAGCTGAAAGCGGTGCTCGGGCGCCGAGGGCAACAACACTGCCACCCCATCGGCCGCGGCCACGAAATGCCGGTTGCAGGCGTAGCTGGGGTCAGGCATCAGCACTTCATCACCTTGCTCGACCAGCGCCAGGCAGGCGAGCTGCAAGGCGGCCGATGCACCGGCGGTGATGACGATGCGGCGCGCCGGCACGTCCACCTCGAAGCGCTCGGCGTACCACTGGCTCAAACGCTCGCGCAGGGCGGGCAGGCCGGTGGCGGCGGTGTACTGGGTGCGGCCTTGGCTCAGGCAGCGCAACGCGGCTTCCTGCACCAGGGGCGGTGCGGTGAAGTCGGGCTCGCCGATGTTCAAAAAGATCATCGGCGTGCCGCCACGCACCGGGTCACACGCTGGGCTTGCGGCCAGCTCGGCGGCTGCCTTGGCGCACTCCATCACATAGAAGGGCTCGATGTGGTCGAGCCGGCCTGCGAGCTTCATGCGGCCGTGGTGACGTTAGCGACGCGAGGCGCGAAACGCCTCTACCTCTACGGGCCGCAGGTCGACGGCAGCCTTGTCGAGCACGCCGTTCACGTACTTGTGGCCGTCGGTGCCACCGAAGCTCTTGGCCAGCTCCACGGCTTCGTTGATCGCCACCTTGTAGGGGATGTCGATGCAGTGCTTGAGCTCATAGGTGCCAATCATCAGCACGCCATGCTCCACCGGCGAGAGCTCGGTGGTCTTGCGGTCGACGTGGCGGCTGAGCAAGGCGTCGATGTCGGAGGCTTCGGCTATGCAGCCATGCAGCAGCGCATCGAAGTGAGCCGCGTCGCATTTGTCGAAGCCCTCTTGCTCGCGCACATGGGCGTCGATCAAGCTCGGCTCGCCGCCCGACAGCAGCCACTCGTACAGGCCTTGCACGGCAAATTCACGCGAGCGGCGGCGCGACGACTTGGGTCGAACCGGCTTGCCTGGTGGCTTGCTCGGCGGTTTGCCAGCAGTCTTCTTGGGGGCGTCGGTCACGAAAGGTCTTCCAGCAGGTTGGCCATCTCGACCGCCACGCGTGCGGCGTCGCGGCCTTTTTCTTCGGCGCGCGCCCAGGCCTGGGCTTCGTTTTCGACGGTGAGAATGGCGTTGGCCACCGGGATTTCATGGTCCAGCGACACGCGGCTCACACCGCTGCCACTCTCGTTGGCCACCAGCTCGAAGTGGTAGGTCTCGCCGCGAATGATGCAGCCGAGCGCGATCAGCGCGTCGAAGCGGTCGCTCTGCGCCAGGGCGTTCAAGGCCACAGGCACTTCGAGCGCACCCGGCACGGTGACGTGGCGGATGTGCTTGCCGGCCACGCCCAGCGTTTCGAGCTCGGCAATGCAGGCTTGCGCGAGCGCGCCGGTGAGCTTCTCATTGAAGCGGGCTTGCACGATGCCGATGCGCAAATCGGTGCCGTCCAGTTCTGCGGCCTGGCCTTTGTCAGCGTCTTGCATGTGTGTTCTTTCAGTGTTCGGGAGCCACGAAGCCGGTGACTTCGAGGCCGTAGCCGGTCATGCTGGGCATGCGGCGCGGGCTGCCCAAGAGCTTCATTCGGGTCACGCCCAGCTCACGCAGGATTTGCGCGCCAATGCCGTAGGTGCGCAAGTCCATTTGCGCGCGCACGGGCGCGGCGTCGGTCGAAGCGCCCAGGCGTGCCATGAGGCCGCCGGTGTCGTCACCGCAGTTCATCAGCACGGCCACACCGCGGCCGGCACCTTGCAGGGCTTGCAAGGCTTTGGGCAGGGGCCATGAGTGGCCGCAAGAGCCGGTGTCTAGCAGGTCTAGCACCGAGAGCGGCTCGTGCACGCGCACCAGCACTTCTTCACCGAGGTGCACAGGCCCGTGGCTCAGCGCCAGGTGCACGCCGCCGGTGCGGTCGCGGAAGGTGGTGCAGTCGAATTCACCGTAGGGCGTGGTGAGGCTGCGCTGGCTCAGGCGCTCGATCAGGCTTTCGTTGCGGCTGCGGTAGCCGATCAGGTCGGCGATGGTGCCGATCTTCAGGCCGTGCTCTTTGGCAAACACTTCGAGATCGGGCAGACGGGCCATGGTGCCGTCGTCGTTCATGATCTCGCAGATGACCGAGGTGGGGCTCAGGCCTGCCATGCCGGCCAAGTCACAGCCGGCTTCGGTGTGGCCGGCGCGCATGAGCACGCCGCCGTCTTTGGCTTGCAACGGGAAGATGTGGCCGGGCTGCACCAGGTCTGTGGCTTGCGCGTCGCGCGCCACGGCGGCTTGAATGGTGCGGGCGCGGTCAGCCGCCGAGATGCCGGTGGTGACACCGGTTCGCGCTTCGATCGACACCGTGAAGGCGGTGCCGTGTTGCGTGCCATTGCGTGTGGCCATGGGCGGCAGGTGCAGGCGCTCGCAACGGTCGCGGGTGAGGGTGAGGCAGATCAGGCCGCGGCCGAAGCGCGCCATGAAGTTGATGGCCTCGGGTGTCACGTGGTCGGCAGCGAGCACGAGATCGCCTTCGTTTTCGCGGTCTTCCTCGTCGACTAGGATGACCATGCGGCCAGCGGCCAGCTCGGCGATCAGTTCAGGAACGGGTGAAATAGGCATCCAGCGATTGTATTGGCCCCCCATGCGCTGCGCTCCTCTGTCGCGCGCTCGCCTGCTCTGTCACCCGCGAAGCGAGGCGATCACCACGCAATGCCCGCGGAACCGGCTTTGCCGGGTTGCTAGGCAGCGCCCTTCGGGGGCAACAGCTACGCGACTGCGGGGCTCAACATTCTTTCGACATAGCGAGCGATCTGGTCGATTTCGAGGTTGACGCTGTGGCCGGCCTTCAGCGCGCCGAGGGTTGTGTTCTCGATGGTGTGGGGGATCAGGTTGATGCTGAATTCACAGGCGTCTGCCAAATCTGTCACTTTGTTGACGGTGAGGCTGACCCCGTTGACCGTGATTGAGCCTTTGTAGGCCAGGAACTTGGCCAGCGCCTTGGGCGAGTGGATGCGCAGCTCCCACGACTCGCCGACCGGTGCAAAGAATGCCACGCGGCCCATGCCGTCGACGTGCCCGCTGACCAGGTGGCCGCCCAGGCGGTCGTTGGCGCGCAAGGCCTTTTCCAGGTTGACGGGGCCGGGCTGGCTCAGGCCGGCGGTCTTGTCCAGGCTTTCGGCCGAGATGTCGATGGTGAAGCGGTGGGCAGCGGTGTCGAAGCTGGTGACGGTCATGCAGGCGCCGTTGAGCGCGATGCTGTCGCCGAGCTGCACGTCATCAAGGTAGCCGGCGGGTGCGTGCAACACGAGTTGCTTGCCGTGGGACGCGTCACTGCCCAGGGGTTTGACGTCGACGATCTGGCCTAGGCCGGTGATGATGCCTGTGAACATGGTGGTGTGTGCGGGGTGAAATCAGAACTGCTCGCGGCCGGGCGGCCTTGCGATCAAACGCAAGTCGTCACCCAGGCGCTCGATGCTCACGAAGCGTAGCGCAAGCGCGTCGTCCAATGTGTCGATGGGGCCGAAGCTGGCGAGCGGGTGGCCGGCACCAAGCAGCTTGGGCGCTTGATAGATGAGGAATTCATCGACCAGGCCTTCGCGCACGAAAGAGCCGCTGAGCTTGTGACCGGCCTCGACGTGCAGCTCGTTGATGCCGCGTTTAGCCAGGTCGGTCAGCAGGCTGGCCAGATCGACTTTGCCGCCAGCACCCGGCGCAAGCGTGATCTCGGCCCCGCGTGCCACGAGAGCTACACGGCGCTGCTTGTCGGGCTGCGACGCGTAGATCAACACCGCACCCGGCGGCTCCAGGATGCGCGCGCTGGCGGGTGTGTCTAGCCGCGAGTCGACGATCACGCGCAGCGGCTGCCGGGGTGTTTCGACCAGGCGCACATCCAGGCGCGGGTTGTCTTCGAGCACCGTGCCCACGCCGGTGAGCAGCGCGCCAGCGCGCTTGCGCCACGCGTGGCCATCTGTGCGTGCGAGCTCGCCGGTGATCCATTGGCTGAGGCCGTTTTCAAGCGCGGTGCGGCCGTCGAGCGACACAGCAGTCTTGAGCCTCACCCAGGGCCGTTTGCGCAGCATGCGCGAGAAGAAACCGATGTTGAGCTCACGTGCCTCTTCGGCCAGTGGGCCCATTTCGACCGTAAGACCTGCCGCAGCCAGCCGTGCCATGCCTTGCCCAGCGACCAAGGGATTGGGGTCTTGCGTGGCCGCCACCACGCGGCCCAGGCCGGCGGCGATGAGGGCATCGCAGCACGGTGGCGTGCGGCCGTGGTGTGAGCAGGGCTCTAGCGTGACGTAGGCCGTGGCGCCGCGCACGTCGTGCCGGTGCTCGGCTGCGTCGCGCAGCGCCATCACCTCGGCGTGCGGGCCACCGGCCTGCTGCGTGTGGCCACGGCCCAGCACGCGCCCGTCGGCAGCCACGATGACGCAGCCGACGCGTGGGTTGGGCTCGGACAGGCCTATGGCCTGGGCGGCGAGCGCCAGAGCCTCGCGCATCGCGGCGTGATCTTCGGGCGAGCAGGCGGGGGCTTGGGTCAAGGCTGGTGCTGAACGGTGGCCGTGGAAACGTCATTGTGCGGTGCAAGCGTGCCGGGGCAGGCGGTGTCACCACGGATCAGCAGAAAGTTCTGCACAGATGCGCGGCCGGTGTGGCGGCAGGCCTTGAAAGTGCCGGCGTTGTCGCCGAAGGCCCAGCCGTCGGGCACGATGCGCAGGTCTGCTGCACCGCTGCGCGGTGGTGCGAGGCAGGAATAGGCGAGGTAGCGCTCGCGGCCTTCAGACCAGGCCTCGGTTTCGCAGCGTGTGGCGGAGAGGAGGATCGTCAAGGCGATAGGCCGGTCGTCGGCAAAGCGGATGTACCCGTGCATCAGGCGCCCCACCACGTTGTTGCACTGTGTGAGGTCGGCTTCGGTGATGGCCTGAGCCGCCAGGCTGCTCGGCACGATGCATTGCGCCACCACCTCGCCGCTTGCGTCGTTGACGACCCAGGCGACGCTGCTGCGAGCCGTGGGCTTGAAGACGCTGCGGCCGTGCGCGAGATATTTGGCGCCAACGGGCAGATCGCGGCGCGGCGCCAGCGTGGTGTCTTGCGCGGGCAAGGTCAGTGCAGCGGAGTAGACCGGTGCCAGGCCGGCGATGGCCGCGTGCAGCTGAACAGATTGGGCGGCACCGCTGCGGTCTTGCCAGCTCACGGCGACCAGGCCGTTCTTGAGTGCCCCGTTCGTGGAGACGGTGCGTGCCAATGCGAAGGTGGTCCGGCTGCCAGAGGTCTCGCTGCGCTGGTGGGTGATGCTGTTGAACGCGGTGGCGTTGGCGAAAGCGCGCATCTGCTCCACGTCTTGCTGTGCCAGTTGAACGGCCTCGGTACGTTGACGGGCGATATCGCCATTCAGCCGCAACCACGACTGCAATCGCAACGCGCCCAGCAGGCCCAGCGAGAGCACGAGGAACCCGACCATCGCTTCGATCAGGGTGAGGCCGCGTTGGCGGCGCAAAGGTGATGTCGTCATGGTCAGCCTCACAGGTCGCGCCAGCTGCCGGGCAGGCGGGCATAGGTGCCTGTGCGCTGGTGCAGCGCTTCGAGTACGGCGCGGTGGTGGTGGATTTGCGTGTTGCCGCTCGCGTGCAGGTCTCCTTCTGCGATGACGGCACCATGGATCGCAGCGCCCGCGGTGTCGGTCCAGGTGGCATCGGTGGTGTAGACCACGCCATGGATGACGGCGCTCGCCTGCAGTTGCACGGGCCCGTCGACCACCAGCAGCACTGGCCGCTCGGGTGTGCCCAGCACAACAGGTACATCGACGCGCAGCCCGCCGCGTAGCCAGATCAACGAATGCGTGGTCACCGCTTGGGCAAGCGCTGCGCCGCAGTCGCTTTCGCAGCCCATCTCGTGCACCACGGGCTGCGAGCGCCAGGCGGCCTTGTCCATGCGGAATACGCTGGCGAAGAGGCCTTGCGCGCTGAGGTGGGCAAGGCCTGCATCGTTCGTCAGCACCGAAGCGCTGGGCGGGGTGCCGGGTGTGCTCGTGAGGCTGAGTGGCGTGGCGTCGAAAGCGCCGCCGCTGTGCACGGTCAGCCCCCCGGTACTGGGGTCGGTGTGATGAACACCGAAGGAGGCGGTGGCCGTGCCGCGCACTGTCAATGCAGCGGCGGGCAGCGTGTCCAGACCCGGTAGCCGGCCCACCACAACGCGGAGTTGAACCGGGTAGCCGCGATGGTCGACGCTCGTGCCAGTGGCGATGAGCTGCAGCAAACCCGATGGGCCGCTCGACTCGGCCTGCACAGTGAACGCCAGCGAGTCGCCGGGAGCAGGCAGATCGCCCGACGACGGGCAGGCGCAAGACCACCCGCTCTCGGCCTCCGTGCAGCGGGCATGCATGGTGGCGGTGCTTCGCTCGCGAAATGGCGTTGCCGCGGGGCTCTCGCTGGCCAGGCAGTCGTCGCCAATGGGGGTGTCGCTGTTGAGCTGGGCGATGGCCCATTCGAGGCCTGCCTCGGCGGCCTCATGGGCTTGGGCCGCGCGGTACTGGTTGGTCGACGTCTTGACCTCGAACAGCATGCTGCGGTTGGCAAACGCCACGCTGAGAAGAATGGCGAAGCTCAGGATCAAGGTGATGGCGATGGTGGCGGCGCCACGTTGAGCGGCCTTCATGCCGGGCACGCACCAACGAGCGCGTCGTTGCGAAGGCGAACGGTGGTGCGCAGTCTGCGGGCTGCCAAGGCGTCGTGGGTTGCACGGGCATCGACATCGAGGGCCAGGCTGCGCAGCACCTGCCGCGGCGGGCAACTGGTGCTGCCTTCTGTACAAGGCTGGCTGCAAAAGCCGGTGAGTA
This sequence comes from Rhizobacter sp., assembly GCF_046595475.1. Classification (GTDB taxonomy): domain Bacteria; phylum Pseudomonadota; class Gammaproteobacteria; order Burkholderiales; family Burkholderiaceae_C; genus Rhizobacter. Next base: position 22,567 of record NZ_JBKJOQ010000087.1, read on the forward strand.
CCGTTTCTTGTTCATGCGGCGTGATGCTGAACGACGCGACGCGCAGGGTGTTGGCATCGGTCATGGCCTGCCAGTGGCCTTCGCCGATTTGCATCTCGATCACACCGTCGCGAAGCCGATACGCGAGTTGTTCTGAGCTGTCGGGGTAAGAGAAGCGCACGCCACCTTCGGCCTGGCGCATGGCGCCTGCGCGCCGCAGGTCGCGGGCGATGAGGTCGGTGGTGGTGCGCAGGTCTTGCATCAGCCTGGCGTCGACCATCAGGCTGCGGTTCTCGCGCAGATGGTGGGTCAGCGCAAGCAGGGCCGCGGCCACGATCAGAAGGCCGACGGCAAGGCCCACCATCAGCTCGACGAGTGACAGGCCCGCCTGGTGATACCGGGCGCTCATAGGTTCCAGCAGCGCTTGTTGCTGGCGCTGGTGTTGTCATCGGCGCCGGCCGTGTAGGTGGTCTGGCCCGCTGCCACGGTGACGCGCAGCACCCTGCATGCGCTGTCACCGGCTTGCGCCCCGGTGCCGGTGGCCACGGCACTGAAGCCTGTGGCGTCGGCCTCGGTGATGTTGAGCGTGTAGTAGCGCAGCGACGACGTGGCGCTGCTTTGCAGCTCGGCTTGGTTGGCATAGCTGCTGTGGCCCGAGCGCCAGCGCTCCTGGCTCATTTGCAGCTGCAGCAGGGCTGTGATGCCGTCGGTGCGCCGTGCCTTGTAGACAGGGCCTGCGAAGCTGGGATAGGCGGTGGCCGCCAGGATGCCGGTGATGCTGGTGACCACCAGCAGCTCGACCAGTGTGAAGCCGTTTTGAAGCTTGTTCATCTCGGCTCCTCAGCAGGCGCGGTAGCCAGAGACAGCCGCTTGCGGCGAGCACGAGCGCACACGGCCCATGATGTTGACCACCTGGTGCACCGCGCGCCCCTGCGTACCAGTGATGCGCAGCGTGGCCGTCGGGGTGGCGGTGCCGTGCAGCGGGTCGAACACCATCGTGACGACATTGGCCTGCAGGCTGATGCGCTGATCGGCATCGAGTGCAACCGTCTTGATGGCTTGCGCGTCGCCCTCGCAGCGCGCCGAGCCGGATGCGCCGCATACGCATTGGCTCGCCGAGCCCGTGTGAACCATGTAACAGGCCGCTGTGCCGGCTGCATTTGCCTGGAACGTGACGCGCACGCTCTGGTTGCGCAGCACAGCCTCAGACCGGGCGAATTGCAAGTCGCTGGCCATTTGCGTGGCCATGCCCTCAATGCGCTGCGTCTCGACCACGCCGCTGAGCGACGGCAGCGCCGCTGTCATCACGATGCCGGCGACTGCCACCACCGTCATCAACTCGATCAACGTGAACCCGCGAGCCCGTGCTTTCATGATCCCTACCCCTTTTGTTTTGAACGTGCCTGCACTGTAGAAAATGCAGGCCGCGCTCGCGTCCACCGGGCGGGGGAGTCAGGGTGCCTTTATTGGGGGCACTCGGGCGGGGGTGAAACTCAGATGTCGCGAATCAGCTGGCGGAACTCATCCACGTCTTCGAAGCTGCGATAGACCGAGGCAAAGCGCACGTAGGCGACCTTGTCGATGCGCTTGAGCTCTCGCATCACCAACTCGCCCAGGCGGGTGGAGGCCACCTCTTTGGCGCCACTGTTGAGCAGCTTGTCTTGCATGCGCTCGATGGCGGCGTCGATCTGTTCTACGCTGACCGGGCGTTTGCGCAGCGCGAGGGTCATCGAGGCGCGGATCTTGCCGATGTCGAACTCGGCCCTGGTGCCGTCTTTCTTGACGACGGACGGCAGCGCGATTTCAGCGCGCTCGTAGGTGGTGAAGCGCTTGTCGCAGCTTTGGCAGCGGCGGCGCCGGCGCACCACATCGCCTTCGTCGGACTCGCGCGTCTCGACGACCTGGGTGTCTTCGTGGCTACAAAAGGGGCAGCGCATATGTCAGTTGAAATGTCCGGCGCTGGGCCGCAGGCCAGCGGACTGTTTGTGTCGGGCGAGGAGCTGGGCCACGTGACCCAGCTCGGCCTGCAAGGCAGAGCGAAGCGACTGGGGGGCCGTTCTCACCGGTAGACAGGGAAGTCGTGCGTCAGGGCTGCGACCTTCGCACGCACGGCGGCGATGTTGGCTTCGTCGTACGGCTTGTCCAGCACATCGGCGATCAGGTTGGCCGTGGCTCGGGCCTGCTCTTCCTTGAAACCGCGGGTGGTGAAGGCCGGCGAGCCCAGGCGGATGCCGCTGGTGACCATCGGCTTTTGCGGGTCGTTCGGAATGCCGTTCTTGTTGCAGGTCATGTGGGCCGCACCGAGGATGGCTTCGGCTTCCTTGCCCGTGAGATTCTTCGGGCGCAGGTCGACCAGCATCACGTGGCTTTGGGTGCCGCCGCTCACGATGCGCAGGCCGCGTTGGGTCAGCGTGTCGGCCAGCACAGCGGCGTTCTTCACCACTTGCTGCTGGTAGACCTTGAACTCGGGTGACAGCGCTTCCTTGAAGGCCACAGCCTTGGCAGCAATCACGTGCATCAGCGGGCCGCCCTGGATGCCGGGGAAGATGGCGCTGTTGATCTTCTTGGCGATGTCTTCGTTGTTCGTCAACACCACGCCGCCGCGCGGGCCGCGCAGGGTCTTGTGGGTGGTGGAGGTGACCACGTCGGCGTGGGGCACTGGGTTGGGGTACACGCCGGCGGCGATCAGGCCGGCGTAGTGCGCCATGTCGACCATGAAGTAGGCGCCGATGGCCTTGGCCACCTTGGCGAAACGCTCGAAATCGATATGCAAGCTGTAGGCTGAAGCGCCCGCGATGATCAGTTTTGGCTTGTGCTCGTGGGCCAGGCGCTCCATGGCGTCGTAGTCGATGGCTTCCTTGGCGTCGAGGCCGTAGCTCACCACCTTGAACCACTTGCCGCTCATGTTGAGCGGCATGCCGTGCGTGAGGTGGCCGCCTTCGGCCAAGCTCATGCCCATGATGGTGTCGCCAGGCTGCAGCAGGCCGAAGAACACCGACTGGTTGGCCTGTGAACCGGAGTTGGCCTGCACGTTGGCGAACTGGGAGCCGAAGAGTTGCTTCAGGCGGTCGATGGCCAGCTGCTCGGCGATGTCAACGTACTCGCAACCACCGTAGTAGCGCTTGCCGGGGTAGCCCTCGGCGTATTTGTTGGTGAGCTGCGTGCCTTGAGCGGCCATCACCGCCGGAGAGACGTAATTTTCAGAGGCGATCAGCTCGATGTGGTCTTCCTGGCGCTGGTTCTCGCGCTGGATGACAGACCAGATCTCGGGATCGACGGTGGCAATGGTGGAGTGGGCGCGGTCGAACATGTGGCAGTCCTCTTGGTCAGAAGTCCCTAGCCGAGCCGCACGGTGAGTGCGGCTGCAGGGCTGCCCAGGCGAACGGCTAAACCGACTCTGCTGATAGTCATAAACGCAGGGTGGGCCGCGCTTCCCGGTGGTTCACCACCTCAGGCGCCGTGGAAGAGTTCCAGGTGCCCCATCGCCAGTTGCGCAGCGGTGAAGAGTGTACCTGCGGCGGCAGGCCTGTGAGTATGAGAACGAAGGATCAGCGTAGCAAGGCGACCCGGTCGCTCGCCGGCTTTTCAGCCAGTGGCACAGGCTTGGCTTCGGTGTCGGGCCCGGTCAGGATGACCGGCACGGCCTCGGGCACGGACGGCGCGACGATGATCGGCGCCGTCACCGAAACCGCCTTGCCCGTGGCCACTTGACGGAGGTGCTCTTGCTCAGCCAGCACCTTGCCGGCGTAACCGCCGTCATCGGCCAGATTCGCAGCCCCCACGTAGTAGCGTAGGCCGGCTTGCAGCCCACCCGCGCGGGCGATGCATTCCTTGAGCACCTGCACGCCCACGCGCAGGTTGGTGACCGGGTCGAAGGCGGCATGGTTGCCGCCGAAGGCCTCGTACTTGTCGTCGTGAATCCGCGTCATCACCTGCATCAGCCCCTGGGCACCGACCGGGCTCTGTGCAAATGGGTTGAAGCTCGACTCGATGGCGATGATGGCGAGGATCAGGGTCGGGTCCAGCCCTGCGCGAGCGCCAACTGTCCAGGCTTCCTTGACGAGGCGGCTTACCGGCTCGGGGGCCACGTGATAGCGGCGCGACAGCCAGATCGCCACATATGCCTGCTGGCGGGTAAGGTCTTTTGGGTCGCTGGCGGTGGCGCGGATGATGGCGTCGGGCTCGGCCAAGGCGGCCAGCGCCTCGTCGGTGCCTTCGATTCGAGCTTCGTGCCGAGCTTGAAGCCAGCTCAGGGTGCGTTGCTCGGCCGCATGGCGCAGGTCGCGCTGGCCGGCTACAAACAGCAGGCCCGTCACCAGCAGCAAACCCACCAGGGCCAGGCTGTTGTGGCTGACTTCCAGCAGGCCATGGCCCACGTCACGCAAGAACACAGTGCTGGTACTCACCGCCGATTGGCGGGTGGTTTTCAGCAGCGAAACCAAATTCTGAAGCGCTGTCATGTCACTCCTTTCTTCTCTGTCCCTTCACAGCCTTCACGAAGACGCTAGGCTGGATGTGACAGTGATAATCCGCGGCAATGAGTGCCGTGGATCAGCAGCGTGGCGCCCACGGTGCTCGGATGAGAATGGGCGCGGGTTATCCCTGATCTCGATCAGGTCGGCGGATTCTGGAAGACGATTCATACACAGTCAAGCATTAAGAATCTGTTTTAAATAACCAAAAGACATGAAATATCGAGATTTGCGCGACTTCATGGATGGCCTTGAACGGTCTGGCGACCTGAAAAGAGTCTTAGAACCAGTGTCGGCGCGGCTGGAAATGACAGCGCTGAGCGACCGCGTGCTGCGAGCCGGCGGTCCGGCCCTGTGGTTTCAAAACCCCAGCGGTTACAAAATTTCAGCCTTGACTAACCTTTTTGGAACGACACGCCGCGTGGCCCTGGGCATGGGCGCTACAGAGGTAAATGAGCTGCGTGACGTGGGCCGCGTGCTGGCCAGCCTGAAGGAGCCTGAGCCGCCGAAAGGCCTCAAGGATGCAGGCAAGTTGTTACAAATGGCCAAGGCTCTGTGGGACATGAAGCCCGCTTCAGTGCGTCGCGCGGTCTGCCAGGAAGAGGTGCTGGAAGGCAGCGAGATCGATCTCGGCGATCTGCCAGTGCAAACCTGCTGGCCCGGCGACATCGCCCCCCTGATCACGTGGGGCTTGGTGATCACCCGCGGCCCGCAGGGTGGAATCAACCCACGCAAACGGCAGAACCTGGGCATCTACCGGCAGCAAGTGATCGGCCCCCGCCAGGTCATCATGCGCTGGCTCGCCCATCGCGGCGGTGCGCTCGATTTCCGCGATTTCGCGCTGGCCAACAAGGGCCAGCCCTTTCCCATCGCCGTGGCGCTCGGGGCTGACCCGGCCACCATCCTGGGCGCGGTGACGCCCGTGCCCGACACCTTGTCGGAGTACCAGTTTGCCGGGCTGTTGCGCGGCAGCCGCACCGAGGTGGTCGACACCGCAGTGGGCGACAGCGGCGTGATGCTGCAGGCGCCGGCCAGCGCCGAGATCGTGCTGGAGGGCCACATTCCCACGGTAGCTCAAGGCTTTACCGGCACCAGCGCCCACGGTGTGGCGCTGAAAGAAGTGGGCGGCTATCTATACGCACTGGAAGGCCCGTTCGGTGACCACACCGGCTATTACAACGAGCAGGATTGGTTCCCGGTGTTCGAGATCTCGCGCCTGACCCGCCGCCACGACCCGATCTACCACTCGACCTACACCGGCAAGCCACCCGATGAGCCCGCCATGCTGGGCGTGGCGCTGAACGAAGTCTTCGTGCCCATCTTGCAAAAGCAGTTTCCCGAGATCGTCGACTTCTACCTACCGCCCGAGGGCTGCAGCTACCGCATGGCGATCGTCAGCATCAAGAAGAGCTACCCGGGCCACGCCAAGCGGCTGATGTTTGGCATCTGGAGCTTCCTGCGCCAGTTCATGTACACCAAGTTCATTGTGGTGACCGACGACGACGTGGACATCCGCAACTGGCAAGACGTGATCTGGGCCATCACCACCCGCATGGACCCGGTGCGCGACACCACCCTCGTGGAGCACACGCCCATCGACTACCTCGATTTCGCCTCGCCCGTCAGCGGCCTTGGCGGCAAGATGGGTCTGGACGCCACCAACAAGTGGCCCGGCGAAACCAGCCGCGAGTGGGGGCGCACCATCCGCATGGACGCTGAGGTCGAGCAACGTGTGGCGCAGCTCTTCGATGGGTTGATGAAGGACGCTTGACGGTTCAAGACGACTGGTCATATTATCCGCGGATGCCGCGCACCGCCGACCCCACAGACATTCCTCAGCGTCTCAAATCCGCTGGAACTGATCTGTTCTTGAAGCAGGGCTACAACGCCACCGGCATCCAGCAGATCACCGACCAAGCGGGCGTGCCGAAAGGCTCGTTTTACAACCACTTCGCCAGCAAAGAAGCGTTTGCCGATGTCATCGTCGAGCGGTACTCCGACCAGATGCGCCGCTCATGGGAACGCATGATGCGCAACGCGCCGGCCGAGCCCATGGCCGCCATCCGTCACGTGTTCGCGCAAATGCTCGACCATCACGAGCGCTCGGCCGAGTGCCCCTCGGGTTGCCTGATCGGCAACTTTGCAGCCGAGATTGCGCTGTCGAGCGAAGTCTGCCGCCAAAGCTTGCTGGCTGCTCAACTGGCGTGGCGCGAGCGACTCGCCGGGCTGATCGCCGCCGGCCAGGCCGCAGGCGAAATTCGGCAAGACTTAGACCCGACCGCTCTTTCGGCGCTGACCTGGAGCGTCTGGGAGGGCGCTCTGCTGCGCATGAAGGTTGAGCGCTCTGTGCAGCCGCTGCGCGACAGCGTTGCACTGGTGCTCGACCGCATCTATTCACCCGTCTTCAACTCCTTGGCCCCTCGCAGCACATGAACACCTCCACCGATTCCTTCATTACTGACGCCTTGTTCCAGCCCATCCAACTAGGCCCACTGCAACTCGCCAACCGTATGGCCATGGCACCGCTCACGCGTCACCGCGCCGAAGAAGGCAATGTGCCGGCTGACCTGACCATCGATTACTACTGCCAGCGCGCGAGCGTGGGCCTGGTGATTGCCGAGGCCACTCAGGTGTCGGAGACGGCGCAGGGCTATAGCGCCACGCCGGGCCTGCACACGCCCGAGCAGATCGCTGGGTGGAAGAAGGTGACCGACGCCGTGCATGCCAAGGGCGGCAAGATATTCGTGCAGCTGTGGCACACCGGCCGCATGTCGCACACCCACTTTCAGCCGGGCAACCAGGCGCCGCTCGCGCCGTCGGCCCTTGCGGCCAAGGCGAGAACCTTTATCGTGGGCCAGGGCTACATTGAAACCTCCACCCCGCGTGCACTCGACACGGCCGAGATCACTGGCGTGGTGAACGACTTCCGCACCGCGGCGGCCAACGCCATTCAGGCAGGCTTCGATGGCGTGGAAATCCACGGGGCCCACGGCTACCTGGTCGACGCCTTCTTGCGCGACGGCTCCAACAAGCGCACCGACAGCTACGGCGGCAGCATCGAAAACCGTGCCCGCTTTCTCGTGGAAGTGATGACGGCCGTGATCGATGAGATCGGCGCAGAGCGCTCGGCGATCCGCCTCTCGCCGGTGTCGCCGGTCAATGATTCATCTGAGAGCAACCCTCAGCCGCTGTTTGAGCATGTGGTGCGCGAGCTGGAGAAGCTGCACCCGGTCTACATCCACATCGTCGAAGGCTTCACTGGCGGCCCGCGTGACAACGCGCCCTTCGACTACGAGGCGCTGCGCCGCCTGTACACCGGCGTCTGGATGGTCAACAACGGCTACACCAAAGAGATGGCGGTGGAGGCCATCGCCAGCGGCCGCGCCGACATGGTTTCATTCGGTCGGCCGATGATCACCACGCCCGACCTGCCGCGCCGCTTCCGCGAAAACAAGCCGCTCAACACGCCGTTTGCCGATGCGCCGCTCTACGGTGGCAGCGGCCCGCACGGCTATGTCGACTACCCCTCGCTGGCCTGACGCCATGGCACTCAAACTCGCGGACAAAATCGCGCTCGTCACCGGCGGCGCAGGCGGCATCGGCCGCGCCACGGCGCTGGCCTATGTGAGCGAAGGCGCCAAGGTGGCGGTGGTCGACCTCAACGGCGCCGCCGCCCAGGCTGTGGCCGATGAGATCAACGCGGCTGGCGGAGTGGCCATCGGTATCGCAACAGACGTGTCGCGCAGCGATCAGGTCGAAGCGATGGTCGCGCAGGTCGTGGCCCATTTCGGACGACTTGACATCGCGTTCAACAATGCCGGCATCGAGATCGAGCACGAGCCGCTGCACAAGACCACCGAAGAGATGTTCGACACCTTGATGGCCGTCAACGTGAAGGGCGTCTGGCTGTGCATGAAGCACGAGATCACCCAGATGCTCAAGCAAGGCGGTGGCGGTGCAATCGTCAACACCGCATCGGTCGGCGGCTTGGTGGGCTCTCCACGCCAGCCCATCTATGGCGCGACCAAGCACGCCGTGGTGAGCCTGACCAAGTCGGCCGGTGTGGAGTACGGGCGCAAGGGCATACGCGTGAACTCGGTGTGCCCGGGGATCATCCGCACCGAAATGACAGAGCGCGCCATTGCCCGCGAGCCCAAGCGGGTGACCTACATCGACCAGGCCCACCCTATCGGCAGGCTAGGTGAAGCCGAAGAGATCGCCCGTGCGGTGGTGTTTCTCAGCTCGGACGATGCGTCGTTCGTGCTGGGCCACCAGCTGTTCGTGGACGGCGGTTTTCTGGCCCGATGAAAGAGGCTCAATGAGGTTACGCAGAGCCATAGCGCATCTCACTTGGTATAAGCCTCGCGCGTCATCTAGCTTTGAAGAGCCTGCATGCAGGCAACCTCACCGGCGCAGTCCCTGCGCTATAGGAGCCCCGGACCTACTTCCTCTGGAGCCCCGAAATGGTGGCGTCAGCCATCCGCCCCCTCTCACCGCAAGGTCGGGAGGGGGTTTCG
>NZ_JBKJOQ010000089.1:0-5090 GCF_046595475.1 Rhizobacter sp.
TTTCGGCTTTGACATAATCCGATTTTGCAATGCGATAAGTTGAATGCCAGTCTACAGCATGACCGGGTATGCAAGCGCCACCGCCGGGGCGCAATCTGCGACAGAAACCACAGGCTCGGGAGAGGCACCCGCCCCTCGGCCGAGTGGGTCGACAAGCGCCAGCGTGACGGTGGAGTTGCGCTCCGTCAACGGGCGTTTCCTGGATCTCGGGTTTCGCTTGCCCGACGAATTTCGCTCGCTGGAGCCCGCACTGCGCGATCTGCTGTCTGGCGCATTTCGCCGCGGCAAGATCGAGCTGCGACTGAACACCAAGGCCGAGGCCGACAACGCCTGGCCCATGCCGCAGCCCGAGCAGATGAACCGCCTCTCACGCTTGGAAAGCACGATCCAGGGGTGGCTGCCCAAGGCTCAGCCGCTGTCGGTGCACGAGGTGATGCAGTGGTGCAAGGGCGGCACACCGACCGAGAAGCTCGACGAGGTGGCGCTCGACGCTGCCAAACGCTGTGTCGCTGGCCTGATCGAAGCCCGGGCCCGCGAAGGCGAGAAGCTCGTCGCGGTGCTGATGGATCGCGTGAAGCGCCTGCGCGAGCTGGCCGCCGAGGCCGAGCCTCTCGTGCCGGCCGTCGTGCAGCGCCTGCAACAGCGCTTTCTTGAGCGCTGGCAAGAAGCGCTGGTGGCCACTGGCGCTGCGCAAAGCATCTCGCGCGAAGCCCTGCAGGAGCGCGCGCTCAACGAGGCGGCCGCCTATTCCATCCGCATCGACGTGGCCGAAGAACTGGCCCGCCTGCGCGCCCACACCGAAGAGATCGCCCGCCTGCTCAAGGCCGGTGGAGAGGTCGGCAAGCGGCTCGACTTCCTCATACAAGAGTTGCTGCGTGAAGCCAACACACTGGGCTCGAAGTCGTCGACTCTTGAGCTGACCAACATCTCTGTGGAGATGAAAGTCCTGATCGAGCAGCTGCGCGAGCAGGTGCAGAACTTGGAGTAGGTCCGCTGCGAGCTGCAAGGCTCTGGCCGCTTCTCAACGCAACGGCAAGCCCTCATGGCGCGCCACACTTTCCAGGGCCGACTCGAACAAGGCCCGTGAGGCGCCCGCCACCCGCTGCAGGTAGGCATGCAGCTCGGCATCGGCCGGGCTGCGGTTGACGCAACCCGCGCTGTAAGCCTCGAAGCTCGAAAGCTGCATCAGCAACTCGGCGACATGACGAGGGCATTCGCAGGCCAAGGTCGGCGACAGACCCGCGATGGCCGTCAAGGCGGCGTCGTCGAAGCGGCGGGGCGGCACAACATCTGCCGCCAGCACGGGAGCTTGCAGCCGCATGCTGAGCTGGGGCTGCGCTTCGGCTCCCTCGGGCAAGGAAGCCTCCAGCGATGCGAGCCAAGCGCCCAATGCCTCGTCATCGGCCGGCTCGCGGGCCACGATGGCACCGTGGTCGGCAAACGCTTTTCTCGCGGCGGCCCCCGCATAGCGATAGACCACCGCCACCTGCCGGGCGCGCCATGCGTCTTGCGCAACCTTGAGCTCGCGCGGCACGCTGGCCTGCAGCTCGGGCGACTGCCAAATCAGCAAGTCGACCCCGGCGCCCACGGCCGCTGAGGCCGCGTCGGCCAGCGACTCGAACACCGCCAGCACCTGCGCCGGGCGCGCCAGTCGTTGAGCGACCGCCGAGCGCTGCAGCCGCGCGGCCAGGGCCTGCCCCACCACGACCAGCCGCAGTGCGGCCACGGGCCGCGCAGGCCTGAGGCGCGCAAGCCTGGGGCGCGCAAGGGCGGCGGTGTCCGCATGCGTGTTGGCCACCTGCTGGAGCTGCGCCGAGTCCAGCCCGGCAATGGAGCCGATGGCGTGCCCCTGCTCGGCCAGCTGCCGCAGCAGCAACACGCGCTGCACATCGGCCGGTGAATACAGCCTATGCCCCGAGGGCGCGGCGGTCGGCCGCACCGCCTGGTAGCGCTGCTCCCAAATGCGCAACGTCGCCACCGGCATGTGGGCCATGCGTGCCACCGCACCGCTGCGAAAGGTGGGCTCAGGAGCGGGCGGGGGTGCCGTCGTCTGCGGAGGAGTTTTCTTGCGATCCATAGGTTATGTGAGTTGCATTTGAGTCGTATTTTGCCATCAATTTCAACCATATTGACCACTTGAGTTTGATATGAATTTGTTTCTCCTATGATCCAGCCATGAAAGCAGCACCCCGCCCTCTGCTCGCGCTGAAACTCGATGGGGCCTGCCCTGCTTGGTGGCACCTGTCTCATCGTCAGGCGTGGCTGGCGCAAAGCGGCATGAGCAACTCGGCAGGGCGCGTGGCGATCATCGGCGCGGGCATGGCAGGAGCCACCTGCGCCCGATTCTTGGCCGACGCGGGCTTCGAGCTGCAGTTGTTCGACAAGTCGCGCGGCGCTGGCGGCCGCATGGCGACGCGCCGCGTTGAATGGTCAACCGGCGATGGGGTTGAACACCGCGCCCCGTTCGACCACGGTGCACCCGGGTTCAGCGCGAACTCGCAAGACTTCGCGCGCTTCGCCGAGCAGGCGCAACGCGACGGCCTGCTGTCGCGTTGGGCCGCCGCCATGGCCCCTGGCAGCTATGCGCCGCTGGGAAATCCGGGGCTGTGGGTGCCGACGCCCGACATGCCGGCCTTGTGCCGCGGGTTGTTGGCAGGCGTGCCGGTGCAGACGGGCTGCACGGTCGACGCGCTGCGGCGCGAGCCCGGTGGCTGGTGCCTGGAAAGTGCGGGCACCCACGTGGCAGCGGGCTTCAGCGCGGTGGTCGTGGCCATCCCGCCGCAACAAGCTGCGCCGCTGCTGCGGCCACACAGGGCCGACTGGGCAGAGCGGGCGCAGGCGCTGCCAATGCGGCCCGGCTGGACGCTGATGGGCGTCACCGCCGATGTGAACCCGGCCCCTGCCTGGGATCTGGCCTGGCCGACGTCGGGCCCGCTCTCCTGGGTCGTTCGCAACGACGCCAAGCCTGGGCGCGAACGGGTGCCAGGCCAAGCCCAATGGGTCGTCCACGCCACGGCACCCTGGAGCCAGACGCACCTCGAATCTCCTGCCGCCGACGTTCAATCAAGCTTGCAGCAAGCCCTGGCGCTGTGGCTGGGCCGCACGCTCATCTGGCACCAGGCTGCCGTGCACCGCTGGCGCTTTGCGTCGGTGCCGCGGGCCGCAGCCACGGCAGGCCCCTGCTGGTGGGACGCACCCTCGGGCCTGGGCGTTTGTGGCGACGCGCTGGGCGGTGCGGGGGTTGAGGGCGCGTGGCTGTCTGCACGCGCTCTGGCCAACGCCGTCATCGAACGTCATCGCCCTTCACCGACCAGGCTCAGCCTGGGTATACCGACAACACGCTGAGGCCGCAGCCCCTCTGTCGTGGCCTTTGTCTATCACCTGGCTTGCACAACCTACGAGATCTCCATGTACAACACACGACGCACTTTCCTGATCACCGTAGCGGCCGGCGGCGCAGCCTTCGCTTCGGCCGCCCAAGCGCAAGCCAAGGTCGACGAGCGCGACCCGCAGGCCTTGGCCCTGGGCTACGTGGCCGACGCCACCAAGGCCGACGTCAAGAAATTTCCGAAATACGCCGCGGGCCAGAACTGCGCCAACTGCGCCCTGTACCAAGGCAAGGCTGGCGACGCCGCAGGCGGCTGCCCGCTGTTCGCCGGCAAGCAGGTGGCAAGCAAGGGATGGTGCAGCGCGTGGGCCAAGAAGGGCTGATGCAGTCTTCGTTCAGAGGCAACAAGCAGTCGCTGCCCTGCAAGACCTGTGTGGCCTGCGGTCGAACAATGGTGTGGCGCAAGCGCTGGGCGCGCACCTGGGCCGCGGTCAAGTTCTGTTCAGACGCATGCCGCAAGGCAGGGGCAGGAATGGGCCGACCATGAATCATGTACGCACCCTCGTCGTCGTGCTGGGCGATCAGCTCGACCTGCACGCCGCAGCCTTCGATGGCTTCGACCCGGCACAAGACGCCGTGTGGATGGCCGAGGCTCAAGAAGAGTCCACCCACGTGGGGTCGGGCAAGCAGCGCATTGCCCTCTTCCTGTCGGCCATGCGCCATTTCGCGCAGGCACTGCGTGCTGCAGGCCGGCCGCTGCACTACACCCGGCTGGACGACCCGGGCAACCAAGGCAGCCTGGCGGCCGAACTGCGGGCGGCCCTCACGGCGCTGGCCCCGCAGCGGGTGGTGATGACAGCACCGGGCGACTGGCGGGTGTGGCAGTCGCTCAAGGGCGCGGTGGAAAGCGCGGGCCTGCTGCTGGAGGTCTGCGAAGACCGCCACTTCTACACCACGGTGCGCGAATTCGCCGCTCACGCCAAGGGGCGCAAGTCGCTGCGGCTGGAGTACTTTTACCGCGAGCTGCGGCAACGTCACAGCGTACTCATGCAAGACGGCCAGCCGCTGGGCGGCCAGTGGAACTTCGACGCCGACAACCGCGAATCCTTCGGGCCGGCCGGCCCTGGGGCGTTGCCTGAACGCGCCACTTTCGAGCCCGACGCGCTGACGCGCGACGTCATCGCACTGGTCAACACGCGCTTTGCGCAGCACCCCGGCACGCTCGCGAGCTTTGCCTGGCCGGTCACGCGGGAACAGGCGCTGCAGGCCCTGCAGCGCTTCATCGACCAGCGGCTGCCGCTGTTCGGCCGCTACGAGGACGCGCTGTGGCCGGGCGAGCCCTGGCTGTACCACTCACAGCTCTCGGCGGCGCTGAACCTCAAGCTGCTGAACGCCCGCGAGGTGGTGCAGGCGGCCGAGGCCGCTTACCACGCGGGGCATGTGCCCTTGCACAGTGCCGACGGCTTCATTCGCCAGATCCTGGGCTGGCGCGAGTACGTGCGCGGCATCTACTGGACGCAGATGCCCGGCTACGCCGAGCGCAACGCGCTGAACGCACAGCACGACCTGCCAGCCTGGTACTGGACTGGCCACACCGACATGGCCTGCCTGCACGATGCCATCACGCAGACCCTGGCGCACGGCTACGCCCACCACATCCAGCGCCTGATGGTCACCGGCCTCTTCGCATTGCTGCTGGGCGTGCGGCCGCAGCAGGTGCACGAGTGGTACCTGTCGGTTTACGTCGACGCCGTGGAGTGGG
>NZ_JBKJOQ010000114.1:0-44393 GCF_046595475.1 Rhizobacter sp.
AGCCTGATGACCATAGCGAGGTGGTCCCACTCCTTCCCATCCCGAACAGGACAGTGAAACGCCTCAGCGCCGATGATAGTGCGGGTTCCCGTGTGAAAGTAGGACATTGTCAGGCTATTATTAGAGAAACCCCCGTCACGAAAGTGTCGGGGGTTTTTTGCGTTCTGATTCAAACGAGGTGAGACGACATCGGTTTTCAATGTCGCGCAGGGTATTAACTCCCTCGGAGCTCTCTTCGAAGAATTTTGCCTACATTTGACTTGGGCAGTTCTTCGCGGAACTCGATGGCCTTTGGTCGCTTGTAGGCCGTGAAGTTCTCCGTGCAATAAGCGACTAAGCTTTCCTCGTTCAGTGTCGGGTCGTTTCGGACAACGAAAAGTTTAACGACTTCTCCCGAGCGCTCGTCTGGGATACCAATTGCCGCGCACTCCAAAACACCAGGGTGCATGCCGACGACTTGTTCGATCTCGTTTGGATAGACGTTGAAACCAGAGACAAGAATCATGTCCTTCTTGCGGTCGACGATTTTGACGTAGCCTTGCTCGTCCATCACGCCTATGTCGCCTGACTTAAAGAACCCGTCGCTGGTCATGACCTTGGCTGTTTCGTCTGGCCTGTTCCAATAGCCAGCCATCACCTGCGGGCCTCGGATGCAGATTTCACCAGCCGTGCCTGCCGCCACGTCGATACCTTCGTCGTCGCGTATCGCGATGTCTGTCGAGGGAACGGGGAGGCCGATCGTGCCAGTGAAGCTTTCGATATCGAAGCGATTGATGGTCGCTACAGGAGACGTTTCCGACAAGCCGTAACCCTCCACCACAGGGCAGCCCGTGATCTTCAACCATTTCTCGGCGGTGGCCTGCTGCACCGCCATGCCGCCGCCGTTTGAAATCGCGAGTTCAGAGAAGTCCAAACTTGTGAAATCGGGGTGATTGGCCAACGCGTTGAACAAGGTGTTCACCGCAGGGAACATGTTGATCTTGCGCCCTCGTAAAATCTTGATGAAACCGGGAATATCTCTTGGGTTCGGAATCAGCAGATTCAACACACCAAGCCGGGCGCCAAGCATGTAGCACGCGGTCAGCGCGAAGATGTGATACAGCGGGAGTGCGCACACGACAACCAGCTGTCGATCGCCAACCTGTTCAAGCTTGGGCATGAACCAGGCTTCGGACTGAATGATGTTGGCCACCACATTCCGATGCAACAAGGTCGCGCCCTTTGAGACCCCTGTGGTACCGCCGGTGTACTGAAGAAAGGCCACGCTCTCCGGCCCAAGCTTCGGGCGTTGCAACGTTGTTCGCGAGCCCTCGGACACGGCGCTGTTGAACTTTGTCACAGTCCGCCCGGAATCCAGTGGCAGGCGAAACTCCGGCACGAGCTTGCGGACGTTGCGTACCACTAAGTTCACCATCTGGCCCTTTGCGGCGCCCAGCAAGTCGCCCATGGATGCCAGGACCACGTGACGCACATTCGTTGCGTTGATGACGTGCTCGAGTGTCTTCGCGAAATTCTCCAGAATGAAAATCGCCTCAGCTCCCGAATCCTTCAGCTGGTGCTCAAGCTCGCGGGCGGTGTACAGCGGGTTGACGTTCACCACGATGTAGCCGCCACGCAAGATGGCTGCGATGGCCGGCATGTACTGCAGCACGTTGGGCATCATGATGGCCACCCGAGCACCTGGCTGCAGACCCTTGGCCTGAAGCCAAGCGGCGAGTGAGGTCGACATGCGGTCGATGTCGCGAAACTTCAGCGTGCTCCCCATGCAGATGGCCGCATCACGCTGGGCGTACTTGGAATAGGACTCCTCTAGCAGTTCCACAAGCGAGGTGTACTGCGAGGTGTTCACTTCGGCCGGGACGCCAGGGGGGTAGCTCTTCAACCAGGGTTTTTGCATGGTGCGGGGAATCTCCGACGTGGTTCTGACGGCGGATGATCTCAGCGCTGGCCTGCCGCTGCTACGGTAATTGTCCTAGCGCGCGCGTGCGGGCCTCGCCTTTGCGCGCGGCCACGGGGTCGAACAGCGCCGCAGCCAGCAGGTGCTCGCGCGCACTCACCAGGGCCAAGAACTCTTTCGCTCCCCGCATCGCCTGGAAAGTGTCGAAGCCGCTCTCAAGAAACTGCTGCAGGTCGGCCAGCCCTGCAGCACGCGCCGGCCCGCGCATCATGCGCAAGGTGTGCCTGAGCAGCGGCTTGCGGGTGAGCTCGTCGAGCGACTGGCCCACGGCCAAGGTCAGCGCGATCTGGTTCTCGCGACTGGCTGCAAGTCCTGCGGCCTGCCACGCGTCTAGATACGAATCGGCCCGAACCGGCCCTTGCGCCAAGTGGCGTGCCATCTCGCTGTCCAGCGTTTCAGACAAGGCATGCAGTTGGGCGAGCGTGTTCACCGTCTCCACCACGTCACGTGGAAACAAACGCACCAGCGCTGGCACCACGCGCGCAAACTGTGCGTCGCGTTGGCTGAAGTCTCCCGGCCCGTACAGCTCTTCCAGGAAAAATCGCGAAGCACCGCCATAGCGCGTCGTTGCCAACAGGTCGGCGTAAGTGTGCGAAAAGCGTTGCTGTTGATAGGCCTTGATGGCCAACACCTGCTCCAGCAGCATCGAAGAGGCTGCGCGAGCATCGCGCTCCTGAGCGACAACGGCAAGGTGACTCAGGATAGATTCAGCAGAGGCTGGCATGTGATCGGCGCGGGTTTCTCATGGGGCGAGTTAGTCGCTCAACTCTACGGACGACTCGGCGAATGATGCAACACTCGGCGCGTTTCACTGTGCACGCGAGCATGCAACGACGACGCTTTCTCAAATTGGGTGTGGGTGCCGCCGCGGTGCTGGCTTTGGCGGGCGGCGGTCTGGCATTGTTCCAACCGGGCCTGGCGCAAGGGCGCTTGAGCCCGGCAGGTCGTGAGGTGTTTGAAGCGGCAGCGCGCGCGGTGCTCGACGGCAGCTTGCCGGACGAGCCCGCTCAACGCGCGGTGGCACTGCAAGCCCACCTGCAGCGTCTGGACGATGCGCTCGCAGCGTTTCCCACTTCTGTCCAGACCGAGCTGTCGCAGCTGCTGGCCATCCTCGCCGCCGCTCCAGGACGTGTGGCATTCGCCGGGCTCTCCGCGCCGTGGTCAGACGCCACAGTGCCTCAGCTGCAAGTCGCACTGCAAAGCATGCGTACCTCATCGCTTGCGCTGCGGCAGCAGGCCTATCACGCGCTACGCGACCTGACGAATGCCGCCTACTATGCTGACCCGCTGGCTTGGAGCCTGCTCGGCTACCCCGGCCCGCGGGCGATTGGAAGCGCATGAGCGCGCCGGCCCGCCCCAATAGCGAACACCGGATTGCGCAGCACGAAGGTAGTCCAGTGAACCAGATGCCAGACCCGATACGCGAAGGCTTGAACCGTGGGTGGCGAGTGTTCGGAGGCACGCACCCTGTATTGCCCGCACAGCTGAGCTGCGATGTGGTGATCGTCGGCACTGGCGCAGGGGCAGGCATCACCGCCGAGCTGTTAACCCAAGCCGGGCTGAGCGTGGTGCTGGTGGAAGAAGGCCCGCTCAAGAGCAGCAGTGATTTCCGCCAACGCGAAAGCGAGGCTTATCCCGATCTCTATCAGGAAAGCGCGGCCCGCAAGACAGCTGATAAGGCGATCAACATCCTGCAAGGCCGCTGCGTGGGCGGCTCCACCACGGTCAACTGGACGAGCTCCTTTCGCACGCCACCGAGCACGCTGCAACACTGGCAGAAGCACTTTGGCCTATCCAGTTTGACCGAAGCGGCGATGGCCCCTTGGTTCGAGCAAGCCGAGCGCCGCTTGAACATCGGGCCCTGGCTCGCCGAGCCCAATCAAAACAATGAACTGCTGCGCACCGGCGCTGCGCGTCTCGGCATTCCCGCGGCCGGAATTCAGCGCAATGTGAAGGGCTGCTGGAACCTGGGCTCCTGCGGCATGGGCTGCCCCACCAATGCCAAGCAGTCGATGCTTGTGACGACGATCCCTGCCGCCCTCGACCGCGGTGCCACGCTGCTGGTGCAGACGCGGGCGCACATGTTCGAGCTGACACAGCAAACGGTGAGCGCCCTGGTGTGTGTGCCCGTCACCAGCAATGGCAGCGTGGTGGCCGGTAGCAGGCCTACACGAATCGTTGCCAAGCACTACGTGGTGGCAGGCGGTGCCATCAACTCCCCTGCACTGCTTAAACGCTCTGATGTGCCCGACCCGCATGGCCTGCTGGGTGCGCGCACCTTCCTGCACCCTGTGGTGATTTCGGCAGCCACCTTCGAGCAAAAGGTCGAGGCCTGGGACGGCGCGCCGCAAACGCTCTACAGCGATCACTTCTTGCAAACGCACCCCATCGACGGCCCCATCGGCTACAAGCTCGAAGCGCCGCCCATGCACCCGCTGATCTTCTCCAGCACCTTGGCCGGCTACGGCCAGGCGCAGGCCAGCTCGCTGCGGCAGTTCCCGCACATGCACAGCCTGTTGGCGCTGATGCGCGACGGCTTTCACCCGCAATCGATTGGCGGCCAGGTGAAGCTCAATGGCGATGGCTCGCCGGTGCTCGACTACCCCCTCAATGACTTCGTGATGGAAGGCGCCCGCCGTGCCTTTCTCAGCATGGCCGAGATCCAGTTCGCCGCGGGCGCGCGCGCTGTTGTGCCTGTGCACGAGATGGGCGGCGAGTACAGCAGCTGGGCGCAGGCGCGCGAGGCCATCAAGGCCTTTCCGATGAAGCCCCTGCTCACCCGCGTGGTGAGCGCGCATGTGATGGGTGGTTGCGCCATGGGCATGAGCGAGCAGCGGGGTGTGGTGCAACCCGATGGCACCCACTGGCAGGTGAGCAACCTGTCGGTGCACGACGGGTCGATCTTCCCCACGAGCATCGGCGCCAACCCGCAGCTTTCGGTCTACGGCTTTGCCAACAAGCTCGCGACCGGCTTGGCCAAGCGCCTCAGCGGGCGCGAGGTTCACTTGATGCCCTAGGATCACCGCATGCTTGCGCGGCTCCAGCAATTCACGACCCTTTCACTTCTCACCTTGGCCGCGCTATGGGCCGCTTGGTTCTGGAACGCAGGCCAGCCCGGCTGGGCCTTCGGCGGCGCCGTGTTGGTCGTCTTCGGCTATGCAATCTTCCTGGCGGTCGAGTTCGTGATGCTGTGGTTCGTTCACGGCGACGACCCAGCGCCCAAGGCAAGTGCGGCTCAGTTGTTCAAGGCCTGGGTCGGTGAGGTGCTCACGGCACCTCGCGTTTTCTGCTGGCAGCAGCCCTTTCGCTCCCGCAAGGAGCCCGACTTCTTGCCCGCCGAGGCCAAGCGACGGGGCTTGGTGCTGGTGCATGGTTTCGTTTGCAATCGCGGGCTCTGGAACCGCTGGTTGCCGCACCTGCGTGAGCAGGGCATACCGTTTGTGGCGGTAAACCTGGAGCCGGTGTTCGGCACCATCAGCGACTACGCCGCCATCATCGAGCAAGCTGTGCAGCGCCTGGAGCGCGACACCGGTTTGCCGCCGGTGATCGTGGGGCACAGCATGGGCGGGCTCGCCATTCGCGCCTGGCTTGCCGCGTTCAACGGAAATGCGCGCGTGCACCGCATCGTCACCATCGGCAGCCCGCATCGGGGCACGTGGCTGGCGCGCTTCGGCATGACATCCAACGCCCGCGAAATGGCCTTGGGCACCGCCTGGCAGCGTGCGCTCGAGGCGCGTGAAGCGGCTGAGCATTTCGAGCGCTTCACCTGCTTCTACAGCCACTGCGACAACATCGTCTTCCCGCCGTCGACCGCCACCCTGCCGGGCGCCGACAACCGCCACGTGGCGGGCTCAGCCCATGTGCAGCTGCTCGATCAACCTGAGGTGTTGAGCGAGGTATTGGCTTGGGTCACGCCCGCCTTGTCAGTGGAACCTGCTGTGTTGGCTGGGTAGTTCAGCGGCAAACAAACGGGCCCAGGCTCAGTACACGGTGTCACTGGGCAGGCGCGCGTCGGCGCTCAATTCACCCTGCTGGGCCACCCGCTCGTACAGCGGCGTGAAATCGGGGGCCGTGGCTTCAAACAGCTGCTCGAAGCCTTTGATCACGAAGTAGGTGCCCTGAAAGTTGTCGATGCGGTAGTGTGTGCGCATGATGCGCTCCACGTCGAAGCCCAGGCGCTGCGGCGCGGGGCTCAGCACGCTGTGGCGCAGCTCGCCGGTTGACGACAGGATGCCCGCGCCATATGCCCGCAGGCCTGCCGGCGTGGCGATCAACCCGAACTCCACCGTGTACCAATACAGCCGCGCCAGTTGTTCGCAGGCCTGCAGCCGGCTCGCCTTCAGGCCGCCAGCACCGTAGGCCTGCATGTAGTCGGCAAACATCGGATTGAAGAGCAAAGGCACATGGCCGAAGAGGTCGTGAAAGACATCAGGCTCAACCACGTAGTCGAACTCTT
This sequence comes from Rhizobacter sp., assembly GCF_046595475.1. GTDB lineage: Bacteria > Pseudomonadota > Gammaproteobacteria > Burkholderiales > Burkholderiaceae_C > Rhizobacter. The sequence continues at coordinate 6,414 of NZ_JBKJOQ010000114.1, forward strand.
CGGGCCGCCGTATCCAGCCGGTGACGGGGAAGCGGCGCTGCGCCAGCAGGCCGAAGAACGCTTCTTCAGGGATGAGGCCTGGTACGGCGGCCACCTCCCAGCCGGTGGCGCGTTGCAGCCGCTCCGACAGCGCATCGAAGCGCGGGATCGCGTCTGGCTTGCCCAGCTGTTGAACGGCAGTGATGAACTCCTCGCAGGCCAGCCCCGGTAGCTGCGCGGCCTGGCGCTCGTACAGACGCTGATACAGCGCATGCTCTTGCGGCGTGTAGCGATCCCACTGCTGGTCGCAGGTGTAGTCGGCGCGCGCCGCCGCGTAGTCGCCTCGCGGCGGGCGTGTGCCATTGCCATAGGTGACGGGCGCCACCCCCTGGTTGACGGCCTTGTCGTTTCTTCCCATGACGCCCATGGCTCAGGCAGCCGACGCATCGATGAGCACACCGCGGCGCACCTGGTCCAACTCAATGCTCTCGAACAGCGCGCGGAAGTTGCCTTCGCCAAAGCCTTGATCGCCCTTGCGCTGGATGATCTCGAAAAAGATCGGCCCGATCACCGTCTGCGTGAAGATCTGCAGCAGCAGTTCGTTGGGCGCGCCTTGGTGCGTGGCGCCGTCGACCAGCACGCGCAGCAGCTTGAGTTCGGCTATGTCTTCGCCGTGCCCAGGCAACCGCTGATTGATCAGGTCGTAATACGTGTCGATGGTGTGCTGGAAGGCCACGCCGTGCTCTCGCATCGCGCGCACCGTGGCGTAGATGTCGTCGGTGCCCATCGCGATGTGCTGGATGCCCTCGCCGTGGTACAGGTCGAGGTACTCGGCGATCTGGCTCTTGTCGTCAGAGCTCTCGTTGATGGGAATTCGGATCTTGCCGCAAGGGCTGGTCATGGCCTTGCTTTTCAGGCCGGTGAGCTTGCCTTCGATGTCGAAGTAGCGCACTTCTTTGAAGTTGAACAGGCGCTCGTAGAAGTCGGCCCACTCTTTCATGCGGCCGCGGTGCACGTTGTGCGTCAGGTGGTCGATGTAGGTCAGGCCATCGCCTGCCACTGAGGCCACGGCGCCGGGGATGGGCACGAAGTCGACGTCGTAGATGCTGATGTTGCCGATGGCGCCTGGCGTGGCGCCGTCTTTTCCCTGCCAGCGATCGACGAAGTAGATGAGCGAGTCACCGATGCCCTTGATGGCCGGAATGTTCAGCTCCATCGGCCCGGTCTGGTGGTCGAAACCCCAGGCACCCAGCTCGAGCGCACGGGCATACGCCAGGTTCGCGTCTTTCACGCGGAAGGCCATGGCGCAGACGCTGGGCCCGTGCAGGCGCGCAAAACGCTGTGCAAAGGAATTGGGCTCGGCGTTGACGATGAAGTTGACCTCGCCTTGGCGGTACAGCGTCACGTCTTTGTGGCGGTGCCGGGCGATGGGGCGAAAGCCCAGGGTTTCGAACAGCTGGCCCAAGGCCACGGGGTCGGGTGCGGCGTATTCGACAAACTCGAAGCCGTCGGTGCCCATGGGGTTGTCCCAAGGGATGAATTGCATGTGATGCTCCTGATCGATCTGTTTGATCTACCCGGATCGTAGGTTCCTCGGGCTGCCCTCGTTTGGCAAGACCGCTTTCCCCTAGCGGGGTATCAGGGGATCAGTCGTCCAGATCGCGCACGAACTTCATCGTGGCTGCGAGCGACAGGTTGAGCAGCTGCGCCAGCTCGACGATGTCATCGGGAATGGCCGCGTTGTCCCAGCTGTTGGCGGTGTGCCGCGCGAGCCGTATGGCCAGCACCACACTTTGCACGCTGGGGTGCTCGGCATGGCGGTCATCGGTGATGCGGATCAGCAGCTCGGGCAAGGCCCAAGCCTTCATCAGCGTTTGCTGCAGGTCGGCGAAGTCGACGTTGAGCAGGCTCAGTTGGGCTGCGCGCGAGCGCAGCGTGGGGTCGTCTTTCAGGGCAGCGCGCAGCTTGAGCGACAGCGCCGGCGCGTGGCACCACATCAGCATTTCGGCAAAGTCGTGCAGCAACGCGGCTTCATAGATCACCGCCGCGTCATGGTCCATGCGGTGAATGGCAAAGGCGAGCGCGAAATGCGCCGCGCGGTGGCTGCGCCGCAGCACCTCTTGCAAGCCTTGCAAGGCTTCGGGCTCCGTGGCCAGCCGGTCTTCAATCGTGGGCTGCTCACCGAACGCGCCGAAGAATGGCGAAATGCCCATCAGCACCACGGCGGCGGTGACGGTTTCCACATCGGTCACCAGGCGCGGCGGGCGGTGCGCGGCGGCGTAGGCCAGCACCTTGAGTGTCATCAGCGGGTCATCGGCCACCATCTCGCCGATGAGGTTGGCATCGACGTCGTCTTCGTTGGCGCGCATGGCCTCCAGTGCGTCGGCCGTGTTGCCCAGCACCGGGATCTCGGCTTGCCTGAAATAGTCCACCCACGCCGAGAGCTCACGCAGCGGCTGCGTGAGCGGGGTGAAGGGGGTGGGCGTGTTGGTCAAGGTACAAGAAGCAGAGGTCGTACCGGGAATATCGGCAGCAGGCCGCGGCGACTTGAGTCGTGGCTATTTGGCGCCCAGCTTGGCCTTCAGGTCCAGCCCGACCTTCTTGTTGATGAACTGCAGCGATGCCACCTTCGTCAGGTCGACTTCGCCGGCTTTGTACAGCCCGGCCTTCACCATCTGCGCATAGAAGTCTTGAATGCGCGCCTGGCTCATCGCGCCGATGCCACCGGCGAGGGCTTCGCCCGAGTCGACGATGCCTTGCTGCTTCATCAACCCGACCGAGGCCTCCATTTCGGCGAGGGTCATCTCGGGGTTGTCTTTCATCATCAGCGCGGCTGCAGCCTTGCGGTCGCCGTAGAGGTAGTTCACCCAGCCGATGGCCGAAGCATCGACAAAGCGCTGCACCAGATCGGGTTTGGTCTTGACCGTGTCGGCGCGCGCCTCTATCAGTGTGGAGTAGGTGCTGAAGCCATGGTCAGCCAGCAGGTGCACCACAGGCTTGAACTTACCCTGGTTCTCCACGTAGATCGGCTCTGCCACCGAGTAGCCCTGTTGGATAGCCTTGGGGTTGGCCAGGAAGGGGCCGAGGTTGTAGTTGTAGGGCTTGAGCACTTCGTCTTTGAAGCCGTGCGTGACCTTAAGCCACTGCCACCAGCTGAACTGGCCGTCTTTGGCGATCAAAGCGATGGGCGCGTTCTTCAGCGCCTCGAAGCTCTCGTATCCCTGGCCGGGGTGGGCGATCAATGCTTGCGGGTCTTTCTGGAAGATGGCCGATACCACCACCGTAGGCACGCCGTTCTTCACGTTGTCGAAACTGTGCAGCAGGTTGCCCGTCATCAGAAAATCGATGCGCCCGGCCGGCAGCAGCGGGCGGTTGTTGACCTGCGGGCCGCCTTGCTGAATGGTGACGTCGAGGCCGTACTTCTTGTAGGTGCCATCGGCCACCGCCTGGTAGAAACCGCCGTGCGCGGCCTGTGCCTTCCAGTTGGTGGCGAAGGTGACCTTGTCTTGCGCGAACGTGTTGCTGGCGGCGAAGGCCAGGGCGATGAGAGCGAGTCTGGTCAGCATGGGAATGGGCTCCGGGTTAGTCGATGCGGGTGGACTCCACTGCATGCCAGCGCCCGAGCAAGGCGCGCGACAAGGCGTTGAAGCCCCAGAAGATGATCACGCCTGTCAGTACCAGCAGCACGAGCGCGGCAAACATTTTGGGTGTCTCGGTGCGAAAGCTCGCCTCCAAAATGCGTGAGGCGAGGCCGGTTTCGCGGCCCGCGGCACCGGCCACCATTTCGGCTGTGACCGCGCCGATCAAGCTCAGGCCGCCGGAGATTTTGAGCCCTGCCACGAAGTAGGGCAAGGCGCTGGGTACCAGCAGCAAGCGCAGGCGCTGCAGGGGCGTGGCGCGGTAGAGGCGAAAGAGGTCGCGCAAATGCGGTTCGGCCGCGCGCAGGCCAATCACGGTGTTCGACAGAATCGGAAAGAAGGCCACGATCCAGGCGCACAGCAGCAGCGCCGCGGTGGTGCTCTCCACGTAGATCAGGATCAGCGGCGCCACCGCCACGATGGGCGTCACTTGCAGCATCACCGCCACGGGAAACAGCGCCACCTCGACTGGCCGCCACAGCGCAAACACGGCGGCGATCAGCACGCCACCGGCGCACGCCAGCAGCAGTGCGCCGAAGGTGATCTTGAGCGTGAACCACCAGCTGCCGGCCAGCGAGCCGAAGTTGAGCCACAGCGTCTGCGCGACCAGGCTGGGCGCGGGCAAGGTGTAGTGCGGAATGTGGGCCAGGCGAACCAGCGCTTCCCACGCGGCGAGCAGGGCCAGCAACGTGAGGGCAGGGGCGTAGCGCTGCATCGTCAAACGGGGGCCTGGGCCGAATCGAGCGCCTGCGTGATCTCGGCGCAGGCTTCGGCGTAGCGCGTAGAGGTGCGAAACGCGGCCAAGCGCGGGTAGGGCTCGTCTATGTGCAGCTCGGCGATCACGCGCCCCGGTCGTGCGCCCATCACCAGCACGCGCTGGCTCAGAAACACGGCCTCGAACACGCTGTGCGTAACGAACAGCAGCGCCAGCGGCTGCGCTTGCCACCACTTCAGCAGGTCGCCGTTGAGCTTTTGGCGCGTGAACTCGTCGAGTGCGGCAAAGGGCTCGTCCATCAGCAGCACGCGGGGCTGCGTCACCCATGCGCGGGCGATCGAGGCGCGCATCTTCATGCCGCCCGACAGCTCTGAGGGGAAGGCCTGCGCAAAGTCTTGCAGGCCAACCGATTGCAGTGCGGCGCTCACGCGTTCTCTGGCCTGCGCGCGCGACAAGCCGGCCAGCCGCAATGGCAGCCACACGTTGTCGAACACGCTGGCCCAGGGCATCAGGGTTGCGTCTTGAAAGACATAGGCGGTGTCGGCCACGGCCTGTGCCGACAAGGCCGGTGCGCTGATGTGGCCGTGGCTCGGTGCATCAAGACCGGCCGCCATGCGCAGCACGGTGCTCTTGCCGCAACCCGAGGGGCCGAGCAGGGCCACGAACTCGTCAGCGCCGACCTGCAGCGAGGTGTCGCTCAACGCCACGAGGCCGTTTGCAAAGCGCTTCTCGACGTGTTCAAGGGTGATCACCGCGGGCATGCGACGAAGTGTGCCCGCATTTCGCGTGGGGCCGGCGGGTGCCGGCCCCACGCAGCGCATCACAGGCGCTTCACGCCGGGCAGGTAGCCGACGAGCTTGCCGTCGAGGTACAGCGCGCCTTCCGGGGCGCCGGCTTCGGCGTAAAACTCCAACACTTCGGGCACTCGACGGGCATCGGGCACAGGCGGCACGGCGCAGAGCTGTGCCAGTTGGGCGAGTGCGCTGCTGGTGCCGCGCAAGCCGGCGGCCAAGAGGCGACGCACCGGGTAGGTCCAAGGAGGTGTGGCGGTGTCAGGGTGCCACGAAAGGGGTCTCTGGCTGGTCATGATGTTGTCCTTCGGGGGCCGCCCGCTTCGCGAGGCTCGGCCTTTTGTTCATGGGATGTCTTTGGTTCGGGTGAGCTGATCGAGCTCGCGCTTCAGCGTGCGGCCGACTTGCTGGCGCAGCGCGCCACCGCGAGGGCGGTGGCTGCCGGCGCGGCGAAAGTGCGCGGCGGCAATCAGCGGGTTGCGGGGCTTGGAAGAGGTGATGGTGATCTTCATGAAGGTTCTCCTAGAGGGCTGAAGAAATCAGCGACAAAAAACAAAACGGCCCGGGGCAGTGACGCAACCCGGGCCGTTTGAGGCTCTGTGTTCAGAGCACTCAATGCGGTGATGCGCCGGGCGGCGCCTCCATGGCACCGATGACTGCAAACGAAGCTCGCGCGCAGCGGCGCTTCGTTGAATTCAGTACACAGGTGAGTGCCATGGGGCTCCGAGAAATGGGTGGGTCGATCGGGGTGTCGTTGCGGTACGTCTCTGATCCGCGACTTGCGCAGATGATAAACATTTGATTATCTTGCGCAAGACCCCTTGCGCACTTTTTTCTAGGGGGTGCGACAGAAATCAGCGTTTGCGTTTCAGCGGCGCCACGCCGGCCTGGGTGCGCACCCAAAGGTCGTCGGCGTCTTGGGGTGTTTTGGCGCCGGCCTTGGGTGGCGCCGCTGGTGAGGGCGACAGTACTTCGCCCAGCAGGTCGAGCAGCCGCGCGCGGGCGCGCTGAGGGTGTCGCCGGTAATAGGTGAGCACCAGGCCGACGATGAAGCGCTCGTCGTCGTCTTGCGGCACGTTGCGCGCCGCGTCGTCGTCGGCAGGGCGCGGTGGCGCTGCTGCGGCGAGGCTGGCCTCGTCGTGCGGCTGATCCATCCAGCCAGTGGGTTTGTGGCACAGCTGCTCGAACTGCCGCGCCAGCCGCTCGCCGATCTGCCGTGAGCGCCCCTTGATCTGGCTCCAGTAGCTGGGCTGAATCTGCAGGCGCTCGGCGAAGCGGCCTTCCAGGCCGCGCAGCGTGGCGGCATCGGCGTGTTTGACAGTGGCACGGACGAACTCGTCGAACAAGGCCAGCGCGTTGTCCAGACGCGTCTGCGCCACATCACGGGGGCCTGTTTGCATGGGCGCGATGATAAAGCTTCGTTGACCTGCGCCTCTCTAGAATGCCGGCTGCCATCCCTTCTCCTTCTCTTCACCATTTGTCCTCTGGAAGCGCCCTCATGACCACGCTCGGAACCCCTTTGTCTCCATCGGCCACAAAGGTCATGCTGCTCGGCAGCGGCGAGCTGGGCAAAGAGGTGCTGATCGCGCTGCAGCGCCTGGGTGTAGAGACCATCGCGGTCGACCGCTACGACAACGCCCCCGGTCAGCAGGTGGCGCACCACGCCCGCACCATCACCATGAGCGACCCGGCACAGCTCAAGGCCTTGATTGAGGCCGAGCGCCCGCATCTGGTGGTGCCCGAGATCGAGGCCATCGCCACCGCCATGCTCGAAGAGCTGGAAGCCGCCGGCACCGTGCGCGTGATCCCCACCGCCCGTGCGGCGCGGCTCACCATGGACCGCGAAGGCATTCGGCGCCTGGCGGCTGAGACGCTCCGGTTGCCAACCAGCCCCTATGTGTTTTGCGACTCCCTGGCCGAGCTGCAGCAGGCCATTGATGGCGCGGGCGAGAAGCAAGGCATCGGCTACCCCTGCATCGTCAAGCCTGTCATGAGCAGCTCAGGCAAGGGCCAAAGCCGACTCGACGGCCCCGCCGACGTGAAGACCGCGTGGGACTGCGCCATGGCAGGCGGCCGCGTCAGCCACGGGCGGGTGATCGTCGAAGGCTTCATCGCTTTCGACTACGAGATCACGCTGCTCACCGTGCGCGCCCTGGGCGCCACCGGCCAGATCGAAACCCACTTTTGCGAGCCCATCGGCCACATCCAGGTGAGTGGCGACTATGTGGAGAGCTGGCAGCCGCACCGCATGCCGCCCGCCGCGCTGCAGCGCTCGCGCGACATCGCCCAGGCCGTGACCGACAACCTCGGCGGCCAGGGGCTCTTTGGGGTGGAGTTGTTCGTGAAGGGCGACGAGGTGTGGTTCAGCGAGGTCAGCCCACGCCCGCACGACACCGGCATGGTGACGATGATCACCCAGTGGCAAAACGAATTCGAGCTACATGCCCGCGCCATCCTGGGCCTGCCGGTCAACACCGCGCTCAAGAGCCCAGGCGCCAGCGCGGTGATCTACGGCGGGGTTGACGCCACCGGCATCGCCTTCGATGGTGTGGACGAAGCCCTGCGTGTGCCCAACACCGAGCTGCGATTGTTTGGCAAGCCCGAGAGCTTCAAGAAGCGCCGCATGGGCGTGGCGCTGGCCTTCGATGCCGACGTGCAAGCCGCTCGCCGCCACGCCAAGACCGCGGCGGCCAAGGTGAAGCCGCGTGTGGTTTGAGCCAACAATCGTGTGAGTGGTACGTGCACTTTGTCACGGCACCTGTAACCGTCTTGCACACAAGTACGCCGATGCTGAGTAACCTCTCACTCTTGTGCAGCGGGTGTCAATACAGGCCGGCGCACGCAGCACACCGAGGCTTGCGATGGACATGATGGGTTTGGCGTCGATGTTGTTGGCTGGGCTGATGGGCGTCCTTATCGGGGGCGCCATTGCCTGGCGTCTGATGGGCAAGCGCGCTGCGGCGCGCCACGCGCGGCTGGTGGCCGCTGCCCGCGACCAGATCGCCACCACTTCGCAAAACCTGCGGGCCGCCAACGCCAAGCTGCTAGCCGAGCTGGAGAAGGAAAAATCTTCCTCCCAGCAGCGCCAGGTGGCTTTCGTGACGGAGCAGCGTTCTTCAGTCACGCGGCTTGAAGGCCAGCTGCGTTTTGCTTATGCCGAGATCGACCGCCTGAACGCCTCTGCCCGCGGCTCCAGCGGCGCGAAAGATGATGGCATCACCGACGGCAGCGGCTTCGCGCTGACCCGCCCCTTCGAGCGCTGAGGCTCTTGGCTTTTCACCGGCGCGGTCTGGCCTTTCCCAGGGTGGCGCGTAACACGCCTTTGATAAACTGACGCCCCGCTGCCCAGCCGCAAGGCTCGCCTGCTTTCACCGGTTCCACACACGCATGACCTCTCCCCATCTCGAACTCCAGCGCGAAGTGGCCGCACTGCTAGTCGAATCACTCAACCTCGAAATCGCCCCCGACGCCATCGACCCGCAAGCCCCGCTCTATGGTGACGGCCTGGGCCTTGATTCCATCGACGTGCTCGAGGTCGCACTGGTGGTCTCGCAACGCTACGGTTTTCAGCTGCGCTCCGACGACGAAGACAACGTGCGGATCTTCACCTCGCTGGCCAGCCTGACCGAGCACATCGCCACCCACCGCGTCAGCTGAAGCCATGCAAGCGCGTGTGGCTGCCCGTGTCGCGGCAATCGTGCTGGCCAGCCTGGCCTACGTGGCGGGCTCGCACTGGCTGATGACGCAAACCGAGGCCTCGGCCTGGAACGTGGTCGGTGTGCTGAGCCCCATGCTGCTCTTGATCGCCCTCGGCACCTGGCGCGGCGCCCACCGCTGGGTCGGCGTGGTGTCTTTGCTCAGCCTGCTTGTCTTGTGTGCGTTGGCCTTGTGGGGCATTCAGGTGTCATCGCATGCGCTCTACCTGGCCCAGCATGCCGGTATCAATTTCTTCCTCGCCATCTTCTTCGGCAGCACGCTGCGCCCCGGGCACACGGCCTTGATCACCGCGGTGGCCTTGCGCGTGCACCGCGGCCGCTTGTCGCCAGGGCATTTGCCTTACACGCGCAAGCTCACGCTGGCATGGGTCGTTTTCTTCTTGAGCATCGTGGTGGTTTCGTTGCTTTTGTATGCATACGCGAGCTTCGAGACCTGGGCCGTGTTTGCCAACATCGTCACCCCCATCGCCACCGGCTTGATGTTTGGCGTGGAGCACCTCATGCGCTACCGCCTGCACCCCGAGTTCGAGCGCGCGAGCGTGGTCGAAGCGGTGCGCGCCTACATGCAGGGCAACGAGCCGCCCGCGCGCCCCCTGCCACGCCACTCTGCTCCATGACGCGCTCAGCTCTCCTCTGGGGCGACGACCTGCACGCGCCGCTGGCGTGGCGGCAAGGCCAGCCCATTTCACGCCAGCAGTACCTGGCCGATGTGCAGCAGCTCGCGCAGCGCCTGCCCGAGGTCGGCGCCATGCTCAACCTTACCGGCGACCGCTACGGTTTCGTCGTGGGCCTGGGGGCTGCCATGCTGCGCGGCCACAGCAGCCTGCTGCCCCCCAACCACACGCCCGACATGATCGAGCGGCTGCGTGGCCTGTTCCCTGCGGTGTACGTGTTGACCGACCACCCCGGCATCGTGACGACCGACCTGCCGACCCTCCGCCACATCGAAGTCGCGACCGGGCCAGGCCCTGCCGCGGCCCCGCAGATCGCAGCTGACGCCTTGGTGGTGCAGGTGCTGACCTCGGGCTCTACCGGCTCACCCGTGCCACACGCCAAGCACTGGGGCCATCTGGTGCTGAATGCGCAGGCCGAATCGAAGCGTCTGGGGCATTACATGTCGCGGCCCTCGGTGGCGGGCGTGACGCTGGTGTCTACCGTGCCTTCGCAGCATATGTACGGCTTCGAGTCGGTCGTGCTGCTGGCCCTGCTGGGCGGCGCGGCCATCGACACCGACCGCCCGTTCTACCCCGCCGACATTGCCGCCGCACTGGCCCGCGCGCCGCGCCCGCGCATGCTCGTGACCACGCCCTTCCACCTGAAGTCTCTGCTCGATTCGGGTGTGGACTTGCCCGCCATCGACCTCACCCTGTGCGCCACCGCGCCACTCTCGCCGCAGCTGGCCGCACGCGCCGAGGCCGCGCTGGCCGCGCCGCTGGTTGAGATCTATGGCTGTACCGAGACCGGGCAGGTCGCCACCCGCCGCACCCACCAGGGCGCCGAGTGGCAGACCTTCGATGGCCTGCACCTCACTGGCGACGGTGATGCCACCGTGGCGCAAGGCGGCCATGTGCCTCAGCCCACCACGCTGGCCGACGTGATCGAGGTCATCAACCCGACCACCTTCCGCTTGCTGGGCCGCTCCAACGACCTGATCAACATCGCCGGCAAGCGCAGCTCGCTGGGCCACCTCAACTTTCACCTCAACACCATCGAAGGTGTGCGCGACGGCGCTTTCTGGCTGCCGCCCGAAGACGTGGCCGATGGCGTCACACGCCTGATCGCCTTCGTGGTCGCGCCCGGTGTGCCACCTGCCGAGCTCACCAAGCGTGTGGTTGCGGGCATGCGCCAGCGCGTCGATGCCGCTTTCGTGCCCAGGCGTGTGGTCGCCGTGCCCGAGCTGCCACGCTCAGAAGGCACGGCCAAGCTGCCGGCCGCTGTGTTCGCCGCCTGGGCTGAGCGTGTGCTCGCCGCGCGGCGCAGCGCTGGCGAAAGCTGAGCGTGGACATCCACATCTCCGCGCAGCACCCTGCGTTCGCAGGTCATTTCCCAGGCCAGCCGCTGCTGCCGGGTGTGTCGCTGCTGTCAGAAGTGCTGGAAGCCGTGCTGCGCGACCCCGCACTCGCCGCCCTCGTCGGCCCGCGGCCCAAGCTGGGCGCGGTCAAGTTCCTCGCGCCGGTGCGACCCGGTGCTGCGCTGACGCTGAGTTTTGCGCCCACTGCCACCTCGCTGCGCTTTGAAGTGCGCCTGGCGGATTGCGTGGCGGCCTCAGGGCATTTCGAGCGCGCCACGTGACCCGCCGCGCCCATCGGCCCGCTCACGCCAGCGCCGCCAGCTGGGCCGCCGAGCGCGAGCGCAGCCACCCTTGGGCGTTGCACCTCATCCGCTGGATCGCCATGACGGCCGGGCGCACGCTCACGCGCCTGCTACTGCACCCGATCACGCTCTACTTCCTGCTGGCCAACGGCAAGGCGCGTCGCGCCTCCCAACGCTACCTCGCCCGCGCCTTGCAGCGCCCGCCCCGGCTGGGCGATGTGTACCGGCACATCCACTGCTTCGCGTCCACCGTGCTCGACCGCATCTACTTTCTGCAGGAGCGCTTTGGCTGCTTCGACATCACCATCACCGACGGTGCTCTGATCCATCAGCCGCTGAAGAACGGCGAAGGCGTGATGGCGGTCGGCGCGCACCTCGGCAGCTTCGAGGCCCTGCGTGCTGATGCGCAGCAGCACGGTGGGCGCGTGGCGATGCTGATGTATGAAGAAAACGCGCGGCTCATCAACGCCACCATGGCGGCCGTCGCACCGCGGGCCAGCCTGCACACCATCGCGCTCGGGCAGCCCGGGACCATGCTCTCGTTGCGCCGCTGGCTCGATGAAGGCGGCATTGCCGGCCTGCTGGCCGACCGCACGCTGCCGGCGCAATCAGGCCGCTCGCGCACCGTGATGTTCGACTTTCTGGGCCAGCCGGCGCCGTTTTCCGATGGCCCTTTTCGCCTGGCGGCGATGCTGCGCCGGCGCATGGTGTTCGTGACGGGCCTCTACCATGGTGGCAGGCGCTACGAGCTGCGCTTCGTCGAGCTGGCCGATTTTCAGGCCATCCCCGCCGATGACCGTGCGGCGGCCGAGCGTCTTGTCAGCCAGGCGATGCATCGCTACGTTGAACTGCTGGCAGGCTTGTGCCGCGAGTCGCCTTACAACTGGTTCAACTTCTATGACTTCTGGGCCGACGATGCGGATGCTGTTCAAGCCGACCCGCCGCGCTGAGCGCTGCCTTGCCCTCGCCAGCTTGTGCATGGCGTTGATGTTGCCGCTGCCCCTGTGGGCGCAGGCCACTTTCGATCTGCAGCAGCTCACACAACTTCTTTCGCAAGTGAAGAGCGGCGAGTCTGTTTTCACCGAGAAGCGCACGGTCGACATGCTGGAGCGCACGCTTGAGTCCTCGGGCCGCCTGTCGTTCGCGGCGCCTGATTCCTTCATGCGCGAAACCCTCAAGCCACGGCAAGAGAAGGTGGCCGTGGTGGGCAACAAGGTCACGCTGAGCGCGGGCAGCCGCAGCCGCACCGTGCCGCTCGACAGCGTGCCCGAGGCCGCCGTCATCATGGAAGCCATACGCGGCACGCTCACCGGCAACCGCGAGTCGCTGGAACGCCACTTCGCCGCCACCGTGTCGGGCACGCCGCAGCGCTGGGTGCTTGAGCTGGTGCCCATAGAGCCGCGGCTGCGTGAGCTGGTGCGCACGGTGCAGCTGTCGGGCCAGAAGTCTGATGTGCGTGGCGTCACCGTCGTGATGGCCGATGGCGACCGCTCGGTGATGACGATCGAGCCTATGGCACCCGTGGCGCCCGTGGCGCCGCCAGCCAAACCGGCCAGCGCCTCCAGCTGATGCGGGCCCTCTTTGCGCGTAGCCGCGCGCTGGTCGTGTGGCTGGCCCTGGTGGTGGTTGCGCTGGTCATCACGGTGCGCACGACTTACGTGGCCGACCTGTCGGCCTTCCTGCCCTCATCGCCGAGTGCCGAGCAAGCCGTGCTGCTCGACCAGCTGCGCACTGGCGTGGCGGCTCGCCTGGTGTTGATCGGCATCGAGGGCGGCACGCGCGAATCGCGCATCGCCGCGTCTCGGCAGCTTGCTGACGCGCTGCGCAAGAGCAGCGCCTTTGAGGCAGTGCACAACGGCGACAACTCGCAGTTCGAGGCCACCGGCAAATTCCTCTTCGAGCACCGTTACCTGCTGAGCCCGGCGGTGGACGCGCAGCGTTTCACGGCTGAAGGCCTGCGCGCCGCCATTGACGAGTCGACCTCGCTGCTGGGCACACCGGCCGGCAGCGTGATCAAGCAAGTCATCTTGCGCGACCCGACCGGCGAGACCGTGCGCATGGCCGAGAGCATGCTGCCCAGCCAGGGGCCGCGCAGCGACGGCGGCGTGTGGGTCTCGCGTCAGGCCGATCGCGCGGTGCTGATCGCCACCACCCGCGCCGATGGCGCCGACCTCGACGCGCAAGAGCGCAGCCTGCAACTGGTGCACGACAGCTTTGCCGCCATCGCCACGCCAGGCGTGCAGCTGCTGGTGTCGGGCTCGGGCACCTTCGCCGTGGCCTCGCGGGCGCAGATCAAGACAGAAGTTGAGCGCCTCGCCATCGCGGGTGGCGTGGCCATCGTGGGCATCTTGCTGCTGGCCTTCGGTGGCTCGCTGCGCACCCTGGGCAGTGCGCTGCTGCCAGTGGTTTGCGGCGTGCTCGCAGGCATTGCGGCGGTGAGCCTGGCCTTCGGTAACGTGCACGGCATCACCTTGGGCTTCGGCACCACGCTGATCGGCGAGGCGGTCGATTACGCCATCTACTACCTGATCCAGGCGCGCTCGGTGCCGGGCTCGCCCAAGGGCTCGGGCGCGCGGCACTGGGTGCTGCACAGCTGGCCGACGGTGCGCCTGGGCTTGTGGACATCGGTGTGTGGCTTTGCGGCGCTGCTGTTTTCGGGCTTCCCGGGCCTGGCCCAACTCGGTGTGTTTTCGGTGGCGGGCCTTGCGGCTGCAGCGCTCACCACGCGCTACGTGTTTCCGGTGCTCGCACCCGATGGAGCGCCGGGGGTTGGTCTGCGTCACCACCTGGGGCACTTCGTCGGCAGGTGCACGGCGGTGTTGCCGCGCGCCCGCTGGCCGCTGGCCGCGCTGGCGCTGGCTGCGGCCATCACCTTGGCCTGGCTGCCCTCGGCCTGGCGCGGCGATCTGTCGTCGCTGAGCCCGGTGGGCGCCGAGAAGATGAAGCTCGACGCCGATCTGCGCGCCGACGTGGGCGCCACCGATGCCGGCACCCTGGTGGCCGTGTCGGCGCCCGATGAAGCCGGCATGCTGGCCCAAGCCGAAGCGGCGGGGGCGCGGCTCGACAAGCTGGTTGAGTCGGGCCTGATCGCAGGCTACGAGTCACCGGCGCGCGTGCTGCCCAGCCCGGCCCTGCAGCAGCGGCGGCAAGAGGCGCTGCCCGATGCCGCCACGCTCACCACCCGCCTCGACCAAGCCACCCGCGATGGCCCGCTGCCGGCGCGGCGCCTGGGTGCCTTCGTCGCCGATGTGCAGGCGGCGCGACAGCAGCCCACGCTGACCTTGGCGTCGCTCAAAGACACACCGCTCGCGCCGGTGCTGGCCGCGCTGATCCTGCCCGGCGATGGCACTCACCCCTGGCGCGCGCTGCTCAGCGTGCAGGCGGGCGCCGGGGCCACCGACATTGCCAAGCTGCGCACCACCTTGGCCGATCTGCCCGGCACGCAGGTGGTCAACATCGGCGACGAGCTTGCAGGCCTCTATGCACGCTACCTGCACGAGGCCACGCTGCAAGCCCTGCTGGGCGCACTGGCGGTGGTGGTGCTGCTGGCCTTCACCTTGCGTGACGCACGGCGCCTGTGGCGCATGGCGCAGCCCGTCGTCGCCGCGGTGCTGATCGTGCTGGCCCTCATGAGCGCACGCGGCGTGCCGCTGGGCATCTTGCACCTGGTGGGCCTGCTGCTCACGGTGGCCATAGGCTCCAACTACGCGCTCTTCTTCGACCAGATCCGCGTGCAGCAAGAGGCGCAGGCCAACGGCCAGCCGGTCGAGATCGACAACGACACCTTGGCCTCGCTGGCGCTGGCCAACCTGACGGCGGTGGTGTCGTTCTGCCTGCTCGCTTTTTCGAGCATTCCGGCGCTGTTTGCTGTGGGGCAGGTGGTGGCCCCCGGCATCTTGCTGAGCCTCTTGCTGTCGGCCGCCTTCATCCCCTTGCCCAAGCGGTGATTGCAGCAGGGCCGGCGAGGGTGCCTGTGCAAAAATCGCACCCTCATCGGGCCCATTCGCGCATGCATTCTTTCTCGTCCCTCACGCAGCCTGCCGGCCGCTCTGCTTGGCGCATGCCGGTCTTCGTGAAAGCCAGCGTGGCCTGCCACCTGGGCGCCGGGGCGATGGTGCTGGCAGAGCCGGCGCTGTGGCCGTGGGCTGTGGGTGCGCTGGCGGTCGACCATGCGCTGATCACCGCGGCCAGCCTGTGGCCGCGCTCAACCTGGCTCGGCAGCAACATGCGCCGCCTGCCGGCCGCTTCTGCCGCGCGCCACGAGATCTCGATCACCATCGACGACGGCCCCAACCCCGAAGTCACGCCTGCCGTGCTCGACCTGCTCGACGCGCACGGCGCACACGCCACCTTCTTTTGCATTGCCCGCCAGGCCCAGCGGCACCCCGCGCTGTGCCGCGAGATCGTCGCCCGCGGCCATAGCGTGCAAAACCATACACACAGGCACTCGCACACCTTTGCGTTCTCAGGCCCGCGCGCCTTTGCACGCGAGATCGGTGCGGCGCAAGACGCGCTGAGCCAGATCACCGGTGAGCGGCCGGCCTTCTTCCGCGCCCCCGCGGGTTTGCGCAACCTCTTTCTCGACCCGGTGCTGCACGACAAGGGCCTGCAACTCGTCAGCTGGACGCGCCGCGGCTATGACGCCGTGTACCGCAACCCGGCCGGCGTGCTGGCGCGCCTGACACGCCATCTGGCCGCGGGTGACATCCTCTTGCTGCACGACGGCAGCGCAAGCCGCACCGCCAGTGGCAAGGCGGTTTTGCTGGAAGTCTTGCCCGAGCTGCTGGCGCAAGTGGCGCAGGTGGGTCTGCGCACCGTCACGCTGCCGCAGGCCGTGGGTGAAGAGGCGCTGGCATGACGCTCACCGGCTCGACGCGTGCGCATTGGGCGGCGCTGGTCACGGCGGCGGCCGAGCCTTATCGACAGTCGGGCCGCTTCGCCTGGCGCTTTGCACGCGGCAAGCTGGGCTTCGACCCCGTGTTTCGCCACCTGGTGAGCCAGGGCCTGATCGCACCTGGCGCGCGCGTGCTCGACATCGGCTGCGGCCAGGGCCTGCTCGCCAGCCTGCTGGAGGCCTGCAACGCACCCTCGCTGCAAGGCCGCTGGCCTAGCGATTGGGCGCAAGCGCCGGCAGCCGCCCGCGTCACGGGCATCGAGCTGATGCCACGCGAAGTGGCGCGAGCCCAGGCCTCGCTGGGCGCTGCGGCTGACTTCGTGTGCGGCGACATGCGCCACACGCCATTCCCGCCGGCCGACACCGTTGTCATGCTCGACGTGCTGCACTACATCAGCCCGTCAGAGCAAAACGAGGTACTTGCCCGCGCGCGCTGCGCCTTGCCGCCGCAGGGCCTGCTGTTGCTGCGCGTGGGCGATGCCGGCGCGAAGCGGCGCTTCCTGCTGAGCCAAGGAGTTGACTGGCTGATGGCACGGCTGCGCCGCCATCGTGGCCTGCCCACGAGCGGGCGCAGCCTGCACGACTGGATCGCACACCTCGAATGGCTGGGGTTCGACGTGCGCAGCCAGCCCATGAGCCAGGGCACACCGTTTGCCAATGTGCTGCTCGTTGCCAAAGTTCGCCACACGTCATGAAACCACTTGCGATATCGGCTTGCACCCTCAGCACGGCGCTGGGGGCTGGGTGTGCTGCCACGCTCAGCGCCTTGCAGGCGCAGCGCACCGGCCTTGCGCCGGTGACTTTCATGGGCCTGCCTTTGACCACCTGGGTCGGTGAGGTTGAGGGCGTTGATGCGGTCACCTTGCCCGAGGCCCAGGCCGTGTTCGACTGCCGCAACAACCGCCTGGCCTGGCTGGGCTTGAAGCAAGACGGCTTTCTCGATGCGGTACAGGCCGCGCGGGCGCGCTGGGGCGCTGCGCGCGTGGGCGTGTTCCTCGGCACCAGCACCTCGGGCCTGTTGCAGACCGAGCTGGCCTATCGGGAGCGCAAGCCTGACGGCACATTGCCCAACAGCTTTCTCTACGGCCCCACGCAAAACACCTACTCGGTGGCCGATTTCGCGGCTCATGCGCTGGGCTTGCAAGGTCCGAGCTGGGTGGTGTCGACGGCTTGCTCTTCCAGCGCCAAGGTGTTCGGCACCGCGGCTCGCATGATCGACGCGGGCTTGATCGACGCGGCCGTGGTCGGTGGCGTTGACAGCCTGTGCCTGACCACGCTTTACGGCTTCAACTCGCTTGAGTTGCTGGCCAACGAGATCTGCCGGCCCTGGGATGCGCAGCGCAAGGGCTTGTCGATAGGCGAAGCCGCCGCGTTTGCATTGGTCGAGCGCGACTCGGCCTCGCCGCAAGGCTTCTTGCTCGGGGTGGGCGAGAGCAACGACGGTTATCACATGAGCACGCCGCACCCCGAAGGCGCAGGCGCCATCGCCGCCATGCGCAGCGCGCTGGCCGATGCGGGCTTGCGCAGCAGCGACATCGACTACATCAACCTGCACGGCACGGCCACGCCCAGCAACGACGCTGCCGAAGACCACGCAGCCACACAGGTGTTCGGCACCGCCACGCCTTGCAGTTCAACCAAGGGTGCCACGGGCCACACGCTGGGCGCAGCGGGGGGTGTCGAAGCCGTGATCTCGCTGCTCGCGATCCACCATGGCCTGATGCCTGCGGGGCTCAATGTGCTGCAGCGCGACCCTGGTTTGAAGCTCGAATACCTGCAAGCCAACCGGCACGCCTCTGTGCGGCACGTGTTGTCCAACTCATTCGGCTTCGGTGGGTCCAACGCCAGCTTGGTGTTCGGAGGTGTGGCATGAGCGGCGGTTTGCAGGTGTGGGTGCAAGGCCTTGGCCTCTTGGGGCCGGGCCTCGCTTCGTGGGCAGCGGCGCAGGGCGTGCTGCGTGGCGAGCAGCCGCACGCCAGCGCCATCACCGTGCTGCCGGCGCCGGCGCGCCTGCCGCCAGCCGAGCGTCGCCGCGCCGGCTCAGCGGTGAAGCTCGCCATGGCAGTGGCCGACGAGGCGGTGGCCATGGCGCATATCGACCCGGCCACGCTGGCCACGGTGTTCGCGTCGTCCAGCGGCGAGTGCGCCAACTGCCATTCGCTTTGCGAGACGCTGGCCACGCCAACGCCCATGGTGTCGCCCACGCGCTTTACCAATTCGGTGCACAACGCCTCGTCGGGGGCCTGGCACATCGCCGTGGCGAGCCGCGCCTCGTCGACCAGCCTGTGCGCCTTCGATGGCAGCTTCGGTGCGGGACTGATCGAGGCCGCCGTCAGCGTGCGCGCCAGTGGCCAGGCCGTGTTGCTGGTGGCCAGCGATTCGCCCTATCCCGAGCCCTTGAATGGCGCGCGCCCGCTGCCCGACCATTTCGGCCTCGCGCTGCTGCTCACCCCGCAAGCCACCGAACACTCGGTGGCTGCACTGACCATCCGGCTGACCGGGCCGCAGGCCGCTGCAGGCTCGGTGGGCAGCGCGTCGCTCGACGCGCTGCGTGCCATCCCGGCGGCAGCGGCCTTGCCCTTGCTGGTGGCCCTGGCGCAAGGTGGCACGCATGCCGATGTGGCCGTCGACTTCCTGCCCAGTGCCGGGCTGCGCGTTGACGTTTCATCGGTCGCCGCCATCGCATGAGCGCGCCACAGACCCTCGCGCGCGACGGCATTGCGGCGCTGATTCCGCACAGCGGCAGCATGTGCCTGCTGGCGCGGCTGGAGGAGTGGAGTGCGCAGCACATCGTCTGCACCGCCACCAGCCACCGTGATGCTGATCACCCGCTGCGCACGCACAGCGGCTTGATGTCTCCCTGCGCCATCGAGTACGCCGCTCAGGCCATGGCCTTGCACGGCGCGCTGATCGGGCAAGAAGAAGGCTCGGTGGCAACGCCTGGCTTCCTGGCGAGCGCACGTGGCGTGCAACTGCATGTGCTGCGGCTTGACGATTTGAGCGGCGACCTGCGCATAGCAGCCACCCGGCAGTCGGGCGATGCGCGCCAGATTCTTTACAGCTTCCACGTGAGCCACGCCGGCCGACCGGTCGCCGAAGGCCGTGCCGCGGTGGTGCTCAACACGGCCCTGACCGCATGAACCCCGACGCACCCCTTCCCAAGAAGCGCGCCCTCGTCACCGGTGCCAGCGGCGACCTCGGCCGCGCCATCGCCTTGCGCCTGGCGCGTGATGGCCTGCACGTGATCGCCCATGCCAACAGCCGGCTCGATGCGGCCCAAGCCTTGGTGGCAGAGATCGAAGCGGCAGGCGGCAGTGCCGAGGCCGTGGCCTTCAACGTGGCCGACCGCGATGCCGCGCACGCCGCCTGCGCGCGCTTGCTCGAAGCCGGGCCGGTGCAGGTGATCGTCAACAACGCCGGCACGCATGCCGACGCGGCCTTCCCGGCGCTCACGCAGGCGCAGTGGCAAGGCGTGATCGACGTGTCGCTGAACGGCTTCTTCAATGTGACGCAGCCGCTCACCATGCCCATGCTGCGCACACGCTGGGGCCGCATCGTCAACATCTCGTCGGTGGCCTCGCTCACCGGCAACCGCGGTCAGGTGAACTACGCAGCGGCCAAGGGAGCGCTCAACAGCGCGACCAAGGCGCTGTCGCTGGAGCTGGCAAGCCGCAACGTGACGGTGAATGCAGTGGCGCCGGGCATCATCGATGCCGGCATGGCGGGGGGCACTTTTGACCAGGCGACCATTGATCGCCTGGTGCCGCTCAAGCGCGCAGGTCGCGCCGATGAAGTGGCAGCCTTGGTGGCGTTTCTCGTGTCACCCGATGCCGGCTACATCACCGGGCAGGTGATCTCGATCAACGGCGGGATGGCCTGAGAACAGAGCCCCCACGTCGCTTCGCCCCTGCCCCCCGAGGGGGCGCGAGCCGACTTGACGCGGCTCGGAGTCGGCTCAGGCTCTCTGGAACAGCAGCACGCCGTTGGTGCCACCAAACGCAAACGAGTTGCTGATGGCTGCGTTGAGCTGAGGCGCCGCGGAACCGGCTTGCGGCACCAGGTTGAGCTGGCAGGCCGGGTCGATCTCGGTGCAGTGGGCGTTGGGCGGCAGCTGCCGCTCGCGCAAGGCCAGCACCGTGATGACGGCTTCGAGCGCACCGGCTGCACCGAGCAGGTGGCCGTGCAAGGCCTTGGTCGAGCTGACCTGCAGGTGGTCGATGTCTGATCCCCACACCTGGGCCAGCGCGTCGCGCTCGATCACGTCGCCGATGAGGGTGGCCGTGCCGTGTGCATTGCAGTAACCCACGTCGCGCGGCTGCAGGCCGGCGCGGCTCAGTGCGGCGCGCAGTGCGCGTGCTTGGCCGGCCACGTCGGGCTTGGTCAGGTGGGTGGCGTCGCAGCTGATGCCCCATCCGCTCAAGAGGGCATGGATGCGGGCGCCGCGCTGGCGGGCGCGCTCGGCCGATTCAAGTATGAAAAAGGCCGCGCCTTCGCCCAGCGCAAAGCCGCTGCGGTTGCGTGCAAACGGGCGCACAGCGCTGGCAGCCTCGCCTTCGTTGAAAGCCGCCAGCGTGTGCATGGCCTGCCAGGCCAGCACCACGCCTGGCACGATGAGCGCTTCGGTGCCGCCCGCAATGGCCATGTCGATCTCGCCGCTCTGAACCGCCTTGGCTGCCTCGGCAATGGCCACGGCTGACGAGGCACAGGCCACCGAATAGGTGAGCACAGGGCCTTGTGCGCGCTGGCGCATGGCCACGTGCGCGGCGGGTGCGTTGGGCATGAAGGCCGGAATGGTGAGCGGTGGCACGCGGCCATTGGCACCGCGGTAGGCGGCTTCGAGGGCGGCAGCGCCACCCATGCCGCAGCCGGCATACACGCCCAGTCGCTCAGGCGCCATGCCGCCCAGCCCGCCGGCGTCTTTCATGGCCAGGTCGGCCGCGGCCACGGCCAGCTGGCTGACGCGGTCAACGCCGGCGAGTTGCAGCTTGGTGAACCAACGCGTTTCGTCGAACGCCACCTTGGCGGCGGCGGCAGGCTTGGGCAGCTCGGGGAAGACTGGCTTGATGCCGGACTCGCCCCGCATCAGGGCAGCGAACACTTCGTCGGGCGTGTCACCGTGAGAGGTAACGAGGCCCAGGCCCGTGATGGCGACTGAATTCACACAGCGGACTTGGCGGGAGATTTGGCGGCTGCCTCGGCGCGCACCCGATCGACCACGGCGGCCAGCCCGGCCAGCGTGTCAACGCTGGAGTCGGCATCGGGCAGGTTGATGTGGAAGTGGTCTTCGACGGCGAAGAGAAATTCGACCAGGGCCAGCGAATCGAGACCTTTGTCGCGCATGGACGTGTTCGGGTCGAGCTGGGCCCGGTCGATGCCGTATTTCTCGTGAATCAGATCCTGAAGTTCTTTCAGCGAACTCATGGTGCAAGGCCCCTGTTGATGTCGTACTGCCTGGTTCCGGCCTTAGTGTTTTGGCCGGTCATCAGTGGTTGGCAATGATATCCGCTACGCCCGGGCGCCCGGCTTCCAGCGCAGGCAAGCCAGGGCAAAGATCACACCCAGCAAGGCCCCGGCGGCGGCGTCGAGCAGCACGTGTTGCTTGACGGCCAAGGTCGAGTAAGCAATTGCGACAAACCAGGCGCCGTTGACGAGCCGCAGCAGGCCCGGCGCGCGCACGTGGCGCAGCACCTGGTCTAGCGAGATTGCCGAGAAAATGGCGGCGGCCACGTGCATGGACGGGCAGGCGTTGCCGGCCGCATCTACCCCTTGCAGCAGCGCAAAGCCCGGAAAGCCTGAGACATCGGCTGGGGGTGGCGGCACGGCGGTGGGCCAGAAGTAGAAGATCGCCAAGCCGGTGAGGCACAGCGCCGTGATCCACAGCCCGTAGACGATCAGCTCTGCAAAGGTGAGCTGCAGCGCCGGCGCAATGCCGACGTAAAGCCACAGCGACAGGTAGGCCACCAGCATCACCGGTTGCAGCGGGATCAGGTGGTCTAGCCAGGTCAGCGGCATCAGCGTGACGGGGTAGGCCGGGTGGCGCAGGATGTAGAAATAGCCGATGAAGAAGAGCCAGGTGAAGGCCGTGATGCCCATCGTCTTGATGACGAAGTGGCGGCGCATGCGCAGGCCGAGCTCGGCCTTCCACGTCATGGGCAAGCTCATGGCTGAAACGGTGGCCGGCGCTTGGCGCGGCGCAGCAGCAGGCCTGGCAGGCGCAAGAAAAACTCGACCATCAGGCGCAGGTGCATCCAGGTCAGCAGCAGGTTGTCGCGACCATATTGAAAGTGCGACACGCCGCCTTCCGCGGCCGACAAGTACTTGACCGGCGCGGCAATGTTGAGCGGCTTCACGCCGCGCCAGGCCAGGCGCACCACGGCCTCGGTGTCGAAGTCGAAGCGGCGCATCCAGGGTTGGCCTTGCATCACCGCGATGAGGTCGGCGATGGGGTACACGCGAAAGCCGTACAGCGAATCGGCTATGCCGGCGCCCAGGGTTTCGAGCTGGGTCCACCAGTTGGAAACACGCCGCCCGCGCACGCGCAAGAGCGGCGCCGAGGCATCAAACACGGGCCGGCCCAGCACCATGATTTCGGGGCGCTGCTGCGAGGTCTGCATGAAGGCAGGGATCAGGTCAGCCGGGTGCTGGCCGTCGGAATCCATGGTCAGCGCGTGCGTGTAGCCGGCATCGCGCGCGGCCTTCAATCCGTGCAGCACGGCCGCGCCCTTGC
Source organism: Rhizobacter sp. (assembly GCF_046595475.1). Taxonomy (GTDB): domain Bacteria; phylum Pseudomonadota; class Gammaproteobacteria; order Burkholderiales; family Burkholderiaceae_C; genus Rhizobacter. The sequence goes on from NZ_JBKJOQ010000114.1 coordinate 29,187, forward strand.
CGCCGTTGACCGGCAGCTCTATGAGTGTCAAGCCTGGGTCGGCTGCCGCCATCTGGCGCAGGCCTTCGGGCGTGCCGTCGGTGCTGCCGTCGGTCACCACCCACACGGGGCTCCACTGTGCGCGTGCGGCGCGCACGGTGTCGTAGACCTGGGGGCCGGTGTTGTAGCTGGGGATCAGCAGCAGGTGGGTGCTTGAGGGCGCTGCCGTTGTCGTTGTCACGGACGCAGCTCGCTTTCGAAGTAGTGCTCAAGCCGCTTCTGCAGGCCCCTGTGGTCGGCCTCGGGCGCGAAGCGCTGGCCCAGGCGAACGCGAAACTCCATCGGGAAATGGGGCGGCTTCCAGATGGGCCAGCCCTTGCTGAGGTAGGGCGAGGTGGTCTCGATGAACACTGTCTGGATGGGCACCTTGGCGATGTGCGCGATCAGCGTCATGCCGGGCAAGAACGTATTGACCGGCGGCACCAGCGTGCGCGTGCCTTCGGGAAACATGATGAGCTGGCCGCCCTGCTGCAGATTGCGCACGGCGCCGCGCACCATGCCCCAGGGCGGGTCGTTGCGGATGTAGCGCGCCAGGCGCGCACCGGCACCGAGAAAGGGGTTGCGCATCAGGCTCGCCCGCATGATGCACACGCCGCGCGGCACCTTGGCCACCACCAGCAGCGCGTCGAGGGCGCTTGGGTGATTGGCCGCGATGATCAGGCCACCGTCGTCATTGAGTTGGTCGAGCGTGCCGTAGTCGAGGCGCATCACGCCGGTGAGCACCAGGCCCGCCCAGAAATTGCGATAGCACCAGGAGATGGCCGCACGGCCGATCACGGTGCCCTTGCCGCGCGACAGGAACGGGTACAACACGTAGCAGACCAGGTTCCAGGTGAGCGACATCGCCCCCAGGTGCAGCAGCGCGAGGTAGAACGCGACGCCGACGACGAACTGCTTGAGCCACCTCATTCGCTGCTCGGCACGAGTTCGGCAGATTTCTTGAGCACCCAGGTCACGCCGAAGCCCACGGTCAGGCCCGAACCGCGCCGCATCAGCGGGCTGTCTTGGTTCACCGCGCCGTGCAGCGCCTCGTGGCGCACGAAGGCACCGAACCAAGCGTCACCGAACTGGCGTGAGGCTGAGGCCAGCGTCTGCCAACCGGCATAGCCGCCGCGTGCGCTGTAAGCCTGGCGCTGCGCCGTGGCGTAGACCGGGTCGACGTCGTAGTAGTACGCCTGATAGCGGCGGTCGGCCAGTAGCGGGCCTGTGAGCATGCCGACGTTCCAGCCGCCGCCTACGTCCTTCACGTCGAGGTTGAGGTTGGGTGAGAAGGTCGTGCCCACGTAGCGTGGCGAGCGTTGCAGCGAGATGGCGCCGCGCAGTGGCAGGCGCAAGTCGAACTTCCAGCGCTTGTCCGCGGGTTCGTCCAGCGTGAGCACGATGCTTGGGCCCACCTCGATGTTGCCGGCCAGGCCGGGCATGCCTTCGCGGGCGGCATTGCTGCTGCGCGTGGGGGCACCTGCGCTAAAGCTCACGTCGAGCTTGGCGCGCGGCGAGTTGAACAGCATGGCCCGCATGCCCTCGCGGTCGGCTCGGAGCCATTTGCCGCGGTAGATGAATTGGGGGAAGGGCAGCAGGTAGCCGTGGTTTTCGTCGGAGCCACGGTAGTCGGGCAGGCGCAAGCCCGACAGGCCTATGCCCAGCTCCCACAGCGGGCGCTGGGGCAGCGGGATCGGGCCGGTGTCGATCACGGGCGCTGGTGAAGGTGCGGGTGCGGGTGCCGCAGACGGCTCTGCCTGGCCTTGTGCGAGCGTCGCTGCGTTGGCGGCCAGCAGCAGCGCTGCCACGAGCGAGCGACGGATCAAACGGCGGATCAAGTGCTGCTCCGCGGGCCGGCAAAGCCGTGTGCTTCGATCTCGACCAGCAGGTCGGCGCGGCACACGTCGGCGTGCAGGTAGACGGCTTCGCGCGCAGCACTGCTGGTGGGGCCGCCCACGGCGCGCTCGAACACCTCGCGCACCGCGCCCAAGTCTTGCGGGCGGCGCAGGTAGAGCGTGTAGACCATGTCACTTGCGGGAAAGGCCAGGCCCGAGCGCGACTCGGCAGACTCGCGCACGGCGGCGATGTTGGCCAGGCTCTCTTCGGTCTGGCGGTGGATGTCGCCCACATGCATGCTCACGTGGCCGACGATGCTGGCCGTGCCCGAGATGAACAGCGCACTGCAGCCGCCACCCATGTCGGCCACCGCCGCGCGCGAGAAGGTGGGCGCGCGCGGGCCATAGTTGTCGGGGTAGCGGTAGGCACTCACCTGGCGCGGGTTTTCTATGGCCAAAGGCGGCATGCGCCCGGCCAGAAAGTACACCTGCAACGGCCCGCCGTGCATGCCCAACGCGCAAGCGGCGGGCGAGCCGTCGAAGGCGCTGCGGTGCGCATCGAGAAAGGCTTGCTGGCGGCCGGCATTGAACTGGCGATAGCGCTCCGAGCCGCCGGCCTCGACGTTGATGTCGGCAAAGTAGTTCCACAGGCGCAGCAGGTGCGGGCTCTGTGAGGCGGCCAACACCGCGAACACGTCTTCATAGACGCGCTGTGCGGAGGCCTGCATGCCCAGCACCTGCTCGTCGATCTCGGCGTAACCGTGCAGCCACTGGCCGTCTGTCACGTAGCGCACGCAGCCGTGTGTGCCGCGTTGCAGCTCGGCGCTGCTGCACCAGGCGTCCAGCACCGGCTCGGCGGGTGAGAGCAGGGGGGAGTGGAGGGCGCCCGTGGCGGGGCCGACCCAGCGCCCGCCGAGCAGGTGGGCACGCAACGAGGCCGGCGTGGTCTTGTCGGCCAGGCGAAGCCTTCGGAAGACCAGGGGGGTCGAGGCGGTGAGCGGGTATCGCTGCGAAGCAACACTCATGAGAAGGCAAGCAATTTCATGCGGTTGATTCAGGGGACTGGGGAGCCGGCAGAAGAATCAGACAGGCATGTGTCCGGGGGATAAAACGCCCCGTGGGCAAGGCCCCGAAGCAAGCTGCGCATTGTAACTTCAGCACCCCTGTGCGCACGGGGTGCGCAGGCCCGTCGAATGGCCGATTCACGCGGGGCTTTACTTCCTGCGCAAGACGATGTTTTGAAGCCGCGCCAGCCGTGGCGCCACCATCGGCGTGGTAAGCATGGTGCTGCCCACCGCCATCAGCAGCAGTGCCGTGAAGGTCTCGTCGGTGATCATGGCCTTGTCGAGCAACACATTGGCAAAAATGATCATCACCAGGCCCTTGGTTTGCAGGAACCAGCCGATCAGCGCGCCCTCGCCTGGTTGCCACTTCAGGATCTTGGCCGCCAGGTGCGTGGCGATCAGCTTGCCTACCACCGCCGCCACGAGCATGGCGCCCGCCGCGATGAACACCGATGCACCACCCACCTGCCAGTTGGTGCGCAGGCCGGTACTCAGGAAGTACACCGGGGCCACCACCAGCAGCACGTTGTGGCGCAGCGAGTCGAGGCGCTCCTGGTCGAACCAGCGCGCGTCGATGATGGCGCCTGCGAGGAACGCGCCGACCATGAAGTGCAACCCCGACCAGTCGGCCCCCAGCCCGCACAGGGCCAGCCAAATGAGGCCTGCGTACCAGCGGTCGCGCTCGGGTATGCGCTGCATCAGCTTGCGAAACGCCCAGCCGAACACCGCGAAGGCGGCCAGGAAGGCCGCTTGCTTGCCCACGCGGTCCCAGTCCATCAGGATGGCGGCCAGCACGGCCCAGATGGCGATGTCGTCCACGCTCGAGTAGCGAAGAATGCGCTGGCCTATGGGTTGGCGCAGCACGTCGAGCTTCTCCATCAGCAAGATGAGCACCGGCATGGCGGTGACGGCGCAGGCCATGCCCACGCCCACCACAAACTGCCAGCCCATGGCCTTCGCGCCGACCCAGCCCGGAAACATCAGCATCACCGCGGCCACCGCGCTGCCCAGGGCCAACGGCACGCTGAGCGCCAGGCCTGCGGTGATGCCGCTCTCGCGCCGGTGCTCCCAGGCCTTTTGCAGGTCGAGCTCGATGCCGGCGATCCACACGAACAGCATCACCGCCCACCACGCGATGCCGTTGAGCGCCTGGATCACCGGTGCGCTGAACACGAACTGGTGAAACTCGGGGTATGCCGCGCCCAGGATGCCCGGGCCGAGCAGGATGCCGACCACCGTTTGCACCACCACCAGCGGCGCGTAGTAGTCGGTACGAAACAGGCGCCAGATCAGGTAAGGGACGCTGAAGATGATCAGCATCGCGATGAGGAAAATCTCGGTGGTGCTCATGGCAAGAAACAGGGTGATGCGCCGCGCGTTTGGCGGCGCGCAGTGTGCCATGCAGCCCGCCCCGGTTCAGGCCCGCTCGATGACCAGGCCCAGCTTCTCGAACGCGGCGGTCAGGCGCTTGGGCACGCTGCGCTCGACGATCAGCCCCGTGGCCGCCTGGCATGGCGCGATGACGCAGTGCGAGGCCGCATGCAGCTTCTCGGTCGACGCCAGCACCCAGGTTTCAGCGGCCTGTGCCATCAGCGCGCGCTTGATGTGTGCTTCTTCCAGGTCACCGGTGGTGAGGCCGGTTTGCGGGTGCAGGCCGGTCACACCCATGAAGTAGGTGTCGGCATGAATGTGGCGAATGCTGTCGAGCGCTGCCGCGCCCACCGCTACCACCGAATGCTTGAAGAGCCGCCCGCCGATCAACACCACCTCGACGCGCGGGTGCGGTACCAGGGCCAGCGCGATGCTTGGGCTGTGGGTGATGACGGTGGCGGCGAGCGAGGCGGGCAGTTGCAGCGCCAGCTGCTCGCAGCTGGTGCCGCCATCAAGAAACACCACCTGCCCGGGCCGCACCATCGCCGCCGCGGTGCGGCCAATGGCGTGCTTGCCGGCAGGCTCAACCAGGGTGCGGGCCGCGAAGTCGCCCACCGCGGGCGAGGACGGCAGCGCACCTCCATGCACCCGCTGCAGCGCGCCTTCGGCGGCCAGCGCGCGCAGGTCGCGCCGAATGGTGTCTTCAGAAAGGCCCAGCTCGGCGCTGAGCGTGGCCGCCACGATCTGCCCATCTTGCTGGAGGCGGCTGAGGATGAGTTGCTTGCGTTGTTTCGTGAGCATGGTGTGAGTGTCCAACTAGAGTGTGCGCGAATTATCTTGACATTGCACGAAGTTGCACGAAATATCGCATTCTGCTTTTACTTCCCCGAGACGATCGACATGAATTCAACGCCTGAGAGCCGCGTGCGAATCGACAGCGTGCAGGTGCTTTCCAACGACTGGTACATGTTGAAGAAGACCACCTTCGACTACCAACGCCGCGATGGCAGCTGGCAGCGCCAGAGCCGTGAGACCTACGACCGCGGCAACGGCGCCACCATCCTGCTCTACAACCGAGAGCGCCAGACGGTGGTGCTGACGCGGCAGTTCCGCTTCCCGGCTTATGTGAACGGCACGCCCGACGGCATGTTGATCGAAGCCTGCGCCGGCTTGCTCGACCAGGACGACCCGGCCACCTGCATCAAGCGTGAGACCGAAGAAGAAACCGGCTACCGCGTGGCCGACGTGCGCAAGGTGTTCGAGGCCTACATGAGCCCGGGTTCGGTGACCGAGCGGCTGTTCTTCTTCGTCGGCGCCTATGAAGCGCGCGACAAGGTCTCGGGCGGTGGCGGCGAAGCGCACGAAGGCGAAGACATCGAGGTGCTGGAGCCCACGCTGGCCGAAGCGCTGGCCATGGTCGGGCGCGGTGAGATTCGCGACGGCAAGACCATCATGCTGCTGCAGTACGCGCAACTGCACCGGCTGGTGGGCTGAGCCCTCGGCTCAAGCAGCCCAGGGCGGCACGAAGGCTGGCGTGTCGCCCACCAGCGCCTGGCCGCCCACGGGCAGCACGGCCACGGCTTCAAAGGGCAGCGCGTGCGGGTTGGACAGCGAGAAATCGGTGTGCGGCGGCACGACCAGGGCGCAGCCGGGCGTGAGCGCGTGCAGCGCGTCGCCCACGCGGGCTTCGGCCTGGCCCGAGAGGGCAATGAAGATCTCTTCTCGGGTGAGGCGGTGCACGTGCGGCGCGGTACCCGGCGCCATGCTCAGGCGCCAGGCGGCGGTTTCGCGCGCGCCGCGGCTGGGTGAGGCGAGGCCGGTGAAGGTGACGCCCGGCAAGGTGAAGACCGGGGCATCCGAGGGCGTGATGAGGGGCATGGAATCTCCAGGGGGTGGGTGTGAAGGCAGGGATATAGTCAAGAGAATTGACTATATGAGTGCAGCACCAAATGGTCAAGAAGATTGACGAATTTGAATTCCCGCCGCTGACCGACCACGTCGGCTGGCGGCTGTGGCGCGCCAGCCAGCAGTGGCTCTCACGCTTCCAGGGCGAGATGGTCGCCGCCGGCCACCCTTGCTTCGCCGAGGCGCGCGGTCAGCTCATTCCCCACATCGACCGCGAGGGCACGCGCCAGTCTGACCTGGTGCTGCGCGTGGGCCTGAGCAAGCAAGCGGTGCAGCAACTGGTGGCGGGTCTGGAAGCTGATGGCCTGGTCGAGCGCCTGCCCGACCCCGACGATGCACGCGGCAAGGTCGTGGCCTTCACCGCCGCGGGCGCGAAGCTGTTGAACCAGGCCCACGAGGTAAAAAAACGCATCGAGCGCGATTACCGCACTCAGCTGGGCGCCGAAGGCTTTGCGCAGCTGCTGCAGGCCCTGGATCGCCTGGACGTTGCGCGCAAGGCCTGAGAGCTGATCGATACTTGCGGCCACCTTATGCATGCGCCCTACCGCCTCATTGCACCATCGTCACCCGGTCGATCAACCTGGCGCGCCGCCTTTGTTTCGGCCCTGTTGCCGGTTGCCTTGACCCTGGTGGTCAGCGACGCGCGCGCTCAGAGCAATGCCTGTGAAATGCTGAAAAGCACGTTGACGGCCCGCATCGACCCGAGCATTCGCGGCTTCAGCATGGAAATCGTGCCGGCTGCAGCGCCGGTACCACCGGGTGCCAAGGTCATAGGCAACTGCGAAACCGGTGCGCGAAAGATCCTGTTCCGCCGCTTCGGGGGCGGGGCGGTGACTGCGGCGAGCGCGCCCGAGGCGGCTGACGCGCTGGCCCCGAGCCCGGCACCGCAAGCGGTCGTCAAGGCCGCGCCGCCGCCGACCGTGGCGCCGAAAAAGGTAGAGCCAGCGAAACCCATGTCGCCCCTTGTTCAGAGCGATCGCGACCTGAGGTCCATGCCAGCGCCCAGCCCTCGCGCCAGCGAGCCCGTGCGCGTGCTGGCAACGGTGCCCGTGCGTGTGCGTGCAGCCGAGCCCATGCCGGCCCCGCCGGCGCCCGCCCCGCCCGAGGCGGCACCGGAAGTGGCGCCGTCGCCGCCGGAAACAGCGCCGTCCGACTTCATGGAAGGCCGGTGGCGATGGGCCTGGGCTTTGCTGTTGCTGCCCCTGGCGGCCTGGGGCTGGGCCTGGCTGGCACGCCGCCGGGCTTACGACGAAGCCGGCTTGCCGCGCGGCCCCAAGCTGAACTGATGCCGGCGCCGGGGCTGGCGCCCGTCACCTAAAATCCGGCCCCCGAGGCCATGGGCCTCGGCAACCGAAGGGGTACGGCAATGGGCGCGCAATGGAAAGCAAAGCACAAGGACCTGGCATCCAATGCCAAGGGCCGCCTCTTCGGCAAGCTGGCCAAAGACATCATGATCGCGGCGCGCCACGGCGCCGACCCGGCGGCCAATGCACGCCTGCGGCTCGTGATAGAGCAAGCCCGCAAAGTCTCGATGCCCAAGGACACGCTAGACCGCGCAATCAAGAAAGGCGCGGGCCTCACCGGTGAGGCCGTGCATTTCGAGCATGCGCTCTATGAAGGCTTTGCACCGCACCGCGTGCCAGTGATGGTCGAGTGCCTGACCGACAACGTGAACCGCGCCGCCTCTGAAATGCGCGGGCTGTTCCGCAAGGGCCAGCTGGGCACTTCGGGCTCAGTGGCCTGGGATTTTGACCACGTGGGCATGATCGAAGCCGAGCCTGCGGCGGCCGGTGCCGACCCCGAGGTGGCGGCCATCGAAGCCGGCGCGCAAGACTTCGAAGCGGCCGGCGAAGGCGTCACTCTGTTCTTCACCGATGCCGCCGACCTCGACCTGGTGAGCCGCGCGCTGCCGGCGCAAGGCTTCACCGTGCTGTCAGCCAAGCTCGGCTACAAACCCAAGAACCCGATGAACCCAGCGAGCCTGAGCGCGGAGCAGCTCGAAGAGGTGGAAGCCTTCCTTGCTGCGCTCGATGCAAACGAAGACGTGCAGCACGTCTTCGCCGGCCTGCACGGTTGAACCCGAGAACCCGCCATGAACGACATCACTGCACAACCCCCGCTGCCCGACCACCTGTCTGTCGACCCGCGCAGCCCGCACCATGTGGCGGCCGTGTTCGAGCATGACATCGGCATTCGCCTGAACGACAAGGAGCGTTTCGACGTGGAGGAATACTGCATCAGCGAAGGCTGGGTGAAGGTGCCCGCCGGCAAGGCAATCGACCGCAAGGGCCAGCCGCTGATGATCAAGCTCAAGGGCCGGGTGGAAGCCTTCTACCGCTGAACCCAGCCCACTGAGGTGGGCTCGGCCGTGAACAAGAGCGCAGACACGGCGCTTCTCTGCGCGCCGGGGGCGGTGAAGCTGGGTACCATGCAGAACTAGGGTTTACCCTCATTCACGCCGAGCCCGAACGGCCCGCCCCACACCATGAACATCCTTCGCACACTTGCCCGCGCGCTTCGCTCGGCCTGGAACAACAGCACCTCGGCCGCCCGCGACGAGCATTACTTGGCCGGCGCAGTCGACATCTACGACCTGGAGCGCCGCATGAACGAGCGGGCCCGCGTGTCACTTTCCATCTACCCCTCGGGCGCTGGCCGCTGAGGGGTGCTGGGTGCTCGCGGCACCCGGGCTGTCTGCGCAAACTGCGCTTCGTGACGCGCTTTTGGCGGCCCGTCGCAATGCGGTAGGCAGCGCTGGAGCGGCTGCCTAAAGTTCACTCCAACGCAACGAAACACGCACTGGAGCCCAACATGATCGACCGCATCTTCGCCCCCTTCCTCACCTTCGTCATGCTGATCGGTGGCACCGCCGCCATCGCCTCGGGTTTCTTCGTCGAGCAGCCCGCGGCGGCCGCCCCGGTGGTGGCCCAGAGCCCGGCCAAGACGGTGATCGTGCTGGAGACGGTGGTCATCACCGCCAAGCGCTCGCCCGTCTGAGCGAAGGCGCACACCCCCTGAAAACGCCAGCATCTGCTGGCGTTTTCAATTTGGCGCTACGCGCCTGCTGTAAGACCTCGCAGTTGTGCGGCAGCTAGAAAGCTGGCCTCATCCGGGCATGACACCCACGGCGAGCCCGACCGGGCCCCGCCCAACCCCTCCCGCCGCGAAGCTTCTGGCGACATGGCCCGCTGGGCCCGTTGAGCGGCGCTTTGCCTGGGCTGCGGTGGGGGTTGCCCTGGCCTTCTTTGCCGTGGCCGCACCGTTCGCAAAGCTGCCCCTGCCGCAGGTTTGGGCGTTCATTCCGATCTATGAGGCGGCGCTCGTCGTCAACGACCTCGTCACCGCGGTGCTGCTGTTCGGGCAGTTCCGCATCGCGCGCTCCAAGGCCGTGCTGGTGCTGGCCAGCGGCTACCTCTTCACCGCCTTCATGACCGTGGCCCACGGCTTGAGCTTCCCGGGCTTGTTTGCGCCCGCGGGCCTGCTCGGGGCGGGGCCGCAAAGCACGGCCTGGCTTTACATGTTCTGGCATGGCGGCTTTCCTCTCTTCGTGGCCGCCTATGCCCTGCTGCGGGGCCACCGGTATGAGGCGGTCAAGGCGCCTACGCGCGCAGGCTGGCTGATCGCGGCAGGGGGTGCGGCCGCCGCGCTGGCCGTGGGTGCCCTGACGCTGCTGGCCACTGCAGGCCACAGCGCGCTGCCCGCCATCATGCAAGGCAACCGCTACACGCCGGTGATGGTCGGCGTGGTCGCCACGGTGTGGCTGGCCAGCTTGCTTGCGCTGGCGCTGCTGTGGCGCCGCCGCGCGCACTCGGTGCTCGACCTGTGGCTGATGGTGGTGCTGTGCGCCTGGCTGTGCGACATCGCCTTGTCGGCGATGCTCAATGCCGGCCGCTTCGACCTGGGTTTTTACTTCGGGCGTGTTTTTGGCTTGCTCGCTGCAAGCTTTGTGCTCGGGGTCTTGCTGCTCGAAAACGGCTTGCTGCATGCGCGGCTGATGTTGGCCCACGCGCATGAGCACCAGCGTGCCCTGGCTCTGCAAAGCCTGAGCGAGCGGCTCGAATCACTCAACGGCCAGCTCGAGCGCTCCAACCATCAGTTGCTGGAGCAGACCCGCCTCAAGTCGGAGTTTCTGGCCAACATGTCGCACGAGCTGCGCACGCCGCTCAACGCGGTCATCGGCTTTTCCGACATGCTGAAAGACGGCATCGTCGAAGACCATGCCAAGCAGCGCGAGTTCGCCAGCCACATCTTCCAGAGCGGCCACCACCTGCTGGCGCTGATCAGCGACATCCTCGATCTTTCCAAGATTGAAGCCGGCAAGGCGGAGATTGCACTCGACCGTGTCGACCTGCATGCTGCTCTTTCCGAGGTGCTGGCCTTGCTCGCCACGCAGGCGCACGCCAAGCGCATCCGCTTCGTGATAGAGCGCCGGGGCGCTCTCGGCGTGCTGCTCGCAGACAACCGGCGGCTCAAACAGATCCTGCTCAACCTGGTGTCCAACGCGATGAAGTTCACGCCGGCCGAAGGCCTGGTGACGCTGGCGGCTGAGGTGGTGGGGCGCGAGCGCGCGTCCAGCGCGAAGCCAGGCTTTCGTGAGGGCCTGCGCATGCCTCTGCCGGCGGGCGAGCATGAGCGTTTCGTCGAGATATCGGTGTCAGACACCGGCATAGGCATCGCACCCGACGAAGTGCGTCAGCTCTTCGCGCCCTTCATGCAGGTACCCAATGCCTTGACGCGCAGCCTAGAAGGCACCGGCCTGGGCCTGGTGATGGTGCACCGCCTGGCGGAGCTGCACGGCGGCACGGTCGCCGTGACGAGCGAGCCGGGCCAGGGAAGCTGCTTCACCGTGTGGTTGCCCTGGCGTGCCGACAGCGAGCCCACCAATGCCGCATCGCTGCCGGCTGCGGCGACGCTTGCCGCGCCGCCGCTGGCGCTGGTGGTTGAAGACAACGAAGAGGCAGCTGCCCTGATGCAGGCGCAGCTCGAAGCCAAGGGCTTCGCGGTGCGTCGCGTGTCGTCGGCCGAAGAGGCGCTGGCACTTGTGGGCCATTGCATTCCCGACCTCATCACGCTCGACATCTTGCTGCCCGACATGGACGGCTGGGAGTTTCTAGCGCGCCTGAAGAAAACGCCTGATTGGGAGGCCGTGCCTGTGGTTGTGGTGTCGGTGGTGGCCGACCAAGGCAAGGGCTTTTCGCTAGGTGCGGCGCTGGTGCTGCAAAAGCCCATCGGGCGCGACGCGCTAGCCAAGGGACTCGCGCACCTTGGGTTGATGCCTGGTGAGGGCCGTGACGTGACGGTGCTGGTGGTCGACGACGACGCCGTTGCCGTCGAGCTGCTCGCAACGCAGCTGCACCAGCGTGACTACACAGTGCTGCGCGCACATGGCGGGCAAGAAGGCATAGAGCTCGCGCGCCGCTTCACGCCCGACCTGATCACACTTGACCTCGACATGCCCGAGGTCAACGGCTTCGATGTGGTCGAAGCGCTGCAAGACCGCCCCCACACGGCGCGCATTCCCATCGTTGTGGTGACGAGCAAAGACTTGAGCGCCACCGACCGCCAGCGCTTGAACGGCCACGTGCTCAACATCGTCGGCAAGGCCGACTTCAACCACGGCCGCTTCATCGGCGAAGTGCAGCGGGCGTTGTCCAAGCTCACCTGAGTCTCCTGGCTCAGGCGCGGGCCGCTCTTGCCTGCAGGTGCTGCCAAGTGAACGAATGCGATCTCTGGCCACCGCGTTTCTTTACCGCGCGGGGGTCGGCACCCTACTGAAACGCCACCTCGGCAAAGCTGCGCAGCTTGCGGCTGTGCAGCTGGTCGACTCCTTGCTCGCGCAAGAGCTCCATCGCACGGATGCCGATGCGCAAGTGCTGGTCAACCCGCTCGCGGTAGAAATGATTGGCCATGCCGGGCAGCTTGATCTCTCCGTGCAGCGGCTTGTCGCTCACGCACAGCAGCGTGCCGTAGGGCACGCGGAAGCGGAATCCGTTGGCGGCAATGGTGGCGCTTTCCATGTCCAGCGCCACCGCGCGGCTCTGGCTGAAGCGGCGCTGCGGCTGGTTGCCGGGCAGCAGTTCCCAGTTGCGGTTGTCGGTCGAGGCGACGGTGCCGGTGCGCATGATGCGCTTGAGCTCCGGCCCCTGGAGGTGCGTCACGTCTTCCACGGCTTTTTCCAGCGCTTTTTGAATCTCCGCCAGCGCCGGAATCGGCACCCACAGCGGCAGCTCTTCATCCAGCACATGGTCTTCGCGCACATAGCCGTGGGCCAGCACATAGTCACCGAGTTGCTGGCTGTTGCGCAGCCCTGCGCAGTGGCCCAGCATGATCCAGGCATGGGGCCGCAGCACGGCGATGTGGTCGGTGATGTTTTTTGCATTGGCCGGCCCCACGCCAATGTTGACCATGGTGATGCCGGTGCGGTCCGCGCGCAGCAGGTGGTAAGCCGGCATTTGCGGAAGACGCGGCGGCGCCATACCGAGCTCATCGCCGGTGGTGGGCGGCAGGCCTGCGCGGCGCGTCACCACATTGCCCGGCTCCACAAACGCGATGTACTCGCTGTCCGGTTTGGCCATCTCCTCATGGCCCAGGCGCACAAATTCATCAATGTAAAACTGGTAGTTGGTGAACAGCACAAAGTTCTGGAACCACTCCGGCGACGTGCCGGTGTAGTGGCGCAGGCGCTGCAGCGAGTAGTCCACGCGCGCCGCGGTAAACAGCGACAGCGGCTGCGGCTCGCCGGGGCGCGGTTCATGCGTGCCATTGGCAATGCCGTCGTCCATCGCGGCCAGGTCGGGCAGGTCAAAGGCATCGCGCATCAGCATGCGCCGGTCCGCGCTCAGGTGGCCTTCGATGTGGTCATGTTCGGCAAAAGAAAAATGCACCGGAATCGGCTGGGTGCTGGTGCCCACTTCCAGTTCGACCGAATGGTTTTGCAGCAGCAGGCGGAACTGCTCAAAGTAATAGTTGCCGTAAAGATCGGGCCGCGTCAGCGTGGTTTCATAGCGGCCGGGCCCGGCCACGAAGCCGTAGCTCAGTTGCGGGATGTCGGGCGTTTCCAGAATCGCGCGCGCCACCGTCTCGGTATGCACCCGCACAAAAGGGTAACAGGCCCGCACATGGCCGGGCAGTGTTTCACCGGCCACGTAGCGGTGCATGGCATCGCGCAGGTGGGCAATCTGCTGGTCATAGATCAGCCGCACCTGGGCCAGCGCGGCGGCCGGGTCGGCGTAACGGGTGGGGGCAATGAAGGCGGGCAGGTAAGGCATGGGCTTATTGTGCCCCGCCCCCGCCAGGCCTGCGCTGGGGGCTGCTGCTGCGTGCCCGCTGGCGCTCACGGTTCGGGTGTGGCTTTCCGCACAGGATCGCGCATCGTGACAAATTCTTCAGCCGCCGTCGGGTGGATGCCGATGGTGCTGTCGAAAATGGCCTTGGTCGCGCCGGCCTTCATCGCCACGGCAAAACCCTGAACCACCTCGCCAGCGTCGGCCCCCACCATGTGCAGGCCGACCACGCGGTCGGAGGCGTCATCGACCACCATCTTCATCAGCGTGCGCTCGGTGCTGCCGCTCAGGGTGTGTTTGAGTGCCTTGAACTCGCTGCGGTAGATGCTGACCTTGCCAAACTCCTTGCGCGCATCGGCTTCCGAATAACCCACGGTGCCAATGTTCGGGTGGGTGAACACGGCGGTAGGGATGAAGTCGTAACTCATGCGGCGCGGCTTTTTGCCGGCTGCGGCGCCAAACAGATGGTCGACCACCGCCATGGCCTCGCCCAGCGCCACGGGGGTCAACTGGATGCGTGCGGTCACGTCACCCAGCGCGTAGATCGACGGTACCGAGGTCTGGTAGTGCGCATTGACCTCAATCGCCCCCTTGTGGTTGACCGCGAGGCCGGCATTTTCCAGGCCCAGGCCGGCCACGTTGGGCAGGCGGCCCGTCGCGTAGAGCACGGCGTCTACCGTGGTGGTGCTGCCGTCCTGCAGTTGTACGTGCAGCCCGTCCGCCGCCTGGCTGATGGCTGCCACATCGGCATGCAGCCGCAAGTCCACGCCGGTCTTGACCATTTCTGCGGCCACGAAGGCCCGCACTTCCGCGTCGAAGCCGCGCAGCACCTGGGCGCCGCGGTAAAGCTGGGTGACCTTCGAACCCAGGCCATTGAAGATGGAGGCAAATTCGCAGGCGATGTAGCCGCCGCCCACGACCAGCAGGCGCGACGGGAAGGGATCGAGGTCGAAGATCTGGTCCGACGTGATGACCAGTTCGCGGCCCTTCACCTCGGGCAGGCTGGGCCGGCCGCCGGTGGCGACCAGGATGTGTTTGGCGGTGTAGCGGCTGCCTTCCACCTCTACCGTGTGGGCGTCGGCCAGTGTGGCCCAGCCCTCGATGATCTGGACGCCCGAGCCCTGAAGCAGCTGGATGTACACGCCGTTGAGGCGTGCGATTTCCAGTGCCCGGTTGGTCTTGAGCCGCGCCCAGTTGAACACCGGCGCTTCGCCGGTCCAGCCGAAGCCGCGCGATTCCTCAAAGGCATCGGCATAGTGCGCCGCGTAGCTGTACAGCTTTTTCGGAATGCAGCCGACGTTGACGCAGGTGCCACCCATGGCGGCCACCTCGGCCAGCGCCACACGTGCGCCGCGCTGCGCGGCCATGCGTGCGGCGCGCACGCCCCCGCTGCCGCCGCCGATGACAAACAGGTCAAAGTCAAAATTTTTCATACGTTGTGTTCTATGTTCGTGCCGGAAAGAGCCCAAGCATGCCTGCAGCGCCTTGAGCCTGCAGGGGACGGGGTTTTTGATATAAAAATGATAGCTGCTTTCTCTCTACCCGCCTGGGTTGCTGGCTTATTGAATGCTTGAGCCTCAGAACCGTCGCCGGCGCGCAGGTTTGAAACTCCCGGAGTTCGTGCCGGATCCGTTCAACCTAAAAACCGCAGTTGGACGTACCCGAGTGGGCCGCTGCGGGCGCGTCTGGGTAGGCGCGACAACGCAGCAGGCTACTGCCTGCAAGGCGGAG
>NZ_JBKJOQ010000004.1:0-64258 GCF_046595475.1 Rhizobacter sp.
GTGTCGGCGATGTCGCGGTAGGCGATCACGCCTTCGAGTTCCTTGCCAGGTACCGGCAGGATGAAAGGGTTGGAACCGGTGGCAATCAGCAGGCGGTCGTATTCGGTTTCGCTGCCGTTGGCGGCTTGCACCACGCGGCGCTTGCGGTCCACGCCGATCACCTTCTGGCCCAGGTGCAGGTCGATCTTGTTTTCTTCGTACCAGCTCAGGGGGTTGAGCACGATCTCATCGAGCGTTTGCTCGCCGGACAGCACCGGCGACAGCAGAATGCGGTTGTAGTTGGGGTGCGGCTCGGCGCCGAACACCGTGATGTCGTACAGATCGGGGGCAATCTTCAGCAGCTCTTCCAGGGTGCGAACCCCGGCCATGCCGTTACCGACCATCACCAACTTCATCTTCTTCATGCGGCTGTTTCCTCAGTCACTGTTCTCAGTGCCCTAAGAGGTAGCAAGGTGGGTGCCAACGGGTTACCCCCAATCGGCTGCAATCTGGTGCCTGACGCACTGTTTGCGGGCAAGCGTCTTGCTTGTTTACTCCCGAATTCAACACTTGCCCCATCTAGGTGCAAACCCGACCTTATGAGCTTTGACATCGACATGGGCTATACGAGCGATCGCGGGCCGCGGCAAGACAACGAGGATTTCGCGGCCGCCATGCGACCCGCTTCACATGAAGAGGCATTGGGCTTTATTGCCGCGATTGCCGATGGTGTCTCCGCGGGCGGAGAGGGCGCCATGGCGGCGCAAACCACCGTGATGTCTTTGGTGCAGGACTACTTCGCCGCCCCTCCCACCTGGGACACCAGTGTGGTGCTCGACCGCATCATCGGTGCGCAAAACGCTTGGCTGGCGGCGCACAACAGGCGCCATGTCGGTGCTGCCATGAGCACCTTGACGGCGCTTGCCCTGCGCGGCCAGACCTGGACAGTGGCCCACGTGGGTGACACGCGAGCCTATCTGGTGCGCGGGCCCGAGTGCCGCCGCCTGACGCAAGACCACTGCCTCGACCACCCCGATCTGCACAGCCAGCTGACCCGCGCCATGGGGCAAGACGATGCCATCCGCGTCGACTACCTGCAAGGCGAGCTGCACCTGGGCGACGCCTTCGTGCTGGTGTCGGACGGCGTGCACAGCCGCCTGCCGCAGCCCCGCATGCTGGCCTTGTTGCGTGATGCGGCGTCGGCACAAGACGCCAGCGCGGCCATTGTGCAGGCCGCGCTGGCGGCTGGCTCGCAAGACAATGCCACCGCACTGGTGGTGCGCGTGCGCGGCTTGGCACGCTCGCGGCTCGAAGATGCGCTGGTGCGCAGCCGCCAGCTGCCGGTGCCGCCGCGCTTGAAGGTGGGTGACGCGATGGATGGCCACGTGGTCACGGCCCTGGTCGCCGACACGGACGTGCACCTGCTCTACCAGGTGAGGCATGGCGAGACGCGAGCCCTGCGTGCGCTCAAGACGCTGCACCCGTCGCGCGCGAGCGATCCCCAAGAGCGCGCCATGCTGGCCCACGAGGCCTGGCTGGGCACGCGGGTGAGCGAGCGGGCGGGCGCTGGTTTCGTCAAGCTGCATGAGGTGCAAGACGCAAGCGCCTTCTATCTCGTGTTCGACTGGCACACCGGGCAAACGCTGGAGCAGATGGCACAGCGCAGCCCTCAGGGTTTGCCGGTGGGCGACGTGGTGGCGTGGGGCCTGGCGGCCACGAAGTCGATTGCGCAACTGCACCGGCTGGGTGTGGTGCACCGAGACATCAAGCCGGCCAACTTGCACCTGGGCGAAGACGGTCAGCTGCGCCTGCTGGATCTGGGGGTGGCCTTGTCGGGCAACGAGCCCGCCGAGCAACGCAGCCTGCATGCGGGCACGCCCAGCTACATGAACCCTGAGCTGTGGGACGACGAGCCGGTCGACGCGCAAACCGACTTGTTTGCGTTGGGCGTCAGCCTGTACCAGCTGCTCACGGGGCACTTGCCGTTTGGTGACATCGAGCCCTACCAGAAGCTGCGCTATCGCCGCCCGCCACGGCCGCCATCGCGGCTGAGGCCCGATGTGCCCATCTGGCTCGACCACATCGTGCTGAAGGCGGTGGCGTTTGAGAAGAAGCAGCGCTTCGAGACCGCCGAAGAGCTGGAGCTGGCGATTCAGCGGGGTGCTTCGCGCCCACTTTCGGCGCAAGCCGCCACGCCCCTGCTGGCGCGCGACCCGATTTTGCTGTGGAAGGTGGCGCTGGGTGTGTCGGTGCTGTTCAACTTGTTGCTGGTTTACTGGATCTTGTTTTTGCCGCGATAGAGATCAGCCCGTAACCCTCGCGCGGCCGCCTTTCTCGGCCCAGGTGCGCGTCCAGCGCAGCTGCATCTTGCGCATCATCGCCAGCACGATCAGTGCGAGCACGGCGAACACCGCAAAGCCCCAGAAGTAGCTGCCGGTGTATTGCTTGGACAGGCCCATGGCGTTGGGCACAAGGCCACCGCCCAACGCGCCCACCTCGCCGATCATCGAGCCCGCGACGGCGGTGCTCAGCGGCCAGCGCAGCGGCACCAGCTGGAAGAGCGCGCCATTGCCGGCGCCAAGTGCTGCAAAGCACAGCATGAAGAGCAAGGTCGAGGCGGCCAGCGAGCCGTCTGCCAAGCCACAAGCGAGCAGCGTCACCATCACGGTCAGCAACACGGTGGTCAGGGTGTTGATGCCGCCCCAGCGGTCAGAGATCCACCCCCCGAACACGCGCACCGTGGCGCCCACGAAGGCCGCGAGCATGGTCAGCTGACCCGCCTGCACCTTGCTCACGTGGAACTGGTCGAAGTAGTAGGTGGGCAAGAAGGTGGTGAGGCCGATGAAGCCGCCGAAGGTGATGCCATAGATGAGGCTGAACGCCCAGCCGTCTTTCTCGAACAAGCAGGCCACGTGTTCGCGCAGGCTGGCGTGGGTGTCGAGATCGGGCGGTTCTTTCGCCAGGAAGATCATCACCAGCATCGGAATGGCGATGGCTCCGGCGGCAAAGCCGTAGACGGCTTGCCAGCCGAAGGCCTGCGCCAGCGGCGGCGCGATCAGCACCGACAGCGCGGTGCCCACGTTACCGGCACCCACCAGGCCCATCGCCAGGCCTTTGTGCCGCGGCGGGAACGAGCCTGAGCCCAGAGACAGGGCCACGCCGAAACTCGCACCTGCAATGCCCAGTAGCACGCCCATGGCGAGCAGGTCATTGAAGCTGTGCACGAAGAAGAAGCCAAACAGCATTGCGGCTGCAATTAGGCTCATCTCGACCAGGGTGGCGTTCTTGCGGCCGATGTACTGCGCCAGCACACCCAGTGGGAAGCGCATGAGCGCGCCAGCAATGATGGGTATCGAGAGCATCAGGCCCTTTTGGGCCGGCGAGAGCTGGAAGGTCTCGCTGATGAACGGCGCCATCGCGCCATTCAAGACCCAGATGGAACACGAGAAGCAGAAGTACAGGAAAGCGGCGAACAAGGTGGGGCCATGCCCCGTCTTCAGGAAGCTCTTAAAACCAGACACAGGCGTGATCCTCAGGGTGGGGCGCCCTGTTTGCGGGCGCGTTTTGTGTTTGAGACCTGGCAAGCGAATCCCGTGCCAGATCGGTGCAGCATTTGCTGGCCGGTGGCGCCAACCAGGTGCGGGCGCGGGCGGCGCTGCAGGGCTCAGCCCGCGATTTGTGCGAAATCTTCACGCCCCGCACTTAGGGTGTGCGTTCTGCCGGAGAAAACCCTGCCGCTATGATCAACCTAGGGGTTTTCAGGTCACTCTGCCAATGCATTAATCGCAAGGCGAAGAGGGCTACGCCGTCGACGGCAGCCTGTGAATACAGACGAGACATGGAATGACGGAATCCAACCAGCAGGCACTCTCTGCGCGCGCCGATCAGTCGCAAGCGCTGGTGCGTGCATTGGGTCTGGCGCCGGAGGCTTGGGGCGTCGTCGCAACGGCGCTGCTGGACCGAGTCGATGCCATGCTGAGCATCAAAGAGGCCGCGACCGGACGCTATGTGCATGCCAACGCCCGCATGGTGGCGCTGATGGGCCGCCCCGCGGAAGGGCTGACTGACGAAGAATGGGTGGGGGGCGAAGCGTGCTCTGCTCTTCGCACCGCCGACCATTCCGCCATGGTGCAAACCGTGCCGCAGGTCAGCGAGCACCGCGTAGAACAAGCTGGCGTGCGCCGCGAATTCACCGTGACGCGGCTGCCACTTGCGTCTGCAGACGGCGGCGCGCCTCGCTACCTGTGCAGCCTCTGGATTGACGTCACCGCGCAGCGCCACGGCGAAGCGCAATTGCAGCTGGCCTTGCGCCAACTGGAAGAGCAGCAGCAGGCCAATGAGAGCTTGCGCCGCGAAATGCAAGACCAAGGGCTGCGCGACGGCGTGACCGGCCTGTACCAGCGCGGCCACTTCGACGACCAGCTGAGGCGCGAAGTCGATCTGTCTTCACGCGAGCATCGCGAGTTCGCACTCGTGTCGGTGGCGCTAGACCCGCTCAGCGACACCGCCCGGGCGTCAGGCTCCGAAGCCCGCACACGGGTGCTCGAATCGCTGGGCCGCCTGCTGCGCAGTGGCACCCGCGCGATGGACGCGTCGTGCCGCCTCAACGAAGACCACTTCGCGGTGCTGCTGTCCGGTGTGGGCCTGGCCACCGCACATGCCCGCATGGAAGGGCTGCGCCGGCAATGCGCCACCCAGATCGTCATGCTCAACGGGCAAGACCTGGGGTTCACCGTGTCGATGGGGGTGGCGAGTTTTCCGCACACTGCCCACACGCAAGAAGACCTGCTGCACGCGGCTGACACCGCGCTGGCGCAGGCTCAGAAGCGCGGGGGCAACCACGTCACGCTGGCCAGCATCCGCTTCGAAGCCAGCTGAGCGATTGAGCGCTGCTTTCAGAGCAGCTTGAGCAAGGCCTTCCACTCATCGGCCGTCACCGGCGTGATCGACAGCCGGTTGCCCGGCTTGAGCACCACCATGGTCGACAGCGCGGGCGTTTCACGCATCTCGGCCAGTGACAGCAAGCGCGTCTTGTGGTCGAGCTTCACGTCGACCAAGCTCCAGCGCGGGTTATCGGGCGCTGATTTTGCGTCGAAATAGTGGCTCTTCTTGTCGAACTGCGTTTCGTCGGGGTAGGGCGTGCTGGCCACAGTCGCCAGGCCGGCAATGCCGGGCTCGGGGCATGAGGAGTGATAGAAGAGAACGCCATCGCCTACACGCATCTCGTCGCGCATGTAGTTGCGCGCCTGGTAGTTGCGCACGCCGAACCAAGGCACCGTCTTCTTTGGCGCGGCAGCCAAGTCGTCGATCGAGCACTCACCGGGCTCGCTCTTCATCAACCAGAACTGTTGTGGCATGGAACCCCTTGGCCAGTGAGTACATCGGCCGATATCCCGAGCGGATCTCGCCTGGCTTCAGGCGGCCGGGCGTTCAGGCTCGTGCGATGTGGTTATCGATGTAAATAAGGTGTCCGTTACGAACCGTGAGCCGCATTCCTGAACCCAGGCAGTTCAGGTGGGCGAGGTCAGCTTGATTTCGGGTTCATCTGACGCGAGACGATCACACCTACCGAGCGATGTTCCAAGCCCTTGCTCTTGCGAGCATCGGTTCAAGGAAATATAAGACTCACGCGAACGCAACGGACGAATTCATTCTACGGCGCGTCTATCGCCGAAGTCATGCTTTAAAGCAATTGCCCGTCGGCTCCGAGGGCTTGATCGAGCCGCTGGATCAGCGCGTCGACATCGACTTCTTCATTGCTTGCCGCAGAAGGTGCTTTGGGCATCGGGCGTTCTGCCAATGCATAGGCCAAATTAAGGGCCGCCAGCACTGCAATGCGCTCACGTGCCTTGACGCGGCCTGCATCGCGTATGGCAATCATTTCGCGGTCGACGCTGCTCACCGCTTCGAGCAGCGAGGTCTCGCCACCTTCGGGGCAGCCGAGTATGTAGATCTGCCCCATGATCGTGACTTCCATCTGCTTCACGGTGCGCTTCCTTCAGGGGGGCTTTCTGTGGGCGCGTCGACGGGCAAGCGGTCGAGCAAGGCATCGATACGGCTGCGGGCGGCGTTCAGACGCGAGCGCAAGTTGTCGCGCTCGTGCGTCAGCGCTGCCAGTTGCTGCTCGAGCAATTCGTTGGTGCGCTTGAGCTCTTCGTGCCGTAGCAACAAACGCTCTACGCGATCCGCGAGATCTTGGGTCTTCGACATGGCGCCCTGCGGGGTTGCGAGTGGTCGATTGTAGGGTGGTGGGTGCCGCTGCTTACAATCCTGCATGTTGGTGCCCGTGCCGGTTTTCATATCGGCACAGTTAAACGGGAAGCAGAGGTCATTCAGTCACCACGGCTGAAAGCCCACCTGCGCTGCCCCCGCAACGGTAAGCGAACGAGAGACTTGCGCTCTCGCTCATGTGCATACACCACTGGAGCCTCGCGGCTCTGGGAAGGTCGCATGAGAATGTTCGCCAGCCCGGATACCGGCCAACAAGGGGTGTGCGGCGTGCCGCATGCCATGAGGTGTGCACTGGCGGGGAAGCCGGCGCGCACGACTTGTTCCGTGAGCATTCAATGATTTCTCCTTCTGTCGGGCGCGCGCCATTTGCCGTGTTTGCCCTTTCCGTTCTTGCGTCGGCCTGCAGCGTGGCCGTGGCTCAAAGCGCGACGCCACAAACCCTGGCGCCCGTGATCATCAGGGCCACACGCTTTCCCGAAGACGCCACGAGCCTGCCCTTTGGCGTGAGCGTGATCACCGCTGAAGACATGCGCGACGCGGGCGTCTCTACCGTCAACGAGGCACTGATGAAGCTGCTGGGCGTGCCCGGCAAGCTCGACTTCTATGGTGGTGGCGACTACGGGCTCGATCTGCGCGGCTTTGGCATTACCGCGGGCAGCAACCAGGTGGTGGTCGTCGACGGCGTTCGCATCAGCGAAGCTGATTTGGGCGGCACCCGGCTGGCCGGCATTCCGATCGATTCGATAGCCCGCATCGAGGTGATCCGCGGCAGTGCGGCGGTCTTGTACGGCGAGGGAGCGACGGGCGGCGCCATCGTCATCACCACCAAAGCTGCCAGCGGCAATGCGGTAAGTGATGGTCGCGCCTACATGGCGCTAGGCAGCCAGTCGCTGGCAGACGCGCGTGCCGGCGCCACGCTTGTCAGCGGGGGCTTCTCGCTCGACGTGGCGGGCATGCGGCGCACGAGTGACGGGCACCGCGAAAACTTTCGCTCTGCGGTCGAAGGTCTTTCGATGACGGGCCAATGGCGCAACGACTGGCTGCGCGTGGGTGGGCAGCACACGCAAGACGAGCTGCACACGGGCTTGCCGGGTGCGTTGACGGCCGCCCAGTACGAGGCCAATCCGCGGCAGACCAACCGCCCGAATGACCGCGCCGACATCGACAACCATCGCGACAACCTGTTCGCAGAAGCCACTTGGGGCGACTGGCAGATCGCGATTGACACCGGCAAGCGCGACAAGACATTGATCAGCCAGACCTCGTTTGCCTACGCCTATGACGTGGATGCCCGCAACCGCTCGGCACGCGCAAGGCACAGCGCCACGTTCGGCAGCTACGCCAACACGGTGGTGTTCGGCGTGGATCGCGACGACTGGGATCGTGCGGTGCGCGGCGCGTTCGGCTCGACCAGCGAGCAGCAGAACAAGGCTGTCTATCTGCAGGAAGATTTCAGGCTGCCGGGTGGAACGCGTCTGAGTGCGGGTGTGCGCAGGGAGCACGTTACCAAGACCGACACCTCGGCGACGACGCCGGTGGACGAATCCTTCAACGCCTGGAATGTCGGTGTGGTGCAGCCGCTGGGTGCGAGCGCTTCGTTGTTTGCACATCTGGGCCGCAGCTTCCGCTTTCCCAATGTCGACGAAATCGGCTTTTCGCAACCAGGCGGTTTGCGCGTGCAGACCTCGCGCGACATTGACCTCGGCGCTCGCTTGGCCTATGACACGGGGCGGGCCGAGCTGCGCTTTTATCGGAATGCCCTGCATGACGAGATCGGCTACGACCGGAACGTAGGTTTCTTCGGCGCCAACGTGAACTTCGATGGCCCCACCCGGCGCCAGGGCCTTGAACTTGAGTTGACCCACGACCTGAGCCGTGACGTCAAGTTGCGCTTGAACGCAGCCGCCCGCCAGGCCAAGTTCACTGGCGGTACCTACGATGGCAACGACATCGCGCTCGTACCCAAGCGCACGCTGTCTTTGGGTGCCGACTGGGATGTCGGCGGTGGTCACAAGCTGAACGGGCTGGTCAACATGGTGTCTTCGCAGTCGCCTGATTTCGACAACGTGTGCAGCATGCCGGCGTACACCACCGCTGACGCGCGCTATGCCTACCGCAGTGGCGATGTGGAGCTGTCGCTGGGTGTCACCAACCTTACCGACAAGAAGTACTACACGCAGGCCTTCAGCTGCACTCCCAGCGGTGTCACCAACTCCATCTACCCGGAAGCGGGTCGCAGTTTCGTGGCGTCGATCAGGGTGGGCTTCTGAGGTGGCAGGCAGCGAGCTGATCCTCGGCGGCCAGCGCAGCGGCAAGTCGCGCTGCGCCGAGGAGCGCGCCGCTGCCTGGCTGAAGAAGCCGTGCGTCACGGCCGTGCTCCTGGCCACGGCTGTGGCTCACGATGGCGAGATGCGCGAGCGCATCGCTCGCCATCGTGCAGACAGGGCCGAGCGGGTGTCCGGCTTGCAATCCGAAGAGGTGCCGATTGAGCTTGCTCAGGCCGTACTTCGCTTGAGTTCACCGCAGCGTTTGTTGGTGATCGACTGCCTTACCTTGTGGCTGACCAACCTGCTGATGCCCATGAGCGGCGCGGCGCTCGGCGAGGCCGCATGGCTGGCCCGCAGCGACGAGCTCTGCCATGCCCTCGACGAGGCCCCAGGCCCCGTGGTGCTGGTGTCGAACGAGATCGGGCTCGGCGTGTCGCCTTTGTCGCCCGAGGCACGTCGTTTCGTCGACGAACTGGGGCGCTTGCATCAGGCCATCGCGGCGCGCTGCGAGCGGGTAACGTGGATGGTGGCGGGCATCGAGATGCCAGTGAAGCGGGGTGCTGCATGACGCTTCTGCGTCAGCGCTGGCTGCGCATGTTGTTTCTCTTGCTGTGCCTGCCGCTGCACGCACTGGCCGACATACGTCTGAGCGACGACCGCGGCAGCACGCTCGTGTTGCCACGCAGCCCGCAGCGCATCGTCACCTTGCTGCCCTCGCTCACCGAAAGCGTTTGCGCTCTGGGCGCTTGCAGCCGCCTGGTGGGCACCGATCGCTTTTCCAACACGCCGAAGAGCGTGGAGGCCTTGCCCAAGCTGGGTGGGCTGGAAGATGCCCTGATCGAGCGCATCGCCTCGCTGAAGCCCGACGTGGTGCTGGCCGCGCCTTCGGCGCGTGTGATCGACCGATTGGAGTCGCTGGGGCTCAAGGTGCTGGTGCTTGACACCAAAACGCATGCCGACGTGAAGCGCGGTCTGCAGACAATTGCTCTGATGCTGGGTGTGCCGGCCGCAGCCGACGCTACCTGGGCGCACATCGAATCGGCCGTGGCCGAAGCCGCCACCCGCGTGCCCGCTCGGCTTCGGGGACAACGGGTTTACTTCGAGGTCGATACCACGCCCTACGCGGCCGGCGCAGGCTCGTTCATCGGTGAGACCCTGGCGCGGCTGGGCATGGGCAACATCGTCACGTCTGATATGGGCCCGTTCCCGCGGCTCAACCCCGAGTTCGTGGTCAAGGCCCAGCCCGACGTCGTGATCGCGGCGCAGCGCAGCCTTGAAGAGATGCCCAGGCGTCCCGGCTGGGCGACGCTCGCCGCGCTGCAGCAGCAGCGCACCTGCGGCTTCGATGCGGCGCACTACGAGCTGCTGATCCGCCCCGGCCCGCGCATGGGTGAGGCGGCGCAGCTGCTGGCCACTTGTCTGGCCGCCCTGCCGGAACCGCGCTGATGTCCGACACCGAACGCCCAACGCGGCGGCGCCTGGCGCTCGGTTTGTGCGCTTTGACGCTGCTGCTCGGCTTGGCCGGTATCGCGGCAGGCAGCGAGGGGTGGTCGATCTCGCAGACCCTCGCCTTGCTCAACGGCCCTGACGGCTCCTTGATCGTTGGCCAGATCCGAGCGCCGCGCACCATCGGGGCCTGGTTGACAGGGGCGTTGCTGGGGCTGGCCGGTGCCGTTGCGCAGGGCCTGTTTCGCAATCCCTTGGCCGACCCCTATTTGCTCGGCTCGGCCTCAGGAGCTGTGCTGGGTGTGGTGCTGGTGCTGGCCGCCAGCATGCTGGCCGGGCAGGGCATCAGCCTGGCCACGGCCAGCTTGATCGGGCGCATCGGCCTGGTGGGCGCTGCGTTTGCTGGCGCCTTGCTCGGCGTGGTGCTGACCTTGAGCCTGGCCCGCGGTGCGCACGAGACCACGCACCTGCTGCTCTCGGGTGTGGTGGTGGGCGTGCTGCTGGGCGGGCTGAGCGACATGGTCACCAATTTCGCGCCCGATGCGCTGCGCGGCAAGCAGGCGTTCTTGCTCGGCTCCACCGGCTTCCTCGGGTGGAGCAGTTGCGTGCTGATGGCGGGTGGATTGCTGATTGCGCTGCCGCTGGTGTGGCGCTTGTCGCGCGCACTCGACGCGCTGACGCTGGGTGAAGAGAGCGCTGCAAGCCTGGGCCTGGCGCTGCCGCAGGTGCGCCTGGCCCTGGTGGGTGCGCTTGCGCTGGCCACCGGCATGGCGGTTTCGCAGGCCGGCCTGATCGCTTTTGTCGGCCTGGTGTCGCCGCATCTTGTTCGCCGGTTTGCCCCTGCCGCGCATGGCTACACGCTGGTGGCCAGTGCGGCGATGGGCGGCGTGTTGCTGCTCTCAGCCGACGTGCTGGCGCGCAGCCTGCTGGCACCGCAAGAGCTGCCCGTCGGAGTGCTCACTGCGGTGCTCGGCGGCGGCTACTTGCTGTGGCTGCTGCACCGGCGAAAGATCGCATGAGCACGTCGCTTGTGGCAGAGAAGGTCTCGGTGTCGTTGGGCGGGAACCGGGTGCTGCACGAGGTCTCGCTTGCCTTGCAGCCGGGCTGGACAGTGATCGTCGGCCCCAATGGCGCAGGCAAGTCGACGCTGCTGCGCAGCCTGGCGGGCCTGCAGTCTCTGGACGCAGGCCGCGTGCTGTTGCAAGGCAAGCCCTTGGCCGCATGGTCGGTGCGCGAGCGCGCGCAGCAGATCGCCTGGTTGGCGCAGCAGGGCAGCGCCACCGGTGAGCTCACTGTGCGCCAGATCGTGCAGCTGGGTCGGCTGCCGCAGCTCGGCCTCTTTGATGAGCCGAGCGAGCGAGACCAGGCCCTTGTGCAGCAAGCCATGAAGTCTGCCGAGTGCGATGCCTGGCCCGATCGCCGGCTGCACGAACTCTCGGGCGGCGAACGCCAGCGTGTGCTGCTGGCGCGCGCGTTGGCCGTCGACGCGCCGGTGTTGCTGCTCGATGAGCCCACCACCCACCTCGACCCGCCCCACCAGGTGGCGCTGGTGCGCCTGTTCAAACGGCTCGCCCGCGAGCGCACGGTGGTGAGCGTGCTGCATGACGTGCCGCTGGCCTTGCAGGCCGATCGCCTGGTGGTCATGCAGGCCGGCCGCATTGCTGCAGAGGGCGCGGTCGGCGACCCCGCGGTACACGAGACGCTTGTGGGTGTGTTCGACCACGCCATCCGCATCGAACGCCTGGGCGACAGGCTCGCGGTGCTTCCCAACCTGGACTGACATGCAGATCGAAGCCCCTCCCACCGAGCACGGAAAAGACAAACCCACTGGCGAGCGGCGAGGCCTGTTGCTCATTCATACCGGCGACGGCAAAGGCAAGAGCACGGCCGCCTTCGGCCTTGCGCTGCGAGCCCACGGCCGCGGCAAGCCAGTGAAGATCTACCAGTTCATGAAAGTGCCCACGGCGCGTTTCGGCGAGCACCGCGTGTTCGCCGACCTCGGCGTTCCCATAGAGGGCCTGGGCGATGGCTTCAGCTGGAAGAGCCATGACCTCGAGCACTCGGCTCAGCTGGCCCGCGAGGGCTGGGCGCGCGCCGAGGCGACAATCCGCGCCGGTGAGCACTTTCTCGTGGTGCTCGACGAGGTGACCTACCCTCTGCGCTATGGCTGGCAGCCCCTGGAGCCGGTGCTCGCCTGCCTGCGCGAGCGACCGCCGCATGTGCATGTGGTGCTCACGGGCCGCAATGCGCCGCAAGAGTTGATCGATCTGGCCGACACTGTGACTGAAATGACGCTCGTGAAGCACCACTACCAAGCCGGCGTGCCAGCCCAGCGCGGCATCGAAGACTGAACCGCCTCGATGCTGCTCTCCCACTCATCCGCCCTGGTGCTCGCCCTCGCGCTGCTGCTCGCATGGGTGATCGACACCCTGTTTGGCGAGCCGCCTGATGCCTTGCACCCGGTGGCGTGGCTGGGCCGCGTGCTGTGGCCGCTCGGTTGCTGGCTGCGCGTCATGTCGCCGGCCGCGGCCTTCTGGGGCGGGGCGGCGTCTTGGCTCTTGATCGCTGGCGCCCTGGGTGCGCTTGCCTGGTGGCTGCAGCTGCGCGTGCTGGCCTTGTCGACATGGTGGGCCGTGCCCCTTCTTGCGTTGATGCTCAAGCCCATGCTGGCCTGGCGCATGCTGCGCGACGAGGTGTTGGCGGTCGAAGACGAGCTGGCGCTGGGCATCGAGCCGGCGCGTGAGCGTCTCTCCCGCCTGGTAAGCCGCGACCTGAGCGGCCTCAACGAAGAAGCGCTGCGCGAGACCGCTATCGAGACGCTGGCCGAGAACCTCAACGATTCGGTGATCGCCCCGCTGTTCTGGTTTGCAGTGGCGGGCCTGCCAGGTGCCGTGGTCTACCGGTTTGCCAACACCGCCGACGCCATGTGGGGCTACCACGGCGTGTGGGAATGGGCGGGAAAGTGGGCCGCGCGTGCAGACGACGTGCTCTCGTGGCTGCCCGCGCGCATCACCGCACTGAGCCTCTACCCCGCCTGGCGCGCGGCCCACTGGCGCTCGCTGAAACGGCAGGCCGGGCGCACGCCGTCCCCCAACGGGGGTTGGGCCATGGGCGCCATGGCGCTGCGCCTGGGTGTGCGCCTGGCCAAGCCCGGCGTGTACGTGCTCAATGAAACCGGCGCTTCGCCTTCGTCGCGCAACATGGCCCAGGCGCTGGGCTTTGCCACCATGGCAGCCTGGGCAGGCATGGTGCTGGCGATGTTGTCGTGGGTGGCGAGGGCGCTGTGAACGCAGGCGTGAGTGGCGTGGCGCATGGCGGGCCTGACGCCGCAGGCGTGCCGCGCTGGGATTTCTCGACCAACGCCAATGCCTGCGGGCCCGCGCCGCGTGTGCTGCTCTCGGTCCGCCAAGCTGATGCGGCGCGTTACCCCGACCCTGCCTACACCGCGCTGCGCGAGCAGCTGGCGAGCTTTCACGTCGTGCCTGTGAGCCGCATCGTGATGGCCGCCAGCGCCAGTGAATTCATCTACCGCATGAGCCTGGCGATGGCGCACCGCAGTCCACAGGCGAGCGTGTACCTGCCGGTTCCCGGCTATGCCGATTACGCGCGCGCGGCGCAGGCTTTTGGCCTGCGGCTTGCGCAGGCGGGCGATGCCGCGCTGGTGTGGCACACCGAGCCGGGCAGCCCCGATGGGCGCTCCCACCGCGTACCGGCCACGCGCGAAGGAGCCGTGCTGGTGGTCGACTGCGCCTACGCGCCTTTGCGACTTGAGGGCGACGCACCACCGCTGCCCGAGCAGGCCTGGCGGCTGATGTCGCCCAACAAGGCCTTGGGCTTGACTGGCGTGCGCGGCGCCTATGCCATTGCGCCCGACGATGCGGGTGATCTGCAAGCCACGCTCGAAGCGCTCGCGCCTTCCTGGGCCGTGGGCGCACATGGCGTAGCCATGCTCGCGGGTTGGGCCGCGGCAGAAACGCAAGCCTGGCTGGTCGACTGCCTGTCTTTGCTGCGCACCTGGAAGCGCCAGCAGCTTGAGTGTTGTGCCGAGTTAGGTTGGCTTTGCAGTGAAAGCGTCACGCCGTTTTTTCTGGCGCAGGGGCCTGAGGTGCAGCAGCTGCAGCGTTTGCGTGCACAGGGTGTGAAGCTGCGTGACACCACCGATATGGGCTTGCCCGGCCATGTGCGCCTGAGCGTGCAGCCGCCTCAGGCACAGCAGGCCTTGCGCGCGGCTTGGTACAAGGCGAGAGCATGAGTGCACGGGCTGTGATGGTGCTCGGCACCACCAGCGGCGCAGGCAAGAGCTGGCTGGCGACGGCGCTGTGCCGCTGGTATGTGCAGCGTGGCATCAAGGTCGCGCCCTTCAAGGCGCAGAACATGAGCAACAACGCGCGCGTGGTGCCGGGTGTGGGCGGCCGTCTCGGCGAGATCGGCAGTGCGCAGTACTTTCAGGCGCTCGCTGCGCGCTGCTCGCCGGAAGTGCGCATGAACCCGGTGCTGCTCAAGCCCGAGCACGACAGCGCCAGCCAGGTGGTGGTGATGGGCGAGGTGCGGCCCGACCTGGCGGCAGTGCCCTGGCGTGAGCGCAGCGAGGCGCTGTGGCCCTATGGCCGGCGTGCCTTGCATGAGCTGATGCAAGAGAACGAGTTGGTGGTGATCGAGGGCGCGGGCTCGCCGGCCGAGATCAACCTGCATGCCAGCGATTACGTCAACATGCGCACCGCGCGCGAGGTCAACGCGGCCTGCTTGCTCATGACCGACATCGACCGTGGTGGCGCCTTTGCTCACCTCTACGGCACGCACCAGCTGCTGCCCGAGGCCGAGGCGCGTTTGCTGCGGGGCTTCGTACTCAATCGCTTTCGCGGCGACGCAAGCCTGCTCGCCCCGGGGCCAGAGATGCTGGAGCGGCTGACCGGGGTGCGCACGCTGGCCGTGCTGCCCATGTGGCGCGGCCACGGCCTGCCGGAAGAAGACGGTGTTTTCGACGACATGCCGGTAAGACAGGAGGGCCTGCAGGTGGCCATCGTGGCCTACCCGCGCATCAGCAACCTCGACGAGTTTCAGCCGCTGCGCAACCTGCCCGGCGTGTCGCTCTGCTGGGCGCGCACGGCAGCACAACTGGCAGGTGCTGACTGGATCATGTTGCCCGGCTCCAAGCACACCAGCAGCGACCTGGCCTGGCTGCGCGCACAAGGCATGGACGCAGCGATTGCCTTCCACGCCGCAGCAGCCAAGCCGGTGCTGGGCGTGTGCGGTGGCCTGCAGATGCTGGGCGATGCGCTGGTCGACGAGCATGGCGTGGACGGCAATGCGCCCGGCCTCGGCTTGCTGCCGCTGACCACCCATTTCGAGCCCGCCAAGCTGCTGCGCGAAACCCGCGCAAAAGCAGGCACGCTGGCAGCACCCTGGGCGGCGCTGTCGGGCTTGCAGTTTCGCGGCTACGAGATTCGCCACGGGCGCACACAAGCGCGTAACGGCGCGCCGGCTGCGTTGTACAACGCCGAGGGCGTGCCCATAGGCTGGCAGCAAGGCAGCGTGCTCGGCGTGTACGCGCACGGCATGTTCGAGTCGCCCGAGGTGTTGCGCGCGCTCTTCGGCGCCGAAGTGCGTGGCCTCGATGAAGTGTTCGACGGGCTGGCCGATTTCATCGAGCAGCACTTCGAGCACGATTCCCTGATGAACCTGCTTGCCTCATGAACTGACCGCATGAACCTGACCCTTCCAGCCATTGCCCACGTGCATGACGACGCGCTGGCGCGCAAGCTGCAGCAGCGCATGGACCGCAAGACCAAGCCGCTCGGTGCGCTGGGCCGGCTGGAGAGCCTGGCGCTGCAAGTCGGTCTCATCCAGCAGACCGAGACACCGCGTTGGCTGGCGCCGCAGCTGGTCGTTTTCGCAGGCGACCACGGTCTCGCAGCGCGCGGCGTGTCGGCCTACCCGAGCGACGTGACGTGGCAGATGGTCGAGAACTTCTCTGCCGGCGGTGCGGCGGTGAGCGTGCTGGCACGCCAGCATGGCCTGGCGTTGACCGTGGTCGATGCCGGTGTGCGGCATGACTTTGCACCTCGCCCCGGCCTGCTCCTGCGCAAGGTTGCCTTGGGCACGGCCGACGCATGCGAAGGCCCGGCGATGACCGAGGCCCAGTGCCTGCAGGCCATCGCCATGGGCCGAGAGGTGGTCGAGCGCCTACCCGGCAATGCCGTGCTGCTGGGCGAGATGGGCATAGGCAATACATCGAGCGCCGCCCTGCTGATGGCGAGGCTCACAGGTGCCAACCTCGCGCTGTGCGTAGGCCGCGGCACCGGCCTGGACGATGCCGGGCTGGCGCACAAGCTCGCAGTGCTGGCGGCAGTGAAGGGCCGGCACCAAGGCTTGAACGATCCGCTGCAGGTGCTTGCGGCGATGGGCGGTTTCGAGATCGCAGCCCTGGTGGGCGCTTCGTTGCAAGCCGCCTCTCAAAGACGCACGATCGTGGTCGATGGCTTCATCACCGGTGCGGCCGTGCTGGTGGCGGCCAAGCTCGCGCCCGCGGTGCTCGGCTATTGCGTGTGGTCACACCGCTCGGCCGAGATCGGGCATGAGCTGATGCTCAGGCACCTGGGTGCACAGCCCTTGCTCGATCTGGGTTTGCGTCTTGGCGAAGGCTCGGGTGCGGCCATGGCATGGCCGCTGCTGGAGAGCGCGGTGTGCGTGCTCAACGAGATGGCGAGCTTCGAGTCGGCGGGTGTGTCGGATCGCCAAGACGCGCCATGATCCGCCACGAGCTGCGGCTCTTCTTCATCGCGCTGCAGTTCTTCACGCGCTTGCCCGTGCCGCGCTGGGTGGGGTACGAGCCGCAGTGGTTGAACGAGAGTGCGCGCCATTTCCCCGCCGTGGGCGCATTTGTCGGCGGTGTGGCGGCTGCGGTGTTGTGGGGTGCGTGCTGGGTCTTCCCCATGGGTGTGGCGGTCGGCTTGTCAATGGCGGCCACCGTGCTGTTGACGGGTGCCTTCCATGAAGACGGCCTGGCTGACACCTGTGATGCCCTGGGTGGTGCGGTGAGCCGCGAGCGGGCGCTCGAAATCATGAAGGACTCGCGCATCGGCACCTATGGTGCGGTGGGTCTGATCCTGGTGCTGGGGCTGAAGGCGATGGTGCTGGTGGCATTGCCCGTGCCCCTCGTGTTCGCGGCGATGCTGCTGGGCCACACGGCCTCGCGTGCTGCTGCAGTGGCCTTGATCCGCTGGCTGCCGTACGCCGGTGACGCGTCGCATGCCAAGGCCAAGCCTTTGGCGCAGCGCGTGTCGGCCAAGGGCTTGGTGGTGGCGTGCGGCTGGGTGCTGGTCATGGGCGCCTTGCTGGTGGCATGGCATGCCGCGTGGTGGCAGCCTGTGCTCATGAGCTTGGTGCTGGCAGCACTGTGCGCCGCGCTTGCTGCGGTGTGGCTGCGGCGCCGTCTCGGTGGCATGACCGGCGACACGCTGGGCGCCACGCAGCAGGTGAGTGAGCTGCTGGTGCTGATGGGCTTTCTGGTGTGGCTGCGCTTCTGATTGTTTGGCGCCACCCGCGCCCTTTGGGTTTGGATGGGCGCTGCATCGGCCAGAGAACCGATGTGCTGGTGGATGCGCGCAAGGCCAAGCGCGTTGCGCACCGCGTGCGCGAGCGTGCGCGGCGTCACGCTTGGCCGCGCGTGGTCTTCACTTCACCTTTGCGGCGCAGCGCTGATGTCGGCCGCTGGCTCGCTCGCTGGGGCTGGCAGCACCATGTGGATGCGCGCCTGAGCGAGCTGGATTTCGGTGCTTGGGACGGCCAGCGCTGGGACGCCATCAACCCTGCCGAAGTGGCCGCATGGACGGATGCGTTCGCCGTCTATGCCCCCGGCGGCGGTGAATCTGTGACCCAGCTGATGGCGCGCTGCGCAGCGTTTCTTGCCGAACATGCGCAAGACAAGGTGTGCTTGGTGGCGCACGCGGGCTGGATCAATGCCGCTCTGCGTGTGGCTGCAGGCCTGCCTCCACCGACGCTGGCAAGGGATTGGCCGCCAGCCCTGCCTTACGGTTGCGCCGTTGAGCTGCCGCGCAGTGCGGGTGGTGCCGAGTCGCAGTAGCGCGCCACGCTGCACTGCTCGCACAGCGGCCTGCGGGCCTGGCACACATAGCGGCCATGCAAGATCAACCAATGGTGCGCATGCTGCAAGTACGCGGCCGGCACGCGCTTGAGCAGGCCCAGCTCCACTTCAAGCGGGTTCTTGCCCGGCGCGAGCCCGGTGCGGTTGCTGACACGGAAGATGTGCGTGTCAACCGCCATGGTCGGCTCGCCATACACCACGTTGAGCACCACATTGGCCGTCTTGCGGCCCACGCCCGGCAGGGCTTCCAGTGCTTCGCGGCTGCGCGGCACTTGGCTGTCGTGCTCTTCCATCAGGAGGCGGCTGGTCTCGACCAGGTTCTTGGCCTTGTTGCGAAACAGGCCGATGGTCTTGATGTACTCGCTCACCCCCTCTACACCCAGTGCGTGCATCTTGCGCGGCGTGTTGGCCACGGCAAAGAGCTTGCGCGTGGCCTTGTTGACGCCCACGTCGGTGGCTTGCGCCGACAGCAGCACCGCGGCGAGCAGCTCGAACGCGTTGGTGTATTCGAGCTCGGTGACGGGGTGAGGGTTGGCGGCGCGAAGGGTGGAAAAGAAAGGCTCGATGAACGACGTTTTCATGGGCGGGGTTGTGAGCGCGCTTTGGCCGCGGCTTCCAGGCGGGCGATGCGTTCGTGCTCGTCGCGCGATTTGCGAAAGGTGTGAAAGGCGTAGCGCTCACGGGCTTCATCGGCCAGCGTCTGCCCCCAGGCTTGCCAGCCCGTGCGCTCGCTGGTGATGTTGACGAGCGAGATGCAGTCGACCGGGCACACCGGAATGCACAGCTCGCAGCCCGTGCACTGCAGGTCAACGACGGTGTGCATGAGCTTAGGGCCACCGAAGATGGCATCCACCGGGCAGGCCGCGAGGCACAGCGTGCAGCCTATGCACCAGGCCTCGTCGATCACGGCGAGCTGACGCGGGCCTTCGTGGCCGTTGTCGGGGTTGAGGGGCAGGGCGGTGCGGCCGGTGATTCGGGCCAACCGCACGATGCCTTCGGCGCCGCCCGGCGGGCACTGGTTGATTTCGGCATCACCTTCGGCGATGGCCTGGGCGTAGCTGTGGCAATCGGGGTAGCCGCAGCGGGTACATTGCGTTTGCGGCAATGCTGCGTTCAGGGCGGATGCGAGTTCTGTGCGGTTCACCCGCACAGCTTAGCCTGCCCTGCGGTGCCCCTGAATGAGTGGGTGTACGACGCGGTTTCTTGCGCTTTGCGGCACTGATATTGCATCGGAAACGCAAGCCATTCATGGCATAACAGTTCACAAACATTCATATGCGCATCAGTATCGTCATAGACAACTACAACTACGCCAACTTCGTGGGCAAGGCCATCGAATCGTCGCTTGCGCAAACTCACCCTGACGTGGAGGTGATCGTGGTCGACGACGGTTCCACCGACGGCTCGGTCGAGGTGATCAACCGCTTTGCTGACCGCGTGAAGGTGATCGTCAAACCCAATGGCGGGCAAGGCTCCGCCTACAACGAGGGCTACGCCCAGGCCACCGGCGACGCGGTGGTCTTTCTCGATGCCGACGACTGGCTCTACCCGCAGGCCGCCGCAAGCATCGCCGCGGCCTGGCGCAGCGGGGTGAGCAAGGTTCAGTTTCCGTTGCTGATGGTCGATGCTGAAGGCCGCTCGCTCGGCCGCCAGGTGCCCCACCACATGCACGACGCGCAGGCGCTCGATCTGGTGCGCGAGTTCGGCACTTATGGCTCACCACCGGGTTCGGGCAACGCCTACGGGGCAGATTTTCTCCGGCAAGTCTTGCCGATGGACCCCAAGTTGTGGCTGCGCGCTGCTGACTCGGTGCCCATTCTTCTGGCGCCGGCCTATGGCGAGGTGCTCACCTTGTCGGCGCCGCTTGGCGCCTATCGCCTGCACCGCTCCGCCGCTGAAGGTTCGCTGCTGATGAACAACGCGCCGACCGGCTTGTGGTCGGAATACGAGCGCGCCGACTCGACCAAGCGCTTCGTCGAGAAGAGCCTGTCGCGCCTCAACAAGAAGCCACGCATCCCGCAGCTGATGGCGCCGTGGGAAGCCCGCTTGGCCGCCATCTGCCTGCGATTCGGCGGCACGCCGGCGGCGGGTGTGCTCACCAGGCCCGTGTCGGCGGGCCGGCTCACGGGGTTCGCGCTGCAGTCGGTGTGGCGCTGGCCAGAGATCGGTTTGGGCATGAAGCTCGCGGTGTCGGTGTGGATGATGGGGGTGCTGGTGTTGCCGCGCCCGCTGGCCTTGCGCCTGGCGCAGATGCACCGCAGTGCCACCGGCGCGCCCAGTTCGGCATGAGCGAATTCACCGACACGCAGCCGCAGGCGCTGGGCTCATACGACGCGTTGTGTGCCGGCGCCGAACTTGCCACCCCATCTGATGGCCACGCGGTCAAGACCCTCGACGATCTTGCCGTGTTTGGTGGCGTGCCGGCCTTAGAGCGCAAGCTTCACGTGGGCCAGCCCAACATGGGCGACCGGTCCTACTTCATGAAGCGCGTGGAGGCCATACTCGATTCGCGTTGGTTCACCAACAACGGCGCTTGCGTGCAGGAGCTGGAAGCCGAGTTGTGCCGCTACCTGGGTGTCAAGCACTGCATCACCGTGGCCAGCGCCACCGTCGGGCTTGAGATCGCCATTCGGGCGCTGCAGATGGAAGGCGAAGTCATCGTGCCCTCGATGACCTTTGTGGCCACTGCGCATGCCTTGCAGTGGCAGCGGGTCAAGCCGGTGTTTTGCGATGTCGACGAAGCCACGCATGTGCTCGACCCTCTTGAGGTGCGGCGGCTGATCACCCCTCAGACCACCGGCATCATCGGCGTGCACCTGTGGGGCCACGGCTGCCCGGTGGGTGAGCTGCAGGAGATTGCAGACGAGCATGGGCTGAAGCTGCTGTTCGATGCGGCCCACGCGTTTGGCTGCACGCACGGCGGGCAGATGATTGGCGGCTTTGGAAATGCCGAGGTCTTCAGCTTCCATGCCACCAAGTTTTTTAACACCTTCGAGGGGGGTGCCATCACCACCAACGACGACAAGCTTGCACGCAAGTTTCGCTCGATGGCCAACTTTGGGATCACGGGTGTAGACGAGGTTTCGTACGTCGGCACCAATGGCAAGATGAGTGAGATTTCTGCCGCGATGGGCCTGACCTCGCTGCGCGCGATGGACGGCTTCATGTCGGCCAACCACGCCAACCACGCGGCTTACCGCCGCAGACTGGTCGACATGCCCGGCATGCTGCTGCGTGAAGGCCCGCCCGAGGAGCGCAGCAACCATCAGTACGTGGTGGTCGAGTACGAGCCGGCGTTTCCTGACGGGCCCTCGCGCGACGACCTGTTGGCGGCGCTGTGGGCCGAGAATGTGATGGCACGCAAATACTTTTGGCCCGGTTGCCACCGCATGGAGCCCTACCGCACGCTCTATGCCGACACGCCCATGCGCCTGGCGCGCACGGAAGCTCTGGCCGACAAGCTGCTGATCCTGCCTACCGGCACCGGTGTGAGCGTGTCAGATGTCGACACCATTTGCGATCTGCTGCAGTTGATGGTGTGCGCCGGCGGCCGGCTGAGCAGCCGGCAAGCCTGAAGACACAAGGCCCCGTGAAAGACACTTTTCGCAAGCTCGTCGAGTTGGCCCTGACCCACCTCGCCAATTTCGCCTTCCCGCTCTTTTTTGCGATTCTGTGCGGCCGTGTGCTGGGCGTGCATGACTTCGGCATCGTGTCGTTCTACACCGCACTGGCTGCCTTTCTTGGCGTGATCATCGAGTTCGGTTTCGACTGGCTGGGCATACGCGAGGTGTCTCAGGCCCACGGCGATGCTGGGCGCCAGCACCGGCTGTTGTGCAACGTGACGGCGGCCAAGCTCTTGATCTGCAGCGGCGTGGCCAGCCTCACGGCGGCGCTGTCGCTCTCGCTGCGCGGGCTCGACCAGTGGAAACTGGTGCTGCCGATCGTGTTCTACATGGTCGGCTTCGCGATGGACGTGAGCTGGTACCTGCGCGCGCTGGAGCGCACCAAGGTGCTGCTGGCCGTCACCACCACCATTCGGCTGCTGGCGATTGCATTGTTGTGGGTGCTGGTCTCGCAGCCCGGTGACATGCCAGGCGCGCTCTGGACTTACGCCTTCGTCTCGCTGGCCACGTCCGGCATGGGCTGGGTCGTGTTGGTGCGCCAGCGGCTGGCCGGTCTCGTGCGCCCGCAGCTGTCGGTGATGTGGGGGCTGATGCGCCGCTCGTCGGCCATCGTGGTGGGCAACCTGAGCGGTGCATTGCTCACCAACGGTGGCGTGGCCCTGCTGGGCCTCACCGCCGACCCGGCCACAGTAGGTGCGGCCAACCTCGCGGTGCGTGTGCGCATGGCCGGGCAGGCGGTGTTGCTTCCGATCAAACAGCTCACCTTCGTGCGCCTGTCGGGGCTGGCGCGCTCATCGCCGCAGCAGGCGCTGCGGCTCGGGCGTCTGTCGCTCGCCGGCCTGCTTGGCGGCGGCCTGGTGATCGGCCTGCTGATCATCTTCGCCGCAGAGTTCATCGTGCGCCACGTGTTCCTGGGCGAGTACCCGGTGGCGGTGGGCCTGATCATGCTGGTGGGCCTGAGCGTGCCGCTCAATGCCGCGGCCGAGCTGTTCGGCATGCAGTCGCTTATCGCCTTCGGGCAAGAGAAGTCTTATGCGGTAGTGGTGATGCTGGCCGCAGTGGTGTTCGGCACCATGTTGCTGTTGGTGCTGCATGGGCCGCTCTCGTACGGCTGGGCCTTGCTGTCTGCTGAAGCCAGCCTGGCGGCCATGGCGGGCTTGCGGCTCAGAGCGGTCTTGAAGAAGCGCCTGTCGTAGCGCGCAAGGCACGCTCCACCACCGATCGCAGGGCGGCTTGAAAAGCCGCCACCGAGAAGCGCTCTGCGTTGGCGCGGCAGGCGGCGGCGGTGCAGGGCGGGCCCGACTCGAAGCGCTGCACCGCGTCAATCAACGCGGCCGTGCTCTGCTCATGGAAGAAGAGCCCCGTGCGCTGCGGCCCTTCGGTGAGCACGGTTTCAGTGGCGCCGCCGCGGCCGAAGGCGATCACCGGCGTGCCGCAGGCCTGCACCTCGACCGGCATGATGCCGAAATCTTCTTCGGCGGCAAACACGAAGGCTCGCGCGCGCCGCATGTGGTCGGCCAGCACGTCGGTGCCCTGATAGCCCATCACGGTGACGTTGGGGCCAGCGGCAGCACGCACGCGGTCGATCTCGGGCCCGTCGCCGATCATGATCAGCCGCTTGTCGGGCATTTGCGCAAACGCCTGCGCGATCAGCGGCATCTTCTTGTAGGGCACCATGCGCGATGCAGCGAGATAGAAGTCTTCTTTCTGCTGCAGCGGCTGAAAGCGGTCGAGATCGACTGGCGGAAAGATCACCTCGGCCTCGCGCCGGTAGACCTTGCGAATGCGGCGTGCAATGAAGGCCGAGTTGGCGATGAAGGCGTCGACGCCGTTGGCGGTGCGCAAATCCCACAGGCGTATGTAGTGCAGCACCACCCGTGCGATGGCGCCCTTGAGGCCCTTGGACAAGCCCGACTCGCTCAGGTACTGGTGCTGCATGTCCCAGGCGTAGCGTATCGGCGAGTGCACATAGCTCACGTGCACCTGGTCCGGCCCGGTGATGACGCCCTTGGCCACGGCGTGGCTGGACGAGATCACCAGCTCGTAGCCCGACAGGTCGAGCTGCTCTACGGCCAGCGGCATCAGCGGCAGGTACGACCTGAAGTGCTTGCGGGCAAACGGCAGCCGCTGGATGAAGGTGGTGGTGGCGCGCTTGCCGAGCACGAAGCCACGCTCGTCGTCTTTCAGAAAGTCGACCACGGTAAACAGGTCGGCCGAGGGGTAGGCCTTCAAGATCTGCTCCAGCACCCGCTCGCTGCCGGCATAGGCGTCTAGCCACTCGTGTACTACGGCAACTTTCAAGGGCAAGGTTTCAGGGTCGGTCATGAGGATCGGTTATTCGAAGCGCCGCTGCACGATTTCGGCAAAAACGCTGGCTGCGCGCGCCCAGGTGAACTGCGCGGCGCGTGCAATGCCGGCTTCGCGCAACTCAAGGCGCAGGCTTTGTGCAGCCAGCAAGCGACGCAGCTCGGCCGCGAGCGTGGCTGGGTCGTGCGGGTCGCAGTAAAGCGCGGCGTCGGCGCACACCTCAGGCATGGAGGCGCAGCGCGACACCACCACCGGGCAACCACAGGTCATGGCTTCGAGTGGCGGCAGGCCGAAGCCCTCGTAGAACGAGGGGAAGACAAAACACGAGGCGGCTTCGTACAAGGCACGCAACTGTGCATCGCTCACGTAGCCTGTGCGCAAAATGCCTGCACCGGCGCTTGCCGTTTCGGCAAACACCTTGTTGTTGCCGCCGCCCACCGCGACCAGCGGCACGGCATCGTTGCCCAGCATCGCCATGGCGGCGGCCACCGCGCCAAAATTCTTGTTGGGCGAGTTGCTGCCCACAGCCAGCACGAAAGGCCGACCGGTCAGGCCCAAGCGCTCCACCACCGACGCGTCGGCCGCTACACGCAAGATGTGTTCACCGCTTTCGGGTATGAGCTCGATGTCGGTCAAGGGTCGGCCGAAGTGGCGGTGCAACTCGCCGGCACTGAAGGCCGACACGGTGGCCACCACGCGCGAGCGCTTGAGCGCGGCGCCCAGCATGAGCCTGTACCAGGTGCGAAAGGCGAGGCTGTAGTTGGTGGGGTTGGCCACCGTGGCGGCGTCGTGCACCACGATCATCTGCTGGCGGTGCAGCGCCGGTGCGGTGTTGCACAGGTTGATCAAGGGCGCGGTGCCGGCTGCACGCGGTAGCTCAATCTGCTCCCATGCGTGGCCCTGCCGGCGGCCCACGGTCACGAGCTCACTTCGGTCGATGAAGGCCGGCTGGTTGACCAGCGCTACTTGTGGCACCAACACCCGAGGTCTTGGGGCGGCGGGCCGGGCAACGGTGTAGGCGTCCATCAGCTCGACGGCAAACCGGTCAACCCCGGTCAGGGGTCGCGTGAGGAAGCGGCCGTTGATGTTCAGTGCAGTCACCGCGTTTCCGTCCTGAGGGCCGGTGAGTCTTCGCGCGACACCGACACTCGCCGGCCTGCCCTTGCCTCGTCGGGCAACGAAGCCGCACCCGATGCGATGCGGCGCAGCATCACGCGCGCCGGGCTCGCCGACGCGGCGCTGGCCTCGACCGCGCCGAAGCGAGCCTGCAGGTCGCCCACGCCTTCCAGCCACACGGCTGTGCGCGAGGCGCCGCGCTCGGCACAGCCTGAAAGCTGCAGCTCGCTGACGGCCAGCGTTTGCACGTCTTTGGCATAGAGGCCGGTGTTGAAAGCGTTGACTACACGACCACCGATGATCTGCACGTGCTCACTGGCGAGCAGGTAGATGCCTTCGCCACCTTCGTTGTCGTGCAGCGTGAGGTTGGCCAGCCGCACAGTGCCCGATGCGCCGTTCACCCCCACCATGCGCGAGCGGGTGTTGGTGATGGTGATGGATGACAGCGTGGTGTCTACGCTGCGCACGAGCTCGGCGCCGCAGCGGTTGCCGCCCCCGGGCCCGTTTTGCGTGCCGGCGCCGTCGACGCTGCCGTTTTCGAACACCACCTTGCGTGGCACGCGCGTGCCGTACGACTCTTCCTGTGCCACATAGATGCCGCTGGCCCGTGTGCGCAGCACCTTGAAGCCCGACACCGTGACCTCGGACTGGCCCACCACCGTGATGCCGCGGGCGCCCGAGTCGGTGACGACGATGCGGCGCGCGGTGCCGCCGGTGGCGTCGGGCAGGCGCCGGTAGTTGACAAAGGCGAGGCCGTCGTCGCCGGTGTCCTGGCAGTCGATGTCTTCGGCCAGCGGCTGCGCGCAGTTGGCGAAATGCACGCCGTCGGCCAGCGTCTTGCGCACGCGGGCACCCGCCACCACAGGCCGCAGGCAAGACTCGAACAGCAGGCCGGCGCCGCCGAAGCCGTCGACCACGGCGCGCTCGATGCGCACGTCGGCCCCGCCCATCACCAGCACGCCGGCGCCGAAGCTTATGCGCCGCGGCGCGGGGCTGCGCCAGGTGAGCGTCGCGCCCGACAAGGTCACCTGGCTGGCATTGCGAATCTCGATGCCTGTGGCTGAAGCGTCGTCGCCCAGCAGCATGGCGCCCGGCTCGAAGCGGACGGTTCGGCCCGAACCGATGAGCTTCAGGGTGTGGGTATAGCGGTAGGTGCCTGCTGCAATGCTCACGTCGCCTGAGTAATCGGTGAGTGCGCGGTTGAGTGCGGCGGTGTCGTCTGCCTCGCCATTGCCACGTGCCCCGAACGACGCCAACGTGCGGCTGCCCCCAGCCGAGCAGCCGAACGGTGCGGCGAGGGCCGTGGCGAACACGATTCGGCGGCGGTTCATGTGAGCCCGCGCGCCGAGGGCGCACTTGACGTGTCTCGCGGTCGCTCAGCCAGCCGCTTCTTGAGGAATGCGTTGGGCGTGATGAGCGTGTGCAGCACCGGGATGCGCTTGACCACCAGTGCCGCGAGCGCCGGCAGGAAGAGGGCCAGCGCCATGGACGCGACGATGGCCAGGCCACCCACGGAAGGCGCGAGCAGCTTGAACACGCTCTTCTCGATGGTGGCGTGCGCCCACAGGATCAGGATGGTCGAGGTGCCGAGCCAGCGCAACACCCACATCGCAATCCGGTTGCGTATCGACACGGCCAGCAGCACGGTGGCCAAGATGCCCGCCAGCGCCACCAGGGGGCTCACGGCGAACGGCCGGTCATAGCGCCAGTTGAGGTCGATCATCGGCTGCAGCAGCAGATTCATTGCAACGAACACGGCGGCCACCAGGGCGCAGGCGATCCACTGCGGAGTGGCCACCCAGGCGGTGCTGCCGAAATGCCCAGTGAAGAGGCGACCCAGCAGCACGTAGCTGGCGCCAGCAAGCGCGACCTCCATGCTCCAAGGCGCGCCGGAGCGCAGCCACTGGCCCCAACCGGCATGCTGCACCAGCTGGTAGTCGAAAGAGATGGCGAACTGCCAGCCCGCTTGCAGCATGACGAACAGCAGCAGCTGTGCGGCGGCGCTCGCAGCAGCGGTGGGCCCGACGATCGCAGTGGCGAGCCTGTCGATCACGTAGATGAACCCCAGCGTGACGGCGAGGCAGGGCAGGAACCACAGTGGCACGGTGAAGATGGTGTGGCCTGTGCCATAGACGATGCCGAGCAAGAGGTCGATGAGGCTCACCTCAGGGTGCAGGTGAAAGATCATGGGCAGCGACGCGAGCGCCAAGACGAAATAGGGGATCAGGCAAGAGAGTGCGCGTGCGGCCAGCGCCCTGACGCTCATGCCTTGGTTGAGCGTGAGGCCGGTGACAAAGAAGAACAGCGGCATGTTGAACGAGAAGATCGCGCGGCCCAGGGCCTCGGAATACGCCCAGATTCCCGGGTGATGCGCGGCGGCCACGAGGATGATGCCCATGCCCTTGAGGGCGTCTATCCAGGCCAGGCGTGCGGGGCTTTTCATGTGACGCGGTTCACAGGTTTCATCAACGAAGCCACCACCAGCACGATGGCAATGCCCAGCTGCCAGGTGAACGCACGCGAGGCTCCGAGGTAGGGGTAGCGATAGATCTCAAGCAAGGAGAGGTAGAGGATCGGGTAGATGAGGGCGCCCGCCGGGTGCTTGCGTCGGTAGAGGTTCAAGGCATGGCCGGCCGTCACCGCGATCAGGCAGAAGTAGACGATGCCCATGGGCAACCCGAGGTCGTACACCACCGAGAAGACGCCTGACGGGTTGTTGAACTCGAGGTCGGCGTACTTCGACAGGAACTGGTCGAACCCCACCCGCGGCTGGCCGACGAAGAGGGCGAAACCCTCGCCCACGCCAAATGGGAACTTGTGCATCCACATCAGCGTGTTCTCGAACCGAAACGACGGCCAGTCCAGCATTTCAAGCACGCCGGCGCCGTTGTTCAGCGAGGTGAAGTAGTAGCTTGCGAAGCGGCCGATCGCAAACTCCCAGAAGTTCATCTTGCCGGCGTAGGTGTCTGACTGCCATGACCTGAAATATTCAGATGCGCCGAAGTACAGAATCAGCAGCGGGACGGCCGCAAATGGCCCCACGACCAGCGCCAAGCGCTTGAGCGGCGTGGCCTTGCCCATCGAGAGCTTCACGCCGATCGCCACGGCGAAGGGAATGGCCGCTTCGATGAGGGCCAGGCGCTCCGACCACGCATAGACACGAAAGAGCGTGAGCGCGACCAGGGCGATGGCCAGCACGCGGTAGGCCAGCGGCAGGCGCTTCTCACCATGCACCCAGTGAAACGTGCAGAGCGACAGGTACACCGGCGCCATGTTGACCAGCGAAGTGATACCGGTGGTGGAGCCGATCTCGGTGCGGTCGGGTTTGTAGCTGCCGAGCACCATCTGCAGCAGCACGGCCGGGCTCAGGAAAAACGACTTGAACCAATACAAATAGGCCAGCAAGCCGATGAGCCCGACGAAGAAGCCGGCCCGCATGTAGACGCTCATGTCGGGGGCGACGAGCGTGGTCGTGATCTTGCTGCCGATCCAGCCGCCCATGGCGATGCACACCAGGATCACGATGGCCATCAGCACGTAGGCGTCGTTTAAGAAGATGTGGCCACGCACCGTTAGGCCCGGAAAGCCCAAGCGCCCCGCGGCCGCCACCATCAGCAGCACGGGTAGCAGAAAGCCGAGCGTGAGCCCGTGCGGCGTGATCCACCAGGGGCTAGGCGCCGGGCGGTCGGCTACGACGGGGGTGCTCATGCAGTCGGGTGCGGCTCGCCAGGCGCTCAGTGCTCGTTCAGCACCACGCCGGCCAGGTGCGTTCGCCCCGAGCCGAGCGCACCAATGAGCCTGTCCATTGCGGCCATGCGGGTGGTGCCTTTGCGGCCGACAGCGATGGCAGCGCTGCAGCGGGCCGAGATCACCCGTGCGTCGGCGCCGCGGGCGAAGGCCGGCGTGTCAACCACCACATGGTCGAACTTGC
Organism: Rhizobacter sp.; assembly: GCF_046595475.1. GTDB lineage: Bacteria > Pseudomonadota > Gammaproteobacteria > Burkholderiales > Burkholderiaceae_C > Rhizobacter. The sequence continues at coordinate 29,005 of NZ_JBKJOQ010000004.1, forward strand.
TCAACAGCTCTTGCATCAGCAGGCCGAAGGCAGGGCGTTGCAGCAGCTCCATCGGGTTGGGCGGGATGGTGCCGACCGGCATCACGAAGAGGCTGGGCAGGTCGGGCACCGTCTGGATGACGTTGGCTTCGGCGCGCCCGGCCAGCACCGTGCTCAGCCCCACCGCGCTGCTGACGCCGAAGACCGCGTGCTGGCGTGGGGTGCGCATGTCGGCATCGACCAGCAGCGTGCGGCCGCCGACCTGGGAGAACGCCACGGCGAGGTTGGCAGCGAGAAAAGTTTTGCCATCACCCACGTCGGGGCTTACAACGCTCAGCGCCAACGGGCTGCGCGCAGCGCTGGTGCTCAAGTGGCTCATCGAGACTTGGCTGCACAGGTCTCGAAAGACCTCGGCCTCGGGGCTGAACGGGTCGGCCGCCGCCACGAGCTCGGGGTAGCGGTTGCTGCGGCCTTGGGGTGCGTAGGGGTAGTGGTACTGCTGTGAGAGTGCCCACAGCACGTCGTCGTCGTTCACCAGCTTGAGCGCGACGGCGGCCTGGCCGAAGCGCAGCCCGCTGTCGCGCTGGTGGGTGGCAATCTGGTTGATCTGCTCCTGCGAAAGCTGCCGCGCGTCGCGCAGCAGGTCGCCCATGGAGCGGTCGTGCAGGTTGGCAGAGGTGACCTCGGCGCTGTCGGATGCGCCTGATGATCTGGGCAGAGGGGTGCGACGTGGAAGCATCATGGGTGGGCTCGTGGTGGGGTCGCGCGGGGGGTCATGACGCGGGGCGCGCCAGACTGCCGAGGATGCGGGTCTTCAGCGATTGCGAGCGTGCCTTGTTCAATGAAGCCCTGGCGGCTGCGTTGGGTAGCACCACCAGCAGCGGCTGGCGAAAGCCCTCAACCACGTCTTCCACCGTTCGCAGCCGGCGGTCTTTCATCTCGCGCAGCATCACCGTGGCCACAGCCAGCAGCAGCCCCAGCACGAAGGCCAGCGCGACGTTGGGCCACAGCCGGGGCGACGAGGCCCGCGCCGGTGGGGTCGCCTGGCGCAGCACGGTCACGTTGGTCTGGGTGATTTGGCTCTCGAGGCTGGTCTGGCGCACGCGCTGAAACACGCTGTCGTAGGCGCTTCTCGCGTTGTCGACATCGTGTTGCAAAGCGCTCGCCTCGTCTCGTTGGCCTTTCATGCGCAGCACCTTCGCGCGTTGCTCGGCCAGCAGGCCACGAAATTGTGTTTCACGCGCACCGTTGATCTGGCGGCTGGAGCTGATGCCGGCCGAGACACGGCGCTTCTCGGCGTCGATCTGGGTGCGCAGCAGCGCGAGGCTGGCTTGTGTTTCCTTGACCTGCGGGTGGTGCTCGCCCAGGTTCTGGCGCAGCTCACCGAGCTTGACCTGCTGGCGCGCCAGCTCGGCGCTGAGTGCTGCGACGGCGGGGTGGTTGAACACCTCGGCCATGTTGTCGGAATCGGTGCTGGCCTGTTGCTCACGGCCACGTGAGTCGGCATTCATGGCCTGCGCGCCCACCAGTTGAGAAGACAGCTCGGACAGCCGCAGGCTCTCCACGTCGATGCGTTCATCTGAGGCGGCGATGCCGTTGGCTTGCAGATAGGCGGAGAGCTTGGCCTGCGAGGCTTCGAGCGCGGCGCGCAGCTGCTTCAGGCGGTCGTCGAAGAAGTCGTTGTACTGCCGGGCGGGCTCAACGCGCAGGTCGAGCGTGGTGTCGATGTAGGCCCGCACGATGGCGTTGGCGGTAGCGGCCGCGGCCTTGGGGTCGTTGGCCGTGAACAGGATGGACATCACACCCGACTCGCGCGTGGGCTGGATGTCGAGCTTCTTCTGCACGCGTTCGGTGAGCCAGTCTGGGAAGCTGCCTTCGCCGTTGCTGGCTTCTTGCCATTGCCGTATCAGCTCGGGGTCTTGCTCCAGGCCCAATGAGGTGATGGCGCGCCGCACGACGCGCTCGCTCTGCACCACGTCCATTTGCGTGGCCATGTAGCCGGTGAGCAGCGTGCTACCGAGCACGGTGCCGACCAAGGGGTCGGGAGAGCGCATGTCGACCAGCACCGAGGCCGTGGCCTTGTACTGACGTGGCAGCAGCACGCTCAGCAGCACCGCCACAGTGATGGCACTGGTGACCACGATGAGGGCGGCGCGCCAGCGTGCGCGCATGACCAAGATCAAGCGAAAGAACGACATGGTGTGGGGCTCGGTTTGAAAGGTTTCATGGCGAACGGGCCGCGTCTAGCGGCAGCTGGTAGGCCGACAGCAGCGCGTCGCGGAAGCGGGCCTCGCCGAAGCGTTGCTCGACGCTCTGGCGAGCGGCCAGTCCGATGCGCAGGCGCAGCTCAGGCGAGTCGATCAAGGGTGCAATGCAGCTGACGATCTCTTCGGGTGTGCGGCACAGGTAGCCGTCTTCACCGTGGCGGATGATTTCGCGGTGGTCGGGCGTGTCTACCGCCACGCAGGGCAGGCCGACGGCCATGGCCTCGACCAGATGTGAAGGAAAGCCGCGGTCGCCGCCGGGCGCGAGGTAGACCCAGCCTGAAGACAAACGTGATGCGCGTTCGCCCGCGGTGTCGACGCGAAAAACGCCGACCTGCGCCGCCTTCAGGCGCAAGCGCGTGGGCTCGTCGACAGTGCCCAGCCAGTTGAACGCGAGCCCGAGGTCTTCGCCGCCGAGCAGCACGGCGAGCTGCGCGAAGAGATCGGCACTGCGGGGGTCGGCGAAGTGGCTGCCAGTCACGACGAGAGGGCGCCGTGATTCGACACGGGGTACGGAAAAAAACTGCGGGCTCACCGGTCGTTCCATGAGCGCCAGCGAGTCTGGTGAGGGTGCCTTGAATTCACTCGCCCCCGGGTGCGCTAAGGCGGCGGGTGACGAGCCGGCGCCACCGGATGGGTAGTGCCACGCGACCGTCACCCCGGCGCGGCGCGCCACCCACGTGCCGATGAGGGTAGGCAGCCGGCCGTAGAGGTGCACGCCTTGGGTGGGGCTTTGGCGCAGCTCTTTGCGAAACGCCTTGAGTGCCCAGATCCAGCGGCGCAGCGGGTTGCGCGCCTCCGGGGTCAGGATCACCCGGAACGATGAATTCACCTGCGGCAGTACGTGGTGCAGCTGCGGGCGGTTCACGAACACGATCGACTGCTCTATCTCGGCCTCAGCCAGGGCAGCCGTGGCGGGCCCGAGGAAGCCGTAGACGTCGTCTGTCACGGGGTCGACCAAGTGAACCACTTTCCCTACAGGCGCCCGTGGCTCGGTGTGTTGCAGCGCGAGATTTTCCGACCCGATGTTTTTCACACCGACATCACCGAAAGTTTGTTCATGTGGTGGCTTGCGCGGTTATGCGCTCACCGCGCTCCATCGCGCGACAGCACGACACCGACGGTCTTGAAGAGGATGCGAATGTCGAGCCAGACCGAGCGCTTCTCTACATAGTTGCGGTCTAGCGCCACCCGCTCGTCGTAGCTCACGTCGTTGCGCCCGCTCACCTGCCACAGGCCAGTGATGCCGGGGCGCACGCTCAGGTAGTGCCAGCGCACACGACCGTAACGGGTGAGCTCAGTGACGGTGATTGGGCGTGGCCCGACCAGCACCATTTCGCCTCGCAGCACATTGAAGAGTTGTGGCAACTCATCGAGGCTGGTTCGGCGCAGGAAGCGGCCGATGGGTGTCACGCGCGGGTCGTTCGACAGCTTCTGATCGCGTTGCCACTCTTCACGGGCTTGCGCGCTGTCGCGCAGCAAGTTGGCGAGCATCTGCTCGGACTCGCGGTACATCGTGCGGAACTTAAGACACCGGAAAAGTTTACCGCCGTGCCCCACGCGGTAGTGCGCGAACAAGATAGGCGCACCGTCGCGGCGCCATGTGAGCCAAGCCACCAACAGCATCAAAGGGCTGAGCAACAGCAGCAGCAACAGTGCAGCCAACTGATTGAGCCGCAGCGCTAGCACCTGCGCGCCTTCGCGCCTGTTGACCCACAGCGCACCTGCGATATACGACGCGACATTCATGACGTCTCTCCCTGCGATTCTGAACCACGTGTTGCAGTGCAACATTCGGGCCACAGGAGGCGATGCCATCCCGGCATCCCACCTGTTCAGGGTGTCGTCGTCGTCATTCGTGGCGCATTTCTCCGCTGAGAAACGGACGAGTGGAGCTGCCAGCTCTCACCGCAAAGCGGCGAGAGCGCTGTGTGTGAAGTTGTTTCTGCCGCGTGCCTGCGACGTGCCTCAGCGCGCGCGTTTGCGCGCAGGTGCCGCCTTCTTCGCGGCAGCACTTGGTGCGCTCTGGTGGCTGGCGATGAAGTCGCGCACCTCGGGGTAGACCTTCTCGCGCCAACGGCGGCCCGAGAAGATGCCGTAGTGGCCCGCGCCTTCTACGTCGTAGTGGAACTGGCGTGATTTCGCAATGCCAGTGCACAGGCCGTGTGCTGCCTTGGTCTGGCCTGCGCCCGAGATGTCGTCGAGCTCGCCTTCGATGGTCAGCAGCGCCGAGGTTTTGATGTCTTGCGGGCGCACCAGCTGGCCATCGACTGCCCAGGTTCCGTTAACCAGCGCGTAGTCCTGGAACACCGTCTTGATGGTGTCGAGGTAGTACTCGGCCGGCATGTCGAGCACGGCGTTGTACTCGTCGTAGAAGGAGCGGTGGAAGTCAGCGCTCTCGTCTTCACCGCGCATCAGGTCCATGAAGTAGTCGTAGTGCGACGTGAGGTGGCGGTCGGGGTTCATCGCGATGAAACCGGTGTGCTGCAGAAAGCCCGGGTACACACGGCGGCCGTTGCCGGGGTAGTTGACCGGCACGCGGTAGATCACGTTGTTTTCGAACCATTCGTAGCTCTTGTTCGTCGCCAGGTTATTCACCGCAGTGGGCGACAGGCGGGCGTCGATGGGGCCTCCCATCATCGTCAGCGTGCGCGGGGTGAACTCGCCTGCGCTGGCCAAGAGCGACACGGCGGCGAGCACCGGCACGGTGGGTTGGCACACGGAGATCACGTTCACTTCGGGGCCGATGTGGCGGATGAACTCTTGCACGTAGGCGATGTAGTCGTCGAGGTGGAACGGGCCGGCCTCAAGGGGCACCATGCGCGCGTCGGTCCAGTCGGTGATGAAGACCTTGTGGTCGACCAGCAGATTGCGTACCGTCTCGCGCAGCAGGGTGGAGTGATGGCCTGACAGCGGCGCCACGACCAGCACGGTGGGCTGTGTTTTCATGACCGACAACAGTGGCAGGTCATCGGTGAAGCGCTTGAAGCGCAACAGGCGGCAGAACGGCTTCTCTATGGCGACTTGCTCTTGCACCGCCACGTCTATGTCTCGCACCTTCACCGAATTGATATTGAACTGGGGCTTCTCGTAATCTTTGGCCAGCCGGTGCATCAGGTCCAGCCCGGCTGAGACGCGTTGCGCCATGGGCGTGTGCGTGAAGGGCGAGAGGGGGTGGTTGTACAGCTTGGAGGAGGCGCTTGCGAACTCCGAGAACGGGCTCAACAGTGCGCGTTGGGTTTCATAGAGCTGATACAGCATGGGTTTTCCTCGTGAGATCGCGTCGCCAGATGGCGATGCACGTTTGTGCATCGCAACATTCTAGGCAGCTGACCAGAATCGTGCAGCCGAGCCCGCGAGTGAAAACCCCGAAAAGAGCCCTGAATTGCACCGTGTGTGTGCATTCCAAGGCGATTCAAGTGTCACCGGCGTGACACCTTGGTGCGCTCAGCTGACCTTGACGATGGCCGCGACCACAGCGTCGATGTTCTTGCTGTTGAGTGCGGCCACGCAGATGCGGCCCGAGTCGACGCCGTAAATGCCGAACTCGCCGCGCAGGCGCTGCATCTGCGCCTGGTTCAGGCCCGAGTAGCTGAACATGCCCTTTTGCTGGGTGATGAAGCTCATGTCTTGCTTGAGGCCTGCCGCCGTCAGCTTCTCAAGCAAGGCGGTGCGCATCTGCTTGATGCGAACGCGCATGCCGGCGAGCTCTTCTTCCCATATCGCGCGCAGGGCAGGGGTGTTGAGCACGGTCGCCACGATTTGCGCGCCATGTGTTGGCGGGTTGGAGTAGTTGGTGCGGATGACGATCTTGAGCTGGCTCAGCACGCGGGCGGCTTCGTCTTTGCTCACACACGCGACGCTCAGCGCGCCCACGCGCTCGCCGTAGAGCGAGAAGCTCTTGGAAAACGAGGTCGAGACGAAGAAGTCGAGGCCGGCGGCCATGAACTGCGCGATCACCGCACCGTCTTCCTTGATGCCTTCGCCGAAGCCTTGGTAGGCCATGTCGAGAAAGGCCACGAGATTGCGCGACTTGACGGCGCCGACCACCTGGTCCCACTGGGCCGGCGTAATGTCGTAGCCGGTCGGGTTGTGGCAGCAAGCGTGCAGCACGACGATGGTGCCGGCGGCGGCGCCGTTCAGCGTGGCCAGCATGCCGTCGAAGTTGACGCCGCGCTTGGCTGCGTCGTAGTAGGGGTAGGTGTCGACCGGGAAGCCCGCGTTGGTGAAGAGCGCACGATGGTTTTCCCAGCTCGGGTCGCTGATCAGCACTTTGGCATTTGGGCTCACACGCTTCAAAAAGTCTGCGCCGATCTTCAGACCACCGGTGCCGCCCACGCCTTGTACCGTGGCAATGCGGCCTTCCTTCACTGCAGCACTTTCAGCGCCAAACACCAGCCCTTGCACGGCCTTGTCGTAGGCCGCAATGCCGTCGATGGGCAAGTAGCCGCGCGGGCTGGCGGCATCGGTCATCTGGCGCTCGGCCTGTGCCACGCATTTGAGCAAGGGGAGTTTGCCGTTGTCGTCGTAGTAGACGCCGACGCCCAGGTTCACCTTCGCGGGGTTGGGGTCGGCGTTGAACTGTTCGTTGAGGCCCAGGATGGGGTCGCGGGGGGCCATTTCAACGGCGGCGAACAGCGAGGTCATGGACAGTCCTTGTCAGTAGAGCGGAACTTGGATTTGGGCTACCCTGGATGTTTGCCCAGTGCGCCCCATTTGCGGGGAAACCCGGAGATTTTATCTGCCATGGCCGACCTGTCTGAGACCCTTGTTGTCGACGCCCCCGCACAGGGCGAGTTCGCGAGCTTTCCCGGTTCGCCGTTCCAGCTGTTCATGCCTTATCCGCCTGCGGGGGATCAGCCCACTGCCATCAACCAGTTGGTCGAGGGGCTGAACGACGGGTTGGCCTACCAAACGCTGCTGGGCGTGACCGGCTCGGGCAAGACCTTCACCATGGCCAACGTGATCGCGCGCATGGGCCGGCCGGCCATCGTGTTCGCACCCAACAAGACGCTGGCCGCTCAGCTGTACAGCGAGTTTCGCGAGTTCTTCCCGAAGAACGCGGTCGAGTACTTCGTCAGCTACTACGACTATTACCAGCCCGAGGCCTATGTGCCGCAGCGCGACCTGTTCATTGAGAAAGACAGCTCAATCAACGAGCACATTGAGCAGATGAGGTTGAGTGCCACCAAGAGCCTGCTGGAGCGGCGTGACGTGGTCATTGTGGCGACGGTGTCCGCGATCTACGGCATAGGCAATCCGAGCGACTACCACCGCATGGTGATGACGCTGCGCGCCGGCGACAAGATGGGCCAGCGTGATGTGATCGCGCAGCTGATCCGCATGCAGTACCAGCGCAACGAGATGGACTTCAGCCGCGGCACCTTTCGCGTGCGGGGCGACACCATCGACGTGTTCCCGGCCGAACATTCGGAGCTGGCCATTCGCATCGAGCTGTTCGATGACGAGGTTGAGACGCTGCAGCTTTTCGACCCACTCACCGGCAAGATCCGGCAGAAGATCATTCGCTTCACGGTGTATCCGTCGAGCCACTACGTGACGCCACGCGACCGCGTGGTCGCCGCCATCGACACCATCAAGCAAGAGCTGCGCGAGCGGCTGGCCGAGCTGGTCAAGGGCGGCAAGCTGGTGGAGGCGCAACGCCTGGAGCAGCGCACCCGCTTCGACCTGGAGATGCTGCAGGAGATCGGGCACTGCAAGGGCATCGAGAACTACACGCGGCACTTGTCGGGCTCGGCGCCGGGCGAGCCACCGTCGACGCTGGTGGACTATCTGCCGAAAGATGCGCTGATGTTCCTCGACGAATCTCACGTGTTGATCGGCCAGCTGGGCGGCATGTACAACGGGGACCGCGCGCGCAAGACCACTTTGGTGGAGTACGGCTTTCGGCTGCCCTCGGCGTTGGACAACCGGCCGCTCAAGTTTGAAGAGTTCCAGAAGAAGATGCGCCAGGTGATGTTTGTCTCGGCCACCCCGGCGAACTTCGAGAAAGAGAACGCCGGCCAGGTGGTCGAGCAACTCGTGCGGCCCACCGGCTTGATCGACCCGCTGGTGGAAGTGCGACCTGCCACGCACCAGGTGGACGACGTCCTGCAAGAGATTCGCGACCGCGTCGAAAAGAACGAGCGCGTGCTGATCACCACGCTGACCAAGCGCATGGCCGAGCAGTTGACCGATTACCTTGCCGACAACGGTGTGAAGGTGCGTTACTTGCACAGCGACATCGACACGGTGGAGCGGGTGGAAATCTTGCGCGACCTGCGGCTTGGCGCTTTCGACGTGCTGGTCGGCATCAACCTGCTGCGCGAGGGGCTGGACATCCCCGAGGTGTCGCTGGTGGCCATCCTCGATGCGGACAAAGAAGGTTTCCTGCGCTCCGAGCGCTCGCTGATCCAGACCATAGGCCGTGCGGCGCGCAACCTCAATGGCAAGGCGATCCTGTATGCCGACAAGGTCACCGACTCGATGAAGGCGGCACTGGGCGAAACCGAACGCCGCCGCGCCAAGCAGATGGCGCACAACATCGAGCAGGGCATCACGCCGCGCAGCATCCAAAAGCAGGTGAAAGACCTGATCGATGGCGTCTATTCCGAGAAGACCAAGGGCGCCCAGCGTGATCTGGAGGCTGCTGCGATCGAGGTCTTGTCCGAGAAAGACCTGAGCAAGCGCATCAAGCAGCTGGAGAAGCAGATGCTGGAACACGCCCGCAACCTCGAATTTGAAAAGGCGGCGCGTGTACGTGACCAATTGGCGCAGCTGCGGGAGCAGGCTTTTGGGGCATCGGGTTCCGACAACATCTCACCGGCCGCCACGTGACCGCAGCATTTCGCAGTACTCGGTAATTTTTGCCGGCTTCGGTGTGCTTCTGTCGGCTTGTGGTTCGCTTCCACCCCATGTGCGCTGCAACAAAAGCTTGTTCGCCGTGGGGGAACTTCCGGCCTCAATGCCGACCGAAACAGTAGGCCTCAGCTATACTTGAGTAAACCTGTCGGGATCAAAACCGCGGGTTATCCCGCTCCATCGGCGGGGCTCGACAAGCGTGAAGCCACCCTTGATCGCTTTCATTGATTTGTTGTGCCGTCACCGGCACCAGGAGGATTTCATGCGTCTGACCACAAAAGGCCGTTTTGCCGTTACCGCAATGATCGATCTCGCCTTGCGCGAGAACACAGGCCCCGTTGCGCTGGCTGCCATCAGCGCGCGCCAGCAAATTTCGCTGTCCTATCTTGAGCAGCTGTTCGGCAAGCTGCGCCGCCACGAGTTGGTGGAAAGCACCCGTGGCCCTGGGGGCGGCTATTCGCTGGGCCGCAAATCTGAGGAAATCACCGTCGCCGACATCATCGTCGCCGTTGACGAGCCCATCGACGCCACCGGCTGCGGTGGCAAGGAAAACTGCATGGGCGAAGACTCTGGCCGTTGCATGACGCACGACCTGTGGGCCAGCCTCAACTCCAAGATGATCGAGTATCTCGACTCCATCTCGCTGCGCAAGCTCGTCGAAGAGCAGCTGGCCAAGGGCATCTCTATCGAAGAGCACCCGGTCAAGCGCGCCATCTCTAGCCAGCCGGTCGTCAAGCCCATCAAGATCACCGCGCCCAACTCTGTCTTTGCCCTGGGCAACGCCTTCAACAAGTAAACCGTTCTCGCAGTACGCCATGGACATGACTCCGCATTTCCCGATCTACATGGATTACGGCGCCACCACGCCGGTCGACCAGCGCGTGGTGGACGCGATGATTCCGTGGTTGCGCGAACACTTCGGCAACCCGGCATCTCGCAGCCACGCCTGGGGCTGGGAAGCAGAAGCGGCGGTTGAGAAGGCGCGTGAGCAGGTTGCGGCCCTGGTGAATGCCGACCCACGTGAGATCGTGTGGACGTCGGGCGCCACTGAGTCGATCAACCTGGCGCTGAAGGGGGCGGCGCAGTTCTACAAGACGCGTGGCAAGCACTTGATCACCCTGAAGACCGAGCACAAGGCCGTGCTGGACACCATGCGCGAGCTGGAGCGCCAGGGCTTCGAGGTGACCTATCTCGACGTGCAGGAAGACGGCCTGCTCGACCTTGATAAATTCAAGGCTGCATTGCGTGCTGACACCATCCTGGCGTCGGTGCTCTTCGTCAACAACGAGATTGGCGTCATTCAAGACATCACGGCCATCGGCGCGATTTGCCGTGAGCGCGGCGTGATCTTCCACGTTGACGCTGCCCAAGCCACCGGCAAGGTGTCTATCGATCTGGCCGCGTTGCCGGTTGACCTGATGAGCCTGGCCTCGCACAAGACCTACGGCCCCAAGGGCATAGGCGCGCTGTATGTGCGCCGCAAGCCACGGGTGCGCATCGAAGCGCAAATGCACGGTGGCGGCCATGAGCGCGGCATGCGTTCGGGCACCTTGGCCACGCACCAGATCATCGGCATGGGTGAGGCCTACCGCATCGCCCGCGAAGAGATGGGTGTGGAAAGCGAACGCATTCGCATGCTGCAGCAGCGCCTGATCGCGGGCTTGTCCGACATCGAGCAGACCTTCCTGAACGGCCACCCCACGCAGCGCGTTCCGCACAACGTGAACATGTCGTTCAACTTTGTCGAAGGCGAGTCGCTGATCATGGGCATCAAGGGCATTGCCGTGTCGTCGGGCTCGGCCTGCACCTCGGCCAGCCTGGAGCCGAGCTATGTGCTGCGCGCCCTAGGCCGCAGTGATGAACTGGCGCATTCGTCGCTGCGCATGACCATTGGCCGTTTCACGACCGTGGAAGAAATCGATTACGTAATCACCACGCTGAAAGACCGCGTGGCCAAGTTGCGCGACCTGTCGCCGCTGTGGGAGATGCACAAAGACGGCATCGACATCAGCACGATTCAGTGGTCGGCGCACTGACACAAAGCATTGGAGAACTGACATGGCATACAGCGAAAAAGTGGTTGAGCATTACGAGAACCCACGCAATGTGGGCTCGTTCGAAAAGGGTGACGACACGGTCGGCACCGGCATGGTGGGCGCACCCGCTTGCGGCGACGTGATGAAGCTGCAGATCAAGGTCAACCCTGTCACGGGTTTGATTGAAGACGCCAAGTTCAAGACCTACGGCTGCGGCTCGGCCATTGCATCGAGTTCGCTCGTGACCGAATGGGTCAAGGGCAAGTCGCTCGACGAAGCACTGACCATCAAGAACACCCACATCGCCGAAGAGCTGGCCCTTCCGCCGGTGAAGATTCACTGCTCCATCTTGGCTGAAGACGCCATCAAGGCGGCGGTGAATGATTACAAGGCCAAGAAAGCACATTGAGATGGCGGTCACGCTGACAGAAGCGGCGGCACGCCATGTGTCTCGCTACATCACCAAGCGCGGGAAAGGCGTGGGAGTACGCCTAGGCGTGAAGACCACCGGCTGCTCGGGCTTGGCCTACAAGCTCGAGTACGCCGACGACGTGGCCCCTGAAGACGTGATCTTCGAAGGTCACGGCGTCAAGGTGCTGATCGACCCCAAGAGCCTGCCCTACCTCGACGGCACCGAGCTCGACTTCGTGCGCGAAGGCCTCAATGAAGGCTTCAAGTTTCACAACCCGCGCGAGAAAGACCGCTGCGGTTGCGGTGAATCGTTCCGGGTCTGAGCCCTGTGCTCGCCCCCTCAGGCGCGGCTCAGGTCGCGCTTTTGTTTTTTTGACTGACGAATCGAGCGTGTCGTGAAGCTGGACGACGACGACTTCACCCTGCTGGGCTTGCCGCCGCGTTTCGCGCAAGACCGCCCTCTGATCGACAACCGCTGGCGTGAGCTGCAGGCGCAGGTGCACCCTGATCGCTTCGCGGCCGAAGGCGCGGCCTCTCAGCGCGTGGCCATGCAATGGGCCGTGCGCGTGAACGAGGCTTATCAGCGCATGCGAGACCCACTCAAGCGCGCAGCCTATCTGTGTGAGCTGAATGGGGCACCTGTCAACGCCGAGAACAACACCGCCATGCCGCCCGGTTTTCTGATGCAGCAGATGGAGTGGCGTGAGGCGCTCGACGAAGCCTCTTCGTTGAGCGACGTCGAGGCCTTGGCCGATGCGGTCACCACGCACCGCAAAGAGGCCTTGGTGAGGCTGCAAATCACGCTTGACGAGCAGCGCGATTTCATCGCCGCCGCCCAACAGGTGAGAGCCCTCATGTTCGTTGAGCGCTTTGCGGACGACGTCGATCGCCGCCTCGAAGCGCTGGGACAATAGCGCCATGGCCTTGCTTCAGATTTCAGAACCCGGCGGCACCCCCGACCCGCATCAGCGCCGCATTGCGGTGGGCATTGACCTCGGCACCACGCATTCTCTGGTGGCCGCGGTGCGCAACGGCGTGGCCGAGTGTCTGCCCGATTCGGCCGGCCGCGTAATCCTTCCCTCTGCCGTGCGCTACCTCGAAGCCGGGCGCCGCCAGATCGGCCACGAGGCCTTGATGGAGGCTGCCACCGACCCGCGCAACACCATCGTGTCGGTCAAGCGCTTCATGGGGCGTGGGCTGGCCGACATCGCCCAGCGCGAGAAGCTGCCTTACGACTTCGTCGATGCCCCCGGCATGGTGCAGGTCAACACGGTCGACGGCATCAAGTCGCCGGTCGAGGTGTCGGCCGAGATATTGGCCACGCTGCGCTACCGCGCTGAAGACACCTTCGCCGACGACTTGTTCGGTGCCGTGATCACCGTGCCGGCCTACTTCGATGATGCACAGCGCCAGGCCACGAAAGACGCCGCCCAGCTCGCCGGCCTCAACGTGCTGCGCTTGATCAACGAACCCACGGCCGCGGCGATTGCGTACGGTCTGGAAAATAGCTCCGAAGGTCTCTATGCGGTGTACGACCTCGGCGGCGGCACCTTCGACATTTCGCTGTTGCGCCTGACGCAAGGCGTGTTCGAGGTGATTGCCACCGGTGGCGACTCAGCCTTGGGTGGTGACGACTTTGATGGTTTGCTTGCTGATTGGGCGCTGGCACACGCCGGCCTCACCGCCACCACCCCGCAAGACAAACGCGCCGTGCTGGTGGCCGCCCGTGCGGCCAAGGAAAAGCTGTCTTCTGCCGATCACGCCACCTTGGCCTGCCCTTTGAGCGGTGGCGAGCTGTCGGTGCGCGTGACGCGCGATGAGTTTCAGTCGCTTACGCAAGACCTCATGGCCCGCACCATGGGCGCGCTGCGCAAGGTGCTGCGCGACGCCAAGTCGGCAAAAGATGACGTACAGGGCGTCGTGATGGTGGGCGGCTCTACCCGCATGCCGCAGGTGCAGGCCGCGGTGGCCGCGTTCTTCGGCAAGACGCCGCTGACGAACCTCAACCCCGACGAAGTGGTAGCACTCGGCGCCGCCATTCAGGCCAACGCGTTGGCCGGCAACGCAGGGGCCGACGAGCTGCTGCTGCTCGATGTGATCCCGCTTTCGCTGGGCCTGGAGACCATGGGCGGTTTGGTCGAACGCATCATCCCGCGCAACAGCACTATCCCCACGGCGCGTGCGCAAGACTTCACCACCTTCAAAGACGGCCAGACCGCCATGGTCATACACGTGCTGCAAGGCGAGCGCGAGCTGGTGAGCGATTGCCGCTCGTTGGCGCGCTTCGAGCTGCGCGGCATCCCTCCGATGGTGGCGGGCGCGGCGCGCATACGCGTGAGCTTCCAGGTCGATGCCGATGGCCTGCTGGCCGTGAGTGCGCGTGAAGAAGGTTCGGGCGTCGAAGCCTCCATTTCCGTCAAACCCAGTTACGGCCTGTCGGACGACGAAGTGGCGCGCATGCTGACCGAGAGCTTCAGCACCGCCGAGGCCGACATGCGTGCGCGCAGCTTGCGTGAGTCACGCGTCGAGGCCGAGCGCATGCTATTGGCCACTCGCGCCGCACTGGTGGCCGACGGTGATCTGTTGGCCACCGACGAGAAAGCCAGCATTCAAGCCTTGCTGTCTTCACTTGAATCCATCAGCCTGAGCGAAGACCATGCGGCCATCGACACCGCTGTCGAGGCGCTCGCCAAAGGCACTGAAGCCTTCGCTGCCGAACGCATGAACCGCGGTATCCGCCGGGCACTGGCTGGCCGGCGCGTCGAAGAAGTCTGAGCACACAAGATGCCCATCATCAAGATCCTTCCCCACCCCGAGTACTGTCCGCAAGGCGCGCAGATCGAGGCCACGCCTGGCACTTCGCTTTGCGAGGCCATGCTTGAGCACGACATCGAGATCGAGCACGCTTGCGAGATGAGCGCGGCTTGCACCACCTGTCACGTGGTGGTGCGCGAGGGCTTGAGCTCGCTGGGTGAGATCGACGAAGTGGAAGAAGACCTGCTGGATCGCGCCTGGGGCCTGGAGCCGAGTTCCCGCCTCTCATGCCAGGCCATCCTTGCTCAGAAGGACGTGACGATCGAAATTCCCAAGTACTCGATCAATCACGCCAAAGAGAAGCACTGAGGTCGGCGGCATGCGAAAAAAAACCCCTGGCCTTGCGGGCCAGAGGTTTTATGAAAAGGGCTGGGGCCCTACTGAGGAGACAGTCGGCAAGCGCATCGCCCTTGCCGCTGACATATCAGCAAGCACTGTGCCTGCCGGGTCGCCTCAGGCGGCCGCCGCCAGATCCACACACACCATGCCGGGGTAGGTGTTCCAGCGGAAGGTGATGACGTAAGGATGTTGGCGTGCACTGGCCTCATTGGCGGCTCGGCCATGCACCACCCTGGGGACAGAGATCTCCAGGTCTTGGCCCAGGCTCTTGCGGGCGTTCCCGGCCAGGGTGTTGGCGATCTCGCCCACGGCGTCCAGCAGGTTGGCTTGCGACAGATTGGTCTCGCGCTGGATCAGCAACAGCTCTTTCAACGCCGCCGCCGGCAGCGACACGATCACCTGCCCGCTGAAGCGCCCCGAGAAGCTCACGATGCCGTTGAAGTCGTGGCAGGGCAGCGCGCCCATGCCCAAGAAGGCTGAGGTGATCTCGGGGGCGATGCGGCTCGTCACGTTGAAGTAGCGGCTCACCGAGTCGATGAACAAGCGCAGTTCGGATTCTTTCAAGGCGGCCATGGCTCAGCAGGTGTGGTCGAGTAGGCCCGCGAGGGCGAGTTGAAGGCTTTCGTCCGAGAACGGCTTGGGTAGAAAGCCATGCGCACCCAGGCGCAGAGCGCGAATGGCGGTCGATTTGTCGTCGAGCGCGCTGACCACGAGGATGCGCGTGCGGGGGTGCAAGGCCAGCAGCGCAGGGATACAGGCCAGGCCGTCCATCTCGGGCATGGTCAGGTCCATGGTCACGACATCGGGCGCGGCCTGGCGCGCGGCGCGCAGGGCCTCCTCGCCGTTGCGGGCCAAGCCGATCAGGGTCACATTGCCCAGTGCACCGCTTTGCACCACGCGGGCGATGCGCGAGCGCACGATGTTCGAGTCATCAACCACGAGCAATTTCATCCCGCTCATGTTGCGAGCTTCACCCGAAAGGCCGTGCCTTGGTTCATGCGGCTAGACACCAGCAGCCGCGCACCCAGGCGCCGTACCTCGTGCGCCACGATGTCTAGCCCGACGCCGCGGCCCGCATGCTCATCAGTCTTGTCTGCGGTGGAAAAGCCGGGTTTGAACACCTGCGAGACGATTTGCGAGGTGCTCATCTCGGCCAGCTGCGCTTCGTTGAACCAGCCGAGCGCCAGCAGCCGGCTGCGCACACGTTCGGCGCTCAGGCCAGAGCCGTCGTCGCGCACCAGCAGCTGCAATTGCTGGTCATCGTCGCGGGAGACTTCCACTTCTATGCAGGCTTCGGTCGGTTTGCCTTGCGCGGCGCGGGTGGTGGCGTCTTCCACGCCGTGGAAGACAGCATTGCGCACCAGCTGCAAGGCGATCTGGGTCAGGGCGTCTCGCGTGTGTGCTGGCAAGGTGGCCAGCGCTTCGAGCTGAGCCGACAGGCGAGCGGGTTTGGCGGTTGCGCTCGCAATGCGCGCCACCAAAGTGGCGAGCTGGCCTTTGAGCTGGTCGGTAGCGTGCGGCAGCGTTTCTACTGGCAAGGCGCGCTCGCGCAGCACCGATCGCTTGAGTGCTTGCAGGCGGGTCAGCAGCTCTTCCAGCGGCAGGGGCAGGGCCAACAAGGCTTCTCCGCTGACGACCTCTGACTCGCGCAGAGTCTGCAGCTGTGACTCGAACTCGTGCGCCGTGGCGCTGAGCAGGTCGAGCGACAGCATCGCTGCCTCCCCTTTGACGGAATGGACGTGTCGGTAAACGGCGTCAACCGTGCGGCGCATGCGTTTGGCGTCTGATCCGGCCTCGACCTCGCGCAGCAAATCATTGACCGACAGCAGTGAGGCTTCTGCGCGGTCGACAAAGCTGCGCAACGCGGTGGGGTCGGCCTCGAAGGCCTGCACCAGCAGATCGAACTCGCGCTGGGCGCGCCGCTGCTCTCCTGCCAACCGCTTCTCAAGCTCGACGCGAGGTGTCACGTCTTGCACCGTCACCAGGAGGTGCTTCACTTCGCGCCCTTCGAGCACCCGGCTGAACTGCATCGACAGGAAGCGCGGCTTGCGGTGGCCGAGCGCATCGGTCAGCGAGAGCTCCACTTCGGTGAGAGGGTTGATGCTTTGCACCAGGTCTTCTTTCACGTGCGGGGTGAACAGCAGCTCCATGTAGCCGCGCGCGTCGTCCAGGGTCTTGGCCGACACCAGCGGGGAGAGCAACGCAACGAAGTCGTCGCCAGCCAAGGCATTGCGGCCGAACATGCCAACCACTGAGCGCGAAATCTGGGTGCCGAGCTTCATGTCAGGTGTGAGCAAGAACAGGCCTTCTCGCACAACCGACAAGATTTCTTGCGTCTCGCCGCTCGCCTGCTCGGCCGCGGCGTCCGATTGCCGCAGCCGGCGGATGAACTTGAAGAGGATGAACAGGAAGTTGAGCAGCGCGAGCACGATGCCGCCGGTTTGCACCAAGCGCAGCGTGGAGGCACGCTTTGAGGCCGCGCCTTCGAGGTCGGTGGTGAGCTCGTTCATCAATCCAAGCAAGGCGAGATTGTTGGCGCGCGCATAGTCGGCCGCCACTTTCACGTAGCCCGGCTGGGCTATGGTGTCGGCTTCGCGCAGAGCGTCAAGCGTTTGTCGCCATGGCTCCCACACCGCCAATGCGCGGGCCAGGATGTCAGCGCTCTTGGGGCCCAACGCCGCCGGCAACTGAACGGAGCGCCCATCGCCGCCGGTCACTTGCGCGCCGTAGCGAAAGCCTTGCAGCGTGCTGTCGAAAAGCCGGCTGGCGAGCTGCAATTCGGCGAGCAGGGTCTGTGGCACGGGGCCACTCGTCACCGCCAGCTCGGACGCATACGAGGCCTTGGACAAGCGCTGCGTGAGCATGCGCTGGCGGCCGGCCAAGTTGATGGCGACGGCGTCTTCTGAAATCTGGAACGAGACGTAGAAGTTCAGTACCAGAACCGCCAAGTCGAACAGCAGGAAGAGCGCCACCGCAGTGATGATTTCGCGGTACTTGCCCAATGAAAAAGCAGCCTTGCGCGATCGACTGGGCACGCCGTCGCCGGCTATGGGCATTGCTGATGGGTTGAGAGCGAGGCCGGTGGCGCCGTGTAGAGGCATGGGTTTCCTTCCTGAAGGCTGGGCGGGCTATGCGTCGTGCCGATCGACAAGTGCTCACGCAAAAAAAGGGCCTGATGCGCGGCAGTGGATCGCCGCGAGGCGCGCTGAGCACTCGGGGCGCGCTTGCAAACCACCTCTTTTGAACACAACCGCCGCTCACCCAAACCTGGGGGGCAGGCCGCATGCGCGCACCAATGCTGCGCTGCAGCACCGAAATGGTGAGCCTTGTGCCCACAGTCTTCGTCACGCGCGCCTACTGGGAGAAAAGGGGGTTGCGCGGCCCTGGCATGTCATCTGCTTAGGTAGCCACGACGGCACGAGAAAGTGCCTCACAAATTATCGAACCTTGGGCAACGGCGTCCGATCGTTCAATGCGCAGCTTGGCGGTCGCGCGTTGGCGATCGGGCGCTGTTTTTGTTTCTGCCTTCAACTTGTTCCATGCACCGGGAGACCCTTGATGACCAATCGTTCGCAGCTCAATCGACGTCGCTTCATTGCCAACGCCACGGCGTTGGCAGGCGCCTCTGCCGTGTTGCCAGTCTTTGCACAAAAGAAGGCGCGGCCGGAAAAGGAGGCGGTGAAATTCGGCTTCATCAAGCTGACGGACTGTGTGCCTCTTGTCATCGCCTACGAGAAGAAGTTCTTTGACGACGAGGGCTTGTTTGTCACGCTGGAGGCGCAGGCCAACTGGAAGGTGCTACTCGACCGCGTGATCGACGGCCAACTCGATGGCGCGCACATGCTGGCAGGCCAGCCCTTGGGCGCCAACATCGGCTTCGGCACCAAGGCCGACATCATCACCGCCTTCAGCATGGACTTGAATGGCAACGCCATCACCGTGTCCAACCAGGTTTGGCAAGAAATGAAGCCGCTGCTGCCCATGGAAGGTGGCCGCGTCAAGCACCCCATCAAGGCCGACGCGCTCAAGGTCGTGGTCGACAAGTACAAGAAGGAAGGCAAGCCCTTCAAGATGGGCATGGTCTTCCCCGTGTCGACGCACAACTACGAGCTTCGCTACTGGCTGGCGGCCGGTGGTCTGCACCCGGGGTACTACACCGCGAGCGATATTTCGGGCACCTCGAACGCCGACGTGCTTCTCTCGGTCACGCCGCCGCCGCAGATGCCCGCCACCCTGGAGGCCGGCACCATCAATGGCTACTGCGTGGGCGAGCCGTGGAACCAGCAGGCTGTGTTCAAGGGCATAGGCGTGCCGGTGATCACCGACGACGAGATCTGGAAGAACAACCCCGAGAAGGTGTTTGGTGTGACCTCGGGCTGGGCCGAGAAGAACCCCAACACCCACATTGCAGTGATCAAGGCGCTGATCCGCGCCTGCATGTGGCTCGACGCCAGCATGGCCAACCGGATCGAGGCGGTGAAGATTCTGTCGAGGTCCAACTACGTGGGCGCTGACGCCGAGGTGATCGGCAACAGCATGACCGGCACCTTCGAATACGAGAAGGGCGACAAGCGCCCGATGCCCGACTTCAACGTGTTCTTCCGCTACCACGCCACCTACCCGTTCTACAGCGATGCCATCTGGTACCTGACGCAAATGCGCCGCTGGGGCCAGATTGGCGACAACAAGCCCGACAGCTGGTACTTCGAGACCGCGAAGAAGGTGTACCGCCCCGAGATCTACATGAAGGCGGCTGATGCGCTGATTGCCGAAGGCAAGGCCAAGGCGACTGACTTCCCGGTCAAGTCAGACGGCTTCCGTGGCCCGCAAAGCGGCTTCATCGACGGCATCGTCTACGACGGCAAGAAGCCCAGCGACTACCTGAAGAAATTCAAGATCGGCCTCAAGGCCGACAAGAGCGCCTGAGCGAAGCAACCCAGAACTTTCGAGGAACGACACATGGAACAAGTTGCCAAGTTGTTTGGTGCCCTGGGCGGGCGAGCCCCCGCTGACATGGCGCGTGCGCTGTTCATGAACCTGGGTGTGCCCGTCATTGCGTTTGCCATGTTCCTCGGGTTGTGGGCCTTCAGCGCCTCACGCATCCAGACCAGCCTGGGCGCAGTGCCCGGGCCGGCTCAGGTGGCCGAGCAGGTTGCTACGCTTTTGGCCGACCACGTGGCCGAGCGTCAAAAGCGTGCAGAGTTTTACAAGCGCCAGGACGAGCGCAACAAGGAGCGCCTTGCGGAAGACCCGAAGGCTGAAGTGCGGGTGTTCAACTGGACCGGAAGGCCCACTTACATCGACCAGATCATCACCAGCCTGATCACCGTGTTCACCGGCTTTCTGATCGCCACGGTCATTGCGGTGCCCCTGGGCATCTTGTGCGGCTCTTCGCGCATCGTGCAGTCGGCCTTGAACCCGATGGTGCAGATCTTCCGGCCGGTGTCTCCTTTGGCCTGGCTGCCCATCGTCACGCTGATCGTGAGCGCCGTCTACGTGACCACCGGCACGCCAATGTTCCAGAAATCGTTCCTGATCTCGGCCATCACGGTGACCTTGTGTTCGCTCTGGACGACGCTGCTCAACACCGCCATCGGCGTGACCTCGGTCGACAAAGACCTGATGAACGTGAGCAAGGTTTTGCAGCTGCCTTGGGGCACCAAGGTTCGCAAGATCATCTTGCCGTCTGCATTGCCTTACATCTTTACCGGCATGCGCTTGTCGCTCGGTGTGGGCTGGATGGTGTTGATCGCTGCAGAAATGCTGGCGCAGAACCCGGGCCTGGGCAAATTCGTCTGGGACGAATTCCAGAACGGCAGCTCCGACTCCTTGAGCCGAATCATGGTGGCCGTGTTCACCATCGGGGTGGTGGGCTTCTTGCTAGATCGGCTGATGCTCGGTCTGCAAAACCTTGTTTCGCGAGCGTGATGGAGCCAACCATGGGAACCAACATGCAAATGGCGCAAGCCCTGGCTGTGCCTGACTCAAGTGCGCTTGTCTCGCGCAAGGCGATCACACCGGTGGCCGCAACCGCGGCGCTTGAGTTGCGCGGCGTGAGCAAGCGATTCGGGCGTGGCGCTGGGGCGGCTGAAGTGCTGCACGACATCAACCTGAGCATTGCGCCGGGTGAGTTTGTCGCCATCGTGGGCTTCTCGGGCAGTGGCAAGACCACGCTGATCAATCTCTTGTCGGGGTTGCTCACCGCAGACGAAGGGCTGGTGCTCAAGCAGGGCCAGCCCATACGTGGCCCGGGGCCCGACCGGGGCGTTGTGTTTCAGAGCTATTCGCTGATGCCTTGGTTGAGCGTGCGAGACAACATCGCCTTGGCGGTCGACCGCGTGCACGCTGGCGAATCTGCCAAGGCGCGCAATGAGCGTGTGCTGCGATACGTCTCGATGGTCGGCCTCACCGCCGCCATCGACAAAAAACCTTCGCAGCTTTCGGGCGGCATGCGCCAGCGCGTGTCGGTGGCACGTGCCTTGGCCACCAACCCCGATGTGTTGCTGATGGACGAGCCTTTGTCAGCACTCGACGCGCTGACCCGCGCCAACCTGCAAGACGAGATCACACGCATCTGGAGCGAGCAGAAGAAGACGGTGCTGCTGATCACCAACGACGTAGACGAAGCGTTGATGCTGGCCGACCGGATCATCCCGCTCAACCCGGGGCCCAAGGCGACCTTGGGGCCGGCATTCAAGGTTGACATCCCGCGGCCTCGCGACCGGCGTGAAATGAACCATGACCCGCGCTTCAAGGCGCTGCGCGGCGAGATCACCAAGTACCTGATCGACATCGCCCACCAGCGCGGCCAGGGTGGCAGTGCCAAGGTGATTCCCTTGCCGACGCTGGTGCCCAAGGTGGAGCGCAGCAAGCTGCCCTCCCTGGCTTCGTTGACGCGCCTGCGACACGCAGCGCAGCTGCAGGAGATGGCGCAGGCCGAGGGGGTGGCGTCGGCCGTTGACGCGGTGGCGCAACAGAAGATTTCCGACGACCGTTTTGTTGAGTTTTCGCAAGTGGTGAAGGTCTACCCGACCCCCAAGGGCCCACAGACCGTGGTCGACGGTTTCGACATGCGCATGCGCAAGGGCGAGTTCATTTCGGTGATCGGCCACTCGGGCTGCGGCAAGTCCACTGTTTTGTCGATGGTGGCGGGGCTGACGGGCATCAGCGAGGGCGGCATCATTCTCGACGGCCGCGAGGTGGTGGGCGCCGGGCCTGACCGCGGTCTGGTATTTCAAGCCCCCAGCCTCATCCCGTGGCTCACGGCCTACGACAACGTCATGCTGGGCGTGAAGCGGGTGTTTGCTGAGGCTTCCTCGGCCGAGCGTCGCAACACGGTCGAGTACTACCTGTCGCGTGTGGGCCTGGGTGACTCCATGCACAAGCTGGCGAAAGATCTTTCCAACGGCATGAAGCAGCGCGTGGGCATCGCGCGGGCATTCGCGTTGTCGCCCAAGCTGCTCTTGCTGGACGAGCCCTTCGGCATGCTGGATTCACTCACGCGATGGGATCTGCAAGAGGTGCTGATGGAGGTGTGGGCGCGCAACCAGGTCACCGCCGTGATGGTCACACACGATGTCGACGAGGCCATCTTGCTCGCCGACCGTGTGGTGATGATGACCAACGGCCCCCGCGCCAAGATCGGCAAGATCATGGAGGTGACGCTGCCGCGCCCGCGCTCGCGCGCAGAGCTGCTGGCGCACCCACGCTACTACGAGCTGCGTGAGGAGCTGATCACCTTCCTGGAAGAGTGCGGTAGGCAGCACTGAAGCGGGGCCGCGTTGAATGCAAACAGCCGCTTTCGAGCGGCTGTTTTGTCTTGTCCGGTCGTGTGACACCCGGCGTGTCACCCGGCATGTCACCCGGTGCATCAGCCGCGCCAACCGATCTCGAAACTGTCGGCATAGGCTTGCGGGTTCGAGCCGTCCCAGACCTTGCCGTCGATCAAACGGCTGGTGCGCATGGGCGAGTTGGGCACGGCAATGCCAAGGGCTGACGCGGCCTCGCTGTACAGGGCTGTGCGATTGACCTCTTGCGCCACGGCCAGGTAGTCGGGGTGTTCTTTCAGCAGCCCCCAGCGCTTGTGCTGGGTCAGGAACCACATGCCGTCGGACAGGTAGGGGTAGTTGACCTCGCCATCGCGGAAGAACTGCATGTGGTGCGGGTCTTCCCAGGTGCGCCCCAGGCCGTTGGCATAGCAACCGACGATGCGCTCCCGAATGACATCGACCGAGGCGTCCACATAGCTCGTCGACGCAATGGTCTCGGCCATCTTCAGGCGGTTGTCCGGGCTGGCGTCGATCCAGCGGCTGGCTTCCAGCAGGGCCATCACCACGGCGCGACAAGTGTGGGGGTGGCGTGCCACAAAGTCGCTGGTCGTGGCCATCACCTTTTCGGGGTGATCCCGCCACACGTCTTGCGAGCTCGCCGCGTGAATGGAAACACCGTCGAGGATGCCGCGGTGGTTCCAGGGTTCACCCACAGAGAAACCGTCGATCTGACCGCTGCGCGTGTAGGCCACCATTTGCGGCGGGGGCACGACCACTGTCTTCACATCTGAAAACGGGTCGATGCCACCCGACGCCAACCAGTAGTAGAGCCACATGGCATGCGTGCCGGTGGGAAAGGTTTGTGCAAAGGTGCAGGCCCCCGGCCGCTTTCTGACCAGCGCAGCCAGCGAAGGCAAGTCCACCGCGCCTTGCTCGGTGATGCGCCGCGAGAGAGAGAGGCCTTGGCCGTTTTGGTTGAGCGTCATCAACACGGCCATGTCTTTCTTCGGCCCGCCCACACCCAGGTGCACACCGTAGACCAGGCCGTAGAGTGCGTGCGCCATGTCGAGGTCACCGCGCGCGAGCTTGTCACGCACGGCGGCCCAGGATGATTCACGCGTGGGCACGATGCGAATGCCGTGCTTGCGGTCGAAGCCGAGGGCTGACGCCATCACCACTGACGCGCAATCGGTGAGCGGCATGAAGCCGATGCGCACCTCTGCCAGCTCGGGTCTGTCGCTCCCGGTGAGTCGAAGAATGGGCCGCGGCGAACGGCCGTTGCTGCCCGGTGTGTTTGGGTTCATGGGTTCAGGCTGAAAAGGCAAGCCCCGTGCCAAGCCTGAGGTGCGGGTTCAGTTGGCAGGCGTGATGCACGCCTATCAAAGCAACTCGGCAATGTCGACGATGCGTTGTGCCACCTCGGCGATCTTCAGGCCCTTGTCCATGGCGGTCTTGCGCATGCGGGCATAGGCCTCGGCTTCGGGCAGGTTGTGGCGCTTGATCAGCAGGCCCTTGGCGCGGTCGATCAACTTGCGGTCGCTCAGCTCGGTGCGAGCGTCTGCCAGTGCCTGCAGCAAGGACTCCTGGTGCTTGAAGCGCGCCAACGCCACATCGAGTACCGGCCGAATGCGGTCGGTTTCAAGGCCAGCCACCACGTAGGCGGTAACCCCCGCCGCAATGGCCGCAGGCACGTGTGAGGTGTCATGGTCTTCGGTGAATAGCACGATGGGCCGGCGCGCGTCGCGCGTTGCCATGACCACGTGCTCGAGCATGTCGCGGGCTTGGCTCTCGGCGTCGATGATGATCATGTCGGGCGCGATCTGTGCGAGCCGGTCAGACAGGAACACATCGGCTGGCAAGACCGCCGCGATGTTGTAGCCGTTCTCAAGCAGGCCGATGTTCAGGCGCCTGTACCGCTCGGTCTCGGTTCCGGCCTGGGATTCCGAGTCGTCTGACACCAGGTCAGGTGCCACGATCACGATGCGCAGGGCGTTTGCAGGGGAGCTCGGTCGGGGCGCGGTCATGGTGCACAAAACTGCAACATCTGCGCCAGAAACGACGAAGCCCGCCAAAGGCGGGCTTCGTCGAGACAAATGGCGCGTCAGCGGTCGTTTGCCGACGTGGTCAGGGCGTTGCGAATCCAGCCGCCCAGTGGTCGCAGGGAGCCGAAGACCGACTCCGAGGTGAACAGATCGCGGTCAGCCAGCAGGCCTCGGCTGTTGAGCATCTCCAGAAATTGCCGGACTTCGGTGCGCCGTGCACCACTTTCGGCCGCCAGTTGGGCCACCGACATGTATCGGTGTGACAAATCGCTCAGCATACGGCGATAGGCCGTGTGGTGATACGGCGCAGGAAGATCGGCCCAAGCGACCAGACGGTATTCCTTCATGGTGGATTTCCCCAACTGACTGTCGTTGTTGGCAATCACATCGTGGCAATTGCTCGGATGTGCAGATTAGTGCGCGAACCTGTTGACGTGAAGAGCTTCTAGGGGTTTCGCGGGAAAACACCGATGCAAAGCTGTGGGTAACCACAGGCATTTTTGGGCGCAGTGTTGCGCTCGGTACACTCGGCTCGATGAGAGTTCTGGGTGTGGAGTCATCGTGTGACGAGACCGGTGTGGCGTTGGTCGACGCCGATGCAAGCGGTGTGCCGCGCTTGCTGGCGCATGCCCTGCACAGTCAGATCGACATGCATCAAGCCTATGGCGGCGTGGTGCCCGAGCTGGCGTCACGCGATCACATTCGGCGTGTGCTGCCTTTGACTCAACAAGTGCTGGTTGAGGCCGCCTGTGACCTCGCCAGCATTGATGTGGTGGCCTACACGCGTGGCCCAGGCCTGGCGGGGGCCTTGCTGGTGGGTGCGGGTGTGGCTTGCGCCTTGGGTGCGGCGCTGGGCAAACCGGTGTTGGGCGTACATCACCTGGAAGGGCATCTGCTCTCCCCGTTTCTGGCGAGCGACCCGCCTGAGTTTCCGTTTGTTGCGCTGCTCGTGTCGGGAGGCCACACGCAGTTGATGCGTGTGGACGACGTCGGCCAATACGAGCTGCTCGGCGAAACCATCGACGACGCTGCCGGGGAGGCCTTCGACAAGTCGGCCAAGATGATGGGCCTGGGCTACCCCGGTGGCCCGGCGCTCGCGCGTCTGGCTGAGTTTGGCGATGCCGGCACCTTCAACCTGCCGCGGCCGCTGCTGCACAGTGGCAACCTCGATTTCTCGTTTGCGGGGCTCAAGACGGCGGTGCGCACCCAGCTGCTAAAGCTCGGCAACGTGTGCGAGCAAGACAAGGCGCACCTGGCGGCGTCGACTCAGCAGGCCATCGTCGAGGTGCTGGTGAAAAAGTCGTTGGCCGCATTGAAGTTGACCGGCCTGAAGCGACTGGTCGTAGCCGGCGGCGTGGGTGCCAACGCCCGCTTGCGCGAAATGCTGAACGCCGAATGTGCCAAGCGCCAGTGCAGGGTGCATTACCCCGAACTGGCGCTGTGCACCGACAACGGCGCGATGATCGCGCTCGCCGCGGCCATGAGGCTGCAGCGCGGTATCGCGGCCACCAGCCGCGACTATGCGTTTGATGTGCGGCCGCGTTGGGAGCTTGCGGCCGCCTGATCGTGCATCAGCTGATGCTGATCTGCGTGGCGCCGGTCGGCACCCTCTTGGCCAGCGTCAAGGTGAGCACGCCGTTCTCGAACTTGGCGCTGGAGGTGGACTGGTCTACTTCGGCAGGCAAGCTCACGGTGCGTGCGTATTGCGCTGCACTGCGCTCGCGGTAGAGCACGCGTTCGCCTTCCTTGGCCTGTGCCGCAGTGGCGTTGGCTTCGATGTTGACGCAGCGGCCTTGCACCGTCACCTTCAGCTGATCCTTGGCCAAGCCGGGCAGATCGAGGGTCAGGGTGTATGCGGTGTCGCTCTCGGCCACGTCGAGTGCCGGCACGCGCGGCTCGCCGGACAGGTAGCTGTCGTTGAACAGGTGGTCGATGGCGCGCGAAAGGGTGGGGTTGACGCGGCGGGTGGAAGCGACTGGGGCAGGGAACAGAAACATGAGAGGTATCTCCTTGAAGATTCAACCGTGGCTACCGCACCGTGCAGCAACCCATGGCCCTCAACTAGGTTCCGCATTTTTGTTTTCAAGGGGCTTGAAATCTGACTTCTTCAACCCCGCTAGCATCGGCTGATCATGAGACCTGCCATTGCTGGTTTACCGGCTTCCAAGATTCGCGAGGTGGCCAATGCGGGCCTTGGCCGGAGCGACGTGCTGGCCTTCTGGTTCGGCGAAAGCGACGAGGCGACGCCTCTGGCTGTGAGCGAAGCGGCGATCGCGTCGCTGCGTGCGGGCGAAACTTTCTATTCACACAACCTTGGTTTGCCCGAACTGCGCGAGGCGCTGGCCGAGCAGTTGAGCGGTCTGCACAGCCCCATCGCGGCTGATCGCATTGCCGTTACCTCATCGGGTGTGAGTGCGCTGATGATCGCCAGCCAGTTGATCGTTGGCCCTGGCGACGAGGTGGTGGCGGTTGTCCCGGTGTGGCCCAACATCACCGCACAACCTGCCATCTTGGGCGCGCAGGTGAGGCGCGTGTCGTTGACTGTGAAAGACGACGCCTGGGTGCTCGATCTGCCTGCGCTGTTGGGGGCGATCACGCCGCAGACGCGGGCCGTGCTCATCAACGCACCCAACAACCCGACGGGCTGGACGCTCACCCGCGAAGAGCAGCAAGCATTGCTCGCGCACTGCCGACGTACTGGCACCTGGATCGTGGCCGACGAGGTCTACGAGCGCATCTACTTCGAGCCCGGCCAGCGCGCCGCGCCCAGCTTTCTCGACATTGCTGACGCCCACGATCTTCTGGTCGTGGCCCACAGCTTCTCCAAGAGCTTTCTGATGACGGGCTGGCGGCTGGGCTGGTTGGTGTTGCCGTCCGGGTTTTCGGGTGATGTCGCTAAGCTGATCGAGTTCAACACCTCTTGCGCGCCGGTGTTCGTCCAGCGCGCCGGTCTGGCCGCCGTGCGGGAAGCCGATGCCTTCGTGCCCGGCCTCGTTCAGCGCCTGAAAACTTGCCGGGACACGCTGCTCCCACGTTTGGCCGCGTTGCCGGGGGTGAGCGTCGCCACGCCCAGCGGTGGGATGTATGCCTTCTTTCGGGTAGAGGGCCAAGACGACTCGCTCGCCTTCGCCAAACGCCTGGTCGAAGACGTTGGGCTGGGGCTGGCGCCCGGCGTCGCCTTTGGTGACGAGGCCGAAGGCTGGCTGCGCTGGTGCTTCGCCTCGCGCGACCCGGCGCGGCTGGTGGAAGGGGTAGGTCGCCTGGGCCGTGTCCTTGGCCTATAATCAAAGGCTCCGTGCATTTCGTACGCCCGGAGACAAAGCACGGCGCGGGAAGGTTTCTCCCGCTACCGCAAGTCGCAACCCCGAAACCGCAGCAATAGCATTGACGAAAAGTCAGTCACCTGCGGCCGGACACCAGGAAACTGACATGTCTTTCGCTGAACTCAAGTCTGAAATCGTCAAGGCCAACGCACGCAGTGCGAACGACACGGGCTCCCCTGAAGTGCAAGTTGCACTGCTCACCGCCCGCATCAACGACCTGACCCCCCACTTCAAGCTCCACCTGAAAGACCATCATGGTCGCCGTGGCCTACTGAAGATGGTCAACACCCGCAAGAGCCTGTTGGCCTACCTGAAGAACACCGACGCAGACCGCTACACCGCGTTGATCCAGAAACTGGGTCTGCGCAAGTAATTTGCGCAAAATAGTGAAGAGCCTGTCTGGATTCGCCAGCACAGGCTCTTTGCATTTGGAGCCAGGCACCCAACGATGACGATGTGTCATTCCAACGGCGTTCCGCACGGAGCCCCTCTGGAATGGCATCGCGCCAGGTTGCCACAGCTCCGGGTCTCAAGGCACCGCCCGAAAGGCGCCGACTATCAAAGGAGAGATACATGAGCATGTTCAACAAAGTCACCAAGACCTTCCAATGGGGTCAGCACACCGTGAAGCTGGAAACGGGCGAGATCGCTCGCCAAGCCGGTGGTGCCGTGATCGTCGACATCGAAGACACCGTCATCCTGGCCACCGTGGTCGGGGCCAAGAACCCGAAGCCGGGCCAAGACTTCTTCCCGCTGACGGTCGACTACATCGAGAAGACCTACGCTGCGGGCAAAATCCCTGGCAGCTTCTTCAAGCGTGAAGGCCGCCCCAGCGAGCTCGAAACACTCACCTCGCGCCTGATCGACCGCCCGCTGCGCCCGCTGTTCCCCGAAGGCTTCTACAACGAAGTGCAGGTGGTGATCCACGTGCTGTCGCTGAACCCTGAAGTCTCGGCCGACATCGCCGCACTCATCGGCTCCAGCGCCGCGTTGGCCATCTCGGGCATCCCGTTCAACGGCCCCATCGGTGCTGCGCGCGTGGGCTATATCAACGGCCAGTACGTGCTGAACCCCGGCAAGACCCAGCTGCTCGAATCGCAGATGGACTTGGTGGTCGCCGGCACGCAAGCAGCGGTGCTGATGGTCGAGTCTGAAGCCAAGCAACTGAGCGAAGAGATCATGCTCGGCGGCATCGTGTTCGGCCATGAGCAAGGCAACATCGCCATTGCCGCGATCAACGACCTGGTGCGTGATGCCGGCAAGCCGGCCTGGGACTGGAAAGCGCCCGCCAAGGACGAAGCCTTCATCGGCAAGGTTGGCGCATTGGCTGAAGAGAAGCTGCGCGCTGCTTACCAGATTCGCTCCAAGCAAGCCCGCACGCATGCCACGCGTGAAGTGACGGCTGCCACGCTGGCAGCGCTCACTGCCGAAGGCACAGCGTTCGACAAGGTCAACGTCGACAACGTGCTGTTCGACATCGAAGCCAAGATCGTGCGCAGCCAGATTCTGTCGGGCGAGCCCCGCATCGACGGCCGCGACACCCGCACCGTGCGCCAGATCGAAATCCGCAACGGCGTGCTGCCGCGCGTGCACGGCTCGGCCCTGTTCACCCGTGGTGAAACACAGGCCCTGGTCGCTGCCACGCTCGGCACCGACCGAGACTCGCAGAAGATCGATGCTCTCGCCGGTGAATTTTCAGAGCACTTCATGCTTCACTACAACATGCCTCCGTTTGCCACTGGCGAAACCGGTCGCGTGGGCACCCCTAAGCGCCGCGAAATCGGCCACGGCCGCCTGGCCAAGCGCGCGCTCGTCGCGGTGCTGCCTGACCGCACTGAGTTCCCTTACTCGATGCGCGTGGTGTCTGAAATCACCGAGTCCAATGGCTCTTCGTCGATGGCTTCCGTCTGCGGCGGCTGTCTGGCGCTGATGGACGCTGGCGTGCCACTCAAGGCACACGTGGCCGGCATTGCCATGGGCCTGATCAAGGACGGCAACCGCTTCGCCGTGCTGACCGACATTCTGGGTGACGAAGATCACCTCGGTGACATGGACTTCAAGGTCGCTGGCACCACCGGTGGCATCACCGCGCTGCAGATGGACATCAAGATCCAGGGCATCACCAAGGAAATCATGCAAGTGGCGCTGGCGCAAGCCAAGGAAGCGCGTCTGCACATCCTTGGCAAGATGGTTGAGGCCATGGGCACCGCCAACACCGAGGTGTCGCAGTTCGCCCCGCGCCTGTACACCATGAAGATCAACCCCGAGAAAATCCGTGACGTGATCGGCAAGGGCGGCGCGACCATCCGTGCGCTGACCGAAGAGACCGGCACCACGATCGACATCGGCGAAGACGGCACCATCACCATCGCCTCGGCCGATGCCGACAAGGCCGCCCACGCCAAGAAGCGCATCGAAGAGATCACCGCCGAAGTGGAAGTGGGCAAGATCTACGAAGGCCCAATCACCAAGATTCTGGAGTTCGGTGCACTCGTGAACCTGCTGCCGGGCAAGGACGGCCTGCTGCACATCAGCCAGATCGCGCATCAGCGCGTCGAGAAGGTCACCGACTTCCTGAAAGAAGGCCAAGTGGTCAAGGTCAAGGTGCTTGAGACCGACGAGAAGGGTCGCGTCAAGCTGTCAATGAAGGCGCTGATCGAGCGTGAAGCTCTGCCTGCACACGACTGATGAGGTCGGGCTGCTTGCAGCCCGCTTCTCTCTTCACACCTGAGCCTGCATGCCATGAAAGCCATTGAAATTGCGTCCTTCGGCGCACCCGAGGTTCTGCGCCCCGCTGAGCGGCCGGCGCCGGTCGCGGGTACCGGCGAGGTGCTGATTCGTGTAGCGGCGTCTGGCGTGAACCGGCCCGACGTTTTGCAGCGCAAGGGGCACTATCCGGTGCCGCCAGGTGCGTCTGATCTACCGGGCCTGGAAGTCGCGGGCAGCATCGTTGAAGGCGACCGTGAAGCCATGGTGGCTGCTGGCCTGAAGCTGGGGGATCGTGTTTGCGCCCTGGTCGCGGGTGGTGGCTACGCCGAGCTCTGCGTGGCGCCGATCGGCCAATGCTTGCTGGTGCCGGCAGGCCTGAGCGACATCGACGCCGCCAGCCTGCCCGAGACCTTCTTCACCGTCTGGTCGAATGTTTTCGACCGTGCACGCCTGCAGCCGGGCGAAACGCTGCTGGTGCAGGGCGGCACGAGCGGCATTGGCGTCACCGCCATCCAGCTGGCCAAGGCTTGGGGTGCGACTGTCATTGCCACGGCAGGCAGCGATGAGAAATGCGCTGCATGCGTCTCGCTGGGTGCTGATCACGCCATCAACTACCGCAGCCAAGACTTCGCTGCTGAAGTGATGCGCATCACACAGAAGCGCGGCGTGAACGTCGTGCTCGACATGGTGGCAGGCCCCTATGTGGCGCGTGAGCTGAGTTGCATGGCCGAAGACGGCCGCCTGGTCATGATCGCAGTGCAAGGTGGCGTGGAAGCGCAGATCGACGCCGGCGTGGTGATGCGCAAGCGTCTCACCGTTACAGGCTCGACCCTGCGGCCAAGGCCCATTGCGTTCAAGACGGCCATCGCGCAGGCCCTGCGGCAACAGGTGTGGCCGTGGCTGGAAGCAGGCAAGGTCAAACCGGTGATCTTCAAGGTGTTTCCAGCCGAGCAAGCCGCGCAGGCACACACGCTGATGGAATCTAACGAGCACATCGGCAAGCTCGTCTTGACATGGTGAATCAGGGAATCAAACCCATGCGTCGCAAATTAGTGGTTGGCAACTGGAAGATGAACGGCGGTCGCGTGGCCAATGCCGAGCTGCTGGCTGCGCTGAAGGCCGCCGAGCCTTGGGACGCGAGCGTTGCAGTGTGTGCGCCGTTCCCCTATCTGGCTGACGTGGCGCTGTCGCTGCAGGGCAGCCGCATCGTTTGGGGTTCACAAGATTGTTCGGCACACGAGTTGGGTGCCTACACCGGCGAGGTGTCGGCGGCGATGCTGGCCGAATTCGGCTGCCACTACGCCATCGTGGGCCACTCGGAGCGCCGCGCGTTTCACGCCGAGTCCGATCAACTGGTGGCTGACAAGGCCAAAGCTGCATTGGCTCATAAGCTCACGCCCATCGTGTGTGTGGGTGAAACGCTGGCAGAGCGCGAAGCCGGGCAGACTGATGCGGTGGTGAAGCGCCAGCTGTCGGCTGTGATTCACACGCTGGCGCACTGCATCTCGCAGGTTGTGGTGGCATATGAGCCTGTGTGGGCCATCGGCACCGGCAAAACGGCCTCGCCGGAGCAAGCGCAAGCGGTGCATGCGCTGCTGCGTGCCCAGTTGCACGCCGCCACTCAAAAGTCAGACGAAATGTTGATCCTGTACGGCGGCAGCGTGAAAGCCGACAACGCGGTGCAGCTGTTTTCGCAGCCCGACATCGATGGCGGGCTCATCGGCGGCGCATCCCTCAAGGCGTCGGACTTTGCCGCCATCTGCAAGGCAGCAAGCTGAGCCGAGCCTGAAGAATTTTTTGGAGCATAAGAAATGCAAGTGTTGATGAACGTCGTGGTGGCCCTGCAGATTCTTGCGGCCTTGGTCATGATCGGGCTGGTGCTGATCCAGCACGGCAAAGGTGCAGACATGGGTGCCTCGTTCGGCAGTGGCGCATCGGGCAGCCTTTTTGGCGCCACCGGCAGTGCCAACTTCCTTTCGCGCTCAACCGCGGTTTGCGCGGCAGTGTTCTTCTGCTGCACGCTCGCACTGGCCTACTCGGCCAACCATCGCAACACGACGACGGGTACCAGCGTGCTCGACCGCGCAGCGCAGGCCGCTAGCGCTCCGGCCAGCGCCGCGGTGCTGATTCCGGGCACCTCGGCTTCTGCGCCTGTGGCGGCCTCTGCGTCGGCAGTTGCTGCTTCGGGCGCGGCCATTCCGCAGAAGTGAGCTTGCGTTGCCGTGTCACGGGGTAAAAAGTTGACTGCTGCGATGCAGCAGGCGGCCAAGACTGCCTAGGGTTTGAGGTTAGAATTTACGGCTGTCTGGTGAGCTACTCCTCATGCAATCCAGACGCCGCTGCCAGCAGTCGCGTGGCAGCAAACCGTTAGGCCGACGTGGTGAAATTGGTAGACACGCTATCTTGAGGGGGTAGTGGCGAAAGCTGTGCGAGTTCGAGTCTCGCCGTCGGCACCAGATCTATCGGCAAGGCGCTTACCCAGTGCCTTGCCGGCATCAAAAAGCCAAACACGCTCACCATGAATCTGGCCCCTTACCTTCCTGTGATCTTGTTCATCCTGGTTGGTGTGGCGGTGGGTGTAGCGCCTCAGGTGCTTGGCTTCCTGTTCGGCCCGCATCGTCCTGATGCTGCCAAGAACTCCCCTTACGAATGCGGTTTCGAAGCGTTTGAAGACGCTCGCATGAAGTTCGATGTGCGCTACTACCTCGTCGCCATCCTCTTCATCCTTTTCGACCTGGAAATTGCTTTCCTCTTCCCGTGGGCCGTATCGCTGCGCGAGATCGGTGTGGCGGGCTTCTGGGCCATGATGTTGTTCCTGGGCATTCTGGTCGTGGGCTTCGCCTACGAGTGGAAAAAGGGCGCCCTGGATTGGGAGTAGTCACATGGGAATTGAAGGTGTTCTGAAAGAGGGCTTCGTCACCACAAGCGTCGACGCGCTGATCAACTGGTCCAAGACTGGTTCCTTGTGGCCCATGACTTTTGGCTTGGCTTGCTGCGCGGTTGAAATGATGCACGCCGGTGCGGCGCGGTACGACATCGACCGTTTCGGCATGCTGTTTCGCCCGAGCCCGCGCCAATCAGATCTGATGATCGTCGCCGGCACGCTGTGCAACAAGATGGCGCCGGCCTTGCGCAAGGTCTACGACCAGATGGCCGAGCCGCGCTGGGTGCTCTCCATGGGCTCCTGCGCCAACGGTGGCGGCTACTACCACTACAGCTACTCGGTGGTGCGCGGTTGTGACCGCATCGTGCCGGTCGACGTGTATGTGCCAGGCTGCCCACCGACGGCCGAGGCCCTGCTCTACGGCATCTTGCAGCTGCAAGCCAAGATCCGCCGCGAAAACACCATTGCGCGCTGAGCCCCCATGAGCAGACTCGATATTCTTCAGGCGACACTTGAAGCCGAATTAGGCCAGCGCATCAAGAAGCTGGTGCGCGACCGCGGTGAAATCACGATCACCGTGGCTGCGGTCGACTACCTCGCTGTGGCCACCCAGCTGCGCGACAGTGCCGCTCTGCGCTTCGAGCAGCTCGTCGATATCTGCGGCGTCGACTACTCCGCCTACAAAGACGAGCCGCAAGAAGGCCTGCGCTTCGGCGTGGTGTCGCACCTGCTGTCCATCACCCACAACTGGCGCGTGCGGCTCAAGGTCTTTTGCCCCGATGACGATCTGCCTTCGGTGCAGTCGATCACCCCGGTCTGGAACTCAGCCAACTGGTTCGAGCGCGAAGCCTTCGACCTCTACGGCATCTTGTTCGAAGGCCACGTCGACCTGCGCCGCATCCTTACCGACTACGGTTTCATTGGTCACCCGTTCCGCAAAGATTTCCCGACCTCGGGCCACGTCGAGATGCGGTACGACCCCGAACAGAAACGCGTGATCTATCAGCCGGTCACGATCGAGCCGCGCGAGATCACGCCGCGCATCATTCGCGAAGACAACTACGGCGGGCTGCACTGAGCGCGCGAGCGCGAAGCAAGACTCCATGGCTGAAATCAAAAACTACACGCTCAATTTCGGACCGCAGCACCCGGCCGCCCACGGCGTGCTGCGCCTCGTGCTGGAGCTTGACGGCGAAGTGATCCAGCGCGCCGACCCGCATATCGGTCTCTTGCACCGCGCCACCGAGAAGCTGGCTGAGAGCAAGACCTACATCCAGTCGTTGCCCTACATGGACCGCCTCGATTACGTGTCGATGATGTGCAACGAGCACGCCTACTGCCTGGCCATCGAGCGCCTGCTGGGGGTCGACGTGCCCGAGCGTGCGCAGTACATCCGCGTGATGTTCTCCGAGATCACGCGCTTGCTCAATCACCTGATGTGGCTGGGTGCACACGGCATCGACTGTGGCGCGATGAACATGCTGATCTACTGCTTTCGCGAACGCGAAACGCTGTTCGACATGTACGAAGCGGTATCTGGCGCGCGTATGCATGCGGCGTATTTTCGGCCGGGCGGCGTTTACCGTGACCTGCCCGATTCGATGCCCCAGTACAAGGCGTCGAAGATTCACAACGCCAAGGCCATCTCCCGACTGAACGAGAACCGCTCGGGATCGTTGCTCGATTTCATCGACGACTTCTGCCAGCGCTTTCCGGCCAACGTCGACGACTACGAGACGCTGCTCACCGACAACCGCATCTGGAAGCAGCGCACCGTGGGCATCGGCGTGGTGTCGCCGGAGCGCGCGCTGAACCTCGGCTTC